>NZ_JASHKW010000023.1:0-165925 GCF_030056915.1 Rhodococcus sp. IEGM 1307
AATTGTTTCTGTGAGAAGTTCAATTCTTCCACTACGACAGGGCATTTCGCCGTTACGACCCACCCACGGACTCGTCCAGATCGGTGCATCCAGGCTTATGGACCTTCGCCGGCCCGCGGTAGGCCGGAGTGCAACACCCGGCGGCAGTTCGGCGATATAGCTGACGGGGGATTGGTTGTGCTCGTGGGTCCGGTGATCGATACCGGCACCCGTGACGGGCGTCGTGTGGAGTGGAAGGAATGAGAATGCTCGGGACGGGTACGGGTGCGATGGTTGGCCTACTGGTGGTTGCGCTGCTGGTGGTCCCCGTCTCGTTCGCTGTGGCGGCACGGGCGGATGCAAAGGCCCGCCGCCTCTCGGAGGCGCAGCCGTCCGACGCGGACCTGGGGCGAGCGGTCGCGGTCGCGGAAGTGGCTGGTCGGTTTGATCAGTGGCGGCAGCTCGCAACGCGCGCGTGGCTGATCTGCGGCGGCGCCTCGCTGGTTGCAGTCGTGGTCGTGGGTGTACTCGTCTGTATCGGGTAAGGGCGGCGCGGACCGGACTGCGCGATTCCGGTTCGGGGCTGTCCAGCTTCCGTGTCTCCGGAACCTCTCGACTGCCGTGACATGCGCGTCCCGGGATCGTCCGGGAGTGCGGTGGGCCCTCTGTAAGCCGAAGCGGCCCGGTCGGAGTGTTCTCCGCTCCGGCCGGGCCTCGCCGGGACGTGCAACAGGACGCCACCGCGCTCTGCATCGGACGACTGGGTCCGCGCCGGTGTGCCTGGTGGTTTGCCTGGCTGCCAATGCCTTCTCGGGCGTCGGAGATGGCATCGGCGACCGGTACTCGGTCTGTACTGGCGTGAGGAAATGCTAGATCGGCCGGCCGGTCGCATCGCGGGGATGTGATCCACGCCACACAGTTTTCCGTGTCGACCGAACTGGGCCGGTGACGATGAGGCACCGGCCCCAACTCGCGCCCGAGGACTTCTCCGATTCACACTGTTTGCCAAGTGAAGCCGTCGGGGTCAGTGAAGGGTTCGGCGTCGCCGCTGATGACGATCCGGTGGGCGCCGGTGCCGTCGGGGGAGACGCCGGCGTCCTTCGCGAGGGCGCGGCGCCCGTAGAGCGCGAGCTTGACGTTCGGGCCGGTGGCGAACTCGACGTACTTGCGACCGAAGCTTCTTGTCACTTCCAGTCCGTGGTCGAGGTAGAACTGCTTGCTTGCTTTGACGTCTTCGACGCCGAGCAGCAGGACGAGGTCCTCGATGTGCCGGGTCGCCGGCCCCGTGTTCTTCTTCGACGATGTCGCGACCTTCCAGAGCGCTCCGTCGGGACCCTGCAGGACACCGCCGTACCCCCACAGGCTCTTCTTGACTGGTTTGATTGTGGTGCCGCCATTTTCGAGGGCAGCCCCGACGTAGGCGTCGACGATGTTCGGCTGGGACATGACGAGCGAGAGGGTGTAACCGCGGAAGCCGGTGGTCGGTGCGTCCGTGTCGCGGGCACTGATGTGTTCATCGAGGCCGAGGGCCGCGTGGAAGGCTTTCGCGGTGGTGGGGTCGGGGGTTTCGAGGGCGAGGGATTCGATGTTCATGCGAGTGACGTTAATGTCGCCCGCGGGCAGTCGCTTCTCGATTCCTGATCAGTCTGCTCCATGGTTGCTCTGTGCGTGAGTGCACCACGGGTGCGTGCGCGACTCCGTCTTCCTGGCGCAGGCGAAGTGGCGGCCGTAGCGGAAGTGGAGTACTTGCGGACCGTCTCGAACTCGGCAGGTCCCACAGGCCCGGCATGCGAAGGCAGTCAGGCGACGCGGGAAACGAAAAATGTAACGCATCTGCGTGTGAATCAGATCACATGTGTGCGTGGTTGCTGAAACTGCGCGACCGCTCACGGCGGCGCCCCATTAGAAGCGACGAAGGCAGAATTCTCATGGCGACACCCTCGACTCCGACGATTTCCGTGTCCACACCTCGCACGCTGAGGCGGCCCAGCGCGATGAGCACCGCCGAAATCAAGGCGAGAATCGAAGCCATGTACGCCGACGATCGCCGGCCCGACACTCCGACTGCTCGCTGACACACTTCCGGTGGAGCACGGTCGCGGCGGCTATGAACTGCTGCCGAATGGTCCGGGCGGCGTCGCGACGGGGTAGGCCGCGACGTCCATGATCACCGAGCCCTCGCACGGGCCACTGTCGATGTCGGTACGCCAGGAACCGGTCAGCGTTCCGTCTGGTTGCGGTGTGTAGTACGCAACCGAGTGCGCCGGTGCCCACACCTTCGGCACCCCCTCGCCCTGGTAGCAGTCCCACTCCCAGTCGTAGGTGTGGACCCAGCTGGTCCCGTCCCAGGTGTACTGCGGCGGTAGCGGCAGTGTCGGGTTGGCTGGTGTGGGCCCATCTGTCACGGTGGCCACGCAGGTGTCGTCCGCGCAACTGGTCTCGAATGTGTACGTATCGGCGAAGTCGGGCTCCCACTGCCGCGCGGCCAAGCTCGTACCGTCCTTCGTCGCGGCGAAGCGCTTCACCGAGTACTCGCCCGACCAGGACGGCTGCGTCGGTGCCGCCCCCGCGGGCATGGCCGCGAAGACCGTCCCGGACGCAATCAACGCGACAACCAGCAGTGATTTGCGCATGACGAGATTGAATCACAGGTATCGGCGGTGTCCGGGGTGATAGACGGCTCGGGTCTGTCGTATGTGAATGCAAGGATGGGTGCATGAGTTCTTGTGGATGGCGACGCCCGCTTCGGCGGGCGAGGGATGCGGTGCTCCAATCGCCGCCCCGGTCCGTCCTCAATCGGGGGTAGCGGGCTGGGGCGCATGAGCGCTGAAAGCCACCGCCTTGTCCCGTACCGATGCACATTCTCCTGTCTGGGTTCGTCTTCGCCGTGGCGAACTTGCCGTTGAACCGTGGCACGCCGACTGCCATGACGTCTGCGACCTCCCTGAGCGGATTCAGGGAGGTCGGGCCTGGTTGCTCGCAACGAAGTGCTTCTGGGCTTTCGCGTACACGGGCACCGGGATTTGCTCGTGCACGCTGTGCCACGACGGTGAGGGCCATGCTCGTGATCTGCGTCGCGAGCGTCGCCGTACCGCTCGCAACCTCGCGGAGGGGTATCGCCGGTGGGATGCCGGTGACACTACGGCTTTCGACGACATCGTTGTCGCGCATCGCAGACGGGATTGGTGGAAGTGATCACTAGCGCAGTCGTGTTCGGTGCTGGTGCCGGCGCGGGCCTGGACGCAGCCCGGACGGGTGTTAGTCGTTGGCGCACGGCTGTTTCGCGTTCGTGATCGGCTCGACGCATCCGTATCCAGGACTGTGCGGCGGCCCGGGCGCAGTCGTTGCGGGCGGCGAGGGCGACAATGCGGTGGGCTCGATCCCGAGGATCTGTCGAACAGGGCGCGGATCGCTCGACATTCTTCCAATACGGTCGAATTCGCCTGCAGGTGGACGCCATTCGGGGTGGTAGCGAGGAGGAGATCCTTGTGGATAGGAGATCCGCGCCCCTCATCCGTGCAACTCGCTGCGAGAGTACAAGATCGAGCACGTCGCACACCGCGGACCGTCCACAGCCACAGGACACCGCGACCCTCTACCAGTCGGTCAGGTGGCCAAGGTGGTACTGACGATCCCTGGGTAGTCGTAGGCAACAAGCCTAACGTGGGGCTATGGAACTTGGACTGCACATCGCCGACTTCACCTTTCCGGACGGACCGTCGACCCTCGCGCACGACTTGTCTCGCATTGCCGTCACCGCCGAGGACGTGGGTTTCGCCAAGATCAGCGTCATGGATCATCTCTGGCAGATCGAACCGGTAGGACCGATCGACACCGAGATGCTCGAGGCCTACACCACTCTCGGCTACCTCGCTGCCGTCACGAAGAAGGTGGACTTGCTGGCCTGGGTCACCGCGACTGTCTACCGCGAGCCAGGCCTTCTCGCCAAGGCTGTGACCACGCTCGACGTCCTGTCCAAGGGTCGGGCATACCTGGGAATCGGCGCCGCCTGGAACGAGGACGAGAGTGTGGGACTCGGGCTCCACTTCCCGCCCACGGCCGAACGCTTCGAACGACTGGAGGAAACTCTGCAGATCTGCCTGCAGATGTGGAGCGAGAACGACGGACCGTTCGAGGGAGCGCACTACCAGCTCGGCCGCACGCTGAATGTGCCGCAGCCGCTGCGGCGCCCACACCCGCCGATTTTGATCGGCGGCGGGGGTGAGAAGAAGACGCTTCGGCTGGTCGCGCAGTACGCACAGGCCTGCAACCTGTTCGGTGGACCCGAGGTCGCGCACAAGCTGGAGGTGTTGAAGAGCCACTGCGACGCTCTCGGAACCGACTATGACGCCATCGAGAAGACCGTGATGTTCCCACTCGACCCGGGTGCGGGCGGACAGAACGTGGACACACTGTTGGGTCAGCTCGAGGACTTGTCGAAGCTGGGAGTCACCCACGTTCACGGATGGGTGCCGGACGTCGCGTCGATCACGCCCCTCGAGATCTTGGGCGAGCGCGTGGTTCCGGTGATCGCGGACTGGTGATCCCTCCGGCGCACGGATCGCCTGATCCGGTCGTCCGCGGTAGCGCCGCCAGGCCTCGGTGGAGTGCATGGTGGCGAAGCTTCGGAGAGGCCGATGGTGGACGGAAACTGGACGTCGAGGCGCGCAGCCTGGTCCCGGCGAACGCGACCGATGGGCACGTGAACCGCGGAGTGTTCGCATGGTGAACCAAAGTGGTCGAAGTGAATCAAAATCGGGCGCTTGAATATGCTCTGATGATGTCGCACCTAACCTGGACTCGACGCGAGACCGATAGCCTCACGAGGAGCCTATCGACCTCGGAACGAACTGACGCGGGAGAACAACCATGAGCGCCGATAAGCATCCAACCATCATCTACACGCTGACCGACGAGGCGCCGTTACTCGCGACCTACGCCTTCCTGCCGATCGTGCGCACCTTCGCCGGTGCCGCAGGCATCGAGGTCGAGTCCAGCGACATTTCGGTACCGGCGCGGATCCTGGCCGAGTTCCCCGACCGCCTCACCGAAGAGCAGCGCGTCCCGGACAACTTGGCTGAGCTGGGTCGGCTGACGCAACTGCCCGAGACCAACATCATCAAGCTGCCGAACATCAGCGCGTCTGTGCCGCAGCTCCTGGCCGCCATCAAGGAACTGCAGGGCAAGGGCTACCAGATTCCGGACTTTCCGGAAGCCCCCAAGACCGACGAGGAACGCGATATCCGGCAGCGCTACGGCAGGATCCTCGGCAGTGCGGTCAACCCGGTCCTGCGTGAGGGCAACTCCGACCGCCGCGCACCCCGGGCGGTGAAGGAGTACGTCCGCAAGCACCCGCACAGCATGGGTGAGTGGTCGATGGCCTCGCGCAGCCACGTCGCGCACATGCGGCACGGCGACTTCTACCACGGCGAGAAGTCGATGACACTGGACCGGCAGCGCACGGTCCGGATGGAGTTGGTGACCAAGAGCGGCGAGACGATCGTCCTCAAGGAGGGGCTGACCCTGGGCGAGGGCGACATCATGGACAGCATGTTCATGAGCAAGAAGGCCTTGCTCGACTTCTACGAGGAGCAGATGGAGGATGCGCGCAAGACGGGCGTGATGTTCTCCCTCCACGTCAAGGCGACGATGATGAAGGTTTCACACCCCATCGTCTTCGGTCACGCGGTGAAGACCTTCTACAAGGACGCCTTCGCCAAGCATCAGAAGCTGTTCGACGAACTGGGCGTGAACGTCAACAACGGCCTCGTCGATCTCTACGACAAGATCGAGACACTGCCGAGCACGCAGCGCGAGGAGATCATTCAGGACCTGCACGACTGCCATGAGCACCGTCCGGAGTTGGCCATGGTCGACTCCGCTCGCGGCATCTCGAACTTCCATTCGCCCAGCGACGTCATCGTGGACGCCTCGATGCCCGCGATGATCCGCTCGGGCGGCATGATGTACGGCGCAGACGGGCGACTCAAGGATGCCAAGGCGGTGATGCCGGAGTCCACGTTCGCGCGCATCTATCAGGAGATCATCAACTTCTGTAAGACCAACGGCGCGTTCGACCCGACGACCATGGGCACCGTCCCCAACGTCGGGCTCATGGCGCAGAAGGCCGAGGAGTACGGCTCGCACGACAAGACCTTCGAGATTCCGGAGGACGGCGACGCCAACTTCGTGGATGTCGAGACCGGTGAGGTGCTTCTCACCCAGCACGTCGAGGCTGGTGACATCTGGCGCATGTGCACCGTCAAGGACGCGCCGATCCGCGACTGGGTCAAGCTCGCGGTCACCCGGGCACGCAACTCCGGCATGCCGGTCCTGTTCTGGCTCGACCCGTACCGCCCGCACGAGAACGAGCTGATCAAGAAGGTCGAGCTGTACCTGCAGGACCATGACACCGAGGGCCTCGACATCCAGATCATGTCGCAGGTGCGCTCGATGCGGTACACGCTGGAGCGGCTGATCCGCGGGATGGACACCATCGCCGCGACCGGCAACATCCTGCGCGACTACCTCACCGACCTGTTCCCGATCCTGGAACTCGGCACGAGCGCCAAGATGCTGTCGATCGTGCCGCTGATGGCCGGCGGTGGCATGTACGAGACGGGCGCCGGTGGGTCGGCGCCCAAGCACGTCAAGCAGCTTGTGGAGGAGAATCACCTGCGATGGGATTCGCTCGGTGAGTTCCTGGCGCTGGCCGTCAGCCTCGAGGACCTCGGCATCAAGACCGGCAACGAGCACGCCAAGATCCTGGCCAAGACGCTCGACGCGGCGACCGGCAAGCTGCTGGACGAGAACAAGAACCCGTCGCGCAAGACCGGCGAGCTCGACAACCGGGGCAGCCAGTTCTACCTCGCGTTGTACTGGGCACAGGAACTCGCCGCGCAGACCGAGGACAAGGAACTGGCGGAACGTTTCGCCACGCTTGCCGAGGCGTTGACCGAAAACGAGGAGACCATCGTGCGGGAGCTCATTGAGGTGCAGGGCTCGCCGGTTGACATCGGCGGCTACTACCAGCCGGACAGCGAGAAGGCCGACGCCGCGATGAGGCCGAGCAAGACTTTGAACACCACGCTGGCGGCCGCGCAACAGTGAGCCCGAACCGCTGAACCGCCGGTTCGGCACCTGTGCACGGGTCGAACACTGGTGCGGGGCAGGGCCCTGGCCCTTGTGGGTCAGGGCCGCCCCTCCAGCGACCCTGTGACCGCCAGGTCGTCGAGCAGCCCCAAAAATGCCCGGGCACAGGGGAGGTCGGCAGTGGCCCCCGCCACGGTGGGCCAGTCGACCTGCTCGCGCAATGCGCGGGCGACCGGCAGCATCGGCACGAAATCACACCGATGGGAACCGAGACGACGGAGTTTGTCGATCATCAGATCGGTTCCGCTGAGGACCGGTGCCCAGATCTGCCCGATCCGCATCGTCTCGGCACGCTCGAGGAGTCCCTCCCCGGTCCCGGTGGTAGAGGCCGGATGCAGCAGGGTGACCCGGAGGTCACTGCCGACGAGCCGTCGTGACCCGAGTCGGGAGGAAACGATGGACCGCATCCCACCCGCAGCCAACGCGGTCCGTGCCTCGGTCAGGTGTTCGTCCGAGGCGATGATGGTCACCTGGTGCTCGGCTGGCGGTCCGCCGCGAGCGTGGACGGCGCAGTCCCCGCCGACCGCGAACGGCACGTCAGCGGCCGAGAGGATGTTCACCGCCCGCCCCAGCGTCCGCATCAGCTGGGCTTCGCGGGCCGCGACTATCCGAACGGTGGGGTAATCCTCCGCCCGTGGGGAACACTGGCGCGGCGGATGCTCGGTGGTCATGACCGGTGGATACCCGGCGTCGCAGACCTCAACCGTGCCATGGGTCGTCTCGCTTCACGGAGAGCGGCCACGGGAAGTAGATCGACGGATCTTCGTGAGGGGCGCGTCCGCCTGCGAGCTTGTCACCGCAGGTGGCGATAGGGTTCCTGCCGATGGCTACGTCGGTGGCGCGGTTCTTCGCCTCCACCGAAGCTGCTAGTCGGATTGGTTGAGGGTGTCCATGATGCGGTCGTGAATCCAGGTTTCGAGCTTTTGGCCGGCGGCGTGGGCGGCATCGTGGGCGCGGGCTTGGAGAAAGCTGACGCAACGGTGTCACGACGGCATCGTTGGCCGAGGTACCTGCGCCGTAATCGACACCTTTGCCGGAGCCAGCGCAACGTGTTGATGAGGTGGATGGGGTCCGGCCGTGTCCCCTTGCACCCACTGGTTACGCCGACTCTGCGCCGACGGTGGTGCGGAACGGGCCGGGTCGGGCATGGAGGTTCCAGAGCCGATCGGCCAGGGCGTCGGGGGCGTAGAGCGGGTCGCCACCACCGATCGCGCCGGGGGTGATGAGCTGTTTGACGTGAGTGTTCTGGGGTGTGAGGGCCTCGTGGAGCATTGCGCCGTAGTCGGTTTCATCGGCGAGTGCGGTCGAGGTGCCCGCGACGTCGCCGTTCGGTGTTGCGGCGCTGGAACCGTTACCGTGAATCCCTCCCGCCCGAAGCATCGGGCCGTCGCCGCGCCGAGCCCGGGTCCGGGGCCGATGATTGCAATGGTCGTTTTCGACAGGATGGAGTCGCCGAAGCGTTATTCGCCGGTGGTGTGGGCCGGATGGTCGGCTGATGCGGTGGGGGTGAGGTTGGTGGCGGCCCAGTTGGCGAGCAGGGTCATGGCGTCGGCCGACGGGCTGCCGGGTTCGACGCTGTAGAGGGTCAGGACCAGGCCAGGGTCGGCGGGCAGCGGCATTGTTTCGTAGTCGATGGTGATGTCGCCGACGACGGGGTGGTGGAAGGTCTTGGTGCCGGTGTAGTGCAGGCGCACATTGTGTTTGGCCCAGCGGACCCGGAATTCATCGCTGCGGGTGGATAATTCACCGACGAGGTCGGAGATGCCGCGGTCGTACGGGTCGCGGCCGGCGTCGGTGCGCAACAGATTGACCGCGCCGTCGGCCATCTGGTCCCAATCGGGATAGAACTCGCGGGCACGGGGGTCGAGGAAGCAGAAGCGGACGAAGTTGACCGCCTTGCTGGGATCGGGGTGCAGTTGGTCCGGGTAGAGGGGCGAATAGAAGGCGTAGGCGAGCTGGTTCGCGGCGACGAGGTCGTGGCGGGCGTTGCGTACGAATGCGGGCCCGGTGTAGCCGTCGAGGAGTCGCTGCACCATCGGCCGCACCGCCTTGGTGCGGCGTGAGCGGACTCGTTGCGGGCTGCTGAGGGCGCTGCGGTGCAGGTCGAACAGATGGGAGCGTTCGGCGTCGTCGAGTTCGAGGGCACGCGCGATGGCGTCGAGCACGGATTCGGAGATGCCGTTGACCTTGCCGCGTTCGATCTGGGTGTAGTAGTCGACCGAGAGCCCGGCCAGGGTGGCGACCTCTTGGCGGCGCAGCCCGGGGACACGGCGCTTGGCGGCGTCGTAGACCGGCAGACCGACGTGCTCGGGGGTGATCTTGGCCCGCCGTGACGAAAGGAATTGGCCGATCTCGGCGACTCGGTTGGTGGACTCCATACAACCGAGGCTACGACCTTCGCGTCGGCGGTTGCCAGGTGCTGTGAGGGGGGTGCTGGCAGCACCCCCTAATCTTCGCCTCCCACGCGAGCGGTTAGCGGCGTTGCATGGATGCTGCGAGCACGGAGGTGCTCTGCGACCGAATCCTTCGATATCGACGAGGTGACATGACCACGCAAACAGCTGTCCAACCGAGCACCAGCACCAGCACTGGCCTGCCTGTGCTGGTGTATGTGCTGGCGGCCGGGATCTTCCTGATGGGCACGACCGAGTTCATGGTCGCCGGACTGTTGCCCGACGTCGCCGCGGATCTGGGTGTGGATATCGCCCGGGCCGGGTTGCTGGTCACGGCGTTTGCGGTCGGCATGATCATCGGCCCGCCGGTGATGGCGCTTGCCACGCTGCGGTTGCCCGCCCGGGCGACCTTGATCGGGGCGCTGATGGTGTTTTCCGCCGGGCATGTGGTGGCGGCAGTCAGCGATTCGTTCACCGTCGTCACCGCCTCCCGCGTCCTCACCGCGCTGGCGACGGGCACGTTCTGGGCGACCGGTGCGGTGGTGGCGGCCGCGGTCGCCGGACCGGGGGCGAGCGCGCGGGCATTGGCGGTGCTCTCGGGTGGGTTGAGCCTGGCTGTTGTCGCCGGTGTCCCGTTGGGCACCTTCGCCGGCCAGTTCACCGGGTGGCGGGGCCCGTTCTGGATGCTGGCAGTGCTGGCGGTTCCGGCGATCGTCGCTGTTCTTCGGTTCGCTCCGGGCACCGCGACCGGGAACGCGGTGAGTGTGTCGGCGGGTTCGGAGATCTCGGCAGTGCGGCCGTGGCGGGTGTGGGCGGTGCTGGGTGCGATCATGCTGGCGCAGGCCGGGTTCCTCGGCGCCTACAGCTTCATCAGCCCGCTGCTGACCGACCGCGCCGGCATCTCCGCCGCACTGGTGCCGCTGGTACTCGTCGGTTTCGGTGTCGGTGCCCTGGTGGGGACCGCGCTGGCCGGTCGGATCGGCGACCGGTGGCCGCTGGCGACCATCGCCGCGGCGGTAGCACTGACCTCGGTTCTGCTGCTCGTCCTGGCAGCGACCGCAGGCCACGGGGCGATCGTGGTGGGTCTGATCATCGTCCTGGGTGCCTCCGGGCTCGGGGCGAACCCGGTGCTGATTGCCCAGACCATGCGATTCGCCGGAGATGGCTCCCGGCTGGCGTCGTCGCTGGCGACCGCGGCCTTCAACCTCGGCACCGCCGCCGGAACGGCGTTAGCCGCGACCACCTTGTCGACGTCACTGGGTGTGGTCGGGCCGGCGGTCCTCGGCGCCGCGATCACGGCCACCGCGCTGATACCGATCGCACTGCTGGCGACCACCCGGGCGCGTCCTGCCGCCGGCAACCCGCCGCCCCGACCCACCCACGAGGAGACGCTGCGGGTCCCCACGTCCGTGAGCTAGAGCGTGGCTGAACACCGCTACAGGAGAAAAACCATGCGCCCCATGATCACCGGGCTGGTCGTCCTCGCGACAGCCGTCACCGCCGTCGCCGGGCTCACCGCCTGCGAGAGCACAACGGACTCGGCAGAAAACAGTGCGCCGTCGGCGTCACCGACCGCGCAACCTGCGACGTCGCAACCTGGTCAGGAAGGACCGTTCACGCAGATTCGGTTGAGGATCGGCGCCTCGGAGGCGACCGCACGACTCTACGACAACGCCACGGCACGAGACTTCGCATCCCTGATACCGGTGACGATCACCCTGCACGACCTCGGCGGCCGCGAGAAGGCCGGACCGCTGCCTCGCGAGCTCGCCGATAGTCGGGGCCAGAGCAGCTACCGGACCGGGCAACTCGGCTACTGGGCACCCACCAATGACCTGGCCATCTACTACCGCGACGACGGTTTCACGATTCCCGATCCCGGGATCGTGATGATCGGCGAGATCGACACCGGACTCGACGCCATCACCGACGCCGACGGCAACGGCACCCTCACCATCACCGCCGCCTGATCACCCCAACGACCGAAGAGGACCACCATGCGTGGAGTAGTGATGTATGCCCCCGGCGATGTTCGCGTCGTCGAGCGGGAAGACCCGAAGATCATCGAGCCGACCGACGCGATCATCCGGATCACCGCGACCTGCATCTGCGGATCCGACCTGTGGCCGTACCGGGGTGTGGAACCGGTCGATCACACCCTGATGGGACACGAGTACGTCGGCGTCGTGGAGGAAATCGGTGCCGCCGTGCAGACCGTGTCGGTCGGTGATTTCGTCGTCGGGTCGTTCGCCGTCTCCGACAACACCTGCGAGATCTGCCGCGCCGGCTACCAATCCCGTTGCCTGCACGGCTCCTTCGTCGCCGGAGACATCGGCACCCAGGCAGAGAAGGCCCGCATCCCGTACGCCGACGGAACGCTGGTGGCGACGCCCGGTCAGCCGGAGATGGACCTGGTTCCCTCGCTGCTGGCGGCCTCGGATGTCCTTGGGACGGGCTGGTTCGCCGCCGTCGCCGCCGAGGCCGGACCCGGTAAGACCGTGGCCGTGGTCGGTGACGGTGCCGTCGGCCTGATGGGTGTGCTCGCCGCCCAACAGCTCGGCGCCGAACGGATCATCGCCATGTCCCGGCACGCCGACCGCCAAGGGTTGGCCCGCCAGTTCGGTGCCACCGACATCGTGGAATCCCGCGGCGACGAGGGTGTCGCCGCGATCAAGGAACTCACCGGCGGGCTCGGCGCACACAGCGTCATCGAAGCCGTCGGCACCGAGGAGTCGATGCTGCAGGCCATCCGCTCGACCCGGCCCGGCGGGCACGTCGGCTACGTCGGCGTCTCCCACGACGGTGTCACCCTGCCCGCCAACCAACTGTTCTTCGCCGAAGTGCACTTGATGGGCGGCCCCGCACCGGTCCGCCGCTTCCTGCCGGAGCTGATCGACCTGATCTGGCGCCGCGAAATCGATCCCGGCAAGGTCTTCGACCTCACCCTCCCGCTGGACCAGGCGGCCGAGGGCTACCAGGCGATGCACGAGCGCCGCGCCATCAAAACCCTGCTCACCCTCTGACCTCCCGCCCCCAACTCACTCACACACACCAGGAGTGCCGCAATGACCAACACCAGAACCACCGCGCGGCGAGGCCATAGCCGCTGGAGCAGGATCGCCGGCGCCGGGGTTGCCACGCTCGCCGTCCTGGCCGCCTCAGCCTGCTCCGCCACCGACTCGAACACCTCCTCAGCGGCTCCTGCCTCGCCGGTCGCGAACCCGGCCTCCGGGGATCTGTCTAACGGTGCCGACAACTTCTACACCAGTGACCAGGTCACCATGGAGAAGGTGACGTTCACGAACCAGTACCGGATGGACGTCTCCGGCAACCTGTTCGTCCCCAAGAACCTCGCCGCCGGCACCCTCGCAGCCGCCATGGTCGTCGGCCACCCCATGGGCGCGGTCAAGGAGCAGAGCGCCAACCTCTACGCCACCAAAATGGCCGA
This sequence comes from Rhodococcus sp. IEGM 1307, assembly GCF_030056915.1. Taxonomy (NCBI): domain Bacteria; kingdom Bacillati; phylum Actinomycetota; class Actinomycetes; order Mycobacteriales; family Nocardiaceae; genus Rhodococcus; species Rhodococcus sp. IEGM 1307. Next base: position 12,973 of record NZ_JASHKW010000023.1, read on the forward strand.
GCAAGGTTTCGTGACGCTCTCGCTGGACCTGGCGTTCTGGGGCGGCAGCGCGGGTGAACCCCGCAACGCCGTCGCCCCCGACCTCTACACCGAAAACTTCTCCGCCGGCGTGGACTTCCTGCGCACCCAGGACAACGTCGATCCCGAACGCATCGGCGCGCTCGGCATCTGCGGCAGCGGCAGCTTCGTCATCTCCGCCGCCAAGATCGACCCCCGCATCAAGGCCGTCGCCACGGTCAGCATGTACGACATGGGCGGCGCCAACCGCAACGGGCTGGGCCACTCCGTCACCCCCGAGCAGCGCCAGGCGATCCTCGCCCAAGCCGCTACGCAGCGTGATGTCGAATTCACCGGCGGCCCTGTCGAATACACCAGCGGAACCGTCCGCGAACTGGCCGCGGACTCGACTCCCATCGAACGCGAGTTCTACGACTTCTACCGCACCCAGCGCGGCGCATTCACCCCCGAAGGCACCACCCCGGACCTGACTACGCACCCGACGCTGTCGAGCAACGCGAAGTTCATGAATTTCTACCCCTTCAACGACATCGAGACCATCTCGCCGCGCCCGATGCTGTTCGTCACCGGCGAAAACGCCCACTCCCGCGAGTTCAGCGAAGAGGCCTACCGCCTCGCCGGTGACCGCAAGGAACTGGTGATCGTGCCCGGCGCCGGGCACGTCGACCTCTACGACCGCACTGAACTGATCCCGTTCGACAAGCTGACCGAGTTCTACACCCAGAACCTCACCTAACGGCATGCGGGCAGCGACCGGCAACCCGGTTTGAGTGTTCTTACCCCACAAGAGGACCCACGGGTATGCCAGCGTGCACCGACTATGCACGCCGGCATACCCGGTTCAACTGTCAACCTCGACGAGCGATGCCCGGACACCACGACAACCAAGAGGGCGTAACACAACTCCGCGCTCTCGCGGCGACAAGGCCGCACAGCGCCGCGAGCATGCGAAACCGCATAGGAGGGCACCGACGGAAGGACACCGATGATCGGGAACAGAAGTCACGACAACCACGATCGAGCAGGAACCATCGCGATCGGGCTCGCCATCGCGATCACCGCCATCCTGACCTACCTGGATTCACTGATCTATTGACCGCTCGGAACCGCCCCCGTCACGACGCGAGCCGTAACGGAGGATGGTGTCCGTCTACTGGAAGTACGTCCCAACCTCCCGCGCTCCCTTAGCGTTGATGGTTGGAGCAGCAACACGAGATCGGAGCGTTGCTAGACAGCAGGCGTGCAATGCCCGAGCGCATCTACGACCGCACAATCGCCGAGGACCTGAATCCAGTGTTCGACGGCGACGGTGCCTCGGAGCTGGTCTGCGGGCTGGTCCGGTTCACCCTGGGCGCTCGCACCAACTGGCACGCCCACGGCAACGGGCAGCTGCCACCACGTGGCTGGAGCCGGTCACCGCGGAGCAGTACGCCGCTGCGCACACTGCTGCAGGGGTGGAGTGATAGCGATCAGCGACGACACGAAGCGCATACACGATCAGTTGGCGGGCTTGATCGGAAAATTTCTCGAACGTCATTGACACTCCTTCGCGGACTGCATCCCGTGACTGACGGGAGTGGGTTCACTGGATCGGTCAATGTGTGGAGAGGTGGCAGGTCCCCGGGCGGCCCCGTCCCTGTCTGCGCCGCGTTCGGGTGTGTTGTGTTGTGCTGATGGCGGTTAGCTGCCGAAGATGGTGCCGAGATCGTCGACGTCGGGGGCGTCGCCGGCGGCAGGGGGCGCGGGATCCTCGCCGGCGACGGCAACGGTGACGACCGTGGAGGCTTGTTGGACGGTGAACTCCGTGCCGGGCCATTGTGCCAGGTAGTCCTCGATTCCGGGGTAGTCGGAGATCCACATGGCCGGGTCGGTATCGGTGCGCGAGCAAGAGGCCAGTGCGACGTAGGAGCCGTCCGGAACGTCCATCACCGACTGGGTTGTCGTCCCCGGTTGAACCTCGCCTGTCTCGTACAGTGATTGACCGGCGCTGAGGACGTCGCGGACGGGTGGCAGCACCCTGTCGGGGGCAGGTGCGAGAGAAGTTCCGCAGCCGATGATGGTGCCGCTGTTGTTGGTGATGGTGTTGGTGACAGTCGATCCGTCAACAGTGAAGGCGAAGATGACGTCGGTGGTTTCGGCCGCTGATGCCGGCGCGGCCGCTGCGACTGCCAGTGGGATGGTGGCCGCGGCAAGGAGGGTGGTACGGGCACTCATGGGCATGCGGTGTCCTATTCGTCGGTGTGATGAGTAGTGATGTGTGCATCCTGCAGCAGAAACCGACCGACTGGCATTGTTTCCGTGAGTTTGGTGAACCGGTGGACTTCGTTGTTGTCGACGGTCACCGCCCGGTTGTGCTGGCGACGTCAATGTCTCATTGGCTCTGCGTAATTCGGAATTGCCGATGGTGCTGGAATCAGGACGGACCGTGGGACGCATTAATGGGTCACCCGGTGCGGATTTCCTGGAGACTGTTCAGTCATGACCGATCAACTGCACGCCGACCTCATAGAACGTCTGGGTCGGGCTGTCGCCCGTGCCGCGATGGATGGTGACCCCCTGTTCGGCACCGTCGAGGTCACCATCGCCGAGCTGACTGAGCTGCTCGAACGCCGAATCCCTCCCGGTGAATGACCGGGGGAGATCTGGTCTGGGCTGACGCGCGTTCGTCGCGCATACACTAGGGCGATGACCGATTCGTCAGCGCCGGTGGCTCCGTTCGGGCGCGTTCTTACAGCGATGGCTACGGCGTTCACCGTGGATGGCGAGATCGATGAGGAGGCGACTGCTCGGATCGCCTTACATCTGGTCGATCATGGGCACGACGGCCTTGTCGTCTCGGGGACGACCGGTGAGGCGGCCACTACTACCACCGCCGAGGACGGTCGGATCTTGCAAGTGGTCAAGGATGCGGTGGGCGACCGCGCAAAAATCGTTGCCGGAGTAGGAACGAACGACACACGGCACACACTGGAATTGGCGAGGCAGGCTGTCATGCACGGGGCTGACGGGCTGCTGCTGGTGACGCCGTATTACAACAAGCCGAGCCAGGGCGGTGTACTGCAGCACTTTCGGTACGTCGTGGAGGCAGTCGATGCTCCTGTCATGGTCTACGACATTCCCGGCCGGGCCGGTACCAAGCTGGCGCCGTCGACGTTCGAGACGATGGCGGAGTGGCCGTCCGTGGTGGCGGTGAAGGATGCCGCTGGAGATCCCACTCAGGCGATCATGTTGCGCGAATTGGGCTATGCGGTCTACTCGGGAGACGACAGCCTCACGCTGGGTTTCCTGGCGTATGGGGCGTGCGGGGTCGTCTCGGTTCTCGGTCACGTGGCAGGTGACGAGATCCGCACGATGATCGACGCCTTCTTCTCGGGGGAGGTCGAAACCGCACGGGAGATCAATGCCCGCCTGCAGCCGGCGTTGCGTGCGGTCATGGGTGTCCCCAATTACGGCGCGACGACGGTCAAGGGGGCACTGCAGTTGCTCGGTGTGCTGCAGAACAGAACCGTGCGGTCCCCGCTCCTTGCCCTCGACGACGGCGAGTACGAGGCGTTACGGACGGGGCTGCTCGCTTCGGGTTTGCTGCACTGACCGAGCAGTGCACGGGGTCGCCGTGGTTGTCAGGTGCCGGAGGCGGCACGGGTGGCGACTGGTTGTCTGAGGATGGTGCGTTGCTTCTCGGGCGCGATCCTGCGGAAGTCGTTGAGGTAAATCTCGTGGTGCTTGCCGGACACACGTAGTCCGTTGCTGGGGATGAAATCGTCATGCAGTTGTGCGAGCACGGCTGCTTCGTCGTCGAAGGAGCCGGCGTGCAGTGTCTGCACACACCGCCCTTCGCTCAAATCCGCGAGTCGGACATCGTCGAGGCGTACCGGGCGGTTCTTGGCACCGGCCTGGTCGACCGCGGTGGCAAACATGGCCTGGTCGACCCACTTCGGGGTCATGATCATCATCGTCCAGTCCCATCGCGACTTGTCCCGCACCGTGGTGAAGGAGTCCATGTCATCGGCCCACCACAAGCCCTCCAGCGGAGGAACGACATAGTCGCGGCCGAGGTCACGCTTGCTGGCGAACTTCAGCTTGTATGCGAGGGGGTAGAGAGCTTCGACGGCGTCGCTGAATGCCGGTGAGGTGTTGGGGTCGCCGTGACCGTCGATCATGAGGTATTGCAGGTCGGGCACATCCACGATCCGGAACTCGCCTCGGGGGGACTGGTAGGCGGCGAGGGTCTTCTTGAAGTCGGTCTTGTCCGTCATCGGGCACCTGGACTCGCGTAGCGAGCCACCACCTTTCTGCCTCCAAGAGGCTCGACGAAGAGAAGAACACCTCACGCGCCGAGCTGCGAGGGTGTGCGGTTCCGTCTCGCCCAACCTCGGCCGCCGCGGGGCGGAGTCCGCGGCGGCCGAGGTTGGGCGAGCACCTTCGGGGTACTGGCGGAGGAGGGGGTCAGTCGGTGATCGTGGGCGGCTCGGTGAGGAAAGGGCGCACTTCGAGCCACTCATGGATCGGCTTCCCTCCCGCCCCCGGAGCAGCGGAGAGCTCTCCTGCCAGCTCGATGGCGCGTTCGTAGCTGTCGACGTCGATCATCATCCAGCCGGCGATGAGGTCCTTGGTCTCGGCGAAGGGGCCGTCGGTGACCGGTGGCCGCCCCTCGCCGTCGTAGCGGACGAACATTCCGTCGGGGGCGAGCGCTTGACCGTCGACGAACTCGCCCGTGCCTTCGAGTCGGTCTGCGAAGTCTTGCATGTACTGGATGTGGGCCGAGATCTCCTCCGGCGCCCACTGGTCCATCGGCACATCGTTGACCGCAGCCGGGGCGCCGCGGTAGTGCTTGAGCAGAAGATACTTACCCATTGTGTTTCTCCTCGGTGGTGGTGCGGCCCATTCTGGTCGCGTTCACTGTGGAGACGGAGCCAGTCAAGATTTCTCGACACGCCGCCCGAAGAATCTTTTGGGTCTCGTCCGAACCGGGGGCGGAGGCCTGTAGTTGCGTAGCCGGGCGCGTCGTGCACAGCGCTCGCGGCACAGGACCTCACAGTGTCGGCCGGTCGAGCGGACGTCGCAGTGGCGCGAGTGCGCCGGCGTCCCGTAACCGGCCGTACACGCGGACAATCGTGTCGATGTCGCCCGGTGCTGCAATGTGCAGCAGCACGCCGCCGTCCAGCGTGTCCTGACGGACCGCCCCCGGGCCATCGGGTACCAGGACTGCGCGGGCCGCGGACAGATAGCCGAACCGGCCGACGACAGGATCGCCGACGGTGAACCCGGCGCCGTCTTCGAGCGCATCGAGAATGTCGTCGTCGCTGACGTCACCGAAGTCCGGTTCCCACACCGACGCAAGCATTGCGAGCAGTTCGGATTCGCGGACGATGGCGCCGTCGGGCGCGTCGACCGTCATCACCAGTGACTGAAGGAGAAACTGTGGGGCACCACCCGCAACGCCGGACAGTTCGACCGCCCACCCGTCCGCACCGGTGTGTATCAGTCGCAATCCGGTCCCCGTCAGATCCGACCACGCCTCAGCGCCCTGCGCGTCCAGGAGTACCGCTGTCAGGTCGTCCGGCGCACAGGCGGTGTCCGGTCCCGACGCGTGAACCTGCCGCCACTCGCCTCGCACCGGTGGCGCAGCCGCCGGCAGCAGTTCCGTGACGTGCTCCAACGTCTGCCGCCACCGTCCTGCCAGCGTTTCGACCGGCTCCGGCCGCGGCCCCCAGAAGGCCCGTACGACGCGTCGCATTCGAATATGTCCTCCCTCTCGATCCCTACGGTCATCCGTGCGTCCCGGGCGGGATCAGCGTCCGCAACGAACCGTGGTGCACCTGATTCTGTCATCAGATGCGTCCTGCCAACTGGAACGGAAGCATCGATTCCGGGATGTGACGGCTGGTAACAATGTCGGCGATCCCTTCAGCTGTGGCAGGTGCCACGGTGACACCCAACATGCCGTGGCCGGCGGCGATGTAGAGGCCGCGGTGACCGGGAACCGGGCCGATGAACGGCAAGCTGTCGGGTGTGGCGGGTCGTAATCCGGCTCTGCCGGAACGAATGTCGACATTCGTGTCGGGGGCCCATCCTGCCAAGTACGGGTGCACCTGGTCCACGAGGCGTCGGATCCGCCGCTCGGGAACCCGCTCGTCGCGGGCAGGTAATTCGAATGCGCCGGCGATGCGTATCGCGTCGTGGTATGGGCTCAGTGCGGACCCTCGACGTACCGGCACTGGCACCGCGCCCCCGTAGCCTGCCGGTCGTCTTCCGAGGTGCGGGCCCCCCCGACGTCTCCGTAGTGCGTGACAACTGGTCGGCCGGTTGTTCTATGGCTGCCAGTGCTGCACGTTTTCGAGTGGAAGCGCGTATTCGCATCCTCCGATGCCGAGTTCGCCAAGAAGTTGTGCGACGCGCGGCGGGGGATCGGACGGACAGGTCATGCTGTGTTCATCCGATCCCCTCGTCGGCGGGGGCGAGCTTCGTCAGTTCGTGACTGCGGGGCGGGTGGGCCTGCGGTCGTCGGCGAACATGGCCTCGATCCTCGACTTGATCTCCGCGGTGCTCATGGTGCCGCTGCGCCGGGGCGTCTGCCGTCCGGTGGGAGTCGTCGGGGCAATCGAGGGTGTCGCCATGTGTCCTGCTTTCGTCGGATACCGATATGTGTGCCTCGCGGTCACGGTTGTGATCTGGTTCACATCGTGGCCGACTATGTTGTACACCACATGTTCGGTCCCGTGCCACTCGGCCTGGTCACCTCGGCGGTGGCCGGGAACGCGACCGAGCGGGTGCGAGGTCGGCGAATCGGCTCCGGCTGATTGCGATGGCCCGAGCGTAGAATTGCGCGGGTTCGGTCGATCACGCTGGGCCCGGATTTCGGTGAGGCCTTACCGAACTTCTCCGGCCTCGTCGCCGATCTGCTCTGCTCGGTAGTCGGCTCCGAATTGCGACGAGATCGGGAGGGTACTTCAGCGATGCGAACCGATGGAGACAGTTGGGACATCGTCAGTAGCGTGGGCCTGACCGCGTTGGGAGTGGCGACATTTCGGGCGTTGGAGACAGTCCGCCCCGACGCGTTGATTCAGGACGACTACGCGCGGTTGTTCGTCGAAGCGGCGGGTGAACCACATTTCACCGGGCTGTTGGCCGACCCGTCGTTACTCGGGGACATGCCGTTCTCGGGCTTCATGGGTGCTCGGACCAGATTCTTCGATGAGTTCTTCTCGTCAGCCACGGGCGCGGGGGTTTCGCAGGCGGTGATCCTCGCGGCCGGGTTGGACGCACGGGCATATCGCTTGGACTGGCCGACCGGCACGACGGTCTTCGAGGTCGACCAACCGCAGGTGCTGGAATTCAAAGAGGATGTCCTCGCCGATCATGGGGCCAGGGCGACGGCTGATCGTCGCCCGGTGGCCGTCGATCTGCGGGACGACTGGCCTGCCGCCCTCGAAGCCGCAGGCTTCGACCCTGGTAAGCCGACCGCGTGGTCGGTGGAGGGCCTGCTGGCTTACCTCCCGGGCGCGGCGCACGACGCGCTGTTCGAGCGGATCGACCAACTGTCCAGCTCCGGCAGCCACCTTGCCGTGGACAACTTCGCGGCGGGAACCGATATGCAACGCTTCGACGCCATCAGAGCGAAGTATTTCGCCGAGAATCCGTTCGGCGACCTCGACATCTCCGAGCTGTTCTACGGTGACGAGCGGGCCGATCCGGTGCAGTGGTTGACCGGGCACGGCTGGTCGGTGCGGCGGTCCAATTCGCTCGAGCTGGCGGCCTCCTACGGGCGGCCGGTTCCGGATCTCCCTGAAGAACTTGTCGATCTGTCGAAGCGATCGACGTACCTGACGGCGGTCAAGTAGCCACTGCCCAGCTTGCAGCGATGAACCGCAGGGGCGAGCCATTGCGGTGGACCGCCATCCGCGCGTACATTGGTAGTTGCGGATCGAGAGAGTAATCGGCAACGGTGAAACACTCGAGAAGCAGAGATCCGGCCGAGAATGTGAGAGCATTCCCGGCCGAACCCCTGTCTGGGGCATTTTCCCGCTCACCGACCTGGTGCTTTATCACGCGGTCGGCACGAGTCGCACGCCGGTCTCAGCACCGGTGCTGTGAGCATCACTATTCTCAATCCTGCTCTGCAGCAACGTCATCGACGATCCGCGCCGATGCCAGTCGGGAAGTGGTAGGCGAAGACTTTCGGCGAGTGCGCCACGGCGCCATCCGGTCGAGGAGCCTGTCGTTCAGGACCAGCACATGGAAGAGGACGGCGGACATGTGTGCGGTGAAGGTGAAGAACAGCAGGTAGGCGAATGCGGTGTGAGCTTGTCTCGACAACGCGTAGACGCTGGGAGCTGGTGCAAGCAGCGTGGGCAGGTGCAGATGCTGGTAGAGGATGATCGGGTAGCCACCGGCCGAGAGCATGGCCCACCCGGTGAGTGGCTGGATCACGAGCAGCCCGTAGAGCAGGTACTCCGACGCGGTTGCGACCCGGCGCTCGACCGGTCTCATGGAGGCGGGTGGTGCGGGCGTGCGGCACACCAGCCGGTTGCCGATGCGGACGATCACCAGCGCGAGGATTGCGGCGCCCACCTGGACGTGCACCGAGCGCAGCAGGTGGTAGCGGTCGAGGGTCGTCACCATGACGGCGCCGATGAGCAGTTGTGCGATCACCATGACCGCCATCGCCCAATGCAGCAACCGGACGGTCGCCGCGAACCGGAGTGGGCGGTCGGTCGGGTCAGCGGTCATCGCGCACCCCATCCACGTCAACGAGCGCCGGTGTTTTCGGCTCCCCGGACCGGCGGGTGAACGATTCGGTGTAGACCGCGGACCGGGCGCTGAGCAGGGGATCGTCCGAGGGTGCAATGCCCGTTGGGAGGATGAGCGGGTCGAAGTTGAGGTCCCGCGCGTTGTGCGGCGCTTCGGTCCGGACCGCCTCGATGGTCACGGTGCCGACGTCGAGGACCTGCCGGGTCGGCGGCCACGGCCGGGTGGCGTCGTCGGTCCGATCGCCTGGTTGACCGATCGTGAGCAACATCCGCCACCGCAGCGGCCCACGCGAGACTGCCGCGGTGAGGGCGTCGAAGAGGTGATCGCGCCCCGGCAGCGGCGGCAGGCCGGGGGAGCGGACCGGTCGCGCGGGGACCAGTGTCCACCGCACCGCAACCGTGACTCCGGTGTCGTTGGTGCAATGGAAGGCATTGAGACCGTAGAAGGTGCTGTTGTCGAACCCGGAGGTCGGTGGATGCTGTCGGATGAGGTTCATCGCCGCCGCGGTCTCGGGATGGCGGGAAAGAAACGCCGCCATGCGATCCGGATCGGGCTTGCCGGTGGCCGGGTCCGTTTTCGATGCGAGCAACCGCTCGTAGAAGCCGTCTGGTGTCCGGTCGGGGAACACCGGGGTGTTGATCATCGCGGTGCGCCACTGCTCGCCATCGGGGAGGTCGAACGCCAACCCCAGCCCGCGGACCGTGGCGTCGGCGTCCGGAGTGGACGGATTCCCGCCCGAGAGTGAGAACCGACCGGTCACCGGCATCCGGCCGGCCCGGAAAACGCTGGCCGTGGAAACTCCGGACCCGGCACCGGTGGCGGTGAAGTATCCGGTCGCACTGACTCCTTTGGCGTGATTGCGCCGGAACCCGACGTGATGCCCGGAGACCTCCTCGAACCGGTCGGTCAACCGTGCCGGGGTCAAATCGTCGGCGTCCAGTGTCCCCGCCGCGCAGAGGAACCCGCCGACGTCCACTGCCGCGATGGCGCCCACCGCGGCCAGGCCGAGCAGCGCACTGCGGCGACTGACGGCCGGGCGCGGCGCCTGATCCGGGGGTGTGGTGGCGTCATCCATGGGCGGAGTCGACCGTCACCACGTGCCAGGTTCCCTTGACGCCGTCGCCGCCCGTCTGCCCGGGGGCGGTGTCTTTCGCGAACCGGTACAGCGGGTGGCCGTCGTAGGTGATCTGCTCGGTTCCGTCCGGCCGCGTCGTGGCACCCGCGCGGGCGGCGAGGGTGGCGTCGGGCCGGGGTGCACCGACGAGCGAGGGCGGCCAGATCTCGGCGCACGGGCCGGTGCACCGGATGGTGCCCGGGGTGTCCTCGTCGAATCGGTAGAGCGTGAATCCGTCTCCGTCGGTGAGCACGGTGCCGAGAGCGGTCTCCCGGGTGCCGAGTTCCACCTGCCCCGCGGTGGACGCAGACGGCTGCACCTGGGGCGGAGTGTCGTCGGTGGCGGTGCCGCACGCCGACATCATCGCGATCGTGCCGGCGGCGCCGGCCGCCGCAAGAATCGATTTCTTCAACATCGTTTCGGGTCTCCATTCGTTCGTTCCGTATGCTGGATCGTTCGGCGCTGGGGAGTACGGATGGTCGGCGACCCACGTTCAGCGGCCCCCGCGCACCCGAGTGGCAGAATTCGAGATGAACGCCGCGCCGCCCACGCCCGTACTCCTCGGTGGGTGTCGGGCGAGCCGACGCCGTATCCGGTGTTCGGGAGGTGAGTGGTGCGGCTTCGTATCGTGCGCACACGCGGGGACCAGTCCGAGGGAAGTTTGGATGACGAGAAGGTGTTGCGGGCCGCCTACGACGACCACGGGAGGGAACTGTTCGCCCTCGCCTACCGCTCCCTCGGAGACCGGGGTCGCGCGGAGGAGGCGGTACAGGAGACGTTTCTTCGGGCGTGGCGGCGCGCGGACCGGTTCGACCCGCGACGCGCTACGCTCCGGACCTGGCTGTATGCGATCTGCCGCAACGTGGTGATCGACGCGATCCGGGCTCGTGCCGCCCGACCCGAGCTGGCCGACGCTGCACCACCCGAGCTGCCCGCACCCGAGCGTCCCCTCGAACAACTGCTGGTGGGGCTCGAGATGGAGGAGGCGCTGCGGCGGCTGTCGGATCAGCACCGCTGCGTCCTGGTCGAGATTCACCTGCGTGACCGGCCCGCCGCCGAGGTGGCCGCACAGCTCGGCATTCCCGTGGGCACCGTCCGCAGTCGTGTGTACTACGCGCTGAAGGCTCTCCGACTCGTACTCGAAGAAATGGGGTGGCATGGTGACCACTGACCGCTGCCAGCAGATACGCACCATGTTGGGGATGTACGCGCTCGGTCGCCTCGACGACCGCGAGATGATCACGCTTCGCGCGCACCTGGACGGCTGCCCGGAGTGCCGCACCGAGTTGCGTCTGCTGACGCCGGTCGCGGCTGCCCTCTCTGCGGCGGACCCGGACCGGCTCACCGAACCTGCGCCCCGGCCGTCGTCGACGCTGCCCGACGCGATCTTCGGGGCGGTCGACCGCGAACGCGGACGGAAGCGGTACCACCGGATCGCAGTCGCCGCCGCGGCCGTCGTGATCGCCGTCGGCCTGGTGGCCGGCGGGTTCTTCCTGCGCGGGGGCACCTCGACAGCCCCGCCCGGGCAGCCGGTGGCATTCACGGTGCTCGCCGCAGGTGTGGACGCCTCCGCGCGGGTGGAAAACCGGGCGTGGGGAACCGGAATCAGCCTCGACGTCGCCGGACTCCCACAGGGCCGCACGTACAACGTTTGGCTCCAACGCTCCGACGGAAGTCGCATGAATGCCGGCAGTTTCATCGCCGGCGGCGACAAGACGATGTCGATGCAGTTGGCGGTGGGGCTGCCGATGTCGGATGCGACGATGCTCGGGGTGAGCGCCCCGGGCGACGACCGGACCCTGCTGCAAGCGCCCCTGCGGTCCTGACCGACGCCAATCCTCGTGGACGACTCAGAGGAGCCGGCCGTCGCGAGCGACGACCCCTCCGGCCCGCACCACCGTGTCCCGACGGGGGACGTCGACGACGATCTGCGGCACGCATTCTCCGTCCAGCAACATGAAGTCGGCGGGTGAACCCGGTTGCAGGTCGGCCCGCGGCAGCCCCATGGCGGCAGCACCGCCGTCGGCGGCGAGTCCGAAACACGCCTCGAGATCCTCGTCGAGGCGTGCGTCGAGTGCCCAGGCGAGTAGCCACGCGAAGGCACGAGACCCGGACGGAGCGGAAGAACTGGCCCGCCGACACGTCGTGGGTACCCGGGTTGAAGCCGTCCGCTCCCTGGCCGCCGAGACCGGGACGACCTGAGGCGCCCCAGGTAGCACGCGGGCGACCACGGTCTCTCCTAAGACTGCGAGATTCGAACGTACCTGGTTACCCGATCAGGGCCACCAAATCTACTCGTCGCGAATGTTTCGCATCCGCCGACGACGCTCGTGCCGAGTCGCTCGTGTGAGAATGCCGGCGCGGGTATTCGCTCACCGGCCGAGACGTGCCAGCCGTTCGCCCGGTGTCGTCGCACCCCAGACGCCGTGCTGTTGGCCGGTGTGGAGGGCATACTCGAGGCATTCCTCCACCACCGCGCAGCCGCGGCAGAACTCCTTGGCGAGATCTTCCCGCTCGGAGCGAGCGTTCCTGCGTTCGGCGTCAGCCGGGAAGAAGATCTCCGCGTCCGCTTCATGGCAACGCGCAGACAATCGCCACTGCCACAACTCGGTGTCGTGAGGATGCAGTGTCATCACCGGTGTCGACATCTTTCGACTACCCCCTTCGCTCTCGGTCGCCCCGAATTACAGCCCATTCGGCAACACACGAGAAGAATTCGAATCTCCAGGATTGCGGGGTGAACGCGCCGCGCCGTTCTTGGTGAGCCACTGAAGATCTGATCGGCGTGACGCGAATCCTGTTGTTCGACGACTGCTCTTGCGATGCTGACCGGGTGACACCCGGGCGGCCTCGAAAGGCAGACGCATGACCATCCTCGATCCCCCGACAGTCGACGCCGCGAGCCTCGGAGTCTACGACTCGATCACCGACGCCATCGGCAACACACCCCTCGTCCGGTTGAACCGGGTAACCGGAAGTATCTCCGCGACGGTGTATGCCAAGCTCGAGTTCCTCAACCCCGGCGGAAGTGTGAAGGATCGCGCCGCCCTGGCCATGATCAACGCGGCCGAGGAATCCGGGGAACTACTGCCCGGAGGCACCGTCGTGGAGGGCACGTCGGGCAATACCGGAGTCGGGCTGACGTTGGTCGCCGCCGCGCGGGGATACCGTTCCGTCGTCGTGGTACCCGACAAGACGAGCGTCGAGAAGATCGCGTTGCTGCGGGCGCACGGGGCGCAGGTGCATGTGACACCGGGCGGCAGGCCCAGCCACCATCGCGAGTTCGTGCGCAACGTGGCCACTCGTCTCGCGGCGGAGATCCCCGGCGGCTGGCTCGCCGGCCAGTACGACAACCCGGCCAATCCCCACGCGCACCGCACCACGACAGGTCCGGAGATCTGGCGTCAGACCCAGGGCCGAGTCACTCATCTCGTCGCCGGTGTCGGAACCGGTGGGACCATCACGGGGACGGGCGAGTTCCTGACGAAGGTCTCCGGCGGGGCCGTGCAGATCATCGGCGCGGATCCTGATACCTCCGTATACGGTGGGGGAGACGGACGGGCCTGGTACATCGAATCCGTGGGCCATTTTCTGCACCCGCAGACCGAGCACGACGAGTGGCCGGATTCCTATCACCCGGACGTCGTCGACCGACTCGAGCGGATCCCGGACATCGAGGCGCTCACGGTGCTGCACCGCCTCGCCCGGGAGGAAGGACTCCTCGTCGGAGGTTCCGCCGGTACCGCGGTGGCCGCCGCCCTGCGGGTCGCGCGGACCCTCGGTCCGGACGACGTCGTGGTCGTGATCGTCCCGGACTCGGGCCGGGCCTACCTGTCGAAGTACTTCGACAACGAGTGGCTGGGACGGCTGGGCTTCCCGCTCTACCACGCAGCGACCGGACCCGTTGTCGGTGACGCACTGGGCGGCCGGGGGAGCGCACCCCGGGCCGTGCCGTCCACCGCGACCGTTGCGGAGGCGCGTGACGTGCTCGCGGACACCCCGGCCCTGCCCGTCGTGCTGGCACGCCCGATCACCGGTCCGGTCGTGGTCGCGGAGATCCAGGGGTCCGTCAGTGCCGCGGCGCTGTCACACGCTCCGGAAGACGACCCGATCGGTGTGCACGTCGATCAGCCGTTGCCCGTCGTGGGAGTCACCGAGGAGTTGTCGGTGGCAATGCGACGAATCGGGGGGCACCGGGGGCCGGTCGTCGTGTCCGAGAACGGGCGAGCCGTGGCGTTGGTGGACGCTGACGTCGTCCTGACCTCGCCTGTCGCGTGAAGTGCGGTGATTCGTCATCCTTGATCGAACACCTTCTCGAAGCAATTCGAGAAGGGCAAGATTTCGTATGGGGAGAAGATCGGAATCCGTGAGTAGCCGCTCTTCTCGTACAACCTGACCGCATCGGGTTGCCGGTCGCCCGTCTGGAGAATCAGGCGTGGGCGCCCCGCCTTCCTGGCGGCATCCTCGACCGCGCTCAACAACGCTGTCGACACCCCGGTTCCGCGATGTTCCACTGTGACGAACATCCGTTTCAACTCCAGGTCGTCGCCGTTCCACCTGAGCGCGGCGTGACCGACCGCTTCTCGAGTGTCGGTTGCCCCCGCGGCGGTGTACACCACCACTGTGAGGAAAACGGACGTCGAGTCAACCGCATTGGTGGCGGCGCGGTCTGCAGTCGATACTCGGTCGGAGTATCGCGGCCCCACTTCGCGGGCCATGGCCTCTCGCAATGCCTCCGCGTCGGGGTCGAACCAAGACACCGCGGTTACGTGAAGGTGCGAGAGTGCTAATTCAGAGGTCATTCACATTCTCCGTCGATGAAAATGCAGTTTCGGTAGATGCTTCCCGATCTTCATCCGGGATTCGAGGGTTGAAATCACCTTGACGCCAACGGTGTCCAGCAATCTCTGTTCGCTACCGATGAAGGTGCAAGGTGCATCGACATTTCCGATCTGAAGGAATCTATGTCCAGTTGTGTCGAACTGTCGCACGTCAGGCCCTGTTTCTCATCGTGGAGGACGCAGGGCATGGACGTTCAACGGTGACAACCGGGGTTAGTATCGCGATGTCCGGATGCTGGTCACGTCGTCCAGTCGGGTGATGAGTCGTCCCTCGGGGGCGGAAGTAGGGGATGGACGCAATCGCGGCGGCGCACACGGCCGTCAGTCCGGACGCGCTCTCCGCCCAATCGTTGGAGACGGCACGATTCGCCGATCTCAGCCGGCCGATCATCGACGTCGAACAGGAATCACCACCTCATGAGTCTCGAATTCCTCTGGTACATCCCGAATCAGGTCACCCCGGGACACCGCGGCGACGCCGTCACGGTTGACCACAACAGTCTGGACACCCTCACGAGCCAGGCGAAGGCCCTCGAGGACCACGGCTGGAAAGGGGCCTTGATCGGCACCGGCTGGGGTAGACCGGACACACTCACCGTCGCCGCCGCCCTTGCGGCCAGGACGGCGACATTCGAGCCGCTCATCGCGATCCGGCCCGGCTACTGGCGACCGGCTCACTTCGCCTCCGCCGTCGCTACTCTCGACCATCTGACCGGCGGCCGGGTCCGGATCAACATCGTGTCCGGGAAGGACAACCTCGGAGCCTACGGCGAACACGAGAGCGACCAGGACCACCGTTACGCTCGCACCAAGGAGTTCCTCCAGCTCGTCCGCAAGCTGTGGTTGGAGCAGAACGTCAGCTACCGGGGTGAGCACTTCCAGGTCACCGATTCCACAGTGCTGCCCCGGATCTCACCACGCGGAGATCGACTCCACCCGAAGCTCTACTTCGGTGGCGCGTCCGATGCCGCCGAGCGTGTTGCGGCGACCGAGGCCGACGTTCAGCTCTTCTGGGGTGAGCCGCTCGCGGGTGTGCAGGAGCGGATCGAACGGTTGCGGTCACTGAGCGAGGAACTCGGCCGAGCGCATGCGCCGCTCGAGTTCGGCCTGCGGATCACCACCTTCGTCCGGGACACGACCGAGCAGGCCTGGGCCGAGGCAGAGGAGAAGGTAGCGGAGTTGGCGAAGAATCAGGGTGCGCCGCCGCAGAACCCGCATCGCCAAACCGCCGTGGGACAGCAGCGACTCCTCGCCCTGGCTACCCGTGGCGACGTGCTCGACGACAACCTGTACACCGCACCCGGGAAGTTCGGTGGCGGCGGCGCCGGCACCACCTGGCTCGTCGGCTCCCCGGAGGACGTCGCGAAGTCGCTGCGCAAGTACCAGGACCTCGGCATCACCCACTTCGTACTCTCGGACACCCCGTATCTGCCGGAAATCGAGCGTCAGGGCAACCAGCTGCTGCCGCTGCTGCGGGAATGAGCGGGGGAGCGCTACCTGCGCTTCCCCGCAACAGGTTTGCGCACACGGTGACAGTCACCCGCCCGCGCAGTCGGGCACGAGCGGGTGACTGGTTGTCAGAGTCTGAGTCCGGTTCCGTGCACGCCGTGTTCCTCGATGAGCGCGAGTTCTTCGTCGGTGAGCGGCGGGAAGTTCAGGGCCGCGATGTTGTGGTCGAGCTGCTCGGTGGAACTCGCTCCGACCAGCGCCGAGGTGACCTCCTGCCGCCGCAGCACCCACTGCAGCGCGAGCTGTGCAAGTGACTGGCCGCGGGCCTCGGCAATCTTGTTGAGCTCGGCGGTGCGTTGCCGGTAGGTCTCGTCGATCACATCCGGCGTCAGGAACGTGCTGTTCTGTGCTCGTGCGTGTTCGGGAATCGTCTCCAGGTACTTGTCCGTCAGTAGACCCTGCGCCAGGGGTGAATACACGATCAGCCCGAATCCGTCCTGCCGGGCGGTGTCCAGCAAGCCGTTCTGTTCGGGACGGCGGTCGTAGATCGAGTAACGCGCCTGGTGGATGAGCAGCGGAACGCCGGCCGCGCGTAGCAGTTCGGCGGCTTCGTGTGTGCGATCGGGTAGGTAGTTGGAGATTCCGACGTAGAGCGCCTTGCCCTGCTCCACTGCGCTGACCAGAGCCCCGACGGATTCCTCCAGTGGCGTGCTGAGGTCGGGGCTGTGATGGTAGAAGATGTCGACGTAGTCGGTGCCGAGGTCGCGCAGACTGTGGTCGAGCGAGGTCAGGATCGACTTGCGCGAGCCGCCTTTGAGATACGGGCTCGGACCGATCGGGTTGCCTGCCTTGGTCGACAGGATGAGTTCGTCCCGGTAAGGCGCGAGGTCCTTGGCGAGCACGGCGCCGAAGTTCTTCTGGGCTGCGCGATGCGGGGGGCCGTAGCGGTCGGCGTTGTCGAAGTGGGTAATGCCTAGGTCGAACGCGTGGAGGATGATCTCCCGCTGAGTCGCGAAAGCGTAGTCGCTACCGAACTTCTGCCACAGGCCGAACGAGAAGGCAGGCAGATCGAGTCCGGAGTTTCCGGTGCGGTGGTACGGGACCTTCTCGTAGCGGTCTCCGGCCGCGGCGTAGGTGAGATCGAAGGGGCTGTCGGTCATCGGTGTCGTCTCTTCCGGTCTGTTCGGTTGTTGTCGTGGGTCGGTCACAGACTGGCGCGCGGTGTCGGCCCGGTGCAGGAGAGACGGCGCAACATCGAGTCTGCTCCATACAAACACTGTCACCGGACGACGATGGAAAGTGAATCGTTGAGATCGTGCAGATTCTCTGAAAAGACTGTCGAGCCCGCACCACATTCGCGACGACACACAGCAGAAGCGGGGGCAGAGTGCGGATCGTTCGACCCGATCTCGAATCGATCCGATCGAAAATGGGGACAAAGGCCCGACGTCCCGCCCATCGTCGAGAACTTCGAATCACTATCTTGGGGCTGTGGGCGATGACACCTGGGCCAGTGTGGCCGACCAATTTGCCGACGAGGCGTATACCTCGGTGAAGGGGCTCGTGCGCACCTATGTGCTGCACCAGCATCTGTTGGAGCATTTGCCGGCGCCCCCAGCCCCTGTGCTCGATGTCGGCGGCGGCGCGGGCCATCAATCGTTCCCGCTGGCGCAAGCCGGTTACGACGTGACGGTGCTCGACCCGTCGTCGGCGATGCTGGACAAGGCTCGACAGCGACTCCAGCGGCTGCCTGGTGAGGTCCAACGACGGGTGACGCTCGTGGAGGCCGACGGCGAGAACGCCGATGAGGCGGTGAATGGTCAACGCTTTGCCGCCGTGTTGTGTCATGGCGTGCTCGGGTACCTGGAGCATCCGGAGCCGCTGGTCGACCAGCTGTGCCGGTGCACTGCTGCCGGTGGCGTCGTATCGATCATGACGGGCAACGCGAAGGCGATGGCAGTGCGCCCGGCCCTGGAACAACGGTGGGACGACGCTCTGGCGTCGTTTGACACCAGGGGCGAGATCGGGGTGCTGGGAGTGCCGACTCGAGCCGACACGGTGGAGGAACTCAGCGAACTCGTGCGGAGCCGCGGCGTGGAGCCGGTGCGCTGGTACGGGGTATGGCTGTTCGTCGACTGGCTCGACTTCGGTGGTGCCGAGTTGGACCCGAACGATTCGAAGGAGGTGGCGGCGGCGGCCGCCGTCGAACTCGAGGCCAGCCGACGAGACCCCTACCGTCAACTCAGCCGCGTCTTTCATCTCGTGGGACGCAAACGTCCGGGCTGACGGGACAACGGCGCTGGGTGGTGGTCCGCAGACCGCGCTTGGTGTGTGTAAAAACGTCGACCCGCAGGTGACCGGTTCTTCGCGACTACATCGGGGATGGCAGGATCAAGTCATCGAGATCGGAACCTCGATGTGAGGGTCCGGATCGAGATTGAGGGAGTATCGGCATGGCGCAGGGCATTGTGAAGTGGTTCAACGGTGAGAAGGGCTTCGGTTTCATCGCACCCGACGACGGAACTCCGGACGTATTCGTGCACTACTCGGAGATCTCGGGCAGCGGTTTCAAGTCGCTCGACGAGAACCAGCGTGTGGAGTTCGAGGTTGGCCAGGGGCAGAAGGGCCCGCAGGCCACGAACGTGCGCTCTGTCTGACCAGTGCAACGTGGGGACCGCATCCGGTGGGTGCGGTCCCCATTTCTGTTGCCGGATGGGTATCCGGTGAGGGCGCCGGTATCGAACTGCACGCCGAGGGCGCTGAAATACTGGAATTGTCGGCTCAGCTGACGCGGATGAGTTTCTTGTTCACGAATTCGTCGATCCCGTATTTGCCGAGCTCGCGACCGAAACCGGAGCGCTTCACGCCGCCGAACGGCAGCTCGACTCCTTCGGCGCCAACGGCATTGACGAACACCATCCCGGCCTCTAGTGAGTCGGCGACGCGGTAGGCCTGATCGGGGTCGGTGGTGAAGACATACGAGCCGAGACCGAACGGAGTGTCGTTTGCCAGCTCGACGGCCTCGTCCTCGGAACGCACCTTGTAAATCGTCGCAACCGGCCCGAACAGTTCCTCCCGGTAGGTTCGTGAATCCCGTGACACATTCGTCAGCACGGCCGGTGGGAAGAAGGCACCCTTCCGATCGCCCTCCGACACCAGCGTGGCGCCCTCGGCGATCGCCTGCTGCACCTGCTCGGACAACCGGTCGGCGGCGGCCACCGATGACAGCGGCGCGAGTCCGTCTGCGGTGGCGAGCACCTCCGCGGTGAATCTACCGACGAAGTCGTCGTAGAGGTCCTCGGCGACGATGAATCGCTTCGCGGCGTTGCACGCCTGCCCGGTGTTCTCGAAACGACCTTCTATTGCCGCTTTGACGGTGGCGTCGAGGTCATCTGAACTGAGCACGATGAACGGATCGGAACCCCCGAGTTCCAGTACCACCTTCTTGAGGTTGCGGCCTGCGATCTCGGCGACCGCTGCGCCCGCACGCTCGGACCCGGTCAACGACACGCCCTGGACCCGTGGGTCGGCGATCGCGTCGGCGACCTGCTCATTGGTGGCGTAGACGTTGACGTAGGCGCCCTCCGGATATCCGGCGTCGGTGAAGATCTGGTGAAGTGCCGCCGCCGATTCCGGACACTGCGGTGCGTGTTTGAGCACGATGGTGTTGCCCAGCGCCAGATTCGGACCCGCGAACCGGGCGACCTGGTAGTAGGGGTAGTTCCACGGCATGATCCCGATCAGCACGCCGATCGAGTTGCGGCGGATCAGCGCGGTACCCTCACCCTCGACCAGGTCGATCGGCTCGTCAGCCAGGAACTTCTGGGCGTTGTCGGCGTAGTACTGATAGATCGCGGCGCTGAAGTCGACTTCCCCCAACGACTGGTCCAGTGGCTTGCCCATCTCCCTCTGGATGATCTTGGCCAGTTCGTCGCGGCGTTCGGTGTGCAACTCGGCCACCTTCCTGAGCAGTTCGGCGCGCTCAACCACCGTCGAGCCGCGCGACCACTCACGGTGCGCCTTTTCCGCCGCGGACAACGCCGCCTGCATCTGCTCGTCGGTCGCGGTCGGATATTCGCGCACCGTCTGTCCGGTGGCGGGGTCCACAACTGCGTACAGGCTCATGTTCACGTCTCCTCGGAGGGTGGGGCATTCCAGTATCGCTTGCGACGGGCGCCTGGGGTGTGGTCCTCGCGAGTAGATCGCCCGATCATCACCTGGAATGGTCGGCAACAGGCCGCGCGAGGTGGGGGCGGCGCTGCCCCAGCAGGTCGCTTATTCGCGGCGGCCGCGCAGTGAGATCGTTCACTGCTCAGCAGGAGGATCGTATGGGGGTATAGGCTTGATACATCGGAATGGTCGTCGCATCGAGCGAGTCGCTCAGGCGTTCCCGATTCGAAAGAATGCCGGCCGATGCGAGGAGCGTCCATTTGATGCCAATGGCTACAGGCACGCACGCCCAGGCGCCGCGCAGATCCGCACCGCGCGAACACTTCCCGGGGTGGGCGCGCCGTCCCGGATTCGATGCCGACACCACGCCTGATGGCGAGCTGCCTACGACGTCATGCGGACCGCGACACATTTCGACCATGATCTACCCGGTCGCCATCACCCCAACCGGCCGCGCCCACATACACCTGAAGCAAGGAACAGAATGACCATCGATCACGACAAATCCGAACTCCCACTCTTCTCTGCGCAGCGAACGCTGACCCACAGCACCCCCGAGCCCGTCTCCGACGCGCCGCGCACCGGTGATTCACCCACGCAAACATCCGCCGAGATCCACCGGTCACTATTCAGCGACGAGTGAGCAACGGTGCCCACCGTCAGGGCTAGGGGATCGGGCTGGTCGTGACGTGGCGATCAGCGGTCAGTGCGCGACAAGCTCGGTCAGCGATCAGGCTTCGCGCGTGACGTCGCCGCGAGAAACCGGTCCCGGTCGACGATCGCCCGGTCGATCTCGCCCGACGCGACAACCTTCCCCGAGCTATCGGTCGCCCGCACGGCGAAGGTAAGGCGGTGGCCGACAGCGGCGGCTGGTGGCTCGGCCGCGATCTCGACGCTGGCACCGACCGGTGTCGGGCTGCGGTGCTCGATTCGGACAGCGGTCCCCACTGTCGTCTGGCCCGCACTGATGAATGATGCAGCGCAGGCGACGGTGGCCGCCTCCATCCACGCAATCAGCCGTGGGGTCGACAGCACCGGAACGTCACCGCTGCCCAATGCGGTCGCGGTATCGGACTCAACTACCTCGTAGCGCACGCCAATACAGTACGTCAGGCGCGGCCGATCCCTTGGTACAGCACTTCCGGTTCGGGCTTTGACGGTCCCGCCGGTGGTGCACGCTGGCGCAGCACCGCAAAGGCGTGTGCACCCGGACATTCCGTGCGACATCTTCGTTTCCGGGGTTACCGGTCGTCGCGATGGTGCGTCTGAGACACTGGCTGCTGAGGCGGTAGCGGGCGGGCTGCGGCCCAGGCGCCACTGTCGTCACGACACGGGACTACGAGGGGGATCGCGAGAGTATGCCGGGGATCGATGGGCACTTGGACTCGAGGCAGCGCGCGGGCGCGAGGTTTGCACGGCGGACTCGGTTTGTCGCCCTGATCGGCGGCCTCACCGCCACACTCGCCCTGGGGGCGGTACCGCTCGCCACCGCACAGCCGGCACCGGGTGACGATCTTCGCTGGGGGTCCTGCCCGGCCGAATACGAGCTGGACCCGGCATCCGATCAGTGCGCCTCGGTCACCGTTCCCCGCAACTACGCGGACCCCGCCGCCGGCACGATCGACGTGCTCGTCACCCGCCACCGCGCCGAGGATCCCAGCTCGCGCCGCGGCGTGCTGTTCACCAATCCCGGTGGGCCGGGCGGAGACGCGATCGGCTCGAACAGCATGTTCGTCGAGATCCTGCCCGACGCGGTCCGCGCACAGTGGGACGTGATCGGTATCCAACCGCGCGGTCTTCCCTACGCCGGCGCGGTCGAGTGCGTGCTGGCCCCTGAACAGACGACGGCGATGAGCCTCGGCTTCGGCGGTGCTGCGACGCGCAACGCATGCGAGTCCGCTGCGCCAGGCACCACGGCGCACCTGACGACCGAGAACACCGCGAAGGACTGGGAGCAGGTCAGGATCGCACTCGGCGAGGACGTCATCGACATCTACGGCCTCTCGTACGGCACGATTCTCGGATCCACCTATGCGACGCTCTTCCCTCAGCACACCGGTCGCATGGTCCTCGATTCCGCGGTCGACCAGAAGTGGCTGTGGAACGACGTGTTGTGGCAGCAGAACGACGGCTACAAGGATCGCTTCTACGACCTCATGGACTGGATCACGGCCCACGACGACACGTACGGGCTCGGTGACACCCCACTGAAGGTGTATCAGCGGTGGTCGGACCGGATCGTCGAGGAAGCCGGCGGGAACCCGACCCTCGCGCCACCGCCCGCCCAGATCGGTGACGTACCGCCCGGCCTGCAGGCCGTTGCGGATGCTTATCGCGGTGGGGTCGATCTCACCGGACCGGCACGCGTTCAGTTCGAGGCCTTCATCCGTAGCCTCGCCGACCCGTCGCACACCCAGATGTCGTCCAGCATCTACGTGATGACGCGGCAGGTGCTTCCCGCCCGCAACAGCTGGCCACTCATGGCCCGGGTGATCCGGGACGGGCGAGACGCGATTCCCGACGGCACCGCGATGGACGACCTGACGGAGCAAGAGTACGAGCGGATTGCCCAGGCCCAGGTGATGCAGTCACTGGTCCTGTGCAACGAGAACAATGTCGCCGCTCGGCCGGACCGCATTCCGGGTTGGCTCTTCTCCACCTTCGTCACCGGAGATCTCTTCGACCTCATCGGGTACAGCTACAGCGCCGGGCCCGAATGTGCCGGTGCGCCGCCCGTCGTCGCGCTGCCCACGTTGAGCAATCGAGGACTGGCGACGGCCCCGCTCGTCCTGCAGGGAATGCGCGACCCACAGACCCCCTATCAGGGCGGAGTTCAGCTCGCCCACGACATGGGGGCGCACCTCGTCACCGTCGAGGGAGGAGATCACGGTGCGGGGATCCAGGGTGGCAACGCCGTCGTCGACCAGGCCGTCACCGAGTACCTCGAGACCGGGCGCACCACTGTCACGCACGCCCCTGAGGCGCCGATCACCGCACCGCTGTGAAGTCCGGGGCCGGGCCGCGGACGAAGTGATCTAGGCAAGCAACACTCCGGGTCCGTGCTGAGCTGCGGGACCGACGTTCCTGGTTCGAAAAGGAGCAGATCCGAATAGACTTGCCGAGGTGAGCCGCGAGGATCCCGATCGGCTGTCCGCCGACGACGCACATATCCTGGGGCTCGAATCGGCGGTGATCACCGGCCACACGCTCAAGCTCGTCGTTCTCGGGCCGGCCACCTCCCCGCTCGACGTCGAGGCTCTGCGAACTGCCGTGGCGGAGCGGCTTTCGAGCCAGCCGCGAGCGACGCAACGGATCGATACCTCGGGACCGGAGCCGCGCTGGACCGAGGCGACGGCGTTCGAGATCAGTGACCACGTCCGGCGCCGAGAAGAGCCTGGGTGTGCCTCGCGCGACGATCTGTGGCGGGCCGTCAGCAAGCTGATGTCCGAGCACCTCGACCACGAGCGACCACTGTGGACGTTCGATCTGTTCGGTCCACTCGGCGACGGGCGCGAGGCGATCGCGGTCCGGATCCATCACGCGATGGCCGACGGGATCAGCGCGGTTCGCTTCCTCGACGACGTGCTCTGGGATCGGCACCCCGAACCGCCCCCGAGAGGAACGCGGCCGGGCCTTCGCGCCGCTTCGCCGCAGCGTTCGCGGGTCGACGAGGCACTGCGGATGCCCGCGGCTGTGCGTCGTGAACTCGGCCACCGCGGTTCACACTCGCCTTTCGACCGCCCGATCAGTGCCGCCCGCGAGCTCGCCTTCACCGTCGCCCCGCTCCCGGAGCTGAAGGCAATCGGCGCCTCACGTCCCGCGCGCGCAACCGTCAACGACGTACTCCTCGCGATCGTCGCAGGCGGCCTGCGCAGCTGGCTCGGCGCCGGCGAGACGGCCCTGCCGCGTCTTCGTGCTCAAGTTCCGGTCAGCCTGCACCACCGGGACGAGGGAGCGGGCAAGCTGGGAAACCGCGATTCCTTCCTGAACGTCGATCTGCCGCTCGCCGAGGCGGATCCGCTCACCCGACTCGACCGGATCAACGCCGAGACCAGCAAGCGCAAGCTCCTCGACGACGCCGAAGAGCTGTTCGATCTCTTCCACGCTCTCGGACGCGTGAAACGCGTCGAGGAAGCCGCAAAGCGACTCGCCGGCAGCGCGCGCGAGTTCAGCCTGTCGATCTCGAACGTCCCCGGCCCGCCCGTGCCGGTCAGCGTTTCCGGACGTCGGGTCGAGCGGCTCTTCTCCTCCTCCGAGCCCGCAGCGCACCACGCGCTGCGGATCTCGGCGATCTCCTGCGCCGGGATCGTCGGTATCGGGCTCTGCACAGACCCCGAGGCGCTGCCCGACGTTGCCCGGCTGGCGGTGGCGATGGACGATTCATACGCCGAATTGCGTGACGCCGCGATCACATGACGTCGAATCCGTCCTGTGTCAATGGCATTCGCTGCCAGGCGGGGGTTGGTGGCTCAGGCGCGTCGGACAGGCATGATCGAACGCACCCGCGCGTCCCGCAGGTACAGACCGCCCCACACGAAGATGCCGACGTAAATCGGGAACAGGGTGGTGCTGACGACCGGCTGCTCGGTGAGCATGTTGGTAGCGACGGCTCCACCGAGGTATCCGGTCAGCAGCACCGCG
This sequence comes from Rhodococcus sp. IEGM 1307, assembly GCF_030056915.1. Lineage (NCBI taxonomy): Bacteria > Bacillati > Actinomycetota > Actinomycetes > Mycobacteriales > Nocardiaceae > Rhodococcus > Rhodococcus sp. IEGM 1307. The sequence continues at coordinate 37,957 of NZ_JASHKW010000023.1, forward strand.
CCCAGAATCGCCGTGGCGGGCACGATGTAGAGAATCAGGCATACCAAGAGAACGATTCCGATGACACGGTTGAGGTTCTCGGCAAAACCCAGCTCGGCCATCGCCTCGCGCACCATTTGCGTGTTTGCGATGTGGATGAGCGAGTCGAACAGGAGAAACAGCACCACGAGGGCGCTGACGACCAGTCCGGCGATTCTGGCCTTCTTCGTGGTTCCGCCCGTCGGCGCCGGTGTCGAGTTGGTGGTTCCCGTGGAGGGTGGTGTCGATGTCATGAGACTTTCTCCTTGCTGTTCATGGAGCGGTACACCGCGCACCGGTGGCACCTGCCCGACGGCGTCACGCGGGCAAATCGACTGCTCCCGCACGCTCCGCGTCTACTCACACCAGTACAGACCAGAGGCGACGGGAAAACTCACCGCGGCGCTGGAAGGCTCTCCGTTCGGGTGATCCTCCTAGGTCGGCAACCCCGCAGGCAGGACGTCGAGGACCACCTTGCCCGGCACCGGTCGGGTTCGACGATGAAGAAGACTGCTCGTCCGCCGCGTGGCGTCACCGGGGCGGCGCACTGATCGAGACCAGCACGCCGCCCGGCTTGACGATCGCGGCCGATCGGGCGAGCACGTCGCCGCCGATGGTGTCGAACACCAGTGGTGCCGTAGCCAACTTCGGTGACAACGCCGGCCACCTCGTGTGCGGGGAGGGAGGGCGTGCGGTCGCGGCCGGCCCGATCCGTCCAGGTTCCTGGCCAGTCGAGCTCGTCGGGGACGAAGGATGTGGCGTGCACTCGGACGATCACGTCACCGGTGGCGGCCTGCGGGTCGGGGGCATCCTCGAACACGAGTAGCTCCGGGTTCGCGGGACCTCGATTCTCATGGATGCGAACGGCTTTCATGTGATGCTCCTCGAGTCGTATACGACTACATCCAGCTTCCATGCGCTGAAGCTATGTCGATTGTCCGCTGCGTCGAATATGCGCGCGACCTCGTTGTCTCCGGAAACAAGGGGCCGTGGATTCAAGGTCGCGCAGGCGACCGCGCGAGGCCGAAGGTCCCGGATAGGACAAGTCGGCTGCGGCTGCGTAGGAGGGTCCTACTTACCGGTCTTTTCCCGGTGGCTACAACCAGGCCAGCAGCATGGGCGGCGCTTGCCTTCAGCCAGTTCGGTATGCGTCCGCTTGATTCGACGCGCTCTCGTTTCGTCGAGCTTGGCATCCTCGACCCAGCAGATCCACTCATTGCGTGCCAATGGTGTGATGTCATTCCACGCTTTCAGCGCCGGGCCGTCATCGGCCAACGCCATCCGTAGGTCTGCCGGCACTCTATGCACCGTGCCACTCGGGACCGTGCGCTTGCCCATGTTTGGAGTCTACCGACTGTCGCAGAGGTAGGGCGGGTCGTAGCCACCGGAGTCTTGGTGTTGATTCAGGGGCGGGCCCGCTCTATTTTCGCGCGGTCGCTGCAAGCGAGACCGCGTGATGGTGAGTCTCATCTGCAATCGTGGACGGCCGGGTGAACCCGACGTCTGGTCTAGGTTGATGCGATGAAGGTATCCACGAGCGCATCGGTCGTCTCGGTGCTGTGCGCTGTGTCGGTGTGGTTGTTCGTAGTGCCGCAACTGGTCACCACGGGGATTATCGAGCCTGGACCGCTTCTCGGTCTGATGGTGCTGCTCCCGACCCCGGTCGGTTTGATCGCCGCCTTGGTGGGGGCGGTCGCGGGCACGATCGGGCTCGTCCGACGCGCTGATCGGACGTGGGCCGGCGCGTTGATGACGCTGGGGCAGGCTTTGACGTGGATTTTGGCCATCGTGATCGTGGTGTGGTCGCAGGCATATGGTTCGACGGGGTGGGAGTTGTTGATACTGCCGGCGTCGCTGATGCTGGGGCAGGTTGTGGTCGCATCGGGCTTGATATCGGCCAAGGTGAGTCGTCGCAGAGCCATCCACGCCACGGTCGGGGAAAAATGGCAGGGCGTGTGACAGGGTGAATTGGGTGGGGAACGGCCGACCACGATCGTCTCCAGCCCTTGGGCGGCAGTCCGCAGATATTGCGCTGTGCAGTGGCTTGCCACAACACGACCGTCACACTACTTACCCACGCGCACTCGGGCGTGTTGATCAAGTGCTTGATGCCCGCGGTAAGTGCGGTGGTGGAGACGGCCTGTTCCGACCGGTTGGGGGAGGGCGGGCGAATCTTGTGCGCGCCGGCCCGTGTCGGCGAGGATGGGTCCGATCCCCGACATGCGAAGAAGGAGTCGACGCGATGACGAAGTACCTGATCTCTTTCCCAAGTGGTGCCATGGTCCTTCCCGACGAGGATTTACAGGCAGTGTCGGATGCGTCGCACGCGGTGGTGGAGGAGGCGAAGGACGCCGGCGTCTGGGTGTTCGGCGGTGGAATCGACGAGAGCGTTCCGCCTGTCCTGGTCGATGGGGATGGCACGGTGACCGAGGGCACGTACCCGCAGACGAAGCAGCTCGAAGGCGGCTACACGGTACTGGAGTTGCCTTCCCGCGAGGCGGCACTGGAATGGGCTGCGAAGATCGCGGTTGCCTGCCGGTGCGCGCAGGAGCTGCGCGCGTTCCACTACGATCCCGCCAGCTGACAGGGGTCGACGTCTCGGGCAATCGCATTCGGCTTCGCCCAGATTGAAATAACGTTCGACGGAGTTACTGCCCTTGCAGCGCTCCTTTTCCTCGTCGCGGAAGTCGATCGGTCGGACGCGAACTGCGCACGACGGCATCCCGTCGCGGCGACACCAGCCGAAGTCGTTCTGGCGACGAATCGTCGGCGAGAAGTTTCCTCGACACGAACGTCGCCGTGCAAGTCCGTCCTGGAAGTTAAGTGCCGCAGAAGGTTTGGAAGGACTTGCTGAATGATGGTGGAGCGGGTGTGGTGTAGTCCGACCACTCGTCGCGGCGGTCGAACGGATGCGTGACGACCTCCAGTAGCTTTTCGAACGGAGCGAGCTCCCCGTCGGCCGCGGCGCGCAACGCAGCATCGAGCTGATGATTCCGCGGGATGTACAGCGGGTTGACGCTGTCCATCGCGTCGGCGGTCTCCGCTGCCCCGTGCCCATGTTTGGTCAGGTTGCCGCGCCAGCGTTCCAGCCATGGCCCGATGTGCTCGCGCGGAACGAGGCCGTCGAGAGGCGTCGAATGTCCGCGTAGTTCGTCCGCGAGAGCACGGAAGGTGCCCGTCCAGTCGGCACCGTGTTCCTCCATCAGCGTCAGCAGGTCGTCGACCAGCGCTCGATCGACGAGTTCGCCGGCCAAACCGAGCTTTGCCGCCATCCCGGCCGCGAAGTGGCCGTCGTACCGGTCGTCGAAGGTGTCGAGGACTGCCGACACCGCGGTAATCGCGTCATCCGGCGTGGAATCGAACAGCGTCAGTAGCGTTTCCGCGAGGCGCGCCAAATTCCACTTCAGGACAACGGGCTGGTTGCCGAACGCATACCGGCCGCCGTGGTCGATCGAACTGAACACTGCAGCCGGGTCGAACGCGTCGAGGAAGGCGCACGGACCGTAGTCGATGGTCTCGCCCGAAATGGTCGTGTTGTCGGTGTTCATCACCCCGTGCACGAAACCGGTGAGCATCCATTTCGCCACCAGAGAGGCCTGCGCCTCCACCACCGCCTCGAAGAACGTCAGGTAGCGATTGCCGTCACGCCCCGGCGCCGGTTCGGTCAGCTCCGGGTAGTGGCGGGCGATCGCGTAGTCGGCGAGCGGCTGCAACACCTCACCCTGCCGCACCGCGTATTCGAAGGTGCCCACCCGCAGGTGACTGGCCGCGACCCGTGCGAGCACGGCCCCGGGCTCGGCGCCGTATCGATGAACGTGCTGGCCCGTCGCGACCACCGACAGCGCGCGCGTGGTGGGGATGCCGAGGGCGTACATGGCCTCGCTGACGAGGTATTCGCGCAGCATCGGGCCGATTGCCGCGAACCCGTCGCCGCCCCGGGAGAACGGCGTGGGCCCCGAGCCCTTGAGGTGTAGATCCACCCGCTGCCCATCACTGCTGGTCAGCTCGCCGAGCAGTAACGCCCGGCCATCGCCGAGGAGCGGTGCGTATCCGCCGAACTGATGGCCCGAATATGCCATCGCCACCGGCTTGGCCCCGGCCGGCGCCGTCGATCCGGACAGGACGCCGACCCCGTCCTCGCTTCGCAGTGCCCGGACTTCCAACCGCAGCGACGCCGCGAGCTGCTCGTTGAGCACGAGCAACGTGGGGTCAGGCGCATGCGCACCCTGCCAGGGGACCGTCAGGGCACCCAGCTCGTCGGCAAAGGTGCTTTCGAGGCCGGCCACCGCTGTGTTCGTGCCCACCGTGGAATCCGGAATTGCAGTCATCCTGCGAGGGTAACCACCACACGGAACGCCGCGCACGCGATGGCACCGGTGTGCGCACGCGCAAGGGAATGTGCATTCAAGGGTGGGCTTGTGTGAGGACCGACGCGATGTTCGGCACGGAGTAGATGTCTCGGATGGGCACCGACCCGCCGAGGACGCCGAAGATCCGCGCGACTACCTCCGGTTGGGCCGCGGCCGCCCTGTAGAACGCCGTGAGTCGGTTCGACAGCGGCGCGAGGCGGGCCGTGCTGAGCGCGAGTTCGAACCCGTCGGCGGTGAGCTGGTCGCGCTGACGTTGGTAGTCGCCGAGAGCGTCGTCGACGGGACGGCCGGCGCGCGTGCTGTGGATGGCCTCCGCGAGCAGGTCGGCGCTGAGGAACGCGTCGGCGATGCCCATTCCCGTGGAGGGGTCCCTGTGGTGGCCGGCATCGCCGAGGAGTGCCCAGCCCGGTCCGACCGATGTTCGGTATTGATTGGGCAGGTTGGCGGTACCGACGAAACGTTGTTCGCGGTGGCCGGAGGCGACCGTGTCACGCAGTCCTGGCACCAGATCGAGGGCGGCGTGAAAGCTTCGGTCGAGGTCTGTGCGGCCGGTGTGCTCAGCGTCTGGGGCCGCACCGCCGGCACTCTCGCGATGCTCGCCACCAGCCTCGACCAGGTCTCACACGGCCGTTTCGTCCTCGGCTTGGGTGCACGCAGTCCGCAGCTCGTCGAAGGACTGCACGACCAATCGTTCACCGCGCCGGTGGCCAAGCTACGCGCGGTCACCGTACAGGTCCGTTGACTGCTCGACGGCGACCGGGTCCGCCCGACGGCGACCCGCGACCACCGGCCCCTGCGGCTGGGTGTCGCCGCGCGCACCGGCCTGCCGATCTACCTCGCCGGACTCGGCAACAAATCCATCCAACTCGCCGGCGAAGTGGCCGACGGCTGGATGCCCTTCCTAGCGCCCGGCCGTCCCCACAGCCGTCGCGGCCGATCACGCAACCGCTCGTGAGATCGCGTCGTGGTGGGTCGCGTTCTACCCCACCAGCATGGGTTCGCTCTACCGCCGCTCGCTGAGCGAACGGGGATACCGCGAGCAGGTGGAGGCCGTGCTCGCCGGCAACCCGACCCACGACACCACCGACGTGCCGGCCCTTGTTCTGCTCGACGAGCTCACCGTCTGGGGCACACCCGACACCGCTCACGACCAACTCCAGCACTGGTACACCGCAGCGCCGAGATGCCGATCCTCACACTCCCACCCCACCGCACCATCGCCGAACTCGACTACATGCTCGAAACCATGCGCCCACACGCCCGACATTCCGTCCTGCGGGAGGTGAACGCGCTTACGGGTACGGCGACCGCGCCGCGAGCCCCCGTGCGGCCGCCGCGGCACGCACTGCGTCGATCACCAGTTGTAGCGGCGGTCGGTGCGCTTCCGTCCCCCGATGGGCGATGGAAATGGTCCGCATGAGTGGTTCGGTGAGCGCGACGACGTCCATTCCCGGCGGGCGCAGCGTCAGTCCGAGATCGGAGACAAGGGTGACTCCCAGGCCCGCGGCAACCATCGCGAGTGCCGTCGCCTGCTCGCCGACCTCATGGTTGATCCTGGGTTCGAATCCGCAACGCTGACAGGCCAAGCGCACCGCGCGGCCGAAATGCGACGTGGGTCCCGCAAGGATCCAGGGGTGCTCGGCGAGATCCGCCAGCGCCATGGTTCTGGCGGAAACCGTTCCCGGAGGCAGCGCTGCGTGCAGTCGCTCCACCGCGATCACCACCCTGGTCAACTCCGGGTCCCACTGCATCGGGTAGTCGGAATAGTCGATCACGAAGGAGAAGTCCAGCGACCCGTCCCGTACCGCGACCGCGGTGTCCTCCGGCGCGAGCTCCCTCGTTCGCACCTCGATGCCGGGATGTTCGGCGGCCAGCAACGTCAGCGCACTCGGCACCAGGCTCGACGCGACGGACGCCCACACGCCGACGGTCAATCGGGCGGTGACCCCGTCCTGCGTTTGCTCGAGAGCGGTCGTCGCGCGCTCCACCGATCGAATGATCTCCTCGGCGTGCTCGGCGAGGAGCAGGCCGATCTCGGTGAGCTGCACCCGCCGACCGCGCCGCTCGAATAGCTTTGCGCCGACATCGCGTTCGAGCTGGGTGAGCTGTTGGGATACCGCGGATGTGGTGTAGTGCAAGGCCAGCGCCGCGGCAGTCACGGTGCCTCGGCGATGCAACTCCCGAAGCATCCGCAACCGGCGCAATGACAGCTCCATGCCGCCAGCCTATGCATCCATTCCGAACCGTCCAACCGGACCACGCGTTGCGCTGTGTAGAAAGCGTGAACTCAATCCTTCAAGATTCTTAACTGGACGCCTGGTCACCAGCGCGCGCACTCTGACGTCATCGGCTGAGTGGTCGTGGAGGCGAAGATTTTCTGAGGACGATTGGGGTAACTCGAGGTGACCACGACAACGGAATGCGGGTTCGGGCGCACCCCCGAGCACCGAGAGTCTGACTACCGTGAGAACACTGCGACGCCACATCGGGTCGATGTGGCGACCGTGCGCGGCGGTGAGCCCCTGTTACGTGTGACGTGGTCTGATCCGGTCACCGGTGCTCGTGGTTACCTCGTCGTGCACACGTTGGTGTCCGACCTGGCAACCGGGGGCACCCGAATGCGGGCAGGCTGCACGATGTCGGAGGTGGAGGATCTGGCCCGAGGCATGGCTGCCAAGACCGCGGTTTTCGACCTTCCGGTCGGCGGCGCGAAGGGTGGCATCGACTTCCACCCGAAGGACCCCCGCGCCGTCGGTGTTCTGGAGCGGTTCTGTCAGGCGATGCGCCCGTGGCTGGCCGCGCACTGGGTGACCGCGGAGGATCTGGGGGTGCCGCAGCATCTGCTCGACGACGTCTTCGCGCGGCTCGGCCTACAACAGTCCTACCATGCGGCGATCAGCCGTGCGGACGATCCGCAGAGGACTCTGCGCCGGGTACGAGCCGCGTTGAACGCCCCGGTGCCCAGCGGTTTTCTGCTGGGCGATGTGATCGGCGGTTACGGAGTCGCGCAGGCCTGCATCGGCACGGTGAACGCATATGGCTGGGTTCCGGCCGACACGACGGTGGCAATCCAGGGCATCGGCACCATGGGGGGCGGCGCGGCCTGGTATCTGTACGAGGCCGGTATGCGCGTGACTGCTGTCGCCGACGCCTTCGGCACGCTGTACTGCCCCGACGGCCTGGACGTTCCCGCGCTGCTCGACCTGCGGGACTGCTACGGCGAGATCGACCGCTCCCGCGTCCCCTCGCATGTTCAGCGGTTGCCGAGCACGGCTGTGATCGCCACTGCGGCAGACATCCTCGTCCCGGCCGCGATCTCGTATGCGATCACGGCGGATAACGTCGACCAGGTCGCAGCGAAAGTCGTGATCGAAGCGGCGAATGCCGCGACGACCCCGCGGGCCGAGGCGGTGCTCACCGGCCGGGGCATTCCGGTGGTCCCAGATTTCGTTGCCAATGCCGGAGCAGTCGCCTGGGCCTGGTGGGTACTACTGAGTCAGGTCGGCACCGACCCGGAGGACTCGTTCCTGCGGCTGCGTACCGAGATGCTGGCCAAGGTCGCGTTGCTGCTCGGGCAATGGAAACTGGACGGCGTGGCGCCACGGCAGACCGCGTGGGATCTCGTCGGGGCCAACCGCCGCGCGCCGGCTCCCACCGACCCTCTGGCAGTGCCGGCGCTCACCATCCCGTGAAGGTCGGCGATCGGCGAGAGAACACCGGGCCGGCGGCTACGGGACCGTCACGTGCTCGTCTGTGTGGCCTTGCGGTGAGCCAACAGTGCTCGCGCGTCGGGGTGGCAGCGGCCCGAGTGAGCGCGGTGCGGTGCGGTGCATTGCGGCATTGAGCTGACTGTTCCCGTTGTGCGAGAGTCGATATCGGGCGCGGCTCGACGGTGCGTAGAGGCGTCGAGCCGCGGGCAGTGAGATTCAAGTCCATGGGGAAGATCACCCTCAACTGTGGTTCCGGGTGGTGGCGCATCGACTGAGGTCGACATTTCCGTGAGGTGGAACGGGACAGGCTCCGCTTCTGGTCGCACGCCTACGCCGTGCTCGAGGGGGCTGTCGTCACCCCCTACGATTCTTCGGTGACCGATTACGACGATCTCGACATGTTCGGTGGCCTCGATGCCTCCACCCTGCCATCCCGCCAGCAGCGGATTCTGGCAGCGATCCGGGACTGGGTGGCTGCACACGGATGCACGCCGAGCACCCGACAGATCGGGGACGCGGTGGGCCTGCGCTCCGCGTCGTCGGTGTCCCAGCATCTGAAGAGCCTCGAGGAAAAGGGCTTTCTCCGAAGGGGCACGGCCATGGCTCGGCAATTGGACGTGCGCCCGTTTCTCTCCGAGGGGAAGCAGGGTCGCTCGTCTGAAAACAATGTGACGGTACCGGTGGTCGGCGACATCGCAGCCGGCGCACCGATCCTCGCGGAGGAGCACGCCGATGAGATGCTGACGCTCCCTCGCGAACTCGTCGGCTCCGGCACCGTGTTCGGGCTGCGGGTGCGCGGTGAGTCGATGATCGACGCCGCGATCTGCGATGGCGACGTCGTTGTGGTGCGCCGCCAGGACGAAGCCCATTCCGGCGAGATCGTCGCTGCGATGATTGATGGCGAGGCCACGGTGAAGGTGCTCCGGCGCCGCGATGGCCACGTCTTCCTCGAGCCCCGTAATCCCGCGTATGCCGTGATCGACGGTGACGACGCAGTTGTCCTGGGCAAGGTGGTATCGGTGATGCGGCGGATCTGAGGGCCCGGACTCGGCTGCCGCCGACACCCTCCCCACGAATATTCTCGTGTGGGATCCACAGGCGGAAGATCGACATCACCGGTGGCTCGCCACCGCCGCTGTCCCGACAACCCGATGAGGAAAAGCATGAACTACTTCGTTCCGCGAGGCGGCCTGCCGCCGCAAACCGACCTGACCACCGACCGCGCGGTCTTCACGGAGTCCTACGCGGTCCTGCCGCGTCGCACGATGAGCGATATCACCGCCAGTCTGCTGCCGCACTGGAACGGGACCAGGGCGTGGGTGCTGGCGCGGCCTTTGTCCGGATTCGCGGAGACCTTCTCGCAGTACATCGTCGAGGTCTCGCCTGGTGGCGGTAGTGACCGTCCCGATGCCGATCCGGGCGCCGAGGCGGTCGTGTTCGTTGTCGACGGTGCGCTCACTCTCACACTCGACGGGGTCGAGCATGTGCTGGATGCGGGCGGCTACGCCTTCCTCGCTCCCGGCGCCCGGTGGACCCTGCACAACCACGGTCCGGCCACCGCGACGTTCCACTGGATCCGCAAGACCTATCAGCAGGTCGACGGCATCGAGATACCCGAGTCCTTCGTGACCCGGGAGCAGGATATCGAGGGTGCCGAGATGCCCGACACGAATGGCGCATGGAAGACCCAGCGCTTCGTCGATCCGACCGACATCCGCCACGACATGCATGTCAACATCGTGTCCTTCGAACCGGGAGGTGCGATTCCGTTCCCCGAGACGCATGTCATGGAACACGGCCTGTACATCCTCGAGGGCAAGGCGGTGTATCTGCTCAACAAGGATTGGGTCGAGGTGCAAGCGGGCGACTTCCTATGGTTGCGGGCCTTCTGCCCTCAGGCGTGCTACGCGGGCGGGCCGAGTCGCTTCCGCTATCTGCTCTACAAAGACACCAACCGGCACGCCGGCCTCCAACTCGGACTCTCTTGAATCTGGTCATGATCCTCTGTGCCGCTGCCGTTGTCGCAAGGGTGGCGGCTCACGGATCGCCTGTGCGCGGGAGTCAATGTGGTCTGCTGGGAGCGTCGTGTTCGGTGCCGAGCTGATCCTGGCTGGCGGCCCAGGAGGCGAGGAGTTTGAGGGCGTCGGCGGTGGGTGTGCCGGCGGCTGCGGTGTAGATGTTGAGGTGTAGGCCGGGTTCGGAGGGCAGTTCGAGTGCTTCGAAGTCGAGGTCGAGTTGGCCGACGGCGGGGTGGCGCAGGCGTTTTCGGCCGCTGCGGTGGAATCGGACGTCCTGTGACGCCCAGCGTTGGCGGAAGAGTTCGCTCTGGGTGGACAGTTCCCCGACCAGCGCGATGAGCGCCTTGTCGTGGGGGTTGCGGCCAGCTTCGAGACGGAGCATGGCGGCGGCGTCCCTGGCGATGGTGTCGTAGTCGACGAAGAATTCTTCGGCTGCCTGGGGGTGGAGGTAGACGAATCGGGTGGTGTTGGCGGGGCGGCGGGGGTCGGCGAGCACAGGGGAGTAGAGGGCGCGCGCGAGGTCGTTCATCGCGATGATGTCGTGGCGGCCGTTGCGGACCCAGGCCGGTGCGTCCGTGATGGCATCGAGTACTTGCTGAATTGCCGGGCGGACGGTCACCGGCGGAGTGCGGGGGCGGCGGGTGGTGCTTGCCTGTGCTTGCCGGGCGAGGGCGAAGAGGTGGTCGCGTTCGGCGTCGTCGAGTTGCAGGGCGACGACGAGGGCGTCGAGGACGCTGTCGGAGGCGCCGGCGAGGTTGCCGCGTTCCATGCGGACGTAGTAGTCGACCGAGACACCGGCGAGCATGGCGACCTCTTCGCGGCGCAGGCCTTTGACACGGCGGTTGCCGCCGTACACGGGTAGCCCGCTCTGCTCCGGGGTGATGCGTGCGCGCCGTGTGCTGAGGAACTCGCGGATTTCGGTGCGCAGGTCGGTCGAACTCATGAGTCCACGGTAGGCAGTGGCCGCCGGTTGTGGGAGGTACTGGCAGTACCCGGAACGTCCGTGACTCCCCGGGCGGCCCGAATGGAGGTCAACTGGGTGGCATGAAAGCGACGTACATGTTCGGCGCGGGCGATGTCCGCGTCATCGATGTTCCTGATCACACCATCCAGTCGTCCACCGACGCCCTGGTACGGATCGTGCGGGCCTGCGTGTGTGGCAGCGACCTGCATCCCTATCACTCCATGGAGGTCGATCCTGCGGGCAGATCGATGGGCCACGAGTTCATCGGTGTCGTCGAAGCGATCGGTACGGATGTGAGGACGTTGCGGGTCGGCGACTTCGTCATCGCACCGTTCGCGGTCTCGTGTGGCACGTGCGTGTTCTGCGCTGCGGGTCTGCAGACGTCGTGCGTGCGCGGCGGGTTCTGGAATGACGCCTCGCTGGGTACGGCGGGTGGTCAGGCCGAGGCGGTCCGGGTGCCGCTGGCCGACGGCACGCTGGTGAAGGTGCCGGTGGGCGAGGACGCCGACGATGCGCTGCTCAACTCCGTGCTGACGTTGTCGGATGTGTACGGCACCGGCTGGCATGCCGCGGTCCGCGGCGGCGTCGGCGCGGGCAGTGTCGTGACCGTGATCGGTGACGGGGCGGTGGGATTGTTGGCCGTGCTGTCGGCTCGCCTGCTCGGTGCCGAGCAGATCGTGTTGATGGGGCGGCACCAGGGGCGGACCGATCTCGGTCGCGAGTTCGGTGCGACCGATGTGGTTGCCGAGCGTGGCGAGGAGGGGATCGCGAAGGTTCGTGAGCTGACCGGCGGACTGGGCAGCCCGGTCGTCCTCGAGGCGGTCGGTCACCGGCCGGCCTACGACCAGGCGGTGGGCGTCGTCCGCGCGGGTGGAGTGATCAGTCGGGTGGGGGTGCCCCAGTACGAGGACGCGCCTGTCGGGTTCGGGAGCCTGTTCGGGCCGAACGTCACGCTGACCGGTGGTCCGGCGCCGGTGCGCGCCTACATCGAGCAGCTGCTTCCGGCAGTCCTGGACGGCACTGTCCAGCCGGGGAAGGTGTTCGACCGCACCGTCGGTCTCGGCCAGACGCCGGAGGGCTACGCCGCGATGGATGCCCGCGATGCGCTCAAGGTCGCGGTCCGGCCGTGACCACCGCTGTTTCCGGTCGGGCCACGGCCACCCCGGCCGCGATTCTGGGGATCATCCTGGCAAGCTATTTCATGGTGTTGCTGGACAACTCGGTGATCTTCACCGGATTGCCGAGCATCCGATCCGGGCTCGACCTGTCACCGGCGGCGCTGTCGTGGGTTCAGGACGCTTACACCCTCGTCTTCGGTGGTCTGCTCCTGTTGGCTGCCCGCGCGGGGGACATCGTGGGGCGGCGCCGACTGTTCAGGATCGGTCTCGCGATCTTCGGTACCGCATCCTTGCTCGTCGGAATCGCGCCCGCGGGATGGTGGATGATCGCCGCCCGCGCCGTGCAGGGAATCGGTGCGGCGATCGTCGCACCGACCTCGTTGGCGTTGATCACGACCTATTTCGACGGCGAGGCCCGCAACAAGGCCGTTGCCTGGTACGCAGCAACAGCCGGTATCGGCGCCAGCCTCGGCCTTCTGGTCGGAGGCGCGCTCACCGAATGGATATCCTGGCGAGCGGCCTTCCTGGTCAATGTCCCGATCGCGGTCGCCTTGATCGTCTGGTCCGGCACAGTGCTCGTCGAAACACCACGGCGAACCGGACGGTTCGACGTGATCGGTGCTCTCGGTGCGACACTCGGCATGGGCGCCGTGATCTTCGGAATCATCGAATCCGCCGAGGCAGGTTGGGGATCGGCACGGGTACAGGCCGCTCTGGCACTCGGGGCTCTCCTGCTGGTCGGGCTGGTCGTTCACGAGGGTCGGGTGCAGCAACCGATCCTGCCGCTGCGGTTGTTCCGCAGTCGCGAACGCGCCGGCGCCTATTCGGCTCGGCTGCTGTACCTCGGGGCGATGATCGGATTCTTTTACTTCACCACCCAACTGCTCCAGGACGGGTTCGGCTTCTCCCCACTGCAAGCCGGACTCGGCTTCCTCCCGATGACCCTCGTCAACTTCGTCGTCGCACTCATGGTGCCCCGCCTGAGCGCCCGGCTGTCGAACGGGACTCTGCTCGCGACCGGGACGGCGCTGACCCTGGCCGGCATGGCATGGCTGAGCCGCATCGGCCCACTCGATACGTATCTCATGGACGTTGCACTACCGATGGTCCTGGTGGGTGCCGGGCAAGGCCTGGCGTTCGGACCGCTGACCAACGCAGGAATAGCCGGTGTCGATTCGGCGGACGCCGGCGCGGCATCCGGACTGGTCAACACGGCGCACCAACTCGGAATGGCACTCGGTTTGGGCATTCTCGTCGCACTCGCGGCCGACGCAGGCGCCAACCTCGACGGACCAGCAGCGGTGACCGAGCACGTCGGCGCCGCGCTCACCGGCGGCACCGTACTGCTCGCCCTCGCGCTGGTCGTCGTCCTCACGGTGATCGTGCCCGCTGCACGACACCGGCCCGTCGCATGACATCCGCTGGTCGAACCAGGTACTGCCGGTACCTGGTTCGACAGGCACTCCCAGCGCGCGCTGACCGAACCTAAGGTTGAAACATGACGATCCCCGTATTGACGTTGAACAACGAAATCACGATGCCGGCACTGGGTTTCGGTGTGTACCAGACGCCGCCCGATGACACCGTTGCAGCGGTCGAGGCCGCATTGGAGACCGGATACCGGCACATCGACACCGCCGCTGCTTATCAGAACGAACGCGAGGTCGGCGAAGCCATACGCCGTTCGGGTATCGATCGCTCGGACATCTTCATCGAGACCAAGGTCTGGATCACCGACTACGGCTACGACGCGACGCTGCACGCCTTCGACAAGAGCGCCCGCAAACTCGGAATCGATCAGATCGACCTGCTGATACTGCACCAGGCTCTCCCTGGCGAGTTCACCCTCACCGTCGAGGCCTACAAGGCGCTCGAGACGCTGCTCGCGGACGGCCGCGTCCGCGCCATCGGTGTCAGCAACTTCATGTCCGACCACCTCACGCGACTGCGGGACGAGACATCGGTGGTGCCGGCGGTCAACCAAATCGAGGTACACCCGTCCTTCCGCCAATCCGACGTGCTCACGGCCAACGCCGAACACGGGATCGTGTCCCAGGCATGGTCCCCGATCGGTGGCATCACTTTCTACCGCGACGGCTCGCACGGCTCCACGCTCGACGATCCCACCCTCCAGTCGATCGCAGCGGCACACGGCAAGACGCCGGCCCAGACGATGCTGAGATGGCACCTGCAGCAGGGCCGCCAGGTGATCCCGAAATCGGTCACCCCGTCCCGGATCACCGAAAACTTCAACGTCTTCGACTTCGATCTCACCGCCGATCAACTCGCCGCGATCGACGCTCTCGACACCGGTGTGCGCGGCGGCCCGGAACCGGACGACATCACCCGCGAGACATTCGGCCTCGAAATCCCCGAACCCTGAGGAGTACAGCAATGCAGATTGATCCCCACACTCCGACGACGAAGAACCCGCCCGAGCAATTCACCGGTGACGTCTGGCTCGACCGCATCGCCTTTCCCCGAGAACCCGGTCAGCGAATGGTAGTGGCGAAAGTGCGTTTCGCACCCGGCGCCCGCACCGCGTGGCACTCGCACGCCCACGGTCAGACCCTGCACATCACCCAAGGAACTGCCTGGGTACAGTCCCGTGGCGGCCAGAAGGTCGAAGCACACGCCGGTCAAACCCTCTACTGCCCACCGAACGAACATCATTGGCACGGAGCAAGCGCCGACTCGTTCATGGAACACCTCGCCATGCTCGACAACGCCGACGACCCGGCCACCACCACGACCTGGCTCGAACACGTCACCGACGAGGAATACCTGACGGGGTAGTGACCCCTCGCCACCCTCCGAACCTTACCGAGGCCACAAATTATCCATGATCTGTGCGACGTCCTGGGCGCTCATCGGCGCCGCGTCGAGGTTGTCCGCGCCGGGCCACAATCCCGCGATCATGACCGCGAGGATTCTGCGCCAGCCGGTGTCGGTGCCTCCGCGGTGTCGTCGCGACGACGCCGCGGAGGGACCAGAAGATGAGGTCCAGGTCGGCGTCGGTGGCGTCCTCACGGATACGGCCCTGCTGCATGGCTTGCGCCAACAGCTCGAACAGGATCCGCCGATACTCGTTCCTCAGAACTGTGGTCTGATCGTCGTTCCACATGCGAGACAAACATCCGCGGTTCGACGCCAGGATGGCACCGCTGCCGTAGAGCACCTGCTCCAGCCCCTCGCCCTCCGGTGTGGAAAGGGCCTCTTCGGCCAGGGCCGTGCCGGCTCTCCGTAATCAGTGAGCAAGATGTTCGCCGGTTTGATGTCGCGATGGAGAATGTCGAGTCGGTGTGCTGTCTCCACCGCGCCGGCCACCTTCACACCAAGCCGCAACGCCTCAGGCAACGGCAGCGGACCGTGGTCGCGGATCCGGACGTCGGGAGAATCCTGCTGATGGTATGGCATCACGATGTAGGAAAGGCCGCTGTTGGTGGCACCGACCTGCAGGACGGTGACGATGTTCGGGTGCCCGGTCAGACGGCCCATCGCCCGTTGTTCCCGGAAGAATCGCTCCCGATTCTCCTCGTCGAGCTCGACGAGGAGAACCTTCACCGCCACCGTGCGATCTAATGGGGTCTGGATGCAGCGCTAGACAACACCAAAACCGCCGCGCCCAATTTCCCGGGCATCATCGAACCCGGTCGCCCTCAGCTCGGCGACCGGGGGAGTCGACTACGACTCTGTGTCGAGCGGATCACCTGTGCCCATCACATGGTCTATTCACGACGCCGCTGTCGTTCCTGTGCACTGGTCCCGACGGCACGACCAGTAAGGGAGGATCGACCTTTCGCTCACTTCTCGATGACGTCTTCTCAAGGATATCGCTGCTGTCGGTTGTGACCGATTAGGGCACCTGCCAACCGCCGACCTTGCATGCTGAGACTCCGACGCATCTGGCGTTGCATGGAGATTTCGACGGCTGGCGTGCCCGACGCCCGCGAGCTTGCGACCAAGCCCGAGTTCGGCGATGACGATGTCACACTGCCACGGGACTGAGTGCACGACCCATACACCCTGCTTCAGTCCACAGGCCCACCCCATGCCTACATCGCACAAAGGGGCCCCTACCGACTGAACTCGACGGCACCTATCTCAGTTGCCACCTCAGAACGCGACTGACGGTGGACGATCGTGGGTCGAGCGGAGCCTTTGTGGCGAGGCGTCCGGCGGGGAGGCGCGCGGGTTTAGCCGCGGTTGAAGATCTCACGCAGCCGGACGGCCCACTCCGCGATCACTTTGGGAGGGGTGTCCTTCTCGGACAGGACTCGCATCTGTGTGGTGTCGATCGTGCCGTCGAGTCCCTCGATCGGACTGCCGGCGTCGCCACTTCCGTTGAATACCCCCTGGCCTGCAGGTGAGAGAAGGTAGTCCATTACGATCTGGGCATCGTCCTGGCGTGGAGACTTTTTGAGGATGCCGGCAATGAACGGAGATGCCCAGCCGTCCTTGATGAGCACAGAGTCGATCGGCGCTCCTCTGCTCTCGAGGTCGTGCACGACGGCAGGGCTGGCGGTGTAGGCGACGCCGATCTCGCCGGAGGCCACAGCCTGCGCCATCGGGATGAGCGAGGGGTAGAACTTCGGATTCTGCTCCGCCAACTCAGGCAGATAATTGGGACCGTTCTTGTCCTGGAGGTACTGCAGATAGGAAGCGAGCACAGCGCTCATCGTGTCTCGCACGCCCAGCCGATTCTTGACCTCTGGCGCGAGCAGATCGTCCCAGGTTTCGAAGCCGTCAGGAAAGGCGTCGGTGTTCCACAAGATCATGCTGAACGGTGAGTAGGACACGATCGGCGCGTGGCCGTCGACTCCCCAGTCCGGGTAGGTCTTGGCGGCATCAGCGGTCACGGGGGCCAGGTTGTCCTTGTTACGCAGGAACCATGAATCGCCGGACATGATGAAGATGTCGGCGCCGTCCGCACCGGTTGCGATCTCTGCGTCGACCTTGGGGACCAAGTCCGATGCACCCCTGGTGATTTCGAGGGTGATATCGGGGTGGGAGGCGTTGAAGGCGTCTTCGAGCCTTTTGTTCTGCGAGGGTGCCGCCACGCTGTAGACGTGGACCGTTCGCCCGCCGTCGCCGAAGAACCCGGCTGCCGGGACGCAGGCAGCGAGCAAGGTGGTCGCGAGCGCGGCCGCCAACACGGCGACGCACTTGGTCAGATGTCTCATGTTCTGGTCCTTCTGCCTATCAGAGCTTCTCGAGAGCACGGCTACCTCCGAACAGCAGGGCCAAGAAGACGCCGATTGCGGTGATTGCGGTCATCGCAATCGCGATGACCGCGACTTGCGGGTAGCCCCCTGCGTCGTATTGTTCGAACAGGGCCACGGACATCACGTTGACTTCGGCGGAACGGATGAGCAGCGAGACGCCGAACTCGTGGATCAAGAGGACGAACATGATGGCCGCCGACGAGGCCATTCCGGCGCGCCCGAGCGGCAAGATGACGCGGATGAACGTTCGGAGGGGACCGGCACCGCTGACCCTCGAAGACTCGACGGTCGTGCGGCCGAGCGCTACGAGCGTGGCGAGCTGGTAGCGCACTGCATACGGCACCATGATCGTGACGTAGGCGAGGATGAGTCCTGTTTTGGTGGCGTAGAGCCCGATCGACGGATTGGAGTAGGCGAAGAGGAAGCCGAAGCCGAGCAGTGCTCCGGGCATTGTGAGTGGGATGTTGGCGAGGACGTCGAGGATCACTGACAGTGGGCGCCAGAGACGGTCTCGGTTATAGATCCCGAGGGCGATCAAGGTGCCGAGTGGGAGGACGATTGCGACGGCGGTGACGGAGGCGAACGTGCTGTTGAAGATGGACTCGACGAACACCCTGTCCTGGAACACCGAGGAGAAGTTTTGAGTCGTCAGCGCATCGAAGGAAACCGACCCGCTCCAGAACGGCGAGAGCGCCACGAATGCAAGTGCCACCAGCGGCGCCAGCGCTGACAAGACTGTGAAGAGCAGCACCACCAACGTGGCGCCGATGTTTCCCCATCGGCTGGTGCTCGCTGGCGATGCTGCGCTCACGGTTCCGACGAACCGGTCCTGTTTGCCGATCAGGCCCCGTTGCACCATCACCATGACGAGGGCGAGGACCATGAGGGGTGTGCCGAGCGCGGCGACGACCGAGTAATCGATCGGGTACTGCGCGGATAGCTCGAACATGCGCACCGTGATCACGTCGAGCCCCTCACGACGGCCCAGGATGAGGGGGCCGGTGAACTGACCGAGTGCGAGGAGGAAGCACACGACGCCGGCGTAGACGAACACCGGTCGCAGCAGGGGAAGCGTCACGGTCAGGAGGATGCGCAGTGGCCCGGCGCCGTTGACACGGGCCGCCAGGGCGTAGTCACCACCCAAGTTGCGCAAGCCGGCGTACACGAACAGGTATACGAACGCTGCTAGGTGAATGCCGGTGTAGACGATGATCCAGAACTCGCTGTAGACGTTGATCGGGCCGGCGTCGCCGTCGAAAAAGGGTGTGGCGCGCAGCAGGGTGTTCACGTACCCGTTCTCCGGGGAGAAGAGAAACACGAATCCGACGACATGAGCGACGCCAGGAATGATCATCGGCAGAACTGGCATGAACGCCAGGTACTTTCGTGTTCGCGGCGATGTTGCGTGCATGCACAGCGCCAGGCCAGTGCCCACGATCAACGCGACGATCAAGGATCCGACGCCGAGGACGAGCGTCGTGGCGAACATCTTGCCGACTCCGTCGAGCTCGAGTACGCCGCGCAGGCCGGCCGCGCCGTCGGCGAAGGCCTTTTGTTGCAGCGGGACGACTGGCAGCAGGACCAAACCGCCGACCAGGACGGTGAGGGCAAGCCACGGTAGTTGACGTTTGAATCGACGCGCGAACGCGATCGGGGACGCCCCTCTTCCCGGTGCCGGCGTCTGGTCGATGACGACGTCGTCTGTTGTGGCATCGCGGGTGGCAACGTCAGTGGTCATGACGACACTCCGGCGACCTGGTGGGTGCGATCCGTCCGGTCGGCCCAGTCGGGAACGAGCCGGCCATGGTCCTGGCTGTAGCAGCGGGCTTTGTCGATCGGAAATCCGACCTCTACCGACTGGCCCGGTCGTAGGTCCATCGCCCCTGTCGGGATCCGGGCGAACAGTCGGAGGTCACCGATCTCGACGACGCACTCGCTGGTTTCGATGCCCGGCAATAGTTCGACGATGCGGCCGTCGGCGAGCCAGGCAGTCGCGGTGGCCGTAGTGGCATGCGACGCGGGAGATGAGATGTCGTCTGCTGTGGGCCGCACCAACAGGTGCTCGTCGCGGAGTCTGAGAGCAAAGGATCCGCGGAGATCGTCGCGGGCTAGACCAGGAAGTCGTTGTCCGGCGAGGGCAACGCCGCCATCCTCCGCTCGAAGCTCGAGTCGATTCCTGGCGCCGAGGAAGTCGGCGACGTACTCGGTCGCGGGAGCGCGATACACCTCGATCGGATCGCCGACCTGCTCGATTCGGCCCGCGTTCATGACGGCGACCCGGGTGCCCAGCGCGATGGCTTCCTCCTGGTCGTGCGTGACGTGGACGGCTGTGAAGCCCAATTCGCGGTGAAGAAGCCGGAGTTGCGCACGCAGTTCGACGCGCAGGAGAGCGTCGAGATTGCTGAGAGGCTCGTCGAGAAGCAGCAGCGTGGGTCGCGGAGCCAGAGCACGCGCAAGCGAGACGCGCTGCTGCTGGCCGCCACTGAGCTCTGGTGGGTACCGGTCTGCGAGGTGGCCGCATTGCACGATGTCAAGGACTTCCTCGACACGCCCACCCTTGAGTGCTGCGCTATGGCCTCGCGACTGAAGCGGGTAGGCGACGTTCTTGCGAACCTTCATGTGGGGCCATAGGGCGTAGTTCTGAAAGACCATGCCGACGTCGCGGCGATTCGGCTGCACGAACACGCCACGCGCAGTGTCGAGTACGCAGGAGCCGCCAATGTGGATGCGGCCTGAATCGGGGCGCTCGAGTCCCACAAGTGAGCGCAGCAGGGTGGTCTTTCCGCAGCCGCTGGGGCCGAGGAGTACGAGCAGTTCGCCATCGGCCACCTCGAGGTCGACGTTGCGGAGGACGTGAATCTCGTTGCCTGGGCGTCCGAATGACTTTGTCAGACCGTGCACGGACACCAACGCGGGTGCCCGCGTCGATCTCGCGGTGTCTTTGGTCTCTCGCGTTGCTTCAACGAGGGCTGATGGCATGACGCATCCCTTCAGAGTGATGTACGACACTCAGTCAATCACGTAATTGACAGACAGTGCAAGAGCAGTCTTTTTCATAAAGGTCGAATATGTGAGAAAAAGTAAAAAACATGCCTAAATGTTTGGAAGTTACTAGCTGTCAATTATCCGTGGTTGTGGCTGGTGGGTCGGTGAGCCGTGACGCCCGAGAGCTCATCGACGAGCGCGAGTCGTTCTCGCACATGGTGGGTGACGTTCTCTACCATCTGTTCGCAGGCGAGGAGCGCCTCTAGTTCGATCGAGAAGATAGTTTGCCGGAGGTTCGCTTGCCGATTCGCGCCGCGGACACGAGTCCCTATCTTGTAAGGCTGCCGGTTCAGACACTGAAGTCGCGCCGCATGTAGCCCCGGCTGCCCGCTAGCTGCGATGCAGCAACACTCCAGCGTCGACTAATTGGCATTGCGGCCATGCCGATTCGTCGATCTTGAGTGGATGCTCTGAAATCTGGAGGGACTTCGTCACGCCTACCAGTACGAAGCCCTTGGCCTCCCAGTAGTGTGTCGCGGGAACCCGGCGGTTCGCGGCTGGTGGAAGAGGGCACCGTCCCATCGAGCGTAATCTTCTCGACCTCGGTCAGGTGACGCGTATCCCAGCTGGAGCGCATCGTCTCACGGAGACGATCGGATTGTGTTGCAGTGCAATAACTGTACGGGGCGTTCAGGGCCGAGGCAATCCCATCAAACGATTACCTCCGCAGACCTATTTGCTCAACCGTGCCGGGAGCGCGTGAGGCACCCAAAGCTACAGCCTCGGCATCCGACTTCTTCGTGCCGACGGAGAGCGCGGAGGTGGTGTCGGCGAAGAACCGGTCCGGGAGGCCATGACGGATTCGAGCTACCACGGGGAGCACCCCGGTGGCTTTCATCTTGTCCTCGATCGATGCTCAGTTCGAACCGGATCGACTGTCGGCCAAGCCGACCGGGTCCGTCTGACCGCGCAGAACATGTCTGCATCCGCACCCGGGACGGGGTGAAACCAGTGCTCGTGAAGACTCCGGTCGACATCACCTCGCCCTCAACTGGTCGCAGTCGACGCGCTGCCACGGCGGCACGCCCACGATTCGTATCGAGGCGCGGGGCTCGCAGTGTGCCCGCGTTCGGTTGCCGGTCACCCGCGCCGGGGATGGATGGGACGTGCGGGTCGATTTCGATCGGGTCATGTCCTGGTGCAGCCGACCCTGCTCGGCTGGCTGTGTCGTCCGATCATCCGGAATCTACGCGGGGTGCCTCGCCTGCCGATGCCCCACTGTGCTCGGTCCGAACGTCCGCGTAGTGGATGTTGCCCTCGAACGCGATACCGTGGCTGGCCGGCGCCGGAAGGCCGGGTGCCCGATGTCGCGCTCACGCGGACAGTGAGCCAGACGCCCTGGTTGATTCGCACGGCGTGACCCGCAACCGCCGCCACGGGTGCGCAGAACGAATCCCCGGTGGCCGGACTGCGAGCGCGCCCGGCCCGCAGTGCCCTTGGCGCTCGGCTGAATCGTGGAGATCGCTGATTACTGTCAGATAGAAGTCCTCTCTATAAGTCGGACAGTTAATCGGCTGACTATTGCATCAGTGTCAACGATGGTCTAACTTGACAGTGGTAGAGCTCACAGTCGATTTCGAGCGTCATGCCTCGGAGTTGCCGTTGCTAGGAGAGAGTCCATTGAGTGATGAGATCGTTGAGCCGCTCGGCTCAGGCGAACCGGCAGGGCATGCGAAGACGCCGAAGAAGGCCGCCGCGAGCGGGTGGGTCGGCTCGGTGCTCGAGTACTACGACTTCTTTATCTACGCACAAGCCGCCGCGCTGGTGTTTCCCACGCTCTTCTTCCCGGGGGCGGATCCGACGGTTGCGATCGTTGCGTCCTTCGCCACATACGGCGTCGGCTATGTGGCGCGGCCGATAGGTGGATTCGTTCTCGGTCACTGGGGCGATAAGCATGGACGGAAGAATGTCCTCGTTCTATGCATGCTCATCATCGGAGTTGCAACGTTCTGTGTCGGGCTGATTCCGTCCTACCATTCCATCGGTGTCTGGGCCCCGGCCCTCCTGGTCGTCTTGCGCTTGGTTCAAGGCTTCGCCGTCGGTGGGGAGATCTCCGGGGCGAGCGCGATGATCATGGAGCACGCGCCATTCGGAAGGCGCGGCTACTACACGAGCTTCACGATGCAGGGCGTCGCGGTCGGCCAGATTCTCGCGGCGGCGGCATTCTTGCCGATGGCCACGTGGCTTCCGGATGAAGCCTTCCACTCATGGGGTTGGCGGATCCCGTTCCTGCTGAGCGCGGTCGTGGTCCTCATTGGTCTTATTATTCGACGCAGGGTGAACGAGACGCCGGCATTCCTCGAGGAGCGGGATGGTGACAACACGCCGCCCTCACCTATTGTGGAGGCCGTTCGCAGCAACGGCGCCGACATGGTGCGCGTGTTCATCATGATGCTGCTTACCATCATTCCTGTAGTTATGTTGGTGTTCGGCGCAACCTTCGCGACGAACAAGGCTTATGGCAATGGGTTCACTCCGGCGAACCTCCTCTGGCTCTCGCTGATTGGCAATGCGGTGGCCGCGCTGCTCGTCCCAGCGGCCGGTGCCCTGTCTGACAAGATCGGCAGGCGGCCGTGTCTGATCTTCGGCATGCTCAGTTCTACGGCCCTGTGTTTCGGCTATCTGTACTTCATCAGTGTTCATAACGTCGCTCTCATGTTCGTGTTCGGACTCCTCGCATACGGTGTGGCCTTTCAGGGGTTCCAAGGAGTCTTCCCGAGCTCCTTCCAGGAACAGTTCCCGACCCGGTCCCGTGTCACCGGATTCGCAATCCCGCAAAACCTCGCAGGCATGGCCACAGCGATCATGCCGACCGTTTTCGCCGTCATCGCTCCCCCCGGCGCGAATGTGCCGGTGATCGTCGGGTCGGTCGTTTTCGGTATCGGCGTAGTCGCAGCCATCGCCGCCTACTTCACGCGGGAGACCTACCGGGTGCATATGGACGACCTGGGTCGGAAGGATGCACCGGAGGTGCCGCGTGACGAGTACGAGCGGCGCCGGCACCGTCGATTAGCCGCCACGTGACGGATACGAAGCGACAACCTCGCAGGTGAAGACCAGGAGCCCGCCGTCGAACATGGACGGCGGGCTTCGGTCGTCACGATGGCGGCCGGAGCACTGGTATCAAACCCGTCGAGGGGTGCTCGATGATCGAATGTGGAAAAGAAATTTTGATGGATCGCGATCTCAAAGCCCTCAAACTCGGCGCACCGAAGGACATCCTGCCGCAGCGACTGGCGCTGGCCCGACAGCACCAGCTCAGCCAACTCGCCTTCCTGGAACTGTTTGGCCGACGAAGTGTCACGCCGCGAATCGCGTTCGGCACCAATACGTTCGGCGAAGGCCGGGTTGAATTCGAACATGCGGATCGACACCTGAAACGCACTCGACGACCTGCACTACGACGGGCGTTGTCGGATCTGGTCTCGTTGCGCTTCGCCGACGCCGGCCACTGCAGGCTGGTCCTCGGCGCCGTGGGCGTCGGCAAAACATACCTGCCCACCGCATTGGCCAGATCGCGCTCCGGCAACGACGCAGCGTGCTCATCGGAATTCTGGCATGGGCCCGCTGCATCGGGGTGTAATCGGCTGCGAAGTCCAGGGGCCCGATTCACGTAGGAGCAGCTCGCGGGTGCCGGAGGTAGCTGAAGGAGTATGAAACTGTTGTGTGGGGGTCCCGCCGGCGCGGATGGCTCTCGCGTGGGTGCTGGTGCGCACGGGATCACGGGCACCCTTCGTGGGGCCGCGTACCGAACACGATCTCGACGACGCTGCGGCGGCGCTTGAATTGAGTCTCGATGCCGTCATCACGTCTCGATACGATATTCCCGGGGTATCGGACAGCGCCCGAGGACTACGCCTGGTAGAAGCGACCAGTGAAGCCGGCTTGATGAATCAAGCCGGCTTCCTGTTTTCTGTCGTTTCTGCGCGCCGTATTTCGGTCTAGATTCGATAGTCCTTGAGCAGGGATCTGCCGATGATCATCTTCTGGATGTCCGAGGTGCCCTCGCCGATCAGCATGAACGCCGCTTCGCGGTACAGTCGCTCGATCTCGTACTCCTTGGAGTAGCCGTAGCCGCCGTGGATGCGGAACGAGTCCTGAACGACCTCGTTGCAGTACTCGCTGGCGATCATCTTCGCCATCCCCGCCTCGACGTCCATGCGCTCGCCGGCGTCCTTGAGCCGGGCGGCACGGACCACCATGGAGTGCGCGGTCTCCACTTTGGTGGCCATCTCCGCGATCCGGAACAGGATCGCCTGATGCTGCGCGATCGGCTTTCCGAACGTCTCGCGCTGCTGCGCGTACCGGATGCCGAGCTCGAATGCGCGATTCGCGATGCCGACGGCCCGGGCGCCGACGTTGACGCGCCCGACCTCGACGCCGTCCATCATCTGGTAGAAGCCGTTGCCGGGGGTGCCCCCGAGGACCTGGTCGGCGGAGATCCGGTGGTTGTCGAGGATCATCTCCGTGGTGTCGATGCCCTTGTAGCCCATCTTGTCGATCTTGCCGGGGATGGTGACCCCCTGGGCCGTCTCGCCGAAGCCGGACTCCTTTTCCACAAGGAAGGTGGTCATGTTCTTGTAGACCGACTCGGAGCCCTCGTCGGTCTTGCAGAGCACTGCCACCAGGGTGGAGGATCCGCCGTTGGTCAGCCACATCTTCTGGCCGGTGATCTCGTAGCCGTCGGCGGTCCTGGTGGCCTTGGTGGTGATGGCCGAGACGTCCGAGCCGAGCCCGGGCTCCGACATCGAGAAGGCGCCGCGCACTTCGCCGGTGGCCATGCGCGGCAGGTACTCGAGCTTCTGCTCCTCGGTGCCGTGCTGGTTGAGCATGTGGGCCACGATGAAGTGCGTGTTGATCACGCCGGACACGCTCATCCAGCCGCGGGCGATCTCCTCGACCACCAGGGCGTAGGTGAGCAGCGACTCCCCGAGGCCGCCGTACTGCTCGGGGATCATCAGGCCGAAGATGCCGAGTTCCTTGAGCCCCTCGACGATCTCCGTCGGGTACTCGTCGGCGTGTTCGAGTTCGGTGGCGACCGGGATGATCTTCTTGTCCACGAATTGACGGACAACGGCCAGGATCTCGTCCTGCTCGGCGGTCAGGCCCTCGGTGCGCACGAGACGTCTCATGATGTCGATCGAACTCCTCTGCGATAAGTCTGTGATGACAGCGTGACTGGATAAGTCTGTGATGACAGCTTGACTGAAAGCTAGCTGTCAGACATATTACATACATGTCTAATGCAGTGGTAGTCGTCACAGGGGCCGGGCGCGGCATCGGGGAGTGCGTCGCGCGCTCGCTCGCCAAGGAAGGTGCCAAGGTCGTCCTGTCGGGCCGCACCGTATCCGCGCTCGAGGGTGTGCGGGACGCGATCGAGGCAGACGGGGGGACCGCGCTGGTCCGTCCCACCGATGTCATGGATCCCGAGTCCATCTCGGGCCTCTTCGATGACACCGAGAAGGCCTTCGGGAAGCTCGACGTGCTGGTCAACAACGCCGGAATCGCCACCCAGACCAACATGGTCGACATGGACGAGGCGGATTGGGATCGGATCTTCAACACCAACGTCCGTGGCCTGTTCCTCAGCAGCCGTGAGGCCGGGCGGCGGTTCCGGGATGCGGGTGCCGGTCGCGCGATCAACATCGCCTCGGTGTTCGGCCTGGTCGGCCGCCCCGGCTTCTCGGCGTACTGCGCGTCGAAGGGAGCGGTCATCAACTTCACCCGCTCGGTCGCGGCCGAGTGGGCCCGCTTCGGTGCCCAGATGAATGCGGTGGCGCCTGGCTACATCGCCACGGATATCAACGCCGAGATGCGGGCGGACGAGGCGGCGTACAAGAAGGTGCTGCGCGGGATCCCCGCGTACCGGATGGGTACACCGGAGGAACTGGCGAACGTCGTCACCTACCTGGCACTGAACGCGCCGGACTTCCTCACCGGCCAAACCATCGCCGTCGACGGCGGAGAGTCGAGCGTCTAGGCGATGACGAACACCACTGTAGAAACAGTCATCTGCGAACCGGTCCGCACCCCCGTCGGTCGGTACGGGGGGATCTTCAAGGACGTGCCGGTCACCACCCTGGCCTCGACGGTGATCGCCGGGCTGGCCGAGCGCACCGGCCTGGCCGGTGCGGATGTCGACGACGTCATCTTCGGTCAGGGCTACGCCAACGGCGAGGCCGCGGCCATCGGACGGATCGCGGCGCTGGACGCCGGCCTCGATGTCACGGTGCCGGGGCTGCAGATCGACCGCCGCTGCGGTTCGGGTCTGCAGGCCGTGCTGTACGCCTGCATGCAGGTCGCCACCGGTGGTTCTGGCCTGGTCCTGGCTGGAGGGGCCGAGAGCATGAGTCAGGCCGAGTACTACATCCCGAACGGTCGCTGGAACGCCGGTGGGCAGCCGAAGCTGCTGGACCGCCTCGCGGCGCCACGCCGGAACTCGGGCGGCTGGCGGTACCCGGTCGAGGGCGGGATGATCGAGACCGCGGAGAACGTCGGACGCGACTACGGCATCACGCGCGAGCAGCAGGATGCCTGGGCTGCGCGGTCGCAGCAACGGGCGGGTGCCGCGATGGCGGCGGGGTTGTTCGACGACGAGACGATTGCGGTCTCGGTGCCGCAGCGCAAGGGTGATCCGCTGGTGGTGACGCGGGACGAGCACCCCCGCCCGGGCACCACAGTCGAGTCGCTGGCGCGGCTCGAGCCGATGATGGCCGCCACGCTTCCGGGGGCTACGGTGACCGCCGGCAACTCGAGCGGGCAGAATGACGCCGCCGCCGTGGCGATCGTGACGACGCGGGCGAAGGCCGAGCAGCTGGGCCTGAAGCCGTTCGCCCGCCTCGTCAGCTGGTCACTCGCGGGCGTGGAGCCGAACCGTATGGGGATCGGTCCGGTCCCGGCGGCAGAGCGCGCGCTGGCGCGGGCCTCGCTGTCCTGGTCGGACATGGACCTGATCGAGCTGAACGAGGCCTTCGCCGCGCAGGTCCTCGGCTGTTTCCGGGGTTGGGGGCTGACCGACGCGGACCTGGACCGGGTCAACGTGAACGGTTCGGGCATCTCCCTCGGCCACCCGATCGGCGCGACCGGGGGCCGGATCCTGGCGAACCTGCTCCGCGAGATGGACCGCCGCGGTGCGCGGTACGGGCTGGAAACCATGTGCATCGGTGGAGGCCAGGGCCTCGCCGCAATCTTCGAACGAGTGGGATGAAACAGATGAAGATCCTCTACCTCAGCATGTCCCGCGAGGAGTACTCGCCGAACTACTTCCCCTACCTGAGGTCGTACATCGACCAGGTGAAATCGCCAGGCACCCAGGTCGAGCTGCGCGGCACCCGGGTGGGGCGGATCGATAGCTTCCGGTTCTTCGAGGTCCTCGACTGGGTGTCCATCATGGACTCCGCGATCGAGGCCCAACAGGACGGCTTCGACGCGATTGCGATCGGCAACATCCTCGACCCTGCGCTGCGCGAGGCGCGGTCCATGGTCGACATCCCGGTCCTCGGGCTGGGGGAGACCTCGATGCTCACCTCCTGCATGATGGGCAGCCAGTTCTCCCTGGTCGGCGTGAACCCCTACTTCGGCGGCCGGTTCGAGGAGAACGTGGCCAAGTACGGTCTGCGTGAGCGGCTGGCGAGCATCGAGTGCATGGGGCTGACGCCGCATGAGCTGGATGCCTGCTTCTCCGATCCGGACGGCCGGCAGAAGGCGATCGACTCGTTCACCGCCGCCGCCCGCGCCTCGTTGGACAAGGGTGCCGAAGTGGTGATTCCCGCCGGCGGGCGGTTGACCGCGTTCCTGAACGCGGTGAACATCCGCGAGGTCGACGGTGCCCCGCTGCTGGACGGCACCGTCTCCCTGGTCGCAGCGGTCGAGGCGGCGGTGCGGGTGCACCGCCAGTCCGGCTCGTTCGTGAGCCGTCGTCGGCTGTACGCCCGTGCCCCCGAGGCCTCCATCCGACAGGCCGGCGCGGAATACGCGGAGGGCTACCACGTGCCGGCCCTGGCGCGGCTCGCCGCAGGCGATACCAGCAACTGACCCCTATTTCGAGGTAAGGGACGAGAACACCAATGAAACCCGAATACCCCCTGAGCAAGCATGAGAGCTTCATCTCCAATCTGGATCGGCTGCGGGAGACTTCCTCTGCCGCCGCGGACGCGTTCCGCGCGCTGCGCGTGGCCCAGGACGCCCACGGGCCGCTGGAACCCGGGCAGCGTGAGCTCAGCCTGTTGGTCGGTTTCGCCGTGACCCGCAACGAGGGTGGCTTCCGCGTGCACTGCAACCGCGCGCGGGACGCGGGCGTGCCCGTCGAGGCGATCGAGCAGGCGGTGATCCTGATGCTGGGAACCAGCCTTGGCCTGGTTCCGGTCGTGGAGGCCCTGAGCTGGGCGCACGACGAGCTCCGTTGAGAAATTGTTAGACATTAGACTTGTTTAATATTTGGCAGTATGCGCACCGTCCGCGGGTGTGAGACCGGCGCGCCGCAACCCGTAGCCGCCCATATGACGAGGAGAGACATTTTCATGGCAGAGAACAACGAGACCCGCACTGCTTTGGTGGTCGGCGCCGGTTCCGGCATCGGACGTGCCACCGCGCTGGAGTTGGCGGGCTCGGGTGTGTGCGTGGTCGCCGCGGATCTGAATGCCGATGCGGTGGCGGCGCTTTCCGCCGAGCACGAGAACATCGTTGACCTGGGCGAGTCCTGGAATGCCACCCGGCACGAGGACTGCGACCGGCTGGTCGCCGCGGCGGTGGCGCGGGTCGGGCATCTCGACACCGTGATCTCGACCGTCGGTTGGACCGCGATCACCAAGTTCCTCGACGAGACGCCCGAGTACTGGCAGCGGATCATCGACGTCAACCTGATGTCGGCGATCTACCTCTCGGCCGCCGCGGCGCGGGCCATGCGAGAGCGCGGCGGCAGCATCGTGCTGACCTCGTCCGAGGCCGGTACCGTCGGCACCTCCGGGGAGGCGGTGTACTCCGCGGCCAAGGCCGCGGTGATCGGCCTGGTGAAGTCGCTGGCCCGCGAGTGGGCCCGCTACGGCATCCGGGTCAACGCCGTCGCGCCCGGCATCACTTCGACGCCGCTGCTGGTGGAGCAGGGCATCGCCGGCGGCGACGATGCCCAGGGCGGCGGCGACGCCGTGCTGAATAGCATCCTGCGGGGCGTTCCGATGCGCCGCCTGGGCGAGCCGTCCGAGATCGCGGACGCGATCGCCTACCTCGCCGGCGACGGCGCCAGCTACATCACCGGCCAGACGCTGTGCGTCGGCGGTGGGTTGACCATGGGCTCGTAGAGCCGGCCCATACCTTCGATCAAGCGCATCACCCGCGCTCGTCACAACAACACCGAGAGGCATCCATGGACATGCGAGGCAAGACCGTCCTGATCACCGGCGGATCCCGCGGAATGGGCCAGCAGCTCGCCCTGAAGCTGGGTGCGAAGGGCGCGAACGTCGTGGTCAACTACCGGCGCGACGACGAGTCGGCGCAGAAGACCGTCGCCGAGATCGAGGCGGTCGGCGGTACCGCGTTGGCGCTCAAGGCCGACATCTCCGACACCGAATCGGTACAGCAGTTGGTGGACGCCGCCGTCGAGCGGTTCGGCCGCCTGGACGTGGTAGTGGCCAACGCCGCAGCCAGCGCGTTCAAACCGTTGATGGACATCCGCGCGCACCACATCGAGAAGACCATGGGCATCACCATCCAGGGATTCCTGGATCTGGTCCGTATCTCGCTGCCGCACATGCGGAACGGGGGCCGGGTGCTCGCGGTGAGCGGCTGGGACAGCTTCCGGGCGCTGCCGCTGCACGGCCTGCTCGGCGCGGCCAAGGCGGGCATGGAGTCCATTGTCCGGAACCTGGCCGTGGAGCTCGCCGGTGACGGCGTGACCGCGGTGGGAGTGTGCCCCGGCCCGATCGATACCGATTCGTTCCGGCTGTACGCCGGCGATTCCTGGGACGACTACGCGAAGAACTGGCTGACCCAGACCCCCTCGGGCGCCTACGCGACCCCGTCAGAGGTGGCCGACGTGATGGCCTTCCTGTGCTCGCCGGAGAGCGTTGCGATCAACGGCCAGACCATCGTGGTCGACGGTGGCCTGTCGGTGGCCACCATGCCAATCGGATTCGGGCAGAACTGAATATGAGCGCACAATCGTCGGCCGTCGCTCAGACCGTGGTGCAGTTGATGAGCCAGGTCCAGCGGCGACCCGGCCACGAGATCGCGGTGGAGGAGGCGACCGGTCAGCGGTCGCTCACGATCGAGCAGCTAGTCGCCGCCTCCAACCGGCTCGCGAACGCCTTCATCGGTCTCGGCCTGCGGCCCGGCGGCCGGGTGGCATGGGTCTCCGAGAACCACATCGAGTACGTCGTCCTGGAGTTCGCCCTGCTCAAGGCGGGCCTGGTCAAGGTGCCGCTGAACAATCGTTTCGCCCCGAACGAGCTGCGGCGGTGCGTGGACCTCGCCGACGTCGGGCTGGTCGTTGCGGATCCGTCCTCGGCCGAGGTGCTCGACGGCGTGCTCGCAGGCTCCGCGGTGCACAAGGTGGTCATCGGCGCACGAGACGGGTGGACCTCCTTCGACCAGCTGGTCGCCGGTGGGGCATCCGGGCCGGTGCAGGCGGCCACCGGGCCCGACGACCTCTATCACATCCGCTTCAGCTCGGGCTCGACAGGAAAGCCCAAGGGCATCCCGATCACGCATCGCGGGGCCCGCGCGGCGATCCTCGGCAACACCTGGGTGATGAGCACCAGTGCGCCCAGCGCATCGCCGCGCACCCTGCAGGTGGCGCCGCTGGTATACGCCGGCGGTTGGAGTGTGTTGCCGACGCTGCTGTGTGGCGGCACCAACGTGGTGATGACCAGGTTCGATCCTGAGCAGATGCTCGACGTGATCGTCGATCGCGGCATCACCTGGATGTTCGCGGTGCCCACGATGTTGCGGCGGCTTTCCGAGATCACGGGCCTCGAACGGCTTCGCACCTCGTCGCTGGGCTGCCTGATGCTCGCCGGTGAGCCCGCCGCGCTGCCTGCGCTCGAGGTGCTCACCGAGTACACCGATGCGATGATCAACTGCTGGGGGCAGACGGAGGCCCCGGCGTCGACCACGCTGCTCACCCGTGCCGAGATGCGCGACCGATCGCTGTGGTCCTCGATCGGCCGGCCGGTACCGGGCGTCGAGTTCTCCGTGTACGCCGACGGTGCCGTCCAGGACCGGCCGGAGCCGGGGGTCGACGGCGAGCTGGTGATCCGCACCGCGAGCGTGGCACCGACCCTGCTGGGCGGCGAGGTGGAGCATGCCGATCGGACCCTGCCGGACGGCTGGTGGCGGACCTCCGACCTCGGGCACTTCGATGAGCACGGCCGGATCTTCATCGTCGGTCGTGCGAGCGAGACCATCATCACGGGTGGCACGAACATCCAGCCGGTGGAGATCGAGCGGGCACTCGAACTGCATCCGATGGTCCGCGAGGCGGTGGTGGTGGGCGTGCCGGACCCGAAATGGGGCGAGACCCCGGCGGCGTACGTGCACATCGACGCACTGTGGGCCGACGTGAGCGGGGAGCTGGCCGCGGTGCTGCGCGAGAACCTGGCGGGGTTCAAACGCCCGGGTCACGTGTACATCTCGACCGATCCGATCCCGCGCGCCTCGAAGGCGGCGAAGATCGCGCGCGGTGACATCAAGCGGCTGGTGCGGTCGTGGGTCGAGGACCCTACCGTGGTGCCGCGCAACGTAACGAAAGTGGTGAAGGAACGTGGCTGACGCAGTGATCGAGTCCACCGATGACATCGTCATCGATACCGTGGACGGTGTGGGCACGGTACGACTGAACCGGCCCGACCGGGGCAACTCGGTCACCCCCGACGTGGTGACCCGCATGGGCGATGCGGTTGCCGACCTCGCCGAGACCGAGGGCATCGGTGCGGTGGTGCTTACTGGCACCGGCAAGGTGTTCTGCGCCGGCGCCGACGTCAAGGACATGTACGCGGTGTACTCCACCGACGGTGCCGACGGGTTGATGGACTACCTCGCCGTCACCTGGATGCCGGCCGTGCAGCGCACGGTGCGGTTGCTGTGGAACACCCCGGTTCCGGTCGTCGGCGCATACAACGGCCACGCGACTGCCGGCGGGCTGGACTTCGGACTCTCCTGTGACGTGCGCCTGGCCGCGTCCCAAGCGAGGTTCGCCGAGAGCTATGTCAACCTCGGCATGGTGCCGGTGGCCGGCGGTGCGTACCTGCTGCCGAAGCTGATCGGTCTGGAGAAGGCATCCCGGATGATTGCGACGGGCGAATTCATCGATGCCGCGCAGGCACTGGCGGCCGGCATGGTGAGCGAGGTGTGCGACACCGAGGACCTCGCACGCCGGGCGGCCGAGGTGGCCCGCGAGATGACGCACGGGCCGGTGGCGACGTATGCGAACGCGAAGCGGATCGCGCGTGCCGCGGCGACGGTCGAGCTGGACGCCGCGCTGAAGGAGAGTCTGGCCGCGAATATCGCCCTGATCGCCCGGCCCGAGGTGCGCAGGCTGGTGCTCAACGTGATGGAGCAGTACAGCTTGGCGAATTAGAGCGGTGCGCGCACGGGGCTGGCCGGGCGGCGGGAACGACATCATGCAGGTCTGAGAATGGTGCGTGGATCATCGTGATCGGGGTTCGGGCGGCTCCGGAATGAGACTTAAGGAGAGGGAAATGGAATACAACAGGCTGGGGCGTTCTGGGCTCAAGGTGAGTCGAATCGGTCTGGGAGCGATGAACTTTGGATTCGTCACGGACGAGGCGGGAAGCTTCGAGATTCTCAATCACGCAGTAGAGTTGGGCATCAACTTCGTCGACACGGCGGATGTCTACGGTGGTCCGCAGACTCCCGACATGGAGAAGGGATTCGGCACTTCCGAGGAAATCATCGGCAAGTGGCTGGCACAGGACCCCTCCCGACGGGACAGGATCGTCCTGACTTCCAAGGTCTACCAGCCGATGGACACCGGTCCGAACGATCGCGGGCTTTCGGCTTATCACATCCGTAGGGCGTGTGAGGCGAGCCTCCGCAGGCTGCAGACCGACCACATCGACGTCTATCAGATGCACCACGTCGACCGAACCACGCCGTGGGAAGAGGTGTGGCAGGCATTCGAGCAGTTGGTCCGGGAGGGAAAGATCAGCTACGTCGGTAGCAGCAATTTCGCGGGATGGGATATCGCGACCGCGCAATGCATCGCGAATTCCCGCCACTTTCTCGGTCTGGTTTCGGAGCAGAGTCTGTACAACTTGACCGAGCGGACAATCGAACTCGAGTTGATTCCGGCGTTGCGCAACTACGGGATCGGGCTGATTCCATGGAGTTCATTGGGGCGTGGCCTCCTCGGAGGGGTGCTCGACAACGCCAGCAGCGGTCGCCGCAGCCGCCCCGAAATGCAGGCCCGGATCGAGCGGATCCGTCCCCAGCTGGAGGCCTATGAAGCACTCTGCCGGCAGATCGGTGAGCGTCCCTCCGACGTCGCGACCGCCTGGCTGCTGGCGAATCCCGTCGTCTCCACGATCATTGCGGGGCCGCGGACCGTCGAACAGTTCGACCAGAGCGCTCGTGCGTTGGACGTGTCGTTGTCCGCGGAGACGATGGCGGAGTTGGACAAGATCTTCCCGGGGCCCGGCGGTGAGGCTCCGGCAGCATATGCGTGGTGAGTAGCTCATCCGTAACGTCGGAGGCCCGGAACCAGTTCTCGGTTCCGGGCCTCCACGTTTGTAGTCCGTCCGTGGCGGTCAGGCCAGGGATTGCGCGAACTCCGCCGGCAGGCCGATCGACCGCAGTTCGGTGTACGCCTCCAATCCTTCGACCCCGTTCTCTCGGCCGATTCCACTCATCTTGAATCCACCGAACGGCGACTGCAGTCCGATCGGACTGCCGTTCAGTTCGACCACGCCGGTGCGCAACCGGCTGGCGACCTGTAGTCCGCGTTCGAGATCCGAAGAGAAGACGGCACCGTTGAGGCCGTACTGCGAGTCGTTCGCGATGGCGATCGCGTCCTCTTCGTCGCGGTAGGTCATCACGGACACCACCGGCCCGAAGATCTCCTCCTGTGCGACGGTTGCGCCTCGGGATACTCCGGCAATGATCGTTGGTTCCACATACCATCCGTGCTCGAGGCCGGCGGGGCGGTTGCCGCCCTTGATGATTCGGCCACCCTCCTCCTGACCGATTCGGATGTACTTCTCGACCGTGGTGCGATGGCGCTCACTGAACAGCGGACCGATCTCGGTCGCATCGTGGTGCGGGTCGCCGACTGCCATCGTGTCGATCATCGCCGCGAGCGAATCTAGAAGTTCACTCTCCCGCTTCTCGGAGACGAGGATGCGAGTCTTCAAAGTACAGACTTGACCGTTGTTCCTGAAGGAACCCATACGGAGCAGTTCGGCAGTCGCGTTCATGTCGGCATCGTCCAGAATCACGGCGGCCGACTTGCCGCCGAGCTCGAGCGTCACACGACGAATATTCGCGCCGCACAGCGATGCGATTCTGCGACCTGCGTCCGTTGAACCGGTGAAGGTGACCTTGTCCACCCCGCGATGCGCGACCAGGTGCTCCGATGCCTCGCGTTCGGCGGGCACGACGTTGATCACACCTGCGGGGAACCCCGCCCGTTCGATGAGCTCAGCCAGCAGGTACGCGTCCAGCGTCGTCTGCGGTGCCGGCTTCAGCACGAATGTGCATCCTGCGAGGATCGCCGGCACGATCTTCTGCATGCTGATACCCATCGGCACGTTCCAGGGGACGACGGCCCCGACCACCCCGACGGGTTCTCTTGTCACCAATGCGTTTCCGAGTGGTCCCGACCGGACGGTGCGGAACGGGTACTCATCAATGAAGTCGAGATACGCATCGATCACCCGCACGGGGTTCGCTGCCTGGATGGTGCGGGATTGGGTGATCGGGCACCCCATCTCGGTGGTGATCAGTTCCGCGATCTGTTCGGCATGGTCAATCAACAATCCGCGAAGCCGCCGTACGACGGCGATGCGCTCGTCGAGCGACATGCGGGGCCACGGGCCGGTGTCGAAGGCCACGCGGGCCGCGGCTACAGCGAGATCGACGTCGGCAGGCGATGCCGACGCCACGTCGGCGAGGAGTTCTTCGCTGACCGGGGAGACGACGGGGATGCGCTCGCCGCGCGCTGCAATCCATCGACCATCGACGAACAACTTCCCGTGTCGGTGTTCCATGAGCATTGCTCTATCTCCTTTGGGTGGGAACGTCGGGTGAGGGGCGGGGGCGTCCTCCTCGTCCTGATGGGCATTGTGGCGGTAAGCCACGGCCGATCGCTCGTGCGCGTCGATCTCACGGTCGGGCTTCTGCTAGCCAAGGACTCTGTGCACAGAATATCATAAGTCAGATAGTTGACAGCTGGTAAAATATCTGCTGAAATCGTGTGTCGAATGTCACTGCGTCTTCGATCCTTTTCGTCGGCTCGGGGGTGTGGGCGGGTGAGTTGGAACAATCGAAAGAGGTTGGCGTGACGGGATCGAAAGAAGTCGTGCTGGTGACCGGTGCTTCCGGATTCGTCGGATCGAGGCTGGTCGAGCAGCTGAGTACATCGGGCCGCTATCGCGTGTTGGCCGCGGATTCGCACTGGACCGACCGATCCAAGACCTTCGGTGAACTGTCCGACGTGGAGCGATGCGACATCGACCTCCGGGATCGAGAGGCGGTTGATGCTCTGGTGGCCAGGTCGGGAAGCATCGTTCATCTAGCGGCTATTCGCGCGGTGGCAGGGCTCGACGATCCCTGGGCCGCATTCGAGGTGAACGTGGCGGCCGCCTACGGCCTGATGGATTCGGCAAAGCGCCATGGGGTGCGGCGCATCGTCTACGGCTCGTCGCACAGTGTCTACGGGAACTTCGCGAAGCGCCGGACGTACCGGCATCGCGAGAACGAGGTCGCCGAGGGGAGCGGCATCGGTATGTACGGAGCCAGCAAGCTGGCCGTCGAGGCATATCTCGAGGCGCATGCGAACACCGGAGGGGCGGAGTTCATCTCCCTGCGGCTCGGCACCATCTACGGTCCCGGAGTAAACCGGGACAACTCGATCGGCGGGATGATGATGGATGCCATCGACGCCGTGCGCGCGGGCCGGGCCCCGGTGGTGCGGTGGGCGCCCGACGCGCTTCACGATCTGGTGTACGTCGATGATGCGGCCGCGGCGCTTCTTGCCGCGATCGACGTCGACTCCGGGGCGAAGGCGATCAACGTGGTCGGTGAGCCGATCAACACCACTGAGCTGTTTCGCATTCTCGTCGAACTCGTCGGGGGCGACGCGGCAACGATCGATTGGCAGCCCGAATTGGTGCGGTATCAGCAGGTGTCCCGGGACTTGATGCTCGCAGACCTCGGTCCGATCCTGGGCACCCGGATCGAAGACGGCCTCCAGGCCTTCGTTGATTGGCACCTCGGCGCGTCCATCGCTGTGGACTGAGTCGCTGGCTTCGCCGGGCCAGCTGGATTATTGGACAGTTAAGGAGTCAATGCTATGAGTGAGAAGATTGGATTCATCGGGATCGGGGCGATGGGCTCCGCGATTGCGAGCCGCCTGGTCGAGCCCTTCGATCTGTACGTCAACGATCGCAACCGTGTGGCTGCGGACGAACTGGTCGCCGCCGGCGCCACCTTCACCGACGCGGCCGAGATCGCCCGGACGTGTCGGGTCGTGTTCCTGTGCCTCCCCGCTCCGACGCATGTCGATCAGTTGCTCTTTGGGGACGAGGGGATCGCGAAGGACCTCGCCGTCGGCACCGTCGTCGTCGATATCACCACCGGAACCCCCACGGCGGATTACCAGGTCGTTGCGGCCCTCGGCGAACGTGGAGTGAAGTTCCTCGATTCGCCGATCGGGGGCGGTGTCCGGCGGGCCCGCGAGGGTACGGCGACCCTGATGGTGGGTGGCGACGACGACGTGTTCGCAGAGGTTGTCGAGGTGCTCGAGGCGGTGACGCCGGACGTCCATCACGTGGGGCCGGTCGGTGCCGGTCACGCGATGAAGCTGGTCAACAATCTTCTGAACAGTTGCAATCGGTTCGCCGCGCTGGAGGCCATCCGGCTCGGGCAGGCGTGCGGTATCGAGCAGTCCACGGTCGTCGCGGTGCTGAACAGCTCGACCGGGCGGAACTACACGACCGAGTACACGTTCCCGACTCTGCTGAGCGAGCCCGATTACAAGCTGCAGGGGTTCACCCTCGATCTCATGCGGAAAGATGTTCACCTGGCAAACGAACTCGCCGCGAGCATGAACCACGCGACGCCGATCGGACATCTCGTGGAAGAGATGACGGAGACGGCGATCGAGCGGTTCGGCGGCGATGCGGATCAGAGTCAGCTCATGGCCGAGTGGTATCCCCGTGGTTGACATCGTGCGGCCCTCCCGGGATGGGTAGCGATCAATCCGAGGGCCGAGTGAGCATGGACGAACTGCGCCCGAAGGCGCTGCACCCAGCGGCGGAGAAAATGCGGGTGGCCGCCACCCAGTTGCCCCCGTCCTACGAGATTCCACTCGAGGCTGCTCGTGTTCGCATGCGCTCGGCACTCATCAGGCAGGCCGAGCCGTCGTCGCTGCGCGTCGCGGACTTCATCGTTCCCGCCGGGGATCGGGGTATCCGAGTGCGTGCCTATCGGCCGCCCGGCCATCGGAACCCTGCGCTCGTCTTCTTCCACGGGGGCGGCTGGGTCTTCAACGACCTCGATACGCATGACGAACTGTGCCGGACTATCGCCGAGGTCGCGCAGTGCAGCGTCTTCTCGGTGGACTACCGGAGGAGCCCCGAGCACACGTATCCGGCTGCGATCGACGATGGCGATGTCGTGTTCGAGTGGCTGCTCACCAATAGTGACGAATTCGATGTTGAGCCGGGCGCATTCGCTCTCGGCGGCGACAGCGCCGGCGGGACCATCGCGACCGCACTGGCGAAACGGATCCGAGAGCGGGGCGCGCGCCAGCTCGCGGCGCACTTCCTGCTGTATCCCGTGCTCGACTACTGGGACCCGGGGACGCCCTCCTACGGCGAACGTGGTCCCGGGTTCACCGTCGATCGGTCGTTCATGAAGTGGATCTGGGATGCGTACTTACCGTCGCAGTGGGTGCGCGAGGATCCCCACCTGTTTCCACTCCAGGGTTCTCTGGCGGACCTGCCCCCGACGGTGCTGTGCGTTGCGGAGTACGACGTGCTCCGGGATGAGGGGATCGAATACGCACGACTGCTGCGGCAAGCCGAGGTGCCGGTGACGCTCCTCGTGGCCGACGACCAGATGCACGGGTTCGCCCACCATCTTGCGCTCATCGAAACTGCGAAGGACATGGTTCTCACGGCCGCGACTCGCCTCGGTAGAGCCCTACGCGGTGGGTGACCCGAACGGACGGAATACGTGCATGCACGTTCGAGCAATGTGTAAAATGTCAAACGATAACAACGCATATACAGAGAAAGTAGTTTCGATTCCATGTTGACAGTTATCAGGGGAGCAAACAGCGAGCCGTCCGCCCTGGCGCAGGGGACCTTCACCGGTGAGGCCTGGCGCGACATGGTGATGGCGCCGACCGACGGGGTGGCGATTGGCAACAACTTTTTCGCGCCGTGTTCGCGGACCTATTGGCACTCGCATGTCGGCGGCCAGCTGCTCATCGTCATGGCTGGCGAAGGGCATGTGTCCGACGAGAACGGAATTGTCACCGTTCGCGCCGGCGACATGGTGTGGACTCCGCCCGGCGTTCGTCACTGGCACGGTGCCGCCGACGATCGCTTCATGCTGCACACATCGGTCACCCTGGGTGCCACGAACTGGGAATCCGAGGTCACCGACGCCGAGTACGGCGAGGCTCGGGCCTGACCGCGGCGCCGTGAGATGGGGCTACTGCTCCGATCTCACCCGCCCCTGTTTCACAGAATGGAAGGAGTATCAGCATGACGAGTAGCGGTGAGCCGGCGTTGGCCCGGGTTGTGGTGACCGGCGTGAATGACGAGGGAAGGTCGGTTGTTTCGTCCGACGGGCCGGCGAGTCCCTGGACACGTCGGCCGACTGGGACCCTGGTGATGGAGTTGTGGCGTGAGGACGAGTTGCCGATTTCGGTGAACTCCGAGTCGACGCTGGAAAACGAAGTGGTGTTGGCCCCACCCGCCACCGGTGTCGTGGTGCGGACGACGGTCTTTCCGCCCGATAGCTCGATCTCGGCCGAGGCCGCTGCAGCGTACGCGGCGGCGATGGCGGACATTTACGGCCCCGGAAATGCGGAGGGCGGCGCCGTGCCGGGAATGCACACCACCGAGACCATCGACGTGATGACCGTGATCGACGGCGAGATCTGGGCGGTCATGGAAGAAGGGGAGACGGTACTGCGCGCCGGTGACACGATGGTTCAGCGCGGTACACGCCATGCGTGGCAGAACCGGAGTGACCGCCCGACGACGGTGGTCACGACGAT
Source organism: Rhodococcus sp. IEGM 1307 (assembly GCF_030056915.1). Lineage (NCBI taxonomy): Bacteria > Bacillati > Actinomycetota > Actinomycetes > Mycobacteriales > Nocardiaceae > Rhodococcus > Rhodococcus sp. IEGM 1307. Next base: position 77,887 of record NZ_JASHKW010000023.1, read on the forward strand.
GATGCCAGCGCACCGAAACGATTGATGAACCGGGCGTTGCTGCGCGGGTGATTCCCGCAGTGGTCGGCCCGCAACGATTGTGAGACCTGCGGCGAGTGTCGCGAACAGTTGGATGAGGAGTGCAGATGTCGGAGAAAGACCAGCGCCCCAGCGGTGATCGGCATCCGCTGGGGCGGTTCGCCCCGGGGCTGATCGGTTTCACCGACGACGTCCTATTCGGCCAAGTGTGGGAGCGCGCGGTGATCAGCGCGAAGGAGCGCAGCATGATCACCGTTGCATGCCTGGTGACGGGCGGCAACGTGGAGCAGCTCCGCTATCACCTGGTGCGGGCGCGGGACAACGGGGCGACACGCATCGAGCTGGTCGAGGTGATCACCCACCTCGCGTTCTACGCGGGTTGGCCGAAGGCCATGGCCGCGATGGCCGTCGCGCAGGAAGTGCTCGGCTCCGAAGAGGACTGACTTCGGTGCGCGATGAGCGCCGAATTCGGTATGGCGCTGAGGAGTTGCAATCCCACCCGTCCGAGTCGGATGGCGGGACTGTTTCGTTTGGCGGCCGCTGAGTCATGCGAGACAAGCTGTGAATAGAGTGATATTTGACGACCCGGGAAATGGTGTGACGAAACATGAGACCGTCAGAGCTTGACGATCGGGCCGAAGCGGTCGTGCGGCCGCTGCAACCGGGGGACCTCGACGCGTTCACGCGGTTTGCGATGGCCTTGGCGGGTGAGGGACGACGTTTCCTCAAGGAGGACCTGTCTGATCCCGTGAAGGTTTTCGCTGACTACCAACGGGAGACGGCGGCAGTGCGGCTGGCCGCGCTCGACGGTGCCGGTGAGATCGCCGGATTGGCGGGTGCTTTCGCGGGGGAGGGTTGGTCGTCGCACGTCGCCGAGATCCGCGTCGTGGTGGGTGCGGCGTATCGGGGCCGCGGTGTCGGGGCGGGCGCTGGCCCGTGCGGCGCTGCTGGAGGCGGTCAAGCTCGGCTGCAGCCACGTGTACGTCGAGGTGATCGCGGCACAGGATGCGTTGGTCGCCATGTTCCAGGACATCGGGTTCGAGCCGGAGGCGCTGCTCGTCGATTTCGTTCGGGACAGCGACGGTGAGAACCGGGACTTGATGCTGCTCACCCATCGGGTGGATGTGAATCAGGCGCGGAATCGGTTGTGGGGCATGGACGAGGTGGCCGGATGAGTGGGGGACGATGACCGTGAACGAGCAGTACCTGGATATCTCCGGGCGGCAGGTCCGCGTCCACGGCGAGGGACCGCCGTTGCTACTGATCAACGGATTGGGGGCGAACGTCGCGATGTGGGGGCCGCTGTTGCCACACCTCGAGGACTTCCAGGTGATCACCTTCGATGCGCCGGGTGTGGGACGCTCGCAGGCGCCCTATCTGCCGTACAGCGTCTACGTAGATCTCATACTATCTGCCACTAGTATGGCGGACGCCTGAAATGTACGTGTGTCACGGCTACCCGCACCACCTCGTGGTGGTCTGGATTTGACCGTGTCCCACACCGACGCTTGTGGTGCAGGAACATGATGTTTCGGATTCACCCCCATCCGCTGTGGCACGGTGGGCAGGCTGCGGCGGACCCGGCGATGCCGCGGCCTACTCGGGGTTGGACCGTTCTTGTCCCGGCACCGGCGCACCGGCGCGTGTTCGGCGACCCGGACCGCGGGCATCTGCCCACGCCGTCTGGTGGCTTTGTTTCTGCCGAGCAGTGCGCGTTTGGCCAGGTTCACCCCGGCCATATGGTCTCGGTTACCACCGACCCGGCAGCGGGGACACCACGCGTCGTGGTAGCCGCCGGGGCGGGAGAGCGGTTCGTCGCAGCCCGGACACAGTGCGGAGGAACCTCGGGCCGGCACCGAGACCACCGTGATACCGGCACCGGCGGCGGTGTGGGCGAGGGCGGCGACGGCCTGGCGGCGGGCGGACTGCGCGGCCCGATTGTTGTTCACCCGCCCATGGCCGCGGGTCTCGAGGGTGGTGAGATCTTCCACCGCGATCACCTGCGCGCCCGCCGCGGTGGCGTACTCGGTGACCTGGCGGGAGAAGTGGAAGGCCAGTTCCCGGTTGATCTTGCCTCTTTTGACGCCCACCGCGGTGCGGTGAGCGTCGAGGACGGCGATCTTCGCCTCCAACTGTGCGCGGACCTCGGGTGGGGCGGCGGCGGCCAGCCGTGTCAACCGCGCGGCCTTGGCATGCAGCAGCTGCCCCTCGGCCTGCAGGCGTGCCAGTTTGATCCCGAGCCCGCGGTCGTCGTAGGTCCAACCCCGGTAATCCGAGGACAACCCTTCAGCGCCCTGCGCTGCGGTGGCGGCGGCACCCAGACTGGTCGGGGACCAATCCACCCCGACCGCGACCCTCCCGGCCGTCAGATCCGCAGCGGGCGCCAACTCGGTCGCCGCGCACCGCCACAACAGGCCTCGGCGGTCGAGGACCAGGGACGGCAGATGCCAATCGGTGACAGGGCGACCGTCCAGATGCTCGGGGATGGCCGCGGTCAGCCGGACCCTGCGCCACTGCGCCCGCCCCGCCGGAGTCGGGCTGGTGGGCAGCTTCACCGTCAACACCAGCTCACGCTCCGTCGAGGTGATCTGCGCGAGCTGCCGATCGGCCGCCGACAGCCGGGCCATCGCGCTCGTCTGCGGCGGACCCTGCACCTCGGTGATCCGCAACCGGCCGGCCGGTACCCCGCCGTCCCGACGGGCGCGGGCAATCAGCTGGCGCCGAACACCCCGAACGAAACCCGCCGGCACAGAGTCGCCCGGTTCGGTCGGCGGCGCCACAACCCCGGTGGCCGGATCGAATCGGGCCGACAGCGCCGCGATCGCGGTGTCCCGGTAGGACAGGGTCCGCAGGGTCGCCATCACCTGCGCGGTCACCACCCGGGTGACCCGCGACGGAACATAGACCCCGTCCGGGTAGAGCGGAGTCCAGCCGAGGCGGGCCGCGGCGACGTGACCCTGTGCGGGGAGCCTGCGGTCCTGGCGGTCCAGGCCGGCGGCGAGCACATCGAACGTCGCCGGCTGCCACAGCCGCGACACCAACTCGGCACCGGCCGCGGCGATCAGGTCCAGCAGCCACCCCACCCGGGTGTCGACGTCGTCGAGTCCGATCGGCTCGCCGGTCGCGTCGTCGACTGCCATGTATGCGCGGGTGGTGACCGCGAATTGCCGCGGCGCAGTCGATCCCGGCCCGGTCATGCCGGGGCGCAATTCACGATCGGCGAGCACTTTCGCATTTGAAGAAGACCCTGATCTGCCGAGATGCTCACCGGTTACCCCTTCCGCCACCGTGCGGCGGCATCGCCCCGAAGCCGGTGTTGAAGGAGTCGGTGTTGAATCTGTATCGACCGCAGCTGATTACAACCGGGCGGACAACGATGCCAGCAACACGATGACGTCATCCATCAACTCCTCCACCGGCGATAGCTCGCCCTTGTCTCGCAGAACCCGACTGTAACGCCGACCTCCGACAAGTACCGGTCGATCCGCGCCACCGGCGAACCGGGGGCCAATCGATCCCGCCACACCACCCGCACCACCGTGAACCCCGCCTCGGCCGCGTCGTCGAGCATCCGGCCGCGCCCACCCCGCCGCTCCCTCGAGTCCCGAACCGCGATCCCATGCAGACCCGATATATCTCACCAGGAGCGCTCTCCCGCAACATCTTTTCCTGATGGGCCAGCGAAGCCTCTTGCCCGGTCGAGCCCGACACCCGGCAGATACAGTGCCGCCACCCTCTCCGGCGTCGCTCCCGCACACTCCGATGCAGGCCTGACCAGATAGGCGTCGAGGTCCGCGCGGTCAAAGATTCGGTGACCCGAACCGGTGCGCCGAGACGGCAACCGGCCCTCCGATGCCGCCTTGCGCGTCCTAACTACCGAAGGGCCCAAGTATTCCGCAGCCTCACCGATTCGCGTCGTAGATAGTGCCAGAACATACTGGGTAGTATTAGATATCGAGGCAACAGTTGAGAGCCTGTCGTACATCGCCGATGTCGCGCTCGAGGTGCTCGACGCGCTCGGTCACGAATCCGCGGACGTGCTCGGCTATTCACTCGGCGGCGCGGTCGCGCAACAGCTCGCCCGCCAGGCGCCGGAGCGGGTGCGACGCTTGGCGCTGGTCAGCGCGACGTGCGGAGCCGGAGCGGTACCGGGGTCGATGTTGGCGCTGATGGCTGTGATGACCCCCGCGCGGCACCACTCCAAGGTCGCGTACCGGGCGACGATGAAGCTGGTGAACCTCGCCCCGAAGGAGAAGAACAGCATCGCACTCAAGGAGCTGATGGCCGATTGGCACCACGGCGCGGCGCCGACAATGCGCGGGTACACGCTGCAAATGATGGCGATGTCGAGGTTCAACAGCCTTCCATGGCTGCCTACCGTCGCCCACCCGACGCTGGTCCTGAGTGGATCCGGTGATCGGATCATCCCGATGGCGAACGGTGCGATTCTGGCGGGCTACCTGCCGAACGCGCGGCTGCGCATCTTCGAGGGCTGGGGACACTACATGCTCCATGACGATGCCTCAGGAGCCGGCAACGCCATCGCCGAGTTCTTCGGTGCAGACCACCACGATGAGAGTTCCGCGTGGACGGGGGCGCAGGTCGTGACTCCCGAACAGATGGCCGGGATGGTGCGGTCCGCACCGTGGAGCGCATATCCGTACCAGTACACCAACGCGTTGGTCCGTTGGCGGTACCCGCTCGAGAAGGAGCGTGGCGGGCATGGCCGCTGAGTCGCCTCTGTGGCGGAAGGCATTCGACGGTGTCGAGCGTCGGATCGGCGCCCCGCTGGAGAACGCGACCAGCTCCGCGGACTTCCAAGTGTTCTCCCTCAAGGTGGGACGCGTGAAGAAGGCGGTGATTGCCCCCGTCGAGGCGGTGGTGGGCTTCGGTCTGCACCTGGTCGGGATCCCGTCCCATGCCGAGGTGCGCGTTCTGCGCAGGGATCTCATCAAGGTGCAACGTGAACTGCTGGCCATGCGTCGTGAACAGGCCGTCACCGAGCGAGAGTCGACGGATTCAGAATGAGTCCGATCGGCCCGGTGGTGGATATCGCACGCGGACTGGTTCGTGAGGTCGAGCGCACGCAGTTGCGTGCCCGGCGGGGCATCGAGCTGATCGCGCGGCGCCCGCCCCCTCAGGTGAGTAATACGCCGAAGGACGAAGTGTGGCCGTTCGGGAAGGCGAAGCTGTGGCGCTACCGCAATGACGACGTGCGGCATGGGCCACCGGTACTGATGTTCCTGGGGTTGGTTGGTGACTCGGCGATCTTCGACCTGTTTCCGGGAAACTCATGGGCGGAGAAACTGGTCGCGGAGGGCTTCGACGTGTTCCTGTTCGATTGGGGACGGCCGGAGGCGGCTGAAGGGGAGCACGACCTCGGAACGTATATGGACGGCTACTTCGTGCCTGCTGTCGATGCGGTGCGCAGGATCGCCGGCGCCGACGAGGTGTCGGTGGGGGCCTACTGCATGGGCTCGCTCATGCTGACTCTGCTGCTCGGCAGCCGGAGCAACGTGCCGGTACGGAACGCGGTTCTGTTCGCTCCGCCCTGCGACTACGACCATGCCCCCGGGTTTCTCACCGGCTTCAAGGACGGCCGGCTGGAGACCCGGTGGACGAGATGACGGGCCTCGTCCCGGAGGATGCCGTCCGGGGCATGTTCCGCTGTTGCAGCCGACCTCGGACATCGTCCAGTACGTCACGTTGTGGGAGAACCTGTGGCGGGACGGCTACGCCGACGCGCACCGCGCCATCAATCACTGGGCGTGGGACCATCGATCGATGGCCGCACCATCTTTTGTAGAGATGGTGGAGGATTACGTCCGAGAAAATCGATTGGTCAACGGGGGAGCGGAGTTGGCGGGCCGGCCCGTGGACCTGCATTCGATCACCATTCCGCTGTTGATGATCATCGCGGAGAAGGACGAGTTCGTGCCGCCCGCGAACTCGGAACCACTCGCCGAGCTGGTTGGGTCCGATGACGTGGAGATCCTGCGTATCCCCGGTGGCCACGCGGGCGCCCTGATGGGGTCAGCCGCGCGGAAGAAGACCATGCCGGGGGTGGTCGATTGGCTCAGGCGGCACTCGGATACCCCACCGCGGTGAGCCGGAAAGAAGGGAGGTGCTTCCAGGTGGAAGCACCTCCCTTCCTTCTGACGAGGGTGCTCTGTGCGTCTGCCGCGTCAGACGACGGCGGCGTCCCGGAGGGCTCGGCTCGTACGGTAGCGAGTGTCGTGGTACGTCTCCCACAGCCGGTCGAGGATCCCCACGACTGCGCCCGTGCCCCAGGCCGCGGTCCACTCGAATGGGCCGGCCGGGTAGTTGGTGCCCAACCGCATCGCAACATCGATGTCATCGGCGGTCGCGACCCCATGCAGGGTCGTCTCCCAGGCCTCGTTGGCGATCACCGCGAGGGTCCGGGCCGCAATGAGACCCGGGACGTCGTCGACCGGGTACGCGTGAATGCCCGCGCGGTCCAGTAACGCCGCGACCGTCGACAGTGCCTCGGGATGCGACGCGGCCACCGCGAGCCCGGTGGCGTTCTCCGCCGAGATCCATCGATCGATCACCACCACCGGCGCCCCTCCCCGCGCTGCGGACTCGGCGTGGGCGGTCAGTCCGCGGGTGACCATGACGATCGCCTCGTCGAGTACGAGCTCGGTGCCGTCACCGTCGAGCGGCTCGGCGGCGATGTCCGCGCGGCTGATGATCGCCTTCAGCTGACCACACTGTCCGCGCAAGCCGACGGTGCCGGGAAGGTCGCCGGGGCGGACGAGAGCCGGAGACGGAGGGGCCGCGTCCTCGGCGTACGAGTAGAAGCCGTGGCCGCGCTTGCGTCCGTAGCGGCCTGCGGATACCAGTTCGTCCTGGATCCGGGAGGGTTCGAAGCGTGGGTCGAAGTTGAACGCGGTCCACACCGATCGGGTGACTGCGGCGTTGACGTCGTTGCCGATCAGGTCCATCAGTTCGAACGGACCCATCCGGAACTGCCCGGCGCCCCGCAGGGCGGCGTCCAGCGTGGCGGGCGAGGCGGCCTGTTCCTGCAGGACCCGCAGCGCCTCACCGTAGAAGCCACGTGCGACCCGGTTGACGATGAAGCCGGGGGCGTTCTTGACGCGCGCCACCTGTTTGCCCCAGGTCACGGCTAGTTCGTCGATGCGATCCGTGACCTGCGGATCGGTCTGCAGGCCGGTGACTACTTCGACCAGTTTCATCACCGGAACCGGATTGAAGAAGTGCAATCCGACCACGCGATCCGGTAGCGGCGAGCGGGCGGCGATCTCGGTTACCGACAGCGAGGAGGTGTTGGTGGCCAGGATGCACCGGTCGCCAAAGTGTTTGGCGGCTGCGGCGAATACCGACGCCTTTACTTCCAGCGACTCGAGGACGGCTTCGATCACAACGGTGTCCGGGTGGTTGGGGGCCTGATCGATGGCGGCATATGTGCCTAGCTGTGCATCCAGGTTGGCTGCGACCTCCGGATGGCGTTTGGCGAGGCGTGCCGCGAGCTCGGTGGCGGCGGCCTCCAGCTGGGCCTGCTGCGGATCGACCAGGCTCACCGGATGGCCCGCGGCCAGTGCCACCTGTGCGATCCCACGTCCCATGGTGCCCGCTCCGATTACGCAGATCGGGGTAGAAGCTGTGGTCATATCGCGTCTCCTCGGTTCGTGGCTCGCTGAAAAGGGTGGGGACCCTTGCAACTATCTGTAAGATAATATAACTTGCTGTCAACAAGTTACCAACTAGGAAGGGCTGGCCACGGTCAGACCGACGTTGCGGAAGTGGTAGTGCTATGACATTTGAGGACATCGTCGTCACTGTGGATGCAGGGGTGGCGACCATCGCGATAAACCGCCCGGAAAACGCCAACAAGCTCCGCTTCGTGACCGCGAGGGAGCTTCTCGACGCCTTCCGCATGGTGCGTGAGACGAAGAGCATCGACGTCGCCGTGCTGACCGGCGCGGGAGACAAGTTCTTCTGCATCGGCGGCGAACACGAGGAGCTTGCCTCGCTGGACTACTCCAGCGTGATGCCGGTGATCGACCTGTACGAGTTCATCGACACCATGCCGAAGCCCGTCATCGCAGCGGTTAACGGCTACGCGGTCGGCGGGGGCAACGTGTTGCAGGTGGTCTGCGACCTGACCGTTGCCGCACCGCACGCAATATTCCGGCAGGTCGGCCCGATGGTCGGCAGCTTCGATGCCGGTTATGGCACCTGGTACCTGGAGGAAACGATCGGCCGGCGACGGGCCAAGGAGATGTGGTACCTCAACCGCAAATACACTGCCGAGCAGGCGCTCGACATGGGACTAGTTAACGACATCGCCGACGACCCGGTGGCACATGCCCACGAGATCGCCCAAACTCTCCGGCAGCGAGGCCCGTTCGCCCTCAGCGCGCTGAAAACCGCCTTCTCCGGTCGTCACTCAGGCGTCGTCGGGCAGGCGCGCATCGCGCACGACCTGCTGCTCACGGCCTACCGCAGCACCCAGGAAGCGGACGAGATGTCGCAGTCCTTCGAGCAGCGGCGCGAACCCGACCGTGCGAGGTTCCACCGGTGACTTCAGTCAGCACAGAGCTCACAGACTTTCTCGCGGTCGTCTCGAAGGTCGTCGCCTCGGCAGCTGACGGCGAGAGTGCGCTGTCTGCCATGCGGAACTCGCTGAGCGAGACCGGCCTCCTGGACCTCGCGCGGGACACAGCGGACGAACCCGACGCCCTCCAGTGGCTGGCGTACACCGTCCGGACCGTCGCCCAGACCGATCCCTCGCTGGCGTTCGTGCTGGCGAGCCGGTACGTGGCCGATCGTGCCATCGATGCCGAGGCCGCCACCGAACCGACCTTCGCCCTCGCCGTTCCGGGATCGCGTCCGGTGCTGGCCGGCGCCCTGGGACCGGACGCGGTGGTGGTGTTGGATAGCACCACGTCCTCCCTGCACGTGGTGCCCTGGGCGGATCTGGCACCGTCGGTGGACCACGAGGCCCGCACGGGGCTGCAGCGGGCGGACCTCGTCTCGGTGACGATTCCCGACGGTGCCGCCGCCCTCGAAGGCTCCGCAGCCGAGGCCGCTTTCCTGTGGGACCTGCTCACCGGCGCCGCTCTCGCGGGCGTAGCCCGAAGAGCAGTCTCAGAGACCCAATCCTATGTGCTCGAACGGCATCAATTCGGAGTGCCAATCGGGTCCTTCGCCGGGCTGCGCGCGCTCGTCGCCGACATGGATCTCACGGTGGCTGGAGTCGAGACTGCCCTGGATCGGGCACTGGAGGACCGCACCTCGATCTACAACCTCGCCGCCACCGCCGGACGTGCGGCGACGTCGGTGTGCATTGACGCCATTCAGGCGCACGGCGGCTACGGCTACATCGACGAGTACCCGCTCACCGGGCTGATGCGTGACGCAATCGGCATCCAGGCGCGCACCGGCGGCAGACGCTTGCACGTCGCACGGGTCGCCGAACGCGGCTTGGGTCCGCGGACGGGACGGCACCAATGACGTCACACGAAACCAGATCAGCAGACGCGAAGGAGACGAGCATGAGTACAGGCAGCGGGCCATTGCACGGCGTGCGAATCGTCGACATCTCCTCCTCCTACGCCGCACCGACGACCTCGATGTACCTTGCCGACATGGGTGCCGACGTCATCAAAATCGAACCTCTGGGGGGCGATGATGCCCGGGGCTGGGGGCCGCCCTTTCTCAACGGTGAGGCAGCCTGGTTCCTTTCGGTGAACCGCAATAAGCGCAGCATGTGCCTCGACATCCGCGGGGAGGAGGGCCGCAAGGTCCTATTCCAGCTGCTCGAGTCCGCCGACGTCTTCATCGAGAACCTGAACCCGGTGAAACTGGACAAGCACGGACTCGGTCTCGACGGCCTGCGCGAACGTTTCCCACAGCTGGTGATCTGCGCGTTCTCCGGCTTCGGGCTCACCGGTCCGGATGCCGGGCTGCCCGGCTACGACCTGATTGCCCAGGCACGGTCCGGGATGATGAGCGTGACCGGCGTCGACGGAGTCCCACAGCGGGTCAGCACCGCGCTCTCAGATGTGGCCGCGGGCACCGTTGCAGCCTTCGCGGTGGCTGCGGCACTGGTGCGTCAGCAGCAGACCGGCCAAGGCGAGATCGTGGACGTCGCTCTCCTGGAGGCCGACTTGGCATTCATGTCGCCGCGCATTGCCAGCTTCCTGGCCGGCGACGAAGAACCCAAGCCCTGCGGTGGCACCGATTCGGTGGTGGCGATCTACCAGCCGATGCGTACCGCGGACCGGCCCATCGTCGTCGCGATCGGCAACGATCGGCACTGGCAGCGGTCCTGCGCCGCGCTGGGACTCGACGAACTGGCACAGCGCGAGGACTTGGCGACCAATGCCGATCGCCGGGCCAACCGCGAAGAGGTCGTCGGAGCCTTCCAGGAACGCCTGAACGCACTGTCCTCCAATGAGGCGCTCAAGCTGCTGCAAGACGTCGGGGTGCCCTGTAGCCGGATCAACTTCCTGTCAGAAGTGGTTACCGACCCACAAGTCGAGGCACGCAAGGCGATCGTCGACTACCAGCACCCGGTGGCGGGAGTGTTCCGCGGCGTGGGCGCGCCATGGCGACTGGCGTCCGATCCCGAAGACCGGCAAGCCCGGATTCCGGCACCCATGCGCGGCGAACACGGCCGCGAGATCCTCACCGAGATCGGGCTCGATGAGAAGACCATCTCCGAACTGGTAGGAAGGGAGACATTGTGGGTTCCGTGATCGAGACCTCGCACGACGGGCGAGTGCTGACCATCGAGATCAGCCGCCCCGAACAGCTCAACGCACTCAACGCGCAGGTGCTGCGCGAGATCCGAGACACGGTCGAGGGAACACGCCACGACACGTCGGTGGGCTGCATCGTGATCCGCGGTAAAGGAGAACGCGCCTTCAGCGCCGGCGCGGACCTCGATGAGATCCGCGCCCTTCCGATCGAAGACGCACAGGCCTTCATCCATGCCGGACAGCGGACCATGTCGGCGATCGCCGACTCTGTCGTCCCCGTCATCGCCGAAGTCGACGGCTACGCGCTCGGCGGCGGTTTCGAGCTGATGCTCGCCTGCCACCTGGTGGTGGCATCGAGTCGTAGCCGGTTCGGACTGCCCGAGGCGCGTATCGGCTGCATTCCAGGATTCGGTGGTACGCAACGGCTTGCGATGTCGGTGGGCAAGCCCGCCGCGCTGCTACTCATGCTGGGAGGCGAGCGGATCGACGCCGATCGGGCCTGGCAGATCGGCCTGCTGTCGGTGCCGCCACTGGCACCCGCCGAAGCCGCGACGGAAGCACGCCGTCTGGCCGAACTAATTGCCACCGGGAGCCGCCGCGGCACCGCCAACATCCTCGATGCCGCGCGTCCGGCATTCGCCGCGTCCGCACTGGATCACGAGGCCGCGCTGGCGGCGATCTCCATCGCCTCGCGTGACGGCCAGGAGGGGATCATCTCCTTCGCCGAGCGTCGGGCGCCGATCTTCGAGCGGGAGGAATCATGAAATCACAGTGGGCGTCAGTCGATCCAGATGTGGTCGACGCCGTTGACCGAGTGATCGAGCGCACGATCGAACCGCAGGCGGCCGCGGTCGACGCCGCCGCCGAATTCCCGACAGCCGGGCTCGCCGATCTCGCGGAATCCGGGCTCGGCGTCATGCTGGCCCCGAAGTCCCTGGGCGGTGCAGAAACCAGCACGGCAACCTATGCCGAGGCGCTGTCTCGTATCGCCGCGGCCTGCGGTTCCACCTCTACCGTGTACATGACGCAGATGCACTGCGCCCACCCGATCCAGCTACAGGGCTCCCCGGAACAGATCCAGACCTGGGTTCCCCGGCTCTGCGACGGGTCGGCTGTCGGCTCGATCGCGCTCACCGAGCCTGGAGCCGGCTCGGATGTCGGGGCGATGCGCACCGTGGCCCGTCGCGAGGGCGATGAGTACGTCGTCAACGGCGAGAAGACCTTTATCTCCAACGGCGATCGAGCGGACGTCATAGTCCTCTTCGCGACGGTGGACCCCTCGCGAGGAAAGGGCGGAGTGACCGCATTCCTGCTGGAAACCGCGGGACTTGCGGGATTCGAAGCCGGGACGCCGATGAAGAAGCTGGGGCAGAAGGGCGCTTCCACCGTTGCGTTGTCCTTCCAAGATTGCCGGATTCCGGTGGCCGCCCGGATGGGCGCTGAGGGCGAAGGCTATGCGTTGCTACTGCGTTCGGTGACCCGTTCGCGCATCAGTGCCGCCGCGCAGGGCGTCGGCTTCGCACAGGGCGCCTTCGACTCCGTCGTTGCCTGGGCAATGGAGCGTGATTTGCTGTCGTCCAAGGTCGCCGAAGCGCAGGATCTGCAGTTCGACCTTGCGCGTCTCCGCGGCGAGATCACCGCCGCCCGCGCCATGCTGATGTCGGTGTCCGATCAGGTCGACCAGAGCGTAGACGAACCGGTCGCCGAGGTCTCACTGCTGAAGATGCACTGCACCACCCTGGGTACCAGGGTTGCGGCGAGCTGTGTCGAACTGCTCGGTCCCGACGGTGACCGAGTCTCGGTCGGCGCGGAACGTCGGCTGCGCGATGCGAAGATCGCAGAGATCTATGACGGGACTAACCAGGTACAAAGCATGCTCGTGGCCCGGGACACCCGACTTACCGCGGCGCGCGAGACGGCTGCCGGGTGAGAGGGAGGCAGAGGCGGGAACTCGAGCCGGGGGTATAGATCGACTGGAACGACTACCGACCATAGACCCGCCGATGAGCGACGGCGTGGAGTGGAGGCCCGTTGCACGGAGTTCGCGGCAGCGATGCCGACCGGTGGCCGCTGGACCGCGCCGGCGCCAGTCTGTTCTGGGCGAACCTGAACCGAGGAATTGATCGGGTCATCCTTCGCCTCCCTAGGGCCGAGAGCTGCTGCTCGCGCTGATGGCAGTCCGGAGCCGAAATTCAGTGTGCTGATCAACAATATGGTCGGTGGTAAACGTATCCGCTTCGAGGGCTCGTCGGGCATGGACATGCATGTCGAAGGTCCGGTTCTGCTAAACGGAACTCGAAGCGTCGACCGGACTTCTCTTGGCCGTGACTGCTGGAGAGCAGCCGCCCCCCGCGCGGCCAGCTTCGCAGGGATATCGACCACGTCCACACTGTCATCGTTCAAGTGAGTCATCAGCGGCGCTTCCAGGCCGGTTGCACCGAATCGGAGAGCCCGATCGGTAGCCGACGTCGCTTACTGGCACCCGGATAGTGGCCAGTCAACGGTCGCAGCGAGGGGACCGCGGCTGCGGTCCCCTCGCTGCCCTACCACCGGGCGACGGGTCATTTGGCGGCGGATGAGCAAACTGCAACTTACTTGTCGGACAACAACTAACTTCGGAAGACTTTCACGCAGTTCTCGAGAATCAGCAAGGTAGTGAGTAGCGAAGAACGAAGTCAAGATGCTTGCGCATCTCCTCCCCAGCTTTGTCCGCGTCGCCTGACTCGATGGCCTTGGCAATGGCGATGTGCTGCCGAACTGTCTTTTGTGCAACATCGCGGGTGACCTCGAGGAACTGCGCTGGATGGGTGGCGTTGTGCACCGCGGCGATGAATGCGGCCAGCAGGCGATTGCCGGAGGCGAAACCGATGGAGGTGTGGAAACGCAGGTCGTATTCCGGAATGTTCGGGTCGTCGATGGTGATCTTCTTCTGCTGGTCAATGACTGACTGCATCGTGGCGATATCCTCATCGCTGCGGTTGCGCGCCGCCCACTGCGCGGCGGGGATCTCGAGAACACGACGGACTTCGGTGATCTCGTCGACGTCTAGCGCGCCAATTCGCAAAATAGTGTCCATTGACTCGCTGAGCATCTGGCTCAGAGAGTCGGGCGTCACGGTGTTGACGAAACTGCCGCCAGCGACGCCAGGGATCTTGCGAATCAGCCCAGAGCTGACGAGGGCGCCGAGGGCCTCGCGAACGGTGGGTCGACTCACACCGAACAGCTGAGCGAGCTCGGTCTCGGGCGGAAGCTTGTCGCCCTGCGCGAAACGACCGTCTAAGATCGCTTCCCGGAGCTGTGCCTCCACCTGATCTCGCGGCCGGGTGACCTGCGTCGCCTTGAAGGATTTGTTTGCGGTAGATGCCATCGGGTCTCCAGTTGTGGTTGGACGCGCGACCGTTCGGCGGTCGGCAATTGTCCTACAGTCTCGCAGATGCAGGCGTCCTCCAAGGGGTGCGCGATCACCTCGGCGGGAATCTCTTTTGCTGTGGTGTAAACATCTGGCTCCCCTACATCCCACGCAGACTACGTAAAAGATATGACAGTATTGTAGATTGTAGTCGATGGATGCGCTGGGGCGAGACAAATGGAACGTCGCGAGTCGATCCGGAGACTGAAATTCCCAGAACCCGAGTGGGGCAGGTGTGCGACAAACGCTCCCGTGCACTGACCTGCTCCGACAGGATGCAGGCCGTACAAAAGCGGTCCCCGTAGGGGGCATGAGCTCGCGCATGTTGTCATCAGGCGACCTATCGCCAGTCCGGCTTGGTCTGGCTCCCTATGCATCGAACCACCCAGCGCGTCCGGTGGCCGGGAGCTTCTAGATTGCCTTCGATGGACCCCCTGTGAACCACCACTACAGGAAGGGCGCTCGACGAGAACTCCCTCGGGTCGCGACGACCTGCTACGGGGTGGTGCGGTGCCGCGAATCACCACGGTCGGCCGTCGGCTGCGCACGGTGCGGGACTACCGGGGCCCGTGATGCTGCCCTGTCGCCGGGGAATCGTAGAGACCGTGCTCGCCAACGTGATCCCCTGGCGATCGGCCTACCGCAGGATTAGATGTGGTCGCGTCGACCCGCAGCCCAACGTCAATGAGGTAGTTGAACCGCTTCGTGACCAGGTCGTAATTGCCACGAAGTGGTTGGCGCATCGAAGGCAACACGGTTCCGTCTCGAGCCGACCAGAGCGGATACGTCGCATCCCCGAGGCGTCACCGAAGCACCTGTTCTACCAGCACCGCGTCGACTCAGATGTGCCTGCCTGTCGAGGACGTCGTGGGGACCGTAGGGGAGTTGATCCATGAGGGCAAGGTGCGGCACTTCGGGCTTTCCGAGGAATCTTCCGTGACATCAGCGGATCGCCGTCCTGCAGCGAGTACTTGCTGTGGACACGGGGAGAATCTGCCAACCCGGACCGGGCTGAAATCGGACTGGTCCCGTTCAGTCTGCTCGGCAATGGATTCCTCGCCGGCACCGTGCGCTCCACAACGACGTTTACCGACGGGATGTGCGCAACAGGGTCCCACGGCTCACCGAGAAGAATCCGACCGCGAACGCAACCCTCGTCGAGCACGTCAACGGACTCGGTGCAAGGACGTCACCCCGGGCAGGCTGCCCCTGGCCGGTTGCTCGCACAGCATACCTGGATCGTCCCAATCTCCCGGAACCCCATTGCACCTCCCGCATCGAGGAGAACGCCGGCTCACCGCCGTGGTACCTGTCCGCCGACGAGGTCGCGGACTGGATACCCTCGCGCAACACACCGATGTCCACGGGGACCGCCACGAAGCAACGGCAGAACCGCTACGAGGCAACGCACATGAGCTACGGTAACCGCTGAGTCACGTAACCAGATCGTCTGTTCGGGCTTACGCAGGAGCCGACCGGGCAGTCTGCGCGCGATCCGTTGCTCTCGAAGTATCTAGGTCACGCGTCGCGTACAAGGCTTTTTCTTAATCATCAACGTTGTAACACGTTTCGTGTCGTGCTATTCAGTTTCTCAGAAAGTCATTCGGGTCGTTCGTTACTGGCTTCTCAACCTGTGCCAGTCGTTACTGGCTTTCTCCAACCTGTGCCAGGTGGACGGTAAACGGCGGCCAACCTCGCAGAGAGACGTGGATCGGCATGAGACTCCCGAATTGTGTGCCAGAGTCGTTCGATAAAGCGTGTACGTGTCATCCCGAACTTCTCAAAGATGTCCTCGTCCGGCGCGCCGCCATACGGCAGCCAGGAGTGGGCGAATCCAATGAAATCCTGTGGATCAGCGCTTGGGTGGGGAAGTCCCAAGAGTGCCCTTCGCAGTTCTGCGCGTCGACGATAACGCCAATCCCTCCCGTGCTTACGTAGAGCTACTGGGATGTCGGCCATACGTGTACCGGCGCTGGAGAGGGGCGGCGACGTGGAACATGCACCGAGTCCTTGTTGCTCCAGGTACTTTCTCTGGTTGCCTTCGGGCATCGCGCTCCTATCGATCGAACTGAGTGGTGCAGTCACCTCTGCAAAAGCAACGAACTACCCACCAGCCGTGGAGTTCCGAGCTGTAAAGCTCCGGGCGGGGCTGATCAACGGGAATATTATGCGTCACGTTTACCGTTGGCATGGTGGACCCACTTAGATAATTGTAAGTCATTAACCATACTCGTCAAGCTGGCGAATATTAATCCATCGCGACGAAGAGGCGACAACGATCAGCAGACCCTGAAACGACCCATCGATCAGTGGTATTCGCCTCCTCTCCCGAGGGCGCTCCCACGCGGAGGTCTCGCGAATTGGCCAGCACGCGATTCGTTAGCAACTAGATTCAACCGCGTAGCCAGAACGGTAATCGTCGCCGACGAACGAAGTGAATGATGCGCGTTACGTTCAATCGTCCAAAGTTGTGCGACCTGTCTGAGCCTTCGTTATGGTCGAGGACGGGCTCGCGTCTGCCCACATATGCACTCACGCTACTCGGCGAGGCTGTTCACCCGGTGAGCCTGCGTAATCCTCTTGGCGCCGAATGCTGTGGCGGCACTCGTGGGTGGGTGGTTTTTGGATCGCCGGTCCGCCGAGGCGACGAGCGGGCCAGGTACCGGCGGTCAACTTCGGAAGTGGCACCCCAGATCCCGCTTCCTTCCAGCGACGCCACAGCGTAGCTGCGGCACTCGCGTAGGACGGGGCAGCCGAGACATATCTGCTTGGCAACGCGCTCTCGACGAAGACGGTCACCGCGCGTCTCGTCATCCAGGGGGAAGAAGACATTGATGTCCATCCCGCGGCAGCGTGCTCGGAGCTGCCAGTCCCAGAACCAAGTCATGGGAAGCCGGGACGATACGGAAGAGTCTGCTGTAGTGCGCATCTCGGTCCTCTCTTATTCGGGATCGGTTGTACGCACGATCGCACCGAGGCTGCTCGCGGCGACACCGGGTCCTGCGATCAGAACCTTGGCCGGTGGGAACTTGCCCGCGGCGATGACCTGACCGGTGAAGAACCGACCGAACGTGTGGGCGGCCCCCCACGACAGCACGGTAGTCGGCAATGTCGGCCGTCGAGCTGAGCGCTTCCATGGACTGCGCCCGGGAAATGCGTTCTCATACTCGTTGGAGATGTTGACGCGGAATCGCTCGATGACCTCGATGATGCCCCCGTCGCATGTCCTTCGATGAAGGCTCCTGGCGACAGTTCTCTTGCAGCGACCACAGCGATGGCCCTACGGGGACCGACGAAACCTCTTGGGACGTACTATGGCAGTTTGCAATAGATGGGTGCTGCTGTCAAAGCTGTGGAGCCGTTCGACCGGTTCGACTGGGCGTGGTACCGACCCCTCCCGCGTCGTCGTCGATCTGCCTCATGGGAATGGCGCACAGGGCTGAGATGATCGTCGATCCGGCGACCCACAGCACTACTGGCATCGCCGACGACGTGTCGGCTACGAGCTTGGTGAGAACCAGGGGCGTCACTGCGCCACCGACGATGACCCCGATGGTGAATCCGAGCGACAGGCCTGTGTACCGGACTGCACCCTGGAACACCTCCGCGAAGAAGACACCGATGGTCCCCCATGTCATCGAATAGCCGGTCAGCAGAACCAAATACGCGATCAACACCACAGTCGGGTTACCGGTGTCGATAGCCTTCATCCATCCGAAGACCGTCGCGGCGATCGCCAGGTTGCCCACGATGAAAATCGGCTTTCGGCCGAAGCGGTCGCTCTGGGCGCCGACGAAGATGCTCGCCGCGATGACCCACGCCGCCGCCACGATGATGATCACCAGCATCTCGTTGCGACTGAAGCCTTTTGTGGCCCCGTAAGACAGACCGAACACAGTCGCCGCGTAGAACGTCACGGAATTGCCGACGGCGGCGCCGGCGATCAACAGAACTTCTTTCATGTGATGACGAAAGACGACCACGATAGGGGCAGGAAGGATGTCGTTGGACTCTTTGAGAGCCTTGAACTCGGGACTTTCCTCCAGCCGCAGCCGGATCATCAGCCCAAGAATCACCAGCAGGCTGCTGACCCAGAACGGGATACGCCATCCCCAACTCAGGAAGGCCTCGTCGCCCATCGCCGATCCGACGATCAGGTACACGACATTGGCAATAATCAGTCCGAACTGGGCGCCGGTCTGCACCCAGGAGCTGTAGAAGCCGCGTTTGCCGGGCGGGCTGTGCTCGACTGTCATCAAGACCGCCCCGCCATACTCACCTCCCAGCGCGATGCCCTGCACGAACCGAAGGACGACGAGCAGGATCGGCGCCGCGATCCCGATAGCACCATAGGAGGGAACCAGCCCGATCGCGACGGTCGCGACCCCCATCATCAACAAGGTTGTCACCAGAGCGGCCTTGCGCCCCAAACGATCCCCGAGATGGCCGAAAATGATTCCACCAAGCGGGCGTGCCACGAATGCCACGCCGAATGTCGCGAGCGACAGGAGGGTCCCGGTCAGGGGATTCGAGGTCGGAAAGAAGACCTGACCGAACACCAGCGCAGCTGCTGTGCCGTACACGAAGAAGTCGTAGTACTCGATCGTCGTGCCCATCAGGCTGGCAAGACCCACGCGTCTCACGTCGGCAGCGGAGGGAGACCCGGACATCAAACACCTTCAATCAAAGTGAAAGTCGAGTAGGTTACTGGTGCAGATTGAGCCATCTAGAATCACGTGCTGACGGTTCCGGATGGCTGTGCGGACGCTCCGACGGCGAGTCGCTCGCGCAGCTCGACCTTGCGGATTTTTCCGCTCATGGTCTTCGGCATATCGTCGACGACTATCACCCGCTCGGGGCAGTACCGCTTGGCGAGGCCGGACTCGGTCAAGAAGATCCGGAGTTCGTCGACGTTCAACGACGTGCCCGCCTGACAACGCAGGAATGCACATGCTCGTTCACCGAGCCGCTCGTCGGGATAACCGACGACCGCCACCTCGGTCACCCCGGGATGCCGGAAGATCAGGCTTTCGACTGAGCCCACCGGGATGTTTTCGCCTCCACGGATGATGATGTCTTTGGTGCGGCCGGTGATGGTCACCGACCCTTGCGAATCACGCACCGCGGTGTCGCCGGTCGCGAACCAACCCTCGCCGTCGAATGCCTCCTGCGTCGCCTCAGGACGGTGGTAGTACCCGACGAACATGCCCGTACCGCGCAGCCACAAGGCACCCTCGGTGCCGTCGGGCGCCTCGGCACCCTCGGGATCGCGGATGCTGATCTCGGCACTGTCGAGCCGCACACCATCGGTCTCACGGTTGATGTTCCCGAGACCCGGCCGGCCGGAGACCGCAATACCGAACTCGGTCATACCCCACGCGGGAATCACCGCGCATCCGAGCGCTCGCTCCGCCTCGGCCATCAGCGGCCGCGGGATCGGCGCACCGGCCACGACGATAAGTGCGAGCGTGTCAGCCTCCTCTCGGGTGAGGCCGGCGGTCCGCAGCAAGTCGATCAGGAAAGTCGGTGAGCCGACCATGCAGGTGATGCGAGCCCCGTGGATGATCTGTGCCCCGACTTCCGGGCTCCATTTCTCCACGAAGACCGCCGTGCCTCCGAGGTACACCGTCAGCAGGGCTCCCCAGAAGAATCCGGTCGAATGTCCGACTGGCGACATGACGAGATTGCGCATCGGTTGCCCGAGTGAGTCGTGCCCGACATGGGCGGCCCAGCCGCGAACCACCACATCAAGCGTGGCGTGCAGATTCATCACGGCCTTCGGTTCGCTCGTCGTTCCCGACGTGAAGGCGAGCTGCGCGATCCCAAGCGGGTCGACGGGAACCGGCTCGAACGCGTCGGCCGGGCCCATCAACGAGTCGACCGTGACGGTGCCACCCACTGGCTCGCCGACGATCACGACCTCCAGTCCCTCGTCGTCGCGCACCCTGGCGGGTATCGCCGTGGACACCACGTCGCGACCGCCGTGGAAGCGGGACACGATCAGCATCTTTGTGCCGGTTGTCTTGGTCATGAATTCGACTTCGTGGGTCCCATACGTGATCGGAATTCCCGAGTACGTCGCACCCGCCCGCAGGATGCCGTAGACGATCCCGAGAAACTCTGCCGAGTTCGTCATCATCACCGTCACCACGTCACGGGGACGCACTCCCCGCGCCTGTAGCCCCGCCGCGACCCTGCGGCTCATCTCGTCCAGCTCCGCGAACGTCATTTCCCGTACCGCCCGACCATGGTGGTCAACACTTACCGCCGCCACCCGCTGGGGGTACTTGATTACCGCATCGTCGAGAAACGTACTCAACGAGGTGACCGACCATTCGCCGGTGTCCAGCCGGCGCTGCGCTTCAGCATCCGGCACGATGCTGCCCTCGGGTAGCCCTTGGATGGTCGAGCTCATTTTCGCCTCCGAAAACTGTTCTGTACAAGAAAGACTGATCACACCTGATTCAACTCGACGCTTACCCTAATGTGCGGACGGGTTGACCGGCACTGGGCCGCAGGCTACCTCGACGCGCAGCGCGACGATGTTGCTGTCGAGGGCCACCGTGGCGTGTTTCGACATCGAAATCCGTTGTGGCACTTGAGACGCAACACTCGATAGCCGTACGAGTTGCAACTCGGATGCCGAGAGCTCGCGCTGCCCTTGGGTTGGATTCGACTTCGGCGACCCAGTGGCACGCGGGATGGGTTGGAGTACTGCCGCCCCACGATCGCAACAAACCACTCCGACGAAAAAACATGCGTTCACGCGCAAGACGGACGGACGCTCCAGCGAGGTAGCGGAGCATCTTAGACCGGTCAGCGAGGAGGAGACACCGGTACGGTAGCTGATCGGACCGCTCGCGAAACCGAACGTGGCAAGTGCGAGAACACCCGCCGGCGCAGACGCCACCCAAATGGCGTCGCCCCCCCGGCTGGCACGTGCCACTGCAGCGATAAGACGATCAGCATCCACGCCGCATGGGTAGCGCGCCAGGCGCCGGTACGTGACCTGCAGGCGCATTGACCTAGACACACTTTCTGACATCAAGTGAAACTGACTGACCTAAGTGAAGAGTGTCATACTATTGCCTATAGATGCATTGTTCGTCAATCCGTCCGTGGGGGCCCTAGTTTCTCGGCGCCGACTACATGAACTCACCCGCCCGGTCGGCAACCTCGACCGTGGAGAAGCACGATGAATCCAATCTATGACTTCACCGACCGCATGGCATTTCACCGGCGGCGCCTCCGGTATCAGGCTGGCGACCGCGCGAGCGGCCGCGGCATGGGAATTGGAAGCCGCTGGTGGACAGGCACTGGAATGAAACGTGACGTGTCCCGATGGGGAGGAGGTCGCAGCCGCAGTGAGCTCATTGTGGCTGCAGATTCGCATCGGACTGGGTGCTGTCCTACGTGGGGATGTGTGTATCCGCGTTTGTATCACGTAGCGACCCCGTTATTCACCCCACCGCTCCGCGCGGCAACGGGTGGCGGTGGTCCGCGGGCCGGCTTTCGGTACCCACGTCATAGCTTCGACGCTGTAGACGGTCAACCCCGCCTGCATGCAGAGTGGTACTGGGATGGGAATCAGTACCGACGGTGTTGCGGGTGCCGTCCTTCTGGAATTGGAAAAAGGTTGACAGCAAGCAGGCAGATATTTAGTCTGACATTAAGCAATTCTGCTCGCTTTGGAGGAAGTCAATGGACCACTTCGACAAGTTGTACATCGACGGCGAATGGGTCTCGCCGTCCATCCCGGGCACCCGCCCCTTGATCGACCCGGCGACGGAAGAGCCGTGGGCGACTGTCTCCTCGGGCGGCGGAGTCGAGGATGTGGACCTCGCAGTAGCGGCAGCGAAGAGAGCGTTCGTTCGCTTCTCCAGGACCTCGGTCAATGAGCGCATCGAGCTCATCGACCGCATTATCGAGGCCTACGAGCGCCGCGAGACGGAGCTGTCCGAGCTGATCGCCAAAGAAGTGGGCATCCCCGTTTCCTTCAAAGGACAGGTGAAGTCCTCGGCCGGTCACATGCGAGTCGCGCGGGACGTGATCCGAGATTACGAGTTTGAACGGCAACTCGACGACACCATCATTCGACGAGAACCGATCGGCGTGTGCGGCCTCATCTCACCATGGAATTGGCCAATTCAGACCTCCGTCATCAAAGTCATCTACGGAATCGCTGCGGGTTGCACAATGGTGCTTAAGCCATCGGATGCATCGCCCGCCTCGGGCGTTGCACTGGCAGAAGTCATGCATGAAGCGGGAACTCCGCCGGGTGTATTCAACCTGGTAGTCGGTCGTGGCAGTGTGGTGGGCGACCGGCTCTCGCGGCACCCGGACGTAGATATGATCTCGTTCACCGGTTCGACCACCGCGGGACGTCAGGTGGGCGAGGCCGCCGCTCAGACTGTCAAGCGAACCTGCCTGGAGTTGGGTGGCAAGTCCGCGAACATCGTGCTGACCGACGGTGATCTGGAGAAGGCCGCACATTTCAACATTCAGCGCGGCTTCTCGAACTCCGGCCAGTCCTGCCATGCGCCGAGCCGGCTGCTGGTGCACGAGAGTCAAGTGGAGGACATCCTTCCCTTCTTGGTCGACGCGATCAACCTAATGCGTGTCGGCGACCCGAGCGACCCGAACACCACGCACGGACCGCTCGTTCACGCGCAGCAGTTCAACAGTGTTCAGCGTCATATCGAGATCGGACTGAGGGAAGGGGCGCGGCTCGTCACCGGCGGCCCGGGGCGAATCGACGGCTTCGACCGCGGATTTTACTGCAAGCCCACCGTCCTGGCGGACGTCACTCCCGACATGACCTTGGCCAAGGAGGAAATCTTCGGTCCGGTTTTGGTCGTCATGCCGTACCGCACAGAGGAACAAGCATTGGAGATTGCCAACGATTCGATCTTCGGACTTGGCGGCTACGTGTTCAGCGAGGACCGCAAGCGCGGGTACGAGTTCGCATCCGGGCTTCGCGCGGGTCGTATCTGCTACAACGGTTCCAGTCCCAATCAGACGACACCGATGGGTGGCTACAAGGAATCGGGCATCGGCCGCTCGATGGGCGTCTACGGCTTGGAGGAGTACCTCGAAGTCAAGTCGGTGTACGGGTTCGAAGAAGAGGCACGCGTGCTTCCCCGGCTCTAGCCTGTCCTGATTAGTCCTAGTCGTATAGCGCGACGGGCTGGCTTGCAGTGGGGACGGCCGGCGGTGTTGGGCCCGGCGTAACCTTCCGGCGGGCGTATGCCGCCCGACCCATCCGGGTAGCCCGTTTGCAGGCCATTCGCTGCTTGCCGTTCGCGGGCTTGCGGATTCGCCCGCGAGGACGCCGCTGGTGGGTCGCCACGGCACAGATGCCCGCTCGCGACATAGAACTCGGTGCCGTGTTCGTCGGCGAAAATCGGCGGCGCGGTCCAGGTTGTCGGCCGAGCAGTAGCCGGCGTGGCACGGACCTGGTCCGGGACCTGCCCGGTCTTCGCCGCCGGTCTGTTCGGTCGTTGGCATCAGATTGCCGACATCGACGGCATTTGTGTTCACGTCGGTGGCCACGATCCCTGAGGTTTCTCGTCGACCACGACCTCCGCGTTGCAACACTGCGCGGAGGCCCCGTCGCCGGTCAGCCGTCGTCCCTGTCCGCTCCCGTGCCGCCTGTCGAGCCTCTTCCGTGGGGGCGGCCTTCGCCTCCCGGATCGTCGCCAGCCGGGTTCGCGACGCCGCGATACCTCGGGCAGCTCGTCGCCACGCCGGTTCTCGCCGACTTGGCGTCTTCGGCCTCGTCGAGACCTCGCGGCGAGGACCTTCTCCTCTCCGGCATGCGGGCGTAGCTCATCGCCTTGCGTTTGGAGGCGTTCGTCCGCAACTTCGTCCCCTCCGACGACTCAGCCTGATCATGCCCGCGGCCTGACACAGCGCCAACGCCTGTACGAACAGGTGCTCGAGCGTGGACAGGCGCCGCTTGCGGACCCGGGTGATCGCCCGATAGTCTGCCGCCCCGCTCCGAGCACCGGAACAGCCACGTCATCGGTGCATTTGCGTTCGATCGACCCGGACGAGCACACTCCGGTGGTACAGCCGTTGAGCAGGATGAGCACCATCAGTCGCGGATCGTAGTGGGGCGGCACGGCCCTCGGTGTACGCGGAGCGGATCCGGGACAGGTCCAGGTGCTCGTCGACGAGTTCTGCGATAGGCCAAAGGCTCGGCGGGCAGCCAGTCGTCGAGCGACGGCGGCAGCAACAAACCCTGATCCGGGTCAAACGCTCGGAACGTCTTGTCCACCGGCGGCTTCGGCTCATCGAGATCATCAGGCACGCCTCATCATCGCGCGCCTGGCCCATCACCCGAACACCTTCGCTGGGCGTGTTGGCGACCGCGCTTAGGTGTTCGCTGTCGCGGACGGCCAGGTACTGCATGCCACGGTTCGGGTGCAAGGTGCCGGCGCCGAACATCCTGGTCCGTCGGGAAAACTTCGAGCACGAAGGCCGCATAAACGTGCACGTGCTGTCGGACACCACAACCTTGTTCGGCCGTATCGGCGCGGAGGCCCGTTCGGGCCGTTCTCGCGGCTCGATGGTTATGAGTCTCAGGCGTTGCCAAGCGACAAGCCGTGCTGGGAGTAACAGGTGAGACATTGCCAGATGTTTGACAGTCAGATAATAGTCTGGTCTACTAATTCATCTAGTGAGCGCAATCACAGCCCCTCATGCCAGTAAGCGCAGCGCACGAGCGATACATGGGGGATCTCGGCATCGGGCACCGGAAGACCCGACGGGCCACGCGAGATGAGTAGGAGAAGCCACTGTGACACCGAGGGAAGTTGTACTCGTAGTCGCTTCTGGATTCACCGGGTCGCGCCTGGTCGAACGGTTGGGGGCAGCAAGTAGTTATTCTGTTCTCAGGTCCACCGACACGGAGCTCGGCTGTACGTCAGCGGGGACGAACGTGTTCGTCTACCGGCTTTTGGCATGTCTGCTCGCAACCCGCATGTGCGATGTCCGGCGAAGCCGTAGATCCGCGTATCGCAGTGCTTCAGAGCAAATGCGCACCACTGCAATAGCTCTCAATCAGAATGGCGTCGGTACTCTCGTGCCCTCGCGGCGAAATATCGGCAGGTCGAGTTTGTGCCTCGCGCTTACTTCTCCATCCCAAACCTGAAGGCAGAATCATGAGCACTATGCAACCAGATGCGATATCCGGCCAATCGTCCCCACCTCGTAAGACGAGTTTTGCCAGGCTCGGCACGGCCCTCTTCCTGGGTACCGCGCTCGAGTGGTACGACTACTTCGTCTACGGCGTCGCAGCCGCTCTGGTGCTGAACAAGCTCTTCTTCCCTACGTACAACCCCACCGTCGGCACCTTGTTTGCCTTCGGTACCTTCGCGTCGGCGTGGCTCATGCGGCCCTTGGGTGCGTTCATTTTCGGCCACCTCGGCGACCGTCTTGGCCGGCGGTCGGTACTGTTCATGACCCTGATCGGCATGGGTGTGGCCACGATCGCGACCGGCCTGCTGCCCACATACGATCAGATAGGTTTCTGGGCCCCGCTGCTGCTTGTCCTGTTCCGGATGATTCAAGGTTTGTCGGCCGGTGGTGAGTTCTCCGGCGTCGCCACCATGTCGATTGAGCATGCGCCGCCACACCTGCGCGGGCGCTACACCAGCGTCGCTCAGATGGGTATTCCGGCGGCCCTCGTGGGGGCCAACCTTGTCAGCCTGGCCGCCTACTTCATGCCCGAGGACGCGCTGGAGAGCTACGGCTGGCGTATTCCGTTCCTGGTCAGTGCATTGATCTTCCCGATCGCGCTGTTCATTCGGCTAAAGCTGGAAGAATCGCCGGTGTTCGAGGAGAAGAAGGCAGAGAACGCTCTCGTCAGCAACCCGGCGAGGGAAGTCATTCGCAACCACTGGCGGACGATGCTGGCGCTCGGATTCGCAAACGGTGGACTCGGTGCGGCTTTCTACGCGTACAGCACCTATGCGGTGAACTACGGGTCGGCCGAGGCCGGCTTGGCGAAGACGACCGTGCTGATGGCAGTTATCGTTGCGGGATTGGTTCACCTGGCCTGTGTGGGGATTGTCGGCTGGAATTCCGACCGTATCGGCCCGAAGCGAGTGTTCCTCTGTGCCCTGACACTGCTGGCGGTCGCTCCGATTCCGGTCTTCTGGATCATTCACACAGGCAACCCCATCGCCATCATCGCGGCAATGATCATCGGCCTGGGAATCGGCCATGGAGTGGCGTATTCGGTTACCGCGCTGCTCTTCACCACCGTCTTCCCGCCGGAGCTTCGCTACACAGGTTCTGCCATCACCTACCAGGTATCCGCGGCGCTTTTGTCGGGGCCGGTGCCGATCGTCATGGCGGCCCTCGTCGGGGCAGGCGGCGGCACGCCCTGGTACGCAGCAATCTTCCTCATGGGAATCTGCACGGCCGGTCTGATCGGCGCGATCCTTCTCGACCCTGCGGCACGGAAGTCGCGTGCTGTCGCGGCGGCGCGCGGCGAGGTCTGATCGAATGGCTGAGTCCGCCTTGATAACCGGATGGCTGGGGTAGGCATGGCACTGGACGCGCGCTTCTACAAGCTCTCCGAGCACGGACGGCCGACTGAGTTCGGCACGATCTTCGAACCGTCTGACGAGTGGCTGGCGAAGCAGTCGGCAGAGGCGGTGTTCGAACCGGACCTGCCGATCGTCGATTCCCATCACCATCTCTGGGAGCACCCGTACGTCTACGATCGTTCCGGCTTCGAGGCGGACATCCAGTCCGGTCACCACGTCGAGGCCACGGTTTATGTGGAATGCGGAGCCGGCTACCGCGATTCTGGACCGGTCGAACTGCGGCCGGTCGGGGAGACCGAGTACGTAGCCGCGGCGGCCGGTTCGTCGAGCGTCGGAGTCGACGTGGTGGCCGGCATCGTGGGATTCGCCGACCTCACACTGGGTGCCGCAGTCGAGCCGGTTCTGACAGAGCACATGGCGGCTGGTCGCGGGAGATTTCGAGGTGTCCGGTTCAGCACCGGATGGGATGCGAGCCCAGAGATCGCGAACACGCAGTCCGGGAAACGACCCGGGATGCTCCGAGAAGCAAAGATCCTTGACGGGGCTCGTGTCCTGGCCCGAAACTCGCTCACCCTCGATGCCTGGTTGTTTCATACCCAATTGGACGACGTCGCGGCACTGGCGGATGCTGTTCCGGATTTGAAAGTCGTGATAAACCATAGCGGTGGCCCTCTGGGGTACGGCCGCTATGCGTCGGACCAATCAGGCCAGTTCGACCTATGGCGGGACGGCATTCGGCAGGTCGCGAAGCGGCCGAACGTCTGGTGCAAAATCGGGGGGCTCGTGGCCCGCGGAGCCATGTACGACTACCTCACCGCGCCGGAACCTCCCGGCTCCGACGAGCTGGCTCGTCTCTGGTCGCCCTGGCTCGAGGTGTGCGTCGAGGAGTTCGGCGCGAAGCGTTGCATGTTCGAGAGCAACTTCCCGGTCGACAAGATGGGCACGTCGTATCGCGTGCTCTGGAATGCCTACAAGCGGTTCGCGAGTTCGGCATCACGGGAGGAGCGGGAGCTGATGTTCGGAGGATCGGCCCGCCAGTTCTACAGCCTGCTCTGATCCCGGCACGGGCCGCACTAGAGCCCCGCCTCTCCGCCGACGAAGTGAATCGGGCAGCAGTTGAAGTTGTGTGAGAGTAGTAGCTGGGAACGTTTACAGGTAGCATAGTATTCTACAGACAGAATACTGTCAGATTATTCAGAGTCTGATTAGCAACGGCTGACGAACCATCGGCAGATCGAACAGGCTAATGATCTGCAGGCGATGACTATTTGCAGCATGGACGCTGTAGGACAGGTGAAGTGTCAGCTGACCTGACATGACGCGTACGAAGCAGGCTGGAGACCCGATGACATCGACCACCGAAAGCAACACGTTCAAGGCGCTGCAGGTGACCCGCCCGCGGGACCAGGTGGAGGGCCAGCTGCGCGAGGCGATCCTGGACGGGCGCTTCACACAGGGTGAGAAGCTTCCGCCCGAGACCGAGCTGGCTCAGCAGTTCGGTGTCAGCCGCCCCACGGTTCGAGAAGCACTCGGAGCGCTGGTGAGCGCGGGGCTGATCCGCAAGATTCCGGGCGTTGCTGGTGGCAGCTTCGTGAATACGGTGACGCCGGACTCTCTCAGCCGGATGCTCAGCGAGTCGATGGATACCATCGTTCGCATCGGCGCGCTGAACATCGACGAGATCACCGAGGTCCGCCGCGTTCTCGAGATCCCCGCTACGGAGTGGGCGGCCCGCAACCGAAGCGAAGCCGACATCGCCACGATGAAGGACGTCATCGAGCAGCAGAAGAACATCGCCATCGATGATCCAGAGATCCCGGACCTCGACCTGCGTTTCCACACTGCGATCGGCTACGCATCAGGCAATCGCCTGTTGGCCGCGTTCATCGCTTCCGTGCACGACGCAACGCACCCGGCCCAGTTCCTTGACGTCACACCAGATGTCGCACAGAAGACGGTGCGACAGCACATCGCGATCGAGGCGGCGATCGAGGCAGGCGACGCCGAGAAGGCCGGAGCTGCCATGCGTGAGCACCTCGACTTCGTGCTCCGCTATTCGCTTACATAATTACCCTTTATTTGTCAGACAATACTGGTATTGTTACCCGAGGAAAATCACATCCTTTACTAACAGGCTCCGCGTATTGCCGGTCCGCCGCCGTACGCGCGTCCTGCGCTTGGAGGCACCCATGGACAGCACCCGACCGACTTCACCGCCAGTTGAACGGCCCCGGCGTGTTCTCGTGACCGGAGCGGCAGGGTTCGTCGGCTCTCACGTGGTAGAGCTCCTGGCTACCGATCCTCGCGCAGAAGTTGTCGCCACCGACGCGGGCGGCGAATCCCGACTGAACGAGCTTGGCGAACTCGATGGGGTGTCGGCACATTTGGCAGACCTGCGAGATCTCTCAGCGATCGCCTCCCTCGTCGCCGACGCCGACGTCGTCGTCCATCTGGCCGCGGTCCGCACCCAGGCGTCGGCCGAGCGGCCGCGCGATGCCCACGACGTCAACGTCGGGGTGACGTATGACCTGCTCGCCGCCGCGCGCGATGCCGACACCAAGCGGGTCGTCCTGGGTTCCTCGCACACCGTCTACGGATCCTTCCAGGACCCGCATCGCGAGCCGTTCGCCGAAGATCACGCCTGGTCCTGTTCCGGAATCAACATGTACGCGGCAACGAAGTTGGCCGGCGAGGCCTACCTCGAAGCGTTCGCATCCGCTGGCGGGCCCGACTACGTAGCTCTCCGGTTGGGGACCATTTACGGCCCGCGCAGCAGCCCGGGCTCGAACGCGACCCTCATGACCGACCTCATCACGGCCATCCGCGCGGGCACCACACCGACGATCCCGTGGGCATCGACGGCACAACACGGCCTGATCCATGTCGACGATGTCGCCGAAGCGATCCGGTGTGCGGTGTTCTCCGACGCGACGCGCATGCCGATCAACGTGTCGGGGCTGCCGCGCACGTCGAAGGAGATCTACGGAACTTTGGCCGACATGCTCGGGGCCGACCCCAACAGCATCGTCTTCGACGAGAACAGGACCAGGTATCAGCTGGTCAGCCAGGCACGCCTGAAACAGGTTCTGGACTTCACGCCGGCGGTGGCACTCGAGGACGGACTGCGCAGCGTCATCGACTGGTTCGACGCACAAAGCTAGAGTTTTGGGCGTTGCCCGTTTATCGCCGAGATATCCTCCAAGGCAACGCGATCTAAGATTTGCCTCGCGCCAATAAGGCTTGCCAACCGGACGTCACTAGTGCCAGCGACCGGGCACCTGTTCTGAATTTGCCGACACACCACCCTGTGGCAGCGTGTCGAGCAGGACGCCTTGCCCGTGGACATGGTCGAGCTTCAGGAACGTCCAGACCACTCGCAACGCTGTGTCGTAGTCGGCCATACGGTCAGATCTCGTACGCAAGTCGGTCTTGGCGCCTGCTTGTACGGCGCGCTCGGAGGAGTCCACTGGTGCAGGCCAAATGAAGGAGAAAAGCGCCCGTCATGCGATCCAAAATTGCCAGTCCGCGCACCAGGCCTGTCTCGATGCGTCGCCTGGCCATCGCTAGCTGTGTCGGGACCACGATCGAGCTCGCCGACTTCGGGCTGTTTGCACTTGCCGCCGTATTGGTGTTCCCTCATATCTTCTTTCCGGCGTTGGGGGATGCGGCTGGATTAACGGCCTCACTGGCCACTTTCGGTGTCGCGTTCGTGGCCCGCCCTTTCGGGAGTATCTTGTTCGGCCATTTCGGCGACCGCATGGGACGTAAAGGCACGCTAGTCACAACCCTGACCCTTATGGGTGTCTCCACCGTGTTGGTCGGTTTCATACCGCCTGCCTCCCAGATTGGTGTGGTTGCACCCATAATCCTTGTGACGCTGCGGTTTATTCAGGGACTTGCCGTCGGCGGGGAGTGGGCGGGTGCCGTCCTCACGACCGCCGAGTATGCGCCTGCGGGCCGACGCGGATTTTGGTCCATGTTCGCATCACTCGGCGGGGGGTTCGGTGCGATCCTCAGCAGCGCGCTGGTGGTCGGCGGAAGCCTCGGCATGAGCGACGAAGATTACCTGAGCTGGGGATGGCGAGTCCCCTTCATCGCCAGCATCATCCTGGTCGGGGTCGGGCTCTGGGCCCGGCTGAATATCGACGAGACGCCAGTCTTCAAGGCCGAAGTCGAGCGCCGCGGAGCACCGAAAGCCCCCTTCGTGCAGGCGTTCGAGGCTCAGCCACGCGAGATCATCTTGGCCTCCGGCACCATGCTGATGATCTACTCGTCCTATTACTTCGGCGTCACGTTCCTGACAAACTACGGTGGGACGCACCTAGGCATCGCTCGAACGCCGACGCTTCTCATGGCGTTGGCCGCGACTGTGTTTTACACCATCGGCATCTTCCTGGGTGGTCTCACCGCCGACCGATACGGGCGCCGCCTGACCATGGCCGCCGCCGCGACGGCAGCCGTGATCTTTCCGCTGATAATGTTCCCCGTGCTCAACTCGGGCGGATTCGCCGGCCTCGCCGTCGCCATGTGCATCACGATGTTCATCACCGGCACGGCGACAGGTCCGCTGGGCGCGTTCCTCTCTGAACTGTTCCGCACCCAATACCGCTACAGCGCCGCCGGTTTCAGCTACAACTTCGCCGGCATCGCTGGCGGCGCCATCCCGCCGCTGTTCGCCGCCTCCATCACCCAAGCTTTCGGCGCCTACATGTACGGGGTACTGGTGTCCCTGCTCAGCCTTCTGAGCCTAGCGTGCGTGCTATTGCTCAAAGACAACGCTGGACGCGACCTCACGTCGGAGGTCGGCGACGCCCGATCACGGCGATCCGACGTTCGCACCGAATCGTCTGAGCGAACCCGGACCACGACTTAGGTAGGCACATATCGAGCTCCGAGACTGAGATCGTCAAGCCACGAAAGGAAACACGATGCAAGGACTGGTATTCACCGGTCACAAGGAAGTCGAGCTACGAGAGTTCACCAAACCGACACCCGGCCCCGGCGAGGTCGTCATCGCGGTGAAGGCCTCAGGGCTCTGCGGAAGTGACCTACATCAGTATCGCGCCAGTGATCCATCCGGATGCATAGTCGGTCATGAGCCGTGCGGAACAATCGACTCCACCGGTCCGGGCGTCGACCCGCGTGTCGCTGCTGTCGGAGACCGGGTAACAATCCACCACTATGCGGGATGCACCGTATGTGACCAGTGCCGGGCCGGTTGGTTCCAACTCTGCCGACGCACCACCATCCGCTACGGCGCGGATGCCAACGGCTCACACGCACAATACATGCTCGCTCCGGCAGTGACGGTCGTCAAGATTGACGACACCCTGTCCTACGAAGCGGGTGCGGCCATTGGATGCGGGACGGGGACCGCCTGGGGAGCAATACAGCGGCTGGGAAACATAGGCGGTAAATCACTGATCGTGTTCGGACAGGGGCCCGTCGGGTTGTCGGCGACGATGCTCGCCACAGCGATGGGAGCACACGTAATAGCCATCGACGTCGAAGCGACACGATTGGAACGAGCGATCGCGTTCGGAGCGTCCGCCACCGTTGATGCGACCACAACGGACCCGCATGACGCGATCATGGAACTGACTAACGGGCGCGGAGCATCCCATGTGCTTGAAACGTCGGGCGCCGCTCGAGCAGGAGCGAGTGCGCTCGCGTCGCTCGAGCCATGGGGAAGAGTGTGTTTCCTCGGTCTGGGCGGCGCGCCGGTCGAGCTCAATGTCCGCTCGTTGATGCGAACCCAGGCAACAATCATGACGTCCTGGACGCTGTCGATCGTTGAGCTGGCCAGGTGCCTGGAGTTCATTACCGAGCGAGATCTGCCAGTTTCAGACCTCTTCAGTCACCGCTGGCGTCTCGACCAGGCAGAGGAAGCTTACGCCGAATTCGACAAACAGAATGCTGGCAAAGGTGTTTTCCTTTTCGGTTGAGGCCCGGAGCGAGCGCCGGGAACGTCTGGTGATTTCTCGCCTGTGGGCCTGACGTTCCCCCGGTACCGTTGCGGAAGCCGCGGTTCGGTTGACGTTTGCCGCACCGCGGACCCCAATTGAGTACCAGGTGTGCGCGGATTCTGGCTGAGCACGCTCCGGCACCCCGTCGACCCCGCCGTAGCCGCGCTCGGCGTAGGGGAGTAGTCGGCCCGTGCAGTCAACTGTCGAGCAGTTGCTGCACGAGCGCGCCGTATCGGCGCACCACTTCGTCGCTGCGCTGTGAGCAGGCGTCGGCACCAAAGATTCTCAGCATGGTAGCGAAACCGACGAGGGCGCTCACTGCGAGTTCGGCGCGCAGTCGTGCGTCGACGTCCCCGCCGAGCCGCTCGGTGAGCGGGTCGACGTAACCGCTGGTGAAATGTTGTATCACCGACTGGTGGTCCGGCGCGGTGAGTCGGAGCATGATTGCCCGTGTCATGGGTTCGACCGTGTCGGCATAGAATCGGTCGAATATATCGAGCACAAGCGCCTGGCCGAGGTCGGAACTGGGACAGGCAGGAAGTGGTAGCGGTTCCACCGTAGCCACTTCGAGAAACAATTCCTGTTTATTACCAACGCATTTCATCACCATGGCGGGGGACAACTCCGCGAGTGCCGCGATGTCGCGAATGGTGACCTGGCTGTAACCGCGTTCGGAAAAAAGCGCGGCGGCCGCCGCGAGAGCGGCGTCTCTCGCCCGGCTCATTGCACCACCGCCTCGTCGACACGCGCGGTCGTTGCGGCCAGCTCAGTTGGTTCGTTCAGTTCGAGATCGAGGACAAGCGATCCTCCCCAGACGGTGACCGCACGCGCCACGGTCGAAATGTGGGTGAATGCAGTAAGTATGTACCTCCCGTTCGGGGGAAGAGGCATCTCGTAGGAACCGACCGGCCCCGTTTTCGCGGTAGCGACGGCCTCGCCGCTCTGCCGGGTCAGCACGACGACAGCGCCTGCGAGGGGGCCGCGCGGATCGGTCACCGTGCCGGTGATGGTCAATCGCTCGTTCAGGATGATTGTGCCCATGTTGGCTTCTGCGACGAGGTCTGCGAGTCGGGAGTCGGGAGTCCAGCCCTCTGCGGCGGTAACTACGAGGTAGCGCCCGGATCCGGGAATGGCGACCGAGAAGTCGCCCGCTGAGTCCACCTGGCTCCAGTCGACCTGATCTCCGGATTGGGTGAGAACAGTGACGACGGCGCGACGGATGGGTCGTTCGGATTTGCTGAGCACGCGGCCGCGTGCCACTGCGGCGCGAATGCGACCCGGTTGTTCGGGTGACTCTTCTTGAGCTTCACGCAAACCGAGTATGGACAGCGCGATCAGCCCTGCCGTAAGCGAGGCCGCGGCGGCAAGCCAGAACACCAGCAGGAGGGCTCCGAAGCTCGGGAAGACGTCATCTGCGACACGTTGAACGCTCATCGTGGTGACCGCCGCCATCACGGCGCTGGCGGTCGACGTACCGATGTACCGGAGCAGGGTGTTCAGGCCGTTCGCCGATGCGGATTCCGTCACCGGCACAGCGCGCATGATCAGCGTGGGCAACGCGGCGTAGGTCATGGATGTCCCTGCTCCTACCAGCACCGCACCTGTCACGATCTGCCAGACGCTATCGCTCAGGTAGACCCGGGCGACGTAGGAACCGGCCATGATCATTGCCCCGGCAAGCAGAGTCATCTGGGGACCGTATCTGCGGATCAGTACCGCCGATACCGGAGCCGTCACTCCGAAGATCAACCCGATCGGGGCCATCCAGAGTCCGGTGCTCAGAACGTCGAAGCCGAGGCCGTAGCCGGAGCTCACCGGCAGCTGTAGGAGCTGTGGGGTTACCAGCATGTTCGCGAACATTGCAAAACCCAGCAACAACGAGGCGAGGTTGACAAGGAAAACAGGCGGTCGCGCCGCGACACGGACATTGACCAGCGGGTTGCGTACTCGGAGCTCCATGGGTACCCAAACGATGAGCAACAGCACCCCGGCGGCCGCCAGAGCGATAGTGAGACGCGAGGTCCATCCCCAGTGCGCTCCCTTGGACACCGCAAGCATCACGGCCGTCAGAGCAACCGTCCCAACTATCGCCCCGCGGTAGTCGAAGGATCCGCCGGTCTGTACCGGAGACTCGTCGATCACTCGCCAGACTGCCGCGAGAACGACCATTCCAACGACGCCGGTGACCCAGAAGATGGCATGCCAGTCCAGATGCGCCGCGATCAACCCGGACAGGGGCAGGCCGGCACCCGAACCGATGGCCAGGCTCGCGCTCATCAACGCCACGCCGAGCGGCACACGCTCTCGCGGCAGCTCATCACGCATGATTGCGATACCCACCGGTACCAGCGACAGTCCGACGCCTTGCATGGCCCTGGCCGTAATCACGAGCGCGAGATCGGTGCTCAGCGCACCGAGTGCCGAGCCGAGCACCATTGCCGCGAGCGAGACCATCATCATCCGCTTCTTCCCGAACATGTCGGCGAGGCGGGTGACGGTCGGTATCGAGATGGCACCGAACAAAAGGGTCGCGGTGACAAGCCACGAAACGTTGTCGGCGGTGGTGCCGAGCAACTCCGGAAGGTCGGGAAGCAGCGGAAGGACGAGGGTCTGCTGAAGGGAGACCACGGTGCCGGTCAGGGCAAGCGTCGCAACCACTATCCAGCTACGTGACGACTCGGACGCGGAGATGTCGAAGGGCGGACTCACGGAACTCCTCGTAGCAATGGTGAACAAGTGTTTACTCATCGAGTAAACCACTGTTCACCAGCTGACGTCGAAACGAGGACGGGTGTGTCCGCCGTGCCCTCCCAGTCGATTCGTCTGTTGTGGTTGATTTGAGAGGCATTTGGCCGCCTGTGCTAGCCCGACGCGTCGCGCTGGGCTTGCCTGACGTGTGACCGAGGGGAGGGGTCGCCTGGTCGTTCACGGGAGGGCTTCCACGGTGACGTCGCGTCCTTCGAGGTATTGGAGGTCGTCGAGGCTGGCTGCGTAGCTGCCGAGTACGAGGGAGTCGTCGGCGTGGGTGCTGGGTTCGGGTACCAGAATCCGACGTTGCCCCAGGGGATGTAGTACAGGAAGTCGCCCTGGTTCAGGATTGAGCCTTCGGTTTCCTCGTGGTCGAGTTCGCGGGGCAGGTAGCTGATCTTCTCGTTGCCAGCGAAGTCCTCGAACTCGAGAGTCAGCGGGAGCATCGACAGGAAGTCCTGGGCAGCCGGATTGTCTGCCATGGTGACGTGGATCGACGTGTCACCGGCGGTGAAGCGGACGGTCGTGCCTACTGCGTCACGCGAGGCCGTCGTGTCGAGTATGCGGGGTGGCAATGGCGAAGTCGGTGCAGTCGATGGTGAAGGAGCCCCTGTGTCATCGTCGGTCGTGTTGGTGCTGCAGGCGGCAAGCAGCAGTGGCAAGGTCGCGGCGAATGTGAATACGAATGCTAAGACGAGGGGCTTTGATCGCACGGAAGAGTTCCTTTCACACGGGTCGATGGTGGACGCGATTTGTCCTGCTCAGGCTTGTGGAGCGGGGCGCGGGGTGACTTCGACGGTGGCGGCCTGGGGGCCGGAAGCGACCATGGGTGGCAGGTAACTGCTGGCTGCGTACTTGGTTCGGTACGCGGCGTCGATCCGATCCTTCAGTCCTGGGTCGGCAGAGTGGAATGCGACGTCGTAGGTTGCGCCAGCGGTGGTGATCTGCCCGGCCCGCTGGGCGATGGCGGCCTGGTACCAGCGGGAGCGGGTGCCGTTCCAGGCTCGGACGAACAGGCGCCCGTCGACCACGACGGACCAGATCCAGGTCGGGGTGCCGGGCGTGATGCCATCTGCGCGGAAGGGTGCGATGTGCAGGTCGTCGGCGTCGACGATCCACTCAATGTCTGGGGACGGCCAAGGGTTCATGTGTCGTCCTTTCGTCGGAGGGTTCGTGGACGGGGAATTCGAGGATTATGCGATCGCGCACCCCGCCGGCGTCCAGAAGCCGGTGCGCTTCCGGTGCTTCGGCGGCGGGCAACACCGTCCCGACCCTCATGGTCAGGACGCCCTCATTGACTAGGTCGCGCAGGTGAGTGATTGCGGGATGGTCGGTCGCGCGTTGCCGCACGTTCAGACCGTGCACCCGGATCCCGCGTCCTGGATCCCCGTGGTAGGGGCGGAAGGTGGCCAGTTGCCCGCCGTCGCGGATCGCACCGACAATGTCATCGCCGAGTAGGGCGGCATCGGCGACCGCATCCACCCCGCCCGGGACACGCGCGACGACCTCGCGCGCGGCGTCCGGTCCGCGGTGAACGATCTGGTCGGCGCCGAACGAGCGGACCAGGTCGTCGTCCCCAGAGCCTGCGATGGTGATGACCCGGAGGCCTGCGTGGTGGGCGAGCTGGGCGAGGTATCCGCCGACCGAGCCGGCCGCGCCGGTGACCAGTAGCGTCGCCCCTGCAGGAAGGTGGAGGGCCTCGAGCGCGTTGAGCGCAGTCATCGAGTTGTTGATGAAGCTCGCCGCCTCCGGTGCGGACGCCCCCTCTGGGATGCGGGTGACCGACGCGGCGGGCAGGACGACGTAGTCGCTGTAACCGCCGTGTGCGCCGAGATTGTCCACGAATCCGACGACCTTCTGCCCGGCCTCGACCGCCAGAGCCGGGTCGATGTCGTCGCCGACCTCGTCGACGACGCCGGCGACCTCCATGCCTGGCACGAACGGCGGGTTCAGCCCAGCGTTCATCTCGGCCAATAGTCCGGTGCGGAGCATCGCGTCGACCGGCGCGACAGCGGCGGCGTGGACCTGGATGCGCACCTGCCCGGGGCCGGGATGCGGGTCCGGGAGATCGACGGGATGGAGGACGTCGGGTCCTCCGTAGGTCTCGAGTGCGATGGCTTTCATTGTGATTCGCTTTCGTCAGAGCAGAGAGCGTCGCTTCCCGCCCGTGCCGAGGACGGGAAGCGACAATTCGGCCGTGGAAGAGACTCAGGGTTGGAGGAGGACCTTGATGGCGCGGCGCTCGTCCATGGCCTTGTACCCTTCGGCGACCTCGCTCAGCGGGAGGGTGAGATCGAAGACCTTGCCCGGGTCGATCTCGCGTCGCCAGATCCGGTCGATCAGGTCTGGCAGGAACCGGCGCACCGGGGCGGGACCGCCGTGCAGGTGGATCTCGGCGTAGAACAGTTCTTCGCCGGGCAGGTTCACGCCGTGTGAGACGCCGACGAAACCGAGATGCCCACCGGGACGGGTCGACCGGATGGCCTGCATCATCGCTTCCTGTGTCCCGACCGCTTCGATCACGGAGTGCGCGCCGAGTCCGCCGGTGAGTGCCTTGATTTTCGCGACACCGTCGTCGCCGCGTTCGGTGACGATGTCGGTGGCTCCGAACTCCAGGGCCAGCCGTTGGCGGGGCTCGTGGCGGGACATGGCGATGATCCGGTCGGCGCCGAGTTGTTTGGCGGCGAGAACGGCGAGCAAGCCCACCGCGCCGTCACCGACAACAGCCACAGTCTTACCGGGGCCGGCCTCGGCGGCGATGGCGCCGTACCAGCCGGTGCCGAGCACGTCGGAGGCGGCCAGCAACGACGGGACCAGGTCCGGATCGGGGATGCCGGGGGTGGCGACGAGGGTTCCGTCGGCGAGGGGGACCCGCAGCAGGTGTGCCTGCGCACCACCGGCGCCGGCGAACTCGACGTGCTCGCAGCGGGATTGGTAACCGGCCTGACAGATCTCGCAGGTGTTGTCGGAGGCGAAGAACGATCCGACGACGAAGTCACCGACCTTGACGTTGTTGACGTCGTTGCCGATCTGTTCGACGACGCCGACGTATTCGTGGCCCATCGGGGTGGGTTGGTCGACGGGGTTGATGCCGCGGTAGTCCCAGAGGTCCGACCCGCACACGCAGGATGCGGCCAGGCGGATGATCGCGTCGGTCGGGGCGAGGATCTGCGGGTCCTCGCGCTGTTCATAGCGGACGTCGCCGGGGGCGTGGATGACGGCTCCGTACATGCGGTTCAGTTCTCCTCGGTGGTGAAGGCGTTCTTGGCGACGGTCATCGCGGACATGGCCTTGGGCCAGCCGGTGTAGAACGCCAGGTGGGTGATGGTCTCGATGAGTTCCTGTTCGGTCACGCCGTTGTCGCGGGCGAACGGGAGGTGGAAGTTGAGCTGGTCGATGTTGCCCATCGCGAGCAGGGCCGACACGGTGGCCAGGCTGCGGTCGCGCTTGGACAGATCGGGCCGTTCCCACACCTCGTCGAACAGGATCTTGTCGGTGTAGTGGACGAGTCCGGGGGCGAAGTCACCGAACGCGTTCTGTCCACCGGTCCAGCCAGTACCTGTGTTCTCAGCCATGCTTGTTTCCTCTCGTCCGGCATCTGGGGATGCCTCGTCGGTTGTTCAGTTCGTTTCCTGCTGCGACTCCTCGCATGCACCGCCTTCGAATTCATGCCGTTGTGCTGCGTCGCGATCGGTGAGCAATGCGCCGAGGCCGCGCTCGGCGGGGACGCGACAGACGCCATCGACCACAAAAGATGCTCGACGCCATGAAGGGTCGGGCGAAGTGTTCTTTCGGTGCCATCGTTACCGTCGCGGAATCTCGGCAAGTTCTATGACACCTTCAGAACGGGCCCGGAGGGAGTCTCTGATGAGGGGTGTACCAGCAGGGCATCCCCTGCGTGGCTGCATCGGCATAACGTTTGGGGCGTGGACAACAGGAGTGAAGCACGAGAGTTCCTCATGTCCCGGCGCGCGAACCTCACCCCCGAGCAGGCAGGTCTGACCGTCTCCGGGCAGCGGCGTGTGGCGGGACTGAGACGCAGTGAAGTGGCGATGCTTGCCGATGTGAGCATCGAGTACTACGCCAAGATCGAGCGCGGGAACCTTGCCGGGGTCTCCGATGCCGTCCTCGAAGCGGTCGCGCGAGCGCTGCAACTGGACGACGCCGAACGTGAGCACCTCTTCGACTTGGCCCGCGTCGCGGGCGGCGCCGCCCAACCTGTGCGCAGGCGCAATCCGAAAAGGTGGGTAGCCCGGGAGAGCCTCACGCGGGCACTGGATGTGATCACTCACGGGCCCGCGTTCGTACGCAATGGCCGAATGGACATCCTTGCCACCAACGCGCTGGGTCGCGCGTTCTACGATCGCGTCTTCGACGGGCCGGGGCAGGGCAATCTCGCGCGGTTCTGCTTCCTCGACGAGCGCGCCAAGGAGTTCTACCCAGACTGGGAAGCCGCCGCCGACATCACCGTGTCGATCCTCCGGACCGAGGCTGGCCGCGACCCCCGCGACAAGCAACTGCACGATCTCATCGGTGAGCTCTCCACACGCAGTGACGCGTTCCGCACCCGGTGGGGCGCGCACAACGTACGCCGCCACGGCTCGGGGACCAAAAACTTCCAACACCACGTTGTCGGCGAGTTGACCTTGTCCTACGAGGGCATGGAGCTGACCGCCGAACCCGGACTCTCGTTCCTCATCTACACCGCCGAGCCCGGTTCAGCGAGCCAGGAACGGCTCAGTCTCCTGGCGAGCTGGGCCGCCACCGCACATCAACAGGAAGACACCGACCCGCAGAAGACTCAGGCCGCTGCGCCGAAAGAGACGAATCTATGAAACAGCTTCCCCAGAACCCGACAGGTAAGAACCCTCCGGAGCAGTTCACCGGCGACGTGTGGGTCGACCCGATCGCTGCCCCGCAGGAGCCGGGCCAGCGGATGGTGGTCGCCTGTGTCCGGTTCGCGCCCAGTG
Source organism: Rhodococcus sp. IEGM 1307 (assembly GCF_030056915.1). Taxonomy (NCBI): domain Bacteria; kingdom Bacillati; phylum Actinomycetota; class Actinomycetes; order Mycobacteriales; family Nocardiaceae; genus Rhodococcus; species Rhodococcus sp. IEGM 1307. The sequence goes on from NZ_JASHKW010000023.1 coordinate 118,303, forward strand.
CCCGCACCGCCTGGCACTCCCACGAGAACGGCGACGACCCGGCCACGACGACGACCTGGCTCGAACACGTTGACGACGCCGACTACACCCGCGCACACAACATGACAGTGGAGGCCTGACCATGCACACCAGAACTCTCGGCCAGGGTCTTGAAGTCTCCGCGATCGGACTCGGCGCGATGGGCATGTCCCAGAGCTACGGACCCAACCCCGGCAACCGGGACGACATGATCGCTGTCCTGCGCTCCGCGGCCGAGCACGGCGTCACGTTCTTCGACACCGCGGAGGTATACGGACCGTACGTCAACGAGGAGCTCGTCGGCGAAGCCCTCGAACCCATCCGCGACCAGGTCGTGATCGCCACCAAGTTCGGCTGGGACATCCAGAACAATCAAAGCGTGGGCCTGAACAGCAGGCCCGAGCAGATCCGCCGCGTCGCCGATGAATCCCTCACCCGATTGCGCACCGATGCGATCGACCTGTTCTACCAGCACCGCGTCGATCCGGACGTGCCGATCGAGGATGTCGCCGGCGCCGTGGGCGAACTGATCGCCGAGGGCAAGGTGCGCCACTTCGGCCTCTCCGAGGCCTCCGCCGCCACCATCCGCCGCGCACATGCCGTCCAGCCCGTCACCGCACTCCAGAGCGAATACTCGCTGTGGACACGCGACCCGGAGGCCGAGGTGCTCCCGACCCTGGCGGAGCTGGGCATCGGCTTCGTTCCGTTCAGCCCGCTCGGCAAGGGATTCCTCACCGGCACGGTCGACACCCGCACGACCTTCGCCGAGGGGGACGTGCGCGCGAGCATTCCGCGTTTCAGTGAAAAGAACCGGGCAGCGAATCAGGCTCTCGTCGATCACGTCGCACAGCTTGCAACGGCAAAGGACGCCACCGCGGGCCAGATCGCTCTGGCCTGGCTCCTGGCGCAGCAGCCCTGGATCGTGCCGATTCCCGGAACGCGCCGGACCACGCGCATCCAGGAGAACGCGGGCGCCACCGGAGTACCGCTGTCGGCCGACGAAATCGCCGATCTCGACACCCTCGCCCGCCGGGTCGGCGTGCACGGCGACCGATACAACGAGTTTCACCTCGGCCTCGTCGGCCGCTGACCCAGGCATCCCGATCGCCTGACTATCCGAGGATGCCGATCTGCGTCCCCGACCTATCTGCAGTCACGTGGCGGTGACAGCCACCGCGAAGGAGCAACCGACATGGAGTATGGACCACTGGGATCGACCGGATTAACGATCAGCCGGATCGTGCTCGGCTGTATGAGCTACGGCGATCCCACGATTCCGGGCGGACACCCATGATCGTTGAACGAGGACGCCGCCGAACCGCTCCTGCGGCAGGCGCTGGATTTTGGGGATCACGTTCTGGGACCCGCGAACGTTTACGGGCATGGCACCTCGGAGGAGATCGTCGGGCGCGCAATGCGGAAGCTCGCCTCGCGGGAGCAGATCGTGCTTGCCTCGAAGCTGTTCTTCCCGATGCATGACGGCCCCGGCGGGCGAGGACTGTCCCGCAAGGCCATCATGGAGCAGATCGACGGAACCCTCACCCGCCTCGGCACCGATTACGTCGACCTGTGCCAGCTCCACCGGTTCGACCCCGACGCTCCGGTCGAGGAGAGGCCCTGCACGACGTCGTCAGAGCCGGGAATGCCCGCTACCTCGGCGCGTCCTCGATGTGGGCGTGGCAGTTCTCCAAGATGCAGTACACCGCCCGCCTGCACGGCTGGACCGAGTTCGTGTCCATGCAGAACCAGTACAGCCTGCTCCAGCGGGAGGAGGAGCGTGAGATGTTCGGGCTGCTTGCCGATCAGGGCGTCGGAACGATCCCGTGGAGCCCGCTGGCCAAAGGCCGGCTGACCCGCCCGTTCGGGCAGGCGGGCACGACCCGATCCGCAGACGATGCCGCCGCCGAGCGCTTCTTCGCCGGTCACGGCGACCGCGACAAGCCCATCATCGACGCCGTCGAGAAGGTCGCCCACGAACGGGGCGTGCCCATGGCCCAAGTCGCCCTCGCCTGGGTCATGCGCAACCCGCAGGTGACCGCGCCAATCGTGGGCGCGACCAAGCCCCATCACCTCGTCGACGCAGCCGCAGCGGTAGACCTGACCTTGACCGACGACGAGATCGAGCAGCTCGAAGCCGGCTACACACCGGCATCGCCACCACGCAGCTCACCGGCGAGTCCCGGCACTTCCTCGGTTGCAGGGCGAATTGCGGCCACTGTTGCGGCATCGGGAGGTCGAAGTCGACTATGTCGACCCGCCGGCCGACGGCCGTCCGCTTCCTGGTGAGGTGGCGCATGCGGCACGCGCGATGGTCCGCGCCATCGTGCTGCCCCGGCTACGGATCGCGTGGGACTGCGACGGTGACAACGTTCTGATCGAGGTTCGCGACCGGGGGCTCGGCGCCATCGACCGCAACGCGCTGACTCGGCAACTGTCCGGACGCCTGCACACGTTGCGCGGCCGGATCGACATCGAATCCATCGCCGGGTGGGGGAGTCGCGTGACGCTGACCATCCCGTTGGATCCGCGCGCCGCCCGCCCCGACGAGGACCTGCTGTCCACCCTGAACCCCCGCGAGCTCGAAGTCCTCGCGCACCTCGCGGTCGGCAAACGCAATCGCGCCATCGCCGAGGAACTCGGGATCAGCCAGCGCACGATCAAGTTTCACGTCGCGAGCGTGCTCAAGAAACTCGAGGGCGCCAACCGTGGAGAGGCCGGAGCAATCGGAATACGAGCCGGTATTGCATCCGGCAAAGCGCATTCCTCGCCCGGTACCGGCTAGAGAGCCGAACCTCGATCCCGGTAGGGGCTTCTGCCACGGACCGGGCCGGCGGACGGTTTGTCACATGCTGTCGAAGATGCGTTGTTCGGGAACTCCTGCGTTCTGCGCTGCGGTGACGGCGTCGAGGAGGTCGTCGGTGAGCTGTTCGAAGGTGGCCGATCGGACCTGTTCGGGCGGTCGGTCGCTCGGGTGGGTGGTCAGGAAGCTGTGCAGCATGACGCAGGTGTCGCGTACGTGCTCGAGAGCCCGGCGTTGGTCGTCGTTCATCGACGGTCCGGCGGCCGGCCGGCGTTCGGCGTCTGGGTTTCGTGCGGCGCCCTGGACGGGCAGGCATGGTCGACCGCTCTCAGCAGGTCGTGCGTGAGTCGTTGGTAGGTGGTGAGCCAACGGTGGTCGACGGGTTCGTCGCGCAGGTACGCCGTCAGGACGGCGGTGTTCTCGCCGGTATCCAACCATCGGCGTAGGTCGGTGGTGCGATCCTGGACGTGCTGTAACAATGTGTGTGGCGAAACAGGCATCGAGTCTCCTCTGGTGCGGACTTCCCTTCGGCGAGAATGAAATTGGCGTCGCTGTGTGTTTTCCGAGGTCATTGTTACCCATACCGGTGATCGGTGCCAGGTGTTTCCCCGGTCTACACCGTTGGCAGGCCACCGTGGAGACCCGCTTCGATGCCTGTGATTCTCGGTGTCGGGTGCGCTGCGCAGACCCTGCCTGCGGGCGCCCCGCGGCCGACATCGGAAAACCGGGTCAACCCGGTTCCGCCGCGGTGGTCCCGGGCGGACAATCGAGGGGTACGTCACGGCCACGACCGAGAAGGAGTGGAGCGGTGAACCGAACCGAGCTCCCACAGACACTGCGGCGATCGTCGAAGGAGGTACAGGCGGCCTTCGCGGCTGCCCACGAGATGGCCGTCCGGCGGTACGGCGAGGGCGAGGAGGCCCAACGAGCGGCGTACGGGGAGCTCAAACAGAGTTACGAGCTCGCAACCGACCACTGGGTGCCCAAACAGGACTGATTTTCCACAAGGGCCTGATGGCGACGACGCCTGCATTTGCGTGGCGTCGGATTGGCGGTGCCGGAATGGTCGCCATCGCGGTCAGCGGAAAGAGTGCGACACGAGACGACGTCATTCGACCGGAAATGCCCCCCGTTCCGGTGCCGGCCTAGGACAATTCCCAGGATGAGCACCCCCGACGACTGGAACGCGAATATCATTGCCGAATTCCGGGCAAACCAGGGCCGAGTGGGTGGCCCGTTCGAGGGCGCCCCGGTGGTGCTGGTTCACCACCGGGGCCGAAAGACTGGGCGCGATCGGGTGAGCCCGATGATGTATCTACCCGATGAGCAAGGTCCGGACACGATTTACGTTTTCGCTTCCAAGGCCGGTGCCCCGACCAATCCCGACTGGTACTACAACCTCGTCAGTGCAGGGGAGGCAGAGGTCGAACGCGGCACCGAGCAGTACCCGGTGACTGTCGTCGAGGTGACCGGTGACGAACGGGATCGGATCTACACCGAGCAGGCGCGCCGGTATCCCGGCTTTGCCGAATATGCGGAGAAGACGGCGGGCATCCGGACGATCCCCGTGCTGGCGCTGCGACGCGCGTGACCTCCGTCAGGACCGGGGCCGTTGCCGTCGAGCGCGGTCAGTCGGGGCGTGGTTCGTCGAGCAGCCGTTCGAGGTAGTTCAGGTCCTGGCGAATCATCGCGATCGCTCGCGCGGGACCTTCCGGGCTCGCCGACTGCGGGTCCTGGTGGACCAACGAGCGTACCGCCATGTCCGCGAGTTGAGTGGCGATGACTCGGTCGTCGTCTGCGTTTCCCGGCTGATGCCACCAGGCGATCCAGTTCAGCATGCCGATGACGGCCAGAGCTGCGGTTCGCGGGTCGACCGGTCGCATCTCACCGGTGCGGATACCGTCTTCGACGACGTGGATGAATTCCTTGAGCACGTGTCGACGGCTCTGCTCGTAGTTGCGTGAGATGTCTTCGGGTAATTCGGCTTCCGAACGGATGATCAACCGGAATCGATCCGGAGCCTGCGCCTGATGCAGTGCGATGGCGGTGGCCATCTCGCGGAGCTTTTCTGTCGGACCCAGATCGGTGCGCTCGTTGATGGTGTGTAGCAGCGCGGCCGGTGTCTCGGTGCTCTCGCTGACCAGGCGGGAGAGGAGCTCGTCCTTGTTGGCCACGTAGTGATAGAGGGCCGGCCGTGTCAGGCCGGTTGCGTCGGCGATGTCCTGCAGCGTGGTGCTCGCGAATCCTCGTTCGGCAAACAGTCGAGTGGCTTGCTCGATGATCTGCTTTTCCACCAGCTCACGGCGAGGGTTGCTGCGGATGCCCGCGGGTTCGGTCGCAGCCTGATCGGTGGAACGGGATTTGCCCCGGCCTCGGGGTCGGCGCTCGTTCGGGGCCTCCTCGCTTGTCATGTCCGAAGGATAACGGGCGCCGGTCGCTGGTCGGGTACTCATGTCGAGACCCGCAACCCGGAAAGCGCCGGATCAGCGTCCGACATCGCGGGATCACTGAAGAACGCGAGGTGCATCCGTACGCTGGCCAAACCTGCTGCGACATCTGCGCGGCAGGAACCGGGGGCCTCGACGACGACGACTGCGTCTGTGCGGTGACCGAGGCGTTCGGCGAAGTCGAGCCTGCCGAGCAGCGATGAGCGGGTGGTTGGGCCGGTGAGCCAGAGAGTTCGCGCGGTTGGTGCGGTCTCGATGAGTGCGGTGGCCTCCGGACCCCAGGCGGACTCGAAGTCGATATCGAGCACTGTGGTGGTGGCGGCGTCGCGCAGGTCCGCCGGTGCGATCCGGTGCTCGAATCGGCGGTCGCCGTGGGCGAGTGGTTGCCCGATCGTCCAGTCCGTGATGTCGGTGTCGGGGATCGCGTCGGGAGGCACGTCCGCGTAGTTCGCCAGGCCCTTCCGCACGAGCGTGGGGGCGGTGTCGTGGAATCGGCTGAGACTGACCTTTCCGGCGCGGGTCATGTAGGCGATCAGCAGCTGTTCGACGGGTAGGTTCATCCGCTGCGGGAAGGACTCCCACCAGAGTTCGCTGCGGTGCGCGATGTGCTGGAGGTATTCGACGGCGGGGCGGCGGGTTCGTTCGTAGTGCGCGAGCGCGTCCTCGATGTTCGGGGAGGCGGTGAGTGCCTGGTCGAGGGCGATGGCGTCCTCCATGGCCAGCTTGGTGCCCGAGCCGATGGAGTAGTGCGCGGTGTGGGCGGCGTCGCCGAGGAGTACGACGTTGCCGCTGTGCCAATGCCCACACGAGATGGTCCGGAAGCGCATCCAGCGGGTGCGGTTACCGATCAGCCGGTGGTGCTGCAGAGTGTCGGCGAACGCTGCCTGCAGGTAGTGCAGTGAGGTTTCGTCACTGTCGAGTGGTGCTGTCTGCTCGGTGGATACGTCGAATCCTGCTCGCCGCCAAGTGTCCTCGTCGGTTTCGATGAGGAAGGTGCTGCGGTCCGGCGCGTAGGGGTAGGCGTGCGCGACGAACGTGCCGTGTTCGGTGGTGACCGGTGTGAATATGGCGCTCGGGAGAGCGAAATCGGTTCCGCACCAGAGGTACAGCCCGGTGCCGGTGTCGATGTGTGGATCGAAGCGGTCTGCGAGCTCTGTGCGCGTTCCGCTGTTGATGCCGTCGGCCGCGATGATCAGGTCCGCGTCGAGGTCGCCGATGTCCCGGCGTTCGCCGAAGTGCAGGCGGACACCGGCCTGTCGGGCTTGCTGTTGCAGCACTTCGAGCAGGGAGGTACGCGCGATCGCGAGGAGGTCGCCGCTCTGCAGCCGGGCGATGTGCTCGCCGACCTGCATCGACATGTCGTGCGGGTGTGCAGCGGCAACGATGGCCTCCAGCGATGCCGAATCGGCCTCGCGAAGATTGCGCTGTGTGCGGGAGGCGAGGCCGACGCCGAATCCGAATGTCTTGTCCGGGGCGCTCTGTTCGTACACGGTCACCTCGGCGTCCGGATGGCTGAGCTTGAGCAGTCTTGCGGCATAGAGACCGCCGGGTCCACCTCCGAGAACTGCGACTCGCGCGAGATTCATGGCAAAACTCCAGTCTGTGTGACGTTTAAGTCAAGTATTCGACGTTTATGTCGAACAGTCAATGTGACGTGTGCGGTCGATGTCATCTGGAAGGTGGTCGTCTTCGGGGGAATGCCCGTGTGGACATGCCCCGAAGGTGTTGATCCAGAACGGAACACGTGGTTCTAGACGACCGCGCCGCGTGCATCGGCTTCGGCGAGCACTTTCGCGGCTATCTCGGCACGCAACCGCTTCTTGTCGATCTTGTTCACATTGGTGTGCGGCAAGGATGTCACCCATTCGAGCCGTTCGGGCCACTTGAACTTGGCGACGCCGAGCCGGGCCAGATGCTCTTGAACGGCCTTCATCGACAACGGCTCTTCGTCGGTGGCCACCAGATATGCGCAGGTTTTCTCCCCGAGTCGGGGATCGGGCATGGCGACTACCGCCGCATTGGCGACGCGAGGATGCTCGAGCAGCAGTAATTCGAGTTCCTCCGCGTTGATCTTCTCCCCGCCCCTGTTGATGAGGTCCTTGATTCGGCCCTCGATCGACAGGTACCGCTCGCCGTCGATGACGGTGATCGCGGCGAGGTCACCGGTGCGGTAGAAGCCGTCGGAGGTGAAGGCATCCCGGTTGTGCTCCGGGGCATCGAAGTAGCCGGGGATCGTGTATGGGCCGCGGCAGCACAGTTCTCCGACGCCGCCGTCGGGGAGATCTATCTCGGTACCCGGCTCGAGGATACGAATTTCGTCGTCGGACGCGATCGGGGTTCCCACGGTCGTCAGGCGAGCGTGGGTGGGGGAGTCGATCGGGGTCACCGTCAGCAGCCCTTCGGACATGCCGAACAGCTGGCCGGCCCAATGCCCCGCACCGTCGTCGACTCGTTCGAACAGTTCGGGTGGAACCTTGGCACCCGACAGTACGACCCGTCCGAGAGACGCGCGGGCCTTGTCGAAGTCCGGGGTCAGAACTGCCTGGTAGTGGCCGTGCCCGATGAGGACTTCGGTCGCCTCCGACCGTGCCATCAACTCGAACGCCGCGGGAGCGTCAGCGGTGGCCAGTACCAGGCAGGCGCCGACGGAGTGCGCCGCGTGCAGCCCACATGAGATTCCGGCGTTGTGAATGATCGGTATCAGGTGTGCCACGCGACTGTGTTCGTCCCAGCCGAGTCGTTGTGCGTAGAGCAGGGCGTTGTTCCAGTATTCGGCATGGATGCGCGGAATCACCTTGGGCACACCGGTGGTACCGCCGGACAGCTGGAACGCGACGACGTCGAGTGGGTCGATCTGCGCTTCTATCTGTTCGACCACGGCACGGGCTGCGGCGGGATCGGTCTCGCGACCGATGTCTTCCAGTCGGGTCACGCCTGGCTGATCGTTGCCCGCCTCGTCGCCGACGCTGATGATGTGCCGGATGCTGGGATGCCCGGCGGCGTGTTCGCGTGCGAACTCGACGAGATCGAATCCCGCGGTGCGGGCCTCGACGATATGCCCCACGGCGCCGACCTTGCGGCTGACGTGCCCGATCTCGTGCATGCGGTGCGCGGCCAAAGTCGCGACGGGAACCAGGCCGGCCTTGAGGCAGCCGTACCAGGCAAGGACGGTCTCCAGGCGATTGGTCAGCTGGAAGATGACCGGATCGAGTCGGTCGAGCCCGAGCCGGATCAGTCCGGCCGCGATCTGGTCGGTCCGACGGTCCAGTTCGGCGAAGCTCATCGAACCCTCCGCACTGATCACCGCCGTTCGATCCGGGAACCGGGTGGCGATCCGGTGCAGTCGCCGCCCGGTGGGATCGGCGCTCCACATCCCGCTTTCGCGGTAGTGCCCGGCCCGGTCGGCGGGGAACGTGACGAGGCGTCCGCCCCAATCCGAGAAGGTCACCGCAGTCCTCCTGCATCCAGTGTCATCACGGGGTTCGCCGACATCATCGCTCCGCTACCGCGGGGAGGAGGCGGGCGATGTCCAGGGCGTGATCGGGGTGATCGGCGGGGACGATGCCGGAGTAGACAGCGGTCCAGCAACCGGGGCAGCACAGCTGCCGGAAGACGACGGGGGCGTCGACGTACTCGCGCGGATCGGAGGTCACCTGTGGTCCGGCGGTCGAGGAGGGACCTTCGAACCGGGCGAGGTCCAGCGCAGCATTGGTCTTGTCGTCTCCGAGGAGGCGTCCGCACTGGGCGCAGGCGATCGCGCGGGTGTCCCCGATCGTGACCTCCGCCAGGTTGTCGTCGAGTCTGCGAGCCCCGGCCAGATCGAGCACGGGGGCATCGGACCGAGTAGTCCCGGAGCGGTCTCGACGCTCCGTGCGCATCTCGTCCCGCCGATCCGAGGTCCGGATCTCATCGGCATCTCCGCCGGAGAGGATGACTCCATAGACGGTTTCGGCACCGTTTTCGGTGACCTTGCCTTCACGGAAGTCGGCTGCCACGGCGGCCGGGTCGCGCAGCAACGGATCACCGTAGCCGCCGCCGCCCTGCCAGTGCATGTACAGCACCTCACCGGGTGCCACGTAGCTCTCGGCGTAGCAGGCTCCGAGTTCGCGGCCGCCGCCGAGATCGTCCAGGGCGTCGGGGATGCGGCCGGCCGCGAACTGTTCGACGATGTCGGTGCCGCGGGCGAGGACCTCCACGCCGGTATTGCCGGGGTATCCGCCTGCGAGACCGTTGTTCTGGGCGACGGCCTTGCCCGCCGACGCCAGTACCAGGCCCATCGGCAGGCTGGTGCCGTAGGGGGTGATGGCGATGGAGGCACTGACACCACCGCGCTGGCGTCCGGGTCCGCCGGAGTCGGGTTCCTCGCGGCGCCACAGGGTGAGCAGCGGGTAGAGGAATTCGGTCATTTCGGTGTCCGGGATGCGGCCCATCGGGATGCAGAAGAGGCCACCGGTGTCCATGCCGTCGGCGGTGGGGCGGGCCCCGTAGCCGCCGGCCATCGGCTCCATCATGATGTTGAGGAACGGCACCGACTGTTCGGGGCGTTCGTCGAGACCGGCGATCACGGCGGTGTCCCAGGTGCCGCAGCACGCGGCCTGCACGCTCGTGCCGAGATCGACCGACCGGTCGAGCATCTGCGACAGGCATTCGGCGATCAGGGTGCCGGTGAGCCACGCGGGTCCGATCGGTCCGCGGCTGACCGCGGCGGGGAAGGTGGCGTTGTTGATCGTGCCCTCTTCGGAGACCAGGTCGAAGCAGCGCATCAGTCCGCCCGCGGACCAGGGGATGTCCCCGGCGAGGATCGGAAGCAGGGCGAGCATGACTCCGCCGCGCATGCCCGCGTAAGTGCAGTTGATGACGCCGGTCTGCGGGTCGGTGCCGGTGAAGTCGAAGGTGAGGTGGTCGGCGGTCTTGGTCATGGCCACGGTGATCTTGTGGATCCCGCGGTCGCCGGTGTGTGACTGATCCTGATAGCCGGTGGCCTTCCAGGTTCCGTCGGGCAGCGAGGTGAGCTTGCCGCGCAGACGTCCCTCGGCGTCGGCCATCATCCGCTTCATCACGGCCTTGACGGTGTCGGCGCCATACTGCTCGATCACCGCGAGCAGTCGGTTGCGCCCCACGGTGTTGGCGCCGATCTTCGCGCGGAGATCGAGTCCGACGAGCATGGGCACCCGCGAGCGCCGCACCCAGGCGTCGGAGACGTCGCGTTGCAATTCGTAGTCGCGGACCACCTTGATCGGGGGTGTCGGCAGCGACTCGGAGAACACGTCCTGGGCAGAGGGGTCGAACGAGCCGAGCCCGGACCCGCCGAGATCGGGTTCGTGGCAGATGGCGCTGGTCCAGGCGAAGAGCTTGCCCTCGTGGAAGATTGGTTGATAGACGATCACATCGCTCTGGTGCAGTCCGCCGCCGACCCACGGATCGTTGCACAGGAACATGTCGCCCTCGGTGATGCCCGGGTTGGTCGCGCGGTGCTGGAGGGTCCAGTAGATGGCGAGGTCGACCGCCCCGACGAGCATGGTGTTGTACAGGCCTACCTGCACTTCCTGCCCGATTTCGTCGCTGATCGCGAAGTCGAAGTCGTTGGCGTCGGTGACGATGGGGGAGCCGGACATGCGTTTGAGTGCTTCGCCCATTTCGTCGGTGACCGACCACAGCCGGTGCCGGATGACCTCGTAGGTCAGTGGGTCGAGGTTGTCGATGTGCTCCTGGCTGACGGTGTGGACTGCCAGCGTCGGGGGCAGCGATCGCGCCAGTGCGTCGGGGTCGATCGGTCGGCTCGAGAAGATTTCGGAGCCGGGGATTTGCATGGTCATCTTCGGTGCTCCTACTGGGCGGCGATGGTGAGGTTGCCGAGGCGGTCGACGGTGCCGGTGGTGTCGTGGGGAACGACGACGGTGGTCGTGGGGACTTCGATGATGGCCGGCCCGTGCAGGACGTGTCCGGCGAGCAGCTTGCTGTAGTCGTAGACGTCGGTGTCGACGTACCCGATCCGGCCGTCCAGGCACACTTTTCGGGTTCCGATGTGTGCTGGTGTGGGATCGGCGGAGTCCGCGGACTTGACCTCCGGCAGGGTAGGGGAGAACGGCAGGAGGCCGGTGGCCCGGACACGGTAGGTGATGGCCTGGATTCCGGCCTCACGGAAACCGCTGTCTTTTCCGTACAGTTCGGCGTACCGCTGCTCGAAGAGGTCCGACGCGGCGTGGATACCGGCGGCGTCGAGGCTACCGGCAGGTACCGCTGTCGCTACCTCCGCAAGTTGCATGGTGTAGCGCATGTCGATTTCGCGTTCGATCTCCACCCCGGTGAATGTCAACCCCTGCCGGTTGAGTTGCTCGAGGACCTGGGACTCGAGTTGGGCGAAGTTGCGCTCGGCACGGGCAGGATCGAGCGGCATGGCGGCAGGGTCGGACAGTTCGGCGGCGAGGACGATGTTGGACGAGGCCAATCCGTAGGCGGAGAACGCCGAGGCCACCTGGCCGAGTGGGACGATGACTTCCCTGACACCGACCTCGCGGGCGTAGGCGGCGCAGTGGGCTGGGCCGGCACCGCCGAAGGCGTAGAGCACGAAGTCGCGGGGGTCGTGTCCCGCCTCGACCACCGTCTTACGCAGCAGGTCACCGGTCTGGGCGTTCTGTACGGCGTAGATGGCCGCGGCCGCGTCTTCGATCGACAGCCCGAGGGGTTCGGCGATCTTGGTGCGGATTGCTTCCCGCGCGAGGTCCTTGTCCAGCGGTTTACGGCCGCCGAGGAGCCCGTGTTCGGGCAGGATCCCGAGAACCAGGTTCGCGTCGGCGTTGGTCGGTTCGATGCCGCCCTGGCCGTAGCAGGCCGGGCCGGGGACGGCCTGGGCGCTGTGTGGGCCGATCTGGAGATTGCCGCCGGGGTCGACCCAGGCGATGGCGCCGCCGCCGGAACCGATGGCGTGTACCTCGAGGGTGGGAACGTTGATCGGGTGGTGGTTGATGATCGTGCTCGACGCCCGGACCGGCTCGCCGTCGACGACGAGGCCGACGAGGAAGGTGGTCCCGCCCACATCGGTGGCGATGATGTTGCGGTGGCCGAGTTGTTTGCCGAGGGACACCGCACCGACCACGCCACCGGTCAGCACCGAGCCGACGGTGCTGATCGCGTTCTTCGGTGCCTCGGCGGCTGCGACGGCGCCGCCGTTGCTCTGCATCACCAGCAGGGGTCCGGCGAGTTTGCGTTCCCGCAGCTCGGACTCCAGTGAACCGAGGTAGTCACGTAGCCCCGGTCCGATCTGGGTGCTCATGATGGTCGTCGCGTTGCGGGCGAATTCGCGGATGCGTGGGCTCACCTCACTCGACAGGGACACGAACACCGTCGGGTCGATCTCGTGGACGAGTTCGCGGATGCGCTGCTCGTGCGTCGGGTTGCGGAACGACCACAGCAGGGAGACCGCGATCGCGGTGATGCCGTCGGCGAGAAGCGTGCGGATGGATCGACGGGCGGATTCTTCGTCGAGTGCGACGACGACGTTGCCGTCGCGGTCGAGTCGTTCGGTGACTTCCAGGGCATGCTTCTTCGGTATCAGGCCATGAGACTTGCTCTGCCCCATGACATTTTGCAACTGCTCCGGTGAGCCGCCCAGGTATCGGCCCTCGACGTTCATGATGTAGATGGAGTCGCGATGGCCTTTGGTGGTGAGGAAGCCGACCGGGGGCACGTTGCCCATGACGAGCGCGTTGAGTGACGACGTGGTGCCGTGTGCGATGTGGTGGGTGTTTGCCAGCATTTCCTCGATCGGACAGCCCAATTGCCCGGCGAGTACCTCGAGGACGTCGATCACGCCGCGGGAGTAGTCCGGCGGTGTCGAGGGGGCCTTCGCGGCGAGAACAGTGCCTGCATCGTCGTCCAATACCGCGTCGGTGAACGTGCCACCGACGTCCACTCCGATCACATATGCCATTGCAGCTGCGCTCCTTCGTGCTGGGGGAAATTCAGGGGGCGGTGTGAGGTCATCCTCGAACACTCCTTACGTCTGTGTCGAGTATTCGACGTGAATGATGACATGTCAAGAGGCAACTGTGAGTGCCGTCACGGAGGTGGGGGAAGTTGCGGCGAACCCACGCTTCGGACGCTCGGGGGTTGACGAATCATCATTAGCGTCGAATACTCGTCATGGGCGTAAATCTATGTCCGACTCCCACCAGAAGGGCCACAACATGGGCATTCATCGCATCGGACTCGTCGTACCGAGTTCGAATGTGACCGTCGAGACGGAAATGCCGGCACTGCTCAACCGGCATGCGGACGCGCGGTTCTCGTTTCACTCGAGCCGGACGCGGATGCAGTCCGTGTCCCCGGAACAGCTACGGGCGATGAACGCCCAACGCGAGCGATGCATCCTCGAACTCGGTGATGCCGGGGTCGACGCCATTCTCTACGCGTGCCTGGTCGCGCTGATGTCGGTGGGACCCGGAGAGCATCAGCGGGTGGAGGGGCTGATTGCCGAGCAACTGGCCACCGGCGGTTCGGAAACGGCGATCCGCTCGAGCGCAGGCGCACTCGTCGAAGCACTCCACGCCATCCACGCCGAACGGATCGTCCTGGTCACCCCCTACATGCGTCCCCTCGCCGAGCAGGTCGTCGCGTACATCGAGGCCGAAGGAATTCGGGTATCGGACTGGCGAGCACTCGAGGTCGCCGACAACGCGGAGGTCGGCTGTATCCCCGGCGACCGGGTCATGGACGCTGCCCGATCGCTCGACCGCGCCGGAGCCGACGCGCTGGTGATCTCCGCGTGCGTGCAGATGCCCTCACTCGACCTCGTCCAAGCGGCCGAAGACGAGTTCGGGCTGCCCGTCCTCTCGGCGGCCACCGCCGGTGTCTACAGCCTGCTGCGGGCCCTCGATCTTCCGGTCGACATCCCCGGAGCCGGTGGTCTCCTGCGTGCCGACGCTCAGGCCGCCGCCCTTCAGTAGACCCGAATCCATTGGAGTTCACCATGTCCGAACTGCAACACACGGTCAAAGGCGTCGACCACGTCGCCTACCCGACATTCGACCCCGCCGCGACCGTCACGTTCTACCGCGACGTTCTCGGGTTCCCAGTCGTGCACTCGATCTGCGCGGCCGGCTGGGGCCCGGAGAAACATCCCGACTTCATCCATTTCTTCTTCGATATCGGCAACGACGACCGATTGGCATTCTTCTACTACTTCGGCCTCGAACCGTTCGACGGCGGCCCGCAGGGCGACTCGTACTCCCGATTCGCCGAGGACGTACCCATCTTCTTCATCCGCTCCCGCCACCTGGCAATCCACGTGGATAGCGAAGACGACCTGATGGAATACCGGCGGCGCTTGGACCACAGCTCGTGGCCGGTGGAGATGCAGATCCAGCACGAGACGATCGAGTCGATCTACACCCACGACCCCAACGGCTACATGATCGAAATAACAAGGGCGCTACGCCCGGTCACCCCGCAGGAAGACCTCGACGCCAATCTCACCATCGACGCCCTCGTCGACGTCGTGACCGGACCGGACCCTAGCATGGCCGCGCTGCTCACCCGCAAAGCCGAACTGATCACCGAACGGGCAGCGGCCTGGCAACAGGAGCAGGAATCGAAGGAGATGGCGACCCGATGACTACCCTGTTCATCCTCGACGTCCCGGAGAACACGGCTGTCGCCGAGGTGGCCGGTCGCAACCCGGCGGTCACCGTCGACCACGTCGGGCCCTACTTCCGAATCGTCTCCGACTCGGCCATCGTCATCGACCGCCGCGCCACCGGCTGCCGCCACGCCGTCTGGTACAGCAGCGTCGCCGGACTGGCGGGGTCCCGAATCACGCAGTGGGACAAGGACGTCATGAGGGTTGAGCCGCAATGAGCGAGAGCACCCAACGGCTCGGCGCCGGACGGTACATCGACGCCGCCCAGGCCCCTGACACCGCCGTCACGTCGGTGCACGAACTTGCCACCGCCGACGGAGCGAAGGTCTCCGGTGTCCTACGGGTGGTGCCCGGCGCGCACACCGTCGTCGCGCTGATGCACCCGCGCCAGGATCTGACTCACCACGTGCTCGTGCCCGAACTGCTCGCCCGCGGGTTCGCGGTATGGACGCAGGGCACCCGATCGGTCAACAACGACATCGCTCTAGTGCACGAGCAAGCCTTGCTCGATGCCGCGGCCGGGCAAGTGTTTCTGCGGGAGAGGGGTTTCGACCACGTCGTCACCCTCGGTCATTCCGGCGGCGGAACCCTCTTTGCGTTCTATCACCAGCAAGCCGGTTTGCCGCCGGGGGAGCGGTTGACCCATACTCCCGCGGGCAGACCCATCGACCTGGCTGGGGCCGAGATGCCCCGGCCCGATGCGGCGATATTCATGGCACCGCACCCCGGTCAGGGTGCGCTCCTGCTGCGGCTGATCGACCCGTCGGTCGTCGACGAATCCGACCCTCTTTCGACAGATCCGGACCTGAACCCGTTCGATCCTGCGAATGGATTCGCCGAACCGCCCCACAGTTCTTCCTACTCACCGGAATTCATCACACGCTACCGCCAAGCGCAGCGCGACCGCATCGCCCGCCTCGACACCGTCGCCCGGCAACGCGTCGACGAAGCCGCCGACGCGCGCCGCCGGTACAAGAGCACGTCGGATCCGGGAGATCGTCGCGCCGCCCTCGCGCCCCGCGTCCTCACCGTCTACCGCACCGACGCCGACCTGCGATTCGTCGATCTATCGCTGAACCCGAACGAACGCCCTTACGGGTCGCTGTTCGGCCGGCGACCCGACCTGACCAACTACGGACTCGTCGGCTTCGGTCGCTTTTCCACGCCGGACGCCTGGTTGTCGACCTGGTCCGGGCTCAGCAGCAACGCCGACTTCCTGCGCTGCGCCCCCACGGTGACCGCACCGACACTGTTCGTCGAACTCACCGGAGACCAGGCCTGCTTCCCCGACGACGCCAAGACGGTGTGCGATGCACTCGGGTCGACGGACAAAACCCACGTCCGCGTCGCCGGCACCCACTTCGGCGGACCCATCCACGACGGCGCTCCCACCGGTGCCAGCCTCGCCGCCGCCGACATCGGCGCGTGGCTGGCAACCAGATTCCCGTAGACAGCCACCACATCCCTCTGCCGGACCTCACGCCGCAGTGACCTCACATGTTCCGGAGGTCACCGCGGTCGTTGGTCTGGACTACCTTCCGAGCGGAGAATCCGATGCGTGCCCGTATTCCACCCGCAGCCCCCGTCGTCGGGCTCTGCCTGATGGCCCTGGTCCTCGAGGGCTATGACCTCCTGATGTACGGAACAGTGGTTCCGTCACTGCTCACATACACCCCGTGGGACCTCGACGCCACCGACGTCGGGATGCTGGGCTCGCTGACCGGCATCGGCATGCTCGTCGGCGCCCTCCTCGCCGCGGCAGTTGCCGACCGGTGGGGACGACGCCGCACTCTCCTCGCCGCCGTCGTCATGTTCTCCACAGCCATGGGTGCGTGCGCGATCGCCCCCACCCCCGAGGTGTTCGGGGCGGGACGCTTCGCCGTCGGACTCGGCGCCGGTGTCCTCATGCCCACAGCCGCCGCCACACTGATCGAATTCGCCGAACCCCGTGCCCGGGCCCGTTCCGTGGCCATGGGGTTCGTCGGCACCTGCATCGGCGGCATACTCGCCGGAGTCGGCACGACCGGCACCCAGATCCTTCTCAATATGTTCATCGGCAGTCACTACCCCGCGTCGAGTCGTGCCACAGGACTGGGTATGGCCTTGGGTGTGGGCCGGATCGGGGCGATCGTCGGCCCCACCTACGGTGGCGTTCTCGTCGCGATCGGGACCGGAACCAACTGGCAACTGGCGGCTTTCGCGGCGCCGGCCGTCGTCGGTGCCATCCTGACCGTGCTCGTTCCGCAACGCACACCGATCCGCCGATCCGCTCAGACCCGACCTCCTTCCGCGGCCGCGGATATCGATCGGAAAGCTGTTTCATGACCATCGGGCCGGGAGTGGTGCAGATCACAGTCGGATATAGGATGTTCTGCGACATGACGAAGCTGCTCATCGCGATGGCTAGGGCGCGAACGATGGACACCTCCGGCAATCTGTTCCGCGCGAAACAGTAAGGGGTCGCACAATGGCACGCCTACGGTCACTCAACGTCGGTATGCCGAAAGACGTTCCCTGGCAAGGACGGACCGTCCACACGGGCATCTTCAAGTACCCCGTCGACGGTCCACGCATGGTCCGCACGCTCGACATCGACGGCGACGGTCAAGGCGACCTCGACGGTCACGGCGGCGAAATACGTGCCGTCCTCGTCTACCAATGTCAGTCCTACGACTTCTGGCGGCGTCAACTCGGTCGCGACGATCTCGAATACGGTCAGTTCGGTGAGAACTTCACCGTCGACGGCCTACCCGACGACGAGGTGCACATCGGTGACCGCTATGGCATCGGTGACGCCGAGTTCGAGGTCACTCAGCCACGCGTCACTTGTTATCGGGTCGGAATGCGCCTGGGTGAACCCGAGATGCCGGCACTGCTCGTTGCCCACCACCGGCCCGGGTTCTACTTCCGGGTTATCACCGAAGGTCACGTGCAGGCCGGCGACGAGATCATCCGCACCCGGATCGGTCGACACCGCATGAGCGTCGCCGCGATCGACGCACTGCTCTACCTACCCGACCGGGACATCGGCCAGCTCCGGAACGCAGTGGACATCCCCGCACTCAGCCCCGGCTGGCAGCGATCGTTTCGCGACCTGCTCGACGCCGCAGAGCACCCGAAGCGCGCCGGCGAGCCGCCCGCCGGCGCCCAACCGGAAGGCTGGGCCGGCTTCCGACCGCTGCGGGTGTCGCGGATCGTTCCCGAAAGCACAACCGTGGCGTCGATCCACCTGGCGCCACACGACGACACCCCGCTGACCCGGCCGAAACCCGGCCAGCACCTCACCCTCCGCGTCGCCGGCGCCGCCGACCCACCGCCGGTGCGCAACTATTCGCTGTCTGCCGCCCCGTCGGACAGCGAGTACCGCATCAGCGTCAAACGCGAGACTCACGGCCTCGTCAGCACCTATCTCCACACGCAATTACGTGTCGGCGACACCGTCGACATCGCCTCTCCGCGTGGCGATTTCGTCCTTCCCGAAGACCGCGACGACACCACGCCCGTGCTCCTGCTCTCGGCCGGCGTCGGGGTGACCCCCGTTCTGGCGATGCTGCATGCACTCGCCGCAGCCCACAGCAAGCGCGACATCTGGTGGCTGCACACCGCCCATTCAGCCGCCGAACAGGCTTTCGCGGACGAAGCGCACCGATTGCTGACCAGCGTCGACCGCGGTCACGAACACGTTTACTACACCGCCGAGAGTCCGATGGCGAACCCGGATCCACCGGCCGTCGCCGGCCGCATCAACCGCGAAGCCTTGGCCGCCCTGGGGCTGCCCGCCAACGTGACCACCTACCTGTGCGGTCCCACCGCGTTCACGACCGCGATGCGCGAGGCGCTCATGCACCTCGGTGTGGAGTCCGACCGCATCCACACCGAACTGTTCGGCGCACTCTCGGCCATCAACCCTGGACTCACCGACGTCACCCACACCCCGCCACACCTGCCACTGGGACCCGTCGGCACCGGGCCGCGCATCACGTTCACCCGCAGCGGACTCACCGTGCCATGGAGCGACGAGTACAGCACCGTCCTCGATTTCGCCGAAGCCTGCGACGTTCCGACCCGCTGGTCGTGTCGAACCGGCGTGTGCCACACCTGCCAGACCCCGATCCTCTCCGGGACCGTTCGATACCGACCGGACCCCCTGGAGCCCCCGATGCCAGGCACGGCTCTCTTGTGCTGCTCGCAACCCGAAACCGACCTCGTTCTCGATCTCTGACAAGCGCGGGTCCGGCTACTCGTCCGCAGTCGTCAACTCGTGATGGACACCGCTTCCGTGGATACGGATGCAGCATCGATCAGAGCTTGCCCCGGTCGACGACTCGCAAGGTGGGGAAGTGCTGCACGCAAGCGCACGGCGTGTTCGGCGTTCGCCACGTGCCAGTCCAGGCGAATCACGTCGATGACGGCGCCGTCATCGGTTCCCATCACGCGGTCGACGTTCAAGCCGGCTGACACTGTGAGCGTGGCAGACTCGGCTATCGCGACCTCGCCGAGCAGCCGAAGTACCACCAGCGAGGCAGCGGCAAGACCGGCGAGCATGTGCTCGACAGGGTTTGCGCCGGCATCGTGCCCGCCATATCGCGCGGCTTCGTCGATCGTCAACTCGTGCCTGCGCGCGGTGACCGTCGTGCCATGGCTCCCGAGCAGCGCGTGTACGACCAGGTGTTCACGTCGCATCCGCACCAACGGCGTGGACGTCACGTGGATCGGGACCGTACTGGGGGGGGACAGGTAGTCCGCCAGCAAGCGCTGCGCATCTGTCCGGCTGCTGTCGTGCAGCAGCGACGCCACCGCATCGAGTGCCACAGGATCTCGGCTCCTGACCTTCGCGATTGCCGCTGTCTGTGCGGCGACGATCTTTCGTACCGACGGGTGGTCGACGCTGGTTCTCGCCACGTCGACGGCGACGCCCGCAGTGGGGAATTTCAGGGCGACGCCGAAGAACAGCGAGTCGGTGAGCCCGAGTCGTGACGGTGCGCTGGGGTCGAACAGCGGGTGGAGGGTGTGGACCAGCGCAACTTTCCATCGGCGTTGCCCCCGAAGGGCTTCGACAGCGAACCACCGAGCCCCGCAGACAGCGCTGCCTCGGGATGGTCCGAGTCACCCCCTACACGCCGCCGCCGACCGCGGCGACGCCCTGATCGAGAGATGACCCACGCGCAATGAGCGCCGAATCAATGATCAATTCCGACGACACGCTCCCGCGGATCGTCGATAGCCAAGGAATGAGTAGACAATGACCATTGTGTCCGAACCCACCGCACCGCAGAAGGTCGAGCTGACCGACGAGGAGATCTTCGCCGGCCACATCGGGGGGAAGCTCTCGGTTGAGACCACGACCGCCCTCGATACGCAGCGCGCCCTGTCCATCGCCTACACGCCCGGCGTCGCGCAGGTCTCCCGCGCCATCGCCGCCGACGAAACCCTCGCCGACCGGTACACCTGGACCAGCCGCCTGGTGGTCGTCGTCTCCGACGGCTCCGCGGTACTCGGCCTCGGGGACATCGGCCCCCGCGCCTCGCTTCCCGTGATGGAGGGCAAGTCCGCCCTGTTCAAGAACTTCGCGGGCCTGAACTCGATCCCGCTGGTCCTCGACACCAAGGACCCCGACGAGATCGTCGAAACCCTGATCCGGCTGCGCCCGAGCTTCGGGGCCGTCAACCTGGAGGACATCTCCGCACCGCGCTGCTTCGAAATCGAAAAGCGCGTCATCGAGGCCCTGGACTGCCCGGTCATGCACGACGACCAGCACGGCACCGCCATCGTCGTCCTGGCCGCCCTCAAGGGTGCGGTCAAGGTCCAGGACCGCGACCTCCACCAGCTGCGGGTCGTCATCTCCGGTGCCGGCGCCGCCGGTGTCGCCTGCGCGAACATCCTGCTCGCCGCCGGGATCGCCGATGTCACGGTGCTCGATTCGAAGGGCATCGTCTCCGCCGACCGCAAGGACCTGAACGCGGTCAAGGTCGACCTGGCCGCACGCACCAACCCGGCCGGCCGCCGCGGCGGCACCGCCGAAGCCCTCAATGGGGCGGATGTGTTCCTCGGGGTGTCCGCGGGCACCGTGCCGGAGGAGCTGATCGCGACCATGGCGCAGGATTCGATCGTGTTCGCGTTGTCGAACCCGGACCCGGAGATCCACCCGGACATCGCCCGTAAGCATGCGGCGATCGTGGCCACCGGGCGCAGTGACTTCCCGAACCAGATCAACAATGTGCTGGCCTTCCCGGGGGTGTTCCGGGGTGCGCTCGATGCCGGTGCCCGCCGGATCACCGAAGGTATGAAGCTCGCCGCCGCCGAGGCAATCCTCTCGGTCGTCGGTGACGAGCTGGCTGTGGACAAGATCGTTCCCAGCCCGCTCGATCCTCGCGTCGCCCCCGCTGTCGCGGAGGCAGTCGCCGCCGCTGCTCGTGCAGAAGGCGTCACCGACTAGCGAGCACCCGTGCGTGATTGACGAGTTTCTGCACTCGTCAACCACGCACGGGCGGCGGCCCTCCTGTCGTAACGTCGCAGTAGAGCGTGAAACCAGGAGGTCCACGATGGCTCCAGAGCGCATTCCAGTGTCAGGGCAGTCGCGGCGGCTGCACGCGACGCGAACAGCGAGATTCGGTCATGAGTGACCGGGCGCCGTTCCTGGTGACCGGTGTGGGCGGTGGTTACAGCAGTATCAGCCGGATGGTCGCCGAGCTGCTGCTCCGCAGTGGCGAGCCCGTGCGGGCGATGGTTCATCGCGATGACGGCCGCGCCGACGCACTACGGGAGCTGGGAGCAGACATCGTCGTCGGCGATCTGACCCGACCCGGCGACGTCGATGCGGCGCTGACGGGCGTTACCCGGATCTTCTTCAACATGAGCGTTTCCGCGGACTATCTGGAAGCCGCCGCTATTGTGTGCGCGATCGCCGACGAGCGGGGCGATCTCGAGGTGTTGGTGAACATGTCGCAGATGACGGTGTCGCAGATGACGTCGACCAGCACCGACGAGTCCCGGCACCAACGGCTGCACTGGCTCGCCGAGCGCATCATGAATTGGTCCGGTCTGCCCGTCGTCCACGTCAGACCCACGGTCTTCCTGGACAATCCGCTGTTCACCGTCGTGGCGAGCCGTTCCGTCGCCGAACGTGGCGTCTTGGCCTTGCCGTTCGGTACCGGCAGGACCTCGCCCGTCGCCGCCACCGACGTCGCCCGCGTCGTCGCCGCCATACTTCAGGATCCAGCAGGACGTATCGGGCAGGTCTTCGAGCTGACCGGCCCCGCCGTCCTGGACATCGACGGCCTCGCCGATCAATACACCCGGGGCTTGGGACAGTCGGTAGCGGGATCCGATTTGCCCCACGACGACTTCGTGGAGTTGTTGAGCGCCGTTCCCGGCATCTCGTCGCACACCGTGCAACACCTCCTCACCGTTGCCACACTGCACCGCGACGATCGCTACAACCGGCTGACCACCGACGTCGAGGACGTGACCGGGCAGCCCGCGCAGTCGGTCGAGCAATACATCGCCGCACACCGCGAGCTGTTCTCGAGCCCGCCGCAGCCGGGTAGTGAGGGCTGAGCATCGCCACTACTTGCGCCACCCGTTCGAGCGGCGATCACGTCGCTCGCACCCACGACCGTGCGACGTCGCATACTGTGCCGATGATCCTGGAACACGCACTGCTGACCGTGGCACCCGAACGAGTCGAGGAATTCGAATCTGCGTTCGCGCAGGCCGAGTCGATCATTTCGTCGATGCCCGGATTCCTGCGGCTGCGATTGTCACGCGGCCTCGAGCGACCGAATGTCTATCTCCTGCTGGTCGAGTGGGAAGAACTCGAAGACCACACCGAAGGCTTTCGGCAATCGGGCCGCTACCAGCAGTGGAAGGACCTGCTGCACCACTTCTACGATCCCTTCCCGTTCGTGGAGCACTATGCACCTGTCCGCGAAGTGTGATTCGACGCCTCGCCGAGGCTGGCGCAACACGCGGACACCAGTCTCGTCGTGGCGGGGCTTCCGCCGTCACCGCAGGACGGGCACACCATCGTGACGCTCCGCGTGATTTCGTCGACGGTGACGGTGAGCGGCACGGCGCACTGGCGGCACCACCTGTGTCGCGTGACGGCGTTGACGTGTGTCGGCGACGCGACGCATTGGTGAATCCACCGTCGGTGCAGCGGGCACGTCGTCCGATCATCGGGGGCCAAGGTCCGCGCATCCTCAGCGGCGTCTTCCCTGTCCAGTTGATCACGGAGCGTGGTCGCGCAGGACCTTCTCACCCCAGACGAGCGGTGGCGGGCCGGTGTGGGACGGATCGCGTAGGAGGTAGTCATGGGGTCACCTCGACGAGATCGAACCGGGAATGCAATTGCGCCCAGGTTGCCCGGCGACGGCCGTCCTGGGTGCGGTAACCGCTGCCCGGCTCCGGAACCCAGGTCCGCATCAGATCGTCACGAACCGCGGGACGGTCGGTGGGTTCGCACGTGTGCGCCAGCGCGGCGACCAACCACACCCGGGAGGTGGTGCTGCCGGGGGATACCGAGTGGGTTTCCGCGCCAAGCGGGTTCGTAATCATGGGTCGTCCTCACGTCGGTCCCGGTCGCGTCCCCGCACTCGAAAGAAGCTGGCCCTCAACGAGATGCTGATCCGCGTGGGATTCTCTGTCTGACCTCATGATCCGCCGGCTAGGGTGTGATGCGTGTCTCATTTCCTGACACCAAGTGGTGCGGGCGCCGTCAGATGTCGATGCCGAATTCCTTGATCTTGCGGTAGATGGTGGCCCGTGAGATGCCGAGAGCTGTTGCGGCGGCCTTCTTGTTGCCGTGGTTCTCCTCGAGGCTGCGCACGATGGCGTCGCGTTCGAGGGCTTCGATCTGTGTGAGTGTGTGTCGGCTCAGGGCTCGGCACATCGGGGGTAGCTGCTCGACCTCGACGACACCGGAGCGCTGACGCTGGACCACGTCGTGCAGAACCTGCCGGAGCTCGGTGACGTTGCCGGGCCAGCTGTACTTGCAGAGTTGGCGCATCGCCGCAGGCGAGAGAGACAAGTCCGCGCCGCGCCCGAGCTGTCGCAGCAAATGTGGTACCAAGCTGTGAAGATCGTCGATGCGATGACGCAGCGCGGGCATGGTGACGGTATGGCTGAAGTGGGGAAGGATCAGCGTGTCGAGGTCGGTGTTGTGATCGGTTCCGCCGATGGTCGCGCCGATCCATCCGGCGTGTTCGCGTCCTTGAACGAGGTCGGCGACAGTCCGCAGCTGCGACTCGCCGAGGAGGTCGATGTCGCGCAGGATGACGCTGAATCGGTCTTGTCCGAGTTCCTGTTCGAGTGCCGGCAGGCCGGCGCTGCCGCCCGCGAGTTCGGCAACCGTGAAGATCCGTGTGCGGATGGGAATGTGTTCGATGGCAACAGCTTTGAGAGCTGATGCGCGGCCGCTTCCGGCTTCGCCGGAGACGGTGACCCACTGTTGTTCGCGCGCGCAGCGAGCGATCTGCTGGCAACTGCGGCGCCAGGACGCGCTGGTGCCGGTGATTCCGGGCAAGACGCGGATGCTCTCCAGAGCAGGGGATCCCGATGTGGGGATCTCCAGCAGATGTACGTAGAACAAGGCCATCTGCCGTCGGGCCCCGAGCCCGAAGTCCTCGACCGAGGACAGCCGGGCCGTCTGCCCGCTGGGCAGGGCGACGATGTGTCGTTGGGTGGCCGGAGCGCCGCTCAGGTCCACGGCGTGTTCGAGCAACGCACCCTGATCCTGGGCATCCAGTGCCACGCGCAGTTTTCGGTTGACGAGAACGACGTCGTCGCCGAGCGCCAACACCCCCGTTTGGGGTGACCGTCGACAGACCTTCAGATAGGCGTTGAGTAACGCAGTCTGGTCCGCACTGGCCTGCGCCAGGAGTCGGCCTTCGATCTGAGCCGTGGCGGATTTGGCGAGGGTGGCCAACAGCGGGCCACCGTCCTCTACCCAGCCGGTGAGATCGAGCGCGCCGACGAGGGCGCCGGACATCGGATGGGTGATCGGGACACCGGCGCACGCCAGTTGCCCGAGGCAGTCGGCGTAGTGCTCGGCGCCCGTCACCAGGATGGGCTGACGGGTTTCGAGAGTGGTGCCGATGCCGTTGGTGCCGGCGAATTGTTCCGAGTAGCTGTAACCGGGTATCAGTTGGACGTCGTCGAGTGTGCGATTGAGTCGTCGGCTGGCGGTGATCCTGGTCAAGATCACTCCGTCAGCCGAGGTCAGGATGACGCTCACCGGTTCGTCGACCAGTCCGTCCGCGAGTTGCCGCAGGACGGGTTCGGCTGCCGCGACGAGAGGGCAGTCCAGATTCGGCTCTCGTACGAACGGGAGGTCGAGTTGGTCGGGGCGCACCTTGAGCGACTTCGATCGCTGCCACGAGTACGAGATGGGCTGGCGAACGGAGCTGTCGAGGCCGTCGTCGGCGAGGAACAGCTCTCGCGCCTTCTGTAGATCCTTGCTGGTCATGCTGTATTTACGCCCCGATTCTCCACCTCTCACGTAGTTGAGGGTACGTCGTCTCGATGTGAGACGGGTCTCAATATGAGACGGGGTGGCGGAGCACCGGGATCAGCGTGGCGTCAGCCGGGATTCGCTGTCATCGACGTGGCCTTTCGACGCAGGGGAAGGGGGATGAGCGGTTCGCTGTAGCCGCTCGGCGCACACGGCGAGAAGACGGTGCCGGAGGGTGTCGTCGAGGGGCGGGAAACGTCGTCCGGCCAGGACCTTCAGGCGCTCGAAGTACTGCGCCTCGGTCCACCCGAACGTGACGAAGATGTCTTCGGCGCTGCCGCCGCCGAACACTGCCCACCGGTTGCCGAACTCCAGGACGAGGTCGTCGTCCCGCTTCGATCGGACGTGTGGTTTCGTGGGTGTCATATCGCACGTCCCGGATTGAGAATTCCGGTGGGGTCGAACGCTGCCTTGACTTCCGCCATCAGGGACCTCTCCACCGACCCGATCATGGGTTCGAGGTAGCGGCGTTTGAGGTCGCCGACGCCGTGCTCGCCCGTGATGGATCCGCCCAGCGCCAAGCATCGCGCCACCATCGCGTCGAAGGCCTGGTGGGCCCGTTCGGCGGCGTCCGGATCTGCGGCGTCGAACACGATCGTGGGGTGGAGGTTGCCGTCGGCGGCGTGCCCGAAGGTGCCGATGAGGAGGCGGTAGTGGTCGGCGATGCGGGTAATGGCGTCGAGCATGTGCGGTAGCCGGGGCACCGGCACGGCCAGGTCGTCGAGCAGAGTGCTGCCGCGGCGCTCGAGGGCGGTCAGCGCCACACTGCGGGCCTGCATGAGGGCGTCTCCTTCGGCGGGGTCGGTGCTCATGTACAGCTCGGTGGCCGCGGAGGCACGGCACGCGTCCGCGCTGCGCTGCGCTTCCGCCGGGGCTGCGTCGCCGTCGCACTGGATCAACAGCAGCGCGCCGGCCGTCTGGTCGAGACCCATGCGGGTCATGTCGTTGACGGCCGAGATGGTGGTGCGGTCCATGAGTTCCACCAGGCTCGGGTCGGCCACCGCCTGAATCGCCATCACCGCGTCGACCGCCTGGACGGGCTCGGCGAAGGCGGCGACGACGGTGGCCGTGCGTGCCGGTGGTCGACGCAGCCGCATGGTCGCCTCGACGATGACGGCCAGGGTGCCCTCGGACCCGACCAGCAGTTGGGTCAGATTCAATCCGGCGACATTTTTGCGGGTGGCGGCGCCGGTGTGGATGATCCGGCCGTCGGCGAGCACCGCCTTGATCCGGGCGACGTGGTCGCCGGTGACCCCGTATTTCGCGCAGCATGCTCCGCCGGCATTGGTCGCGAGGTTCCCCCCGATCGTGGAGACGGCGCGACTGCCGGGGTCTGGGACATACCAGAGTCCGCGCTCCGCGGCCGCGGCAGCGAGGACACCGTTGATCACTCCCGGCTCGACCGTGGCGGTGCGGGACTGTTCGTCGATGGTGAGGATGCGGTCGAGTTTTTCGGTGCTGAGCACGATGCAGCCGTCGATCGCGTTGGCCCCGCCGGCGAGTCCGGTGCCCGCCCCTCTCGTGACGACCGGAATGCCGTACCGGTGGGCGGTTTTCAGGGTTGTCACGACGTGGTCGGTGGTCCGGGCGCGGACCACCGCGATCGGATGCCCGGAGGGGGAGAGCATCGACTGGTCGCGGGTGTAGGCGATCATGGTGTCGCTGTCGGTCACCACGGCATCGCCCAGTGCCGCGAGCAGACCCGCGACGGGGCCGGTCGTCACCACGGTCATGCTTGTCCTTCCACAGTGATGTATTCCGTCAGGTTGTGCGCCGCACCGGGTTACCGGCTGATCTCCAGTTCGCCCATGCGGGACCAGTCGGTGCCGGGTAGGTCGGTGTGGAGGATGCGCGGTGTCTCGCTCAGTGCCGGGCGCATCGCGTCCAATCCCTTCCGGAAGTGGTCGGCAGCGACGTGGTCGGACCCGGCCTGCCCGTCCCGGAACGCCTCGATCAGCACGAACTCGGCGGGATCGTCTGCGCTGCGATGCCATTCGAACCAGAGATTGCCCGGCTCGGATCGGGTCGCGTCGGTGAACTCCTTGGTGACGAGTAACCAGTCGTTCCGGTACTTGTCGAGGACCTTGAACTTCACCACGATGAAAATCACGATGACTCACTTTCTTTCGGACGAATTCCTCACCGCCGGAACGGGGGAG
Source organism: Rhodococcus sp. IEGM 1307 (assembly GCF_030056915.1). Taxonomy (NCBI): domain Bacteria; kingdom Bacillati; phylum Actinomycetota; class Actinomycetes; order Mycobacteriales; family Nocardiaceae; genus Rhodococcus; species Rhodococcus sp. IEGM 1307. The sequence goes on from NZ_JASHKW010000023.1 coordinate 145,874, forward strand.
TGGGTCACCGCCTCGCAGGACCGTCGAGGCGGTGACCCACTGGATTGCTCTAGTAGATGTTCGACGGGCGGACCATGCCTTCGGCGAGATCGCCGAAACCGGGCGCCATGATGGCACCGGGATTGCCCAGCACCTCTTCCACGACAGCGGTCTCCGTGGTGATCAGAAGTGCCGCGATCGAGGCCGCGCTCTCGAGTGCGGCGCGGGTGACCTTGAACGGGTCGATCACCCCGTCGTCGAACATGTCCCCGTATTCACCGGTGAGCGCGTTGAACCCGTGCCCGAGCGGTAAACCTGCGACCACCTCGACGACCTCGTCGCCGTCGAACCCGGCGTTGATCGCGATCCAGCGCAGCGGTTCGGCGAGAGCGCGGCGCACGACGTCACACCCGATGGCCTCGTCGCCGGTCAGGTCGAGATCGGCCAACGCCCGATGCGACTGCGCCAGCGCGGTACCACCACCGGAGACGATCCCCGCCTCCACCGCGGCGCGAGTGGCGGCCAGGGCGTCCTCGACGCGCAACATCCGCTCCTTGAGCTCGACGCTGGTCGCGCCGCCGACGCGGATGACGGCAACCCGACCGGTGAGCCGGGCGATGCGCAGTTCGAGGCTTTCCTGGTCAGCCTCGATCTTTGCGCGCTCGTGCTGGGATTCGAGCTGGGCGATGCGAGCGTCGAGCAGGCGCTGGTCCCCGTGCCCGCCGACGATCGTGGTCTCGTTCTCGGTCACGGTGATGCGATCACACGAACCGAGATGCTCGACACTGATTTCGGACAGTTCGATGCCGGTGTCCTTGGCGATCACGTGCCCACCCAGTGCCACCGCGAGGTCTTCTAGCTCGGCGACCCGGCGATGTCCGAAACCGGGGGCCCGGACGACCACCGACTGCATCGTCTTGTGCATGTTGCCGCCGACGAGAAGTTGCAGGGCCGGCCCGTCGACCTCCTCGGCCAGCACCACCAGGGGCCGGTCGGCGCGCTTGGCCACCTCGATGCTCGGCATGATGTCTTGAACCTGGGTGATCTTCTTGTTGGTCAGCAGGATCAGCGGATTGGTATGCACCGCTTCCATCCGCTCCGGGTCGGTGACCATGTAGCCGGAGATGTAGCCGTGATCGAACTCGATGCCGTCGACGATGTCGACCGACAGCCCGAGGGTGTCGCTCTCCTCGGTGGTGACGACCCCGGACTTGCCGACGTAGTCGACGGCCTTCGAGATGGCGTGCCCGATCACCTCGTCGTCGCTGGCGGCGAGAGTCGCGATCCGCTGCAGATCGCTTTGCCCGCCGATCTGGGAGGCCTGCTCGTGGAGGGAGTCGACGACCACGGACACGGCCCGTTCGATGCCGCGGCGCACCCGCATGGGGTTGGCCCCGGCGTCGACGGACCGCAGCCCCTCGCGGACCATCGCCTGGGCGAGCACGGTTGCCGTGGTGGTGCCGTCGCCGACCACACCATTGGTTTTCATCGCCACTTCCTTGACCAGCTGCGCACCCATGTTGGCGAAGGGTTCGCGGAGCTGTATCTCGCGGGCGATGGTCACGCCGTCGTTGGTGATCGTCGGTGGTCCGGTGAGCTTTTCGAGCACCGCGTTGCGCCCCTTGGGGCCGAGGGTCACCTTGACCGCGTCGGCGAGGGCGTTGACGCCGTGCTCGAGCCGCGCCCGGGCGTCCGTGTTGTACCGCAGCTCTTTTGCCATGGCTGATGTCCTTTCGTGCTTCGAGCGGAGGATGCGACGTGCTACGGGACGAGAATCGCGCGGCCGCGCACCCGGCCGGCATCGAGATCGTCGAGTGCTTGCTGGAAGTCCTCGAGCCGGTACCGGGTGGTGTGCAGGGTGACCTTGCCCTGGGCGGCAAGGGTCATGAGCTCCTGGAGGTCGTTGTAGGAGCCGACGAGATTTCCGATGAAGTTGATCTCGGTGGAGATCACATCGATCGTCGGGACGTCGATGTTCTCGCCGTACCCGACGACGTAGTAGTTCCCGGCGCGGCGCAGCATCGCGATCCCCTCTGCGGTCGCGCCGCCCTCGCCGACGAAGTCGACGACGGCTTCGGCGCCGTGACCGCCGGTCAGGTCGAGCACCTGCTGGATGTGGGTGCCGTCGGCGACGATGCCGTGGTCGGCGCCGATCTTCACGGCGAGTTCGACGGCCGCGGGGTTGCGGTCGAGCACGACCACGGTGACACCGGAGATCGCCTTCAGGACCTGAATGCCGATGTGACCGAGTCCGCCGGCCCCGATCACGACGCACACGTCTCCGGGCCGAGTCGTCTTCGCGGCCTTGGCAACGGCGTGGTACGCCGTCAGGCCCGCGTCGGCGAGGGCGGCGACGTCGGCCGGTTCGAGCGAGTCGTCGATCCGGACCACGCTGCGGGCGGTGGTGCGCAGATATTCGGCGTACCCGCCGTTGACGTCGATGCCGGGGAATGTGCTGTTCTGGCAGTGGACGTCGTCTCCGAATCGGCACGCCCGGCACAGTCCGCACGTGATGAGCGGGTGCAGAATCACCTTGTCGCCGACCGCGACATTGGTGACGGCGTCGCCCACGGCGTGGACCCAGCCGGCGTTCTCGTGGCCGATCGTGTACGGCAGCGCGACACCGGACTTCGCCTCCCACTGCCCTTCGAGGATGTGCAGATCGGTGCGGCACACACCCGCGCCGCCGATGCGCACGATGACATCGAGCGGGCCGTCGATCGTGGGTTCGGGAATGTCGGTGAGCTGCAGTTTGGTGTGGTATCCCACCACTTGCACGGCCTTCATCGCGGGCTCCTGGTTCTGAGATTGGTGATTCGCGTTGTGGCTCCGACGGATTCGCTGTCGGCGTAACGGGTAGCGAGCAGGCCGCGGCAGAAATGCGCGTTGCCTTCCATCGAAATGCGCACCGACTTGGCGAAGCGCAGCCGCATCGGCACCGATTCCGAGGCGATGCGCTTGCCGTCGTCGTCGACGAACACCCGGCTGGCCGGGCAGATGCTCAACCCGATGCCGATCCTGCGACGCAGCAGCGCGGCCTTGGCCTTCCCGGGAGCGAGGTCGCCGAGGGTGAGCCGGTAGATCTCGTTCACACCCACATCGGTGGTCTTCAGGTGCGCCTCGACACACCGCTCCATCGCCGCGGCGTGCGCCTTGGACCGGAACGTTCGGCGCAACTCGTGCAGACTCTCCTCCGCCTCGGAGCCGAACGTCCCGACGTATCCGGCGTCCGCCGCGAGACCGGCGTTGATCTTGTCGCTGTCGTGATGGTCGTCGAGCAGCACCCGCACCTCGCCGATGTCGTCGACCAGACGCAGGGCGTCGAGGGCGTCGGAGGCCATGAGGTAGGCGAAGTTCGGCGAGCAGAACGCGGTGGGCAGCCGTAGGTGGACGGTGACCCCGTCGTCGTCGAGGGTGACCGACCGGACGAAGCCGAGATCGGTGATCGGCTCGTCCAGTTCCGGGTCGGTGACCGTCGACAGGGCCATCAGGACGTCCTGTTCGGTGCAGACGACGGCGGCGGTCATGACGACACGGTTTCCCGCGCCCCGGCAGCGACCTCCACACCTTCCTGCCCGGCCGGCTCGGCCAGTCGCAGGTTCGCGGGAACGTCGATGTCGTACAGCGCTGCCGCGTTGAGGCCGAGGATCTTCTGCTTCTGCCGGGCGGTGATCGGGGCGTACTCGCCCTGCATGTCCTCGGGGATCTGGAAGTCGACGAACTTCTCGATCAGCCACTTCGGGGTCCACAGCGCATAGTCGCTGCCGAACAGGATTTTGTCCTCGCCGATCCAGTAGAGCAACTCGCCGATGATCTGGGCGAAGTAGCGGGGCCGGGTGTGGATGAACGGAAGGGCAACCGCCAGGCCGCCGTACACGTTCGACTCCTGGGTGGCGATCCAGCAGAAGTCCTCGAGGCGCGGCAGGCCCACGTGCTCGACGACGAACCGCAGGTCCAGGTAGTCGGTGGCGACCTTGTCGATGTCGGAGACGTCGAAGGCGTCGCGGTCGAGGGGACGGATCGTCGGGCCCTTGTGGACGTGAATGTTCTTGATCCCCAGCTCGATGCACTCTTCGAGGTAGCGCCGCGACCAGGGGTCGTCGAGTTTGTAGCCGCGGGAATCGCCGTGCCATTCGGCGGTGTAGAGCTTGACGCCCTGCAGGTTCATCCGGTCGGCGTCCTTGCGGAGTTGTTCGAGACCGGCCTCCTCGTGACGGGGATCGTAGGCGTGGTTGTAGGTCAGTTTGCCGGGGTGCTTGGCGACCAGGGCGAGCGCTTCGTCGGTTCGCCCGAATCCGTTGTGGTAGAAGTCGCTGAGCAAGGTGGCCTGGAAGATCGCGTGGTCGACGTATCCCTCCACGAAGATGTCACGCTCGAAGCGCTCGCTGCCGTAGTACGTGTAGGTGTCGTAGTCCCACACGACCTCTTCGGGGCTGAGGTTCTTGTGATAGTCGTAGAAGCAGTCGATGAACTGCTTGCCGTGCACGTTCTTCTGGTTCGACTCGCGGGCGTCCCAGACGTGGACGTGGCCGTCCACGATGAAATATTTCTGACCGTCCTTCTGATACATCGGGTCCTCGCTTGGTCCTGGTTTTCGGGTGGGCTGGGGGTGTCCGGGGCCACCCTGTGTGGCCCCGGACAGCTGCGATCTACTGCGCTGTGAGGTCGAATCCGATGTACTCGGCGGCGTCCTCGGGGCTGGCGAACAGCAGGGTCTTCTCGTCGAGGTGGACCATGCGCCCGTAGTGGGTGGAGCTGATCTCCTCGAAGATGGAGCCGTCGAATTCCTGGCCGAGGGCGTCGGTGAGTTCCTCGTAGTCGAAGTCGAGCAGCTTCTGGCCGTCGACGCGGATCATCGACGGGTACTCGGTCAGCTCGACACCGTCCTTGGCGCCCATCACTTCCGCGACGACACGGCCGATGGGGGTGTTCATCAAGGTCACGCCACACATGTTGGAGAACTCGGTGGACGATCCGAATTGCATGCTCACTTGTCCAACTCCTTGGGGATGTCGAGCCCGAGGTCCTCGAGCAGGGAACGGAACTTGTCGGTGGCGGCGTCGAAACTGGTGGCGAAGGTGATCGCCTTGTCGGCCGGCTGTGACCAGATCGGCTGCAGTGCCCGGGCGGCGTCGAGGCACCGTGGCACCCAGATCGAGAGCCAGGTGCCGAACAGCTCCTTGTTCGTCTCCCCGTGCTCGGGGTCTCGGGTGAGCAACCGGAACAGGTTGCGGGTGTAGGCGAGGTCGCGGTCGTAGTCGTGTTCGCCGGTGCCCACGATGGTGGGCGTGATGTAGTCACCGTTACCGGCGGCGATCTGCATGACCAATTCGCTGCGGAACAGGGTGCCGACCAGCTGCTCGAAGACGATGTTCGAGGCGAACAGCAGCTCACACCAGTCCGGAACCGCGGTGAGCCGCTCGACGACCTCGCGGGTGGGCTGCCACTCGGGTGCGGACTGCCAGACCTCCTTGTGGGCGAGACCGTCGAAGTCCTCGGTGGCCTCGGACAGGTCGAGATTGAACAGGGCCAAGTCCTGGGCGAAGCGCATCTTGTGGGCGGCGTTCACCGCGACGGCGGTGTTGATCATGTTCGTCGGGCAGGACCGCTGGATCGAGGTGAACACGTGCAGCGCCAACCCGTTCTCGGCGTGCATCCAGGCCCCCAGGTTGCGGGAGATGAACGTCAGCCACGGGGTGTTCCAGGCGTCGTAAACTCGGGCACGCTTGGCGTTGGACAGGCACAACTCGACCTGATGGACCACCTTGGAGTTGTTGCGGAAGATGGTCTGGTCCCACTCCTCGTTCGGGTCGAGGAAGGCGTGCCAATTCGACGACTTCGCGGCCGTCCACTCCTGTGGGTAACCGCCGGGTCCGTCACCGAAGCCGTAGATCCAGCCCTGCGAGAGGTGACGGTCGGGGTCGGGCTGCACGTCGACGGTCACGTCCTCGTACATCGTCGACCGCTTCTTGGCCGGTGTGTAGTAGCTGAACGAGCGGCTGCGGGAGCTGGGGAACTCCAGCGCACCGGCTTCGGAGTCGGTGAACTCGATCTTCGGAAAGCTGCGTTGCTTGGACTCGGAGGTTGCGGTCATCTCGTTTCTCAGTTCTGTCGGTGAAGCAGGAAGGTGGTTTCCGAGGGACGTCTACTCGAAGGCGGGGCTGGTGAACTTGTCGTAGAAGATCTGGTCGTGCGGGGTGCCCTTCGCCTCGAGCAGTTCCAGGGCGGCGTCGACCATCGGCGGCGGCCCGCACAGGTACACCTCGGCCCGCCCGAGCTCGGGTTCGCGGCGGCCGACGACGTCGGTGACATTGCCGTCCTCGACGGTGATCGCACCCACCGGCGGTGGGTCCATCGATTCGGACAGGCAGGCCACGAAACTGAAATCCTTCAGTCCCTGTCCGAGTTCGAGGATCTCGTCGAGGTAGAACAGGTCCTGCGGGGTGCGGGCACCGTAGTAGAAGTGCACCTGCCGGGTGTTGCCCGTCTCGCTCATGTGCCGCAGCAACGACAGCAGCGGAGCCATCCCCGCGCCGCCGCCGATGAAGACCATTGGCAGAACGTGGCCTTCCTTGATGGTGAACGACCCGTACGGACCGGTCAGGGCGATCTCGTCACCTACCGATATCCCGTCCTCGAGCAGGCCGGCGAACTTGCCGCCGGGGTACTTCTTGATGAGGAATTCGACGTGCCCCGGCGTCGATTGGGTTGTCGCCATGGAGAAGGACCGATGCTCGTCGGTTCCCGGGATGTGCAGGTCGGAGTATTGACCAGGTTTGAATTCGTACCCAGCGGGTTCGACGGGCGCCAGTCGCAGCGACACGATGTCCTTGGTCATCGACTCGATCCCGGTCACCTGGGTGCGCACATCTTGGATGGGGACACCGCCCAGAAGTTCGTCCTCGTCGAAATTGAGCAGTTCGATCGTGCAGTCGCTGTATGCGGTTGAGCGGCACAGCAGCACGTGCCCCTCGTCGACCTCGGCGTCGTTGCACGCAAATGTCGAGTAGTTCTCCATCTGGATGTCGCCGTCGAGGACAAAGGATTTGCAGGCCGAGCAGCGTCCCTCACGGCAGCCGTGCATCAGGTGGATGCCTTGTCGGAATGCGGCATCGAGGATGTACTCGTCTTCGCCGACTTCCATCTCGATGTCGACGGGCTCGAAGTTGATTACGTGCTTGTCGGCCACGGGGGTTCTCCTGGGCTCGTGAAGTGAATGGTGAAGCGGTGGGTGGCGCCGGAGTGGCCGCGGCGCCACCCACCGGGCCTTGAATCAGGCCGGAACTGTGCCGCCGGCGCGGTACGCGGCGATGTGCGCGTTGCGTTCGGCTTCGGACATCTGGTTCAGCAGCACGTTCGGACTCTGGAAGGTGTTGCCTCGTACGTCGTCCAGAGTCCACATCTTCTTCGGGTCGTCCAGATGGAGATGCGGCTGACCGATGAGGGTCTTACCGTCGTCGCGCACGTAACCGAGGTCCTGCACGATGTCAGCGAGATCCTTGCCGTGATGGAGGGTCTCCCACTCCCGGAATCCGGTGAGACGCCCCATGTTCGGGGTATCCCGGCCCTCGTACTCGCTGCGGAACGCGACCGCGTCGGTCCAGTAGCAAGTCTCCGAGCAGTAGGTCCGCCACTGGTCGTCGACCTTCTCCACGACCATGTCCTCGCGGATCAGGGCCGGCACCATGCAGGTCCAGCACCGGTGCGGGTACTGGTACCCGACCTCCTCGAACGCGATCGGCTTGTTACGGCCAGGGTAGGCGAGGCGGTTGTACTCCTCCCACCACTTGCCGTACTTCGAGTACCAGCCGGGGTACTTGTGCTCGAACCATTCGAAGTCCTTGTCGGTCATCGTGTCGATCCGCCAGTAGTTCACCGGCCAGCCGGTGGCGAAGAACCGGGCCACCTCGTGGACGTAGCCCTTCTCGGTGATCCGTTTCCACGACTCCTCGACCAGGTCGTGCGGGATCGTCAGGCCGTACTTCTCGAGCGGGATGAGGTAGCTGCGGTAGTAGTCGTCGTAGATCCACCGCCGCCACATCTCGGCGTAACTTTCGCGGTCCTTGCGGCGGTCCTTCGTGCCGTACTCGATGAAGGTGCCGATCGCGGCGTCGACGACACAGTGGTTGTTCCACCATGCGTACCGCAGATCCCGTTCGAGCAGCGGCCGGTTGCGCTCGTCGGCGAGCGCCATCAGCAGGATCGAATAGCCGTTGGAGATGTGCCGGGACTCGTCGGATTGCACCGAGTGGAACACCGTCGGCAGCAGGTAGTCACCGTTGGCGGCGGCCTCGTCGGGCATCGCGACGAACAGGGTGTTGGTGAACGCGGTCTCGGCGACCACGGTCAGGTAGATGTTCGCGGCAGTGATTGCGTCACCGGTGATGAACCCTTCGCCGAACTGCCGGCCGATGGTGCCCGCGTAGTTGTTCGAGAACGCCTTCTCGGTGATGTCGAACCCGGCGGGATCGATGTAGTTGTTCATGTACAGCTTCTTGAGGTTCATCTGGATCGTCGAGTGACGAACCTCGTCGATCATCTGCACCGCCAGCCCGTTGTGGATTTCCGGGTTGGGGACGGCGTCGATGGCCATCGGCATCGCTCGGGCGGCCGAGATCTCCGGGAACGGAATGATCGACAGGAACAGCTTCTGCCACTCGAGCCACCGCTGCTGCACCTGCCGGAACATGTTGCCGCGGATGGCACCGTCCATGGCGCCGTACACGCGGTTGTCCTTCTCTTCCTCCATCGGGAAGTAGGACCGCATGATCTGCTTGAGAGGATCCTTCTTCGGAGCCTTCTCGAAGGTGTAGTCGGTGCCGAACCGGGTGGCCGGGGTTGCGAATGTCGGATCCCATGACAGTTCGGTGATCTTCGCGTGGGCCTTTGTCAGGCTTTGCCTACTCAATGTGCGCCTCCTGGATCGTGAGCCGGCCGGGTGCCGGCTGTGGGGGGGACGTTGTGGAAATTGATTGAACCCCGTGACCCAGCTCTCATCCGTCTCAGTGTGAGACGCAGGTCACCTTCGGGTGGGTGGTGGCTGCCTACACTTGCCCCGCGCCGCGGCAGACCATGCAGCCCTCGATCAGTCGACCCAGGAGACCCGAGCGAGTGACCCCACAGCCCACCAGCACGTCACACCACCGCACGACGCCGAAGTCGAACTCGGACTCGGACTCGGACTCGGACTCCGAGGGGGCTCCGGCCTCGAGTTCGCCTGCGGGATCGGACTACCTTCGTCTGAGTAATTGGCTCCGGGTGTCCTGGTCGCGATCTCGGCAGGCGTTGGGCGACGACGACCGGCCCGCCGCCGCGTACGTCGAGCGCGCGGCCGCCGATACGGTGCTCGAGCGCGCCGCCCGATCCGTGCTGCCCGACTTGACCACCGCCATCGAAAACGAGCCGGTATCACTGATTCTCACCGATGCGAACGGCATCGTCCTCTCCCGCACCGGTGGCGACAGCGCCTTGTTCACCGCACTCGACCGAGTCGACCTCGCCCCGGGCTTTCGCTACGCGGAGACCCAGGTCGGCACCAATGGAATCGGTACCGCGCTCGAGGTCGGCCGACCTCTCCTCGTGGACGGAGACCAGCACTTCAGTGGTCCGCTGCGGTCCTTCTCCTGCGCGGGAGCGCCGGTGACGCACCCCATGACCGGAGCGATTCTCGGTGTCGTGGACCTGACCACCGCCGCGCAGAATTCCAACACCCTGCTGCTGTCCTTCGCCACACTTGCCGCAGCCCGCCTTCGCGAGCACATGCTCGACGACGCAACCGAACTGGACCGGGCGATCTTCAGTGCGTACCGGTCCGCATGCCGGCGCTCCAGCCGACCCGTCGTCGCTGTCGGTGACGAGGTCGTGATGATGAACTCGCTGACCCGGCAACAATTCGACTCACCAGACCAGATGGCGATCCTCGAACGCACCCGAGACATCGGCGGCGAAACGGCACCGGTCACGATCCTCACCGACCTGCCCAGCGGAACGGTCGCACGCCTGAGTTACGAGCCGGCATTCACCGGTAGCCGGCTGGCCGGAGGTGTTGTTCGAATCACGAAACAGGTTGCTTCGCAGCGTCTTTCCACTCCGAAGGTGAATGTTCCCACCCCGCCCGCGATCGCCGGTGCCAGCCCGCTCTGGCGGCACACGGTCCAGGCGGTCGTCGACGCCTGCCGACGACAGGACTGGCTCGTCCTCGACGGAGAACCCGGCGTCGGCAAGACCGCCCTGATCCGAGCGGCGCACCAACTCGTACCGGACCGCGGACTCGCCGTACTCGACGCCACCGCACTCGGCGACGATCTCCTCACCGAGGCCTCCGACGAACTCGACAGCGGATCCGACCTGGCAATACTGCACGCACACGCCCTGAACGACGCTCACCTCGCCGCGCTCGCGGACCTACTGCAGGGCCCCGAGGCGCAGGAGCCACCTCGCAGACCGTGGGTGGTGCTCACCCGGTATCCCCAGGACTCGACCGACACCACTCCACTGCTGCGCATGTTCCCCAAGTCGGTCACGGTGCCACCCCTACGGCACCACCTGGACGACATTCCGGATCTTGTGCGCAGCCTCCTCGACACCCTGGGGGCCACCGGCCTCACCCTGGCTCCAGCCGCCTCGAATCAGCTCGCGCGTCTGGCGTGGCGCGGAAACGTCACCCAGCTGAAGAAGGTTCTCGAGGACACTTGCCGGCGGCAACGGGCCGGTGTCGTCGAAATCGACACCCTGCCTCCCGCATGCCGTTCCACCACACGCCGAACGTTGACCAGGATGCAGGCGCTCGAGAGGGACGCGATCGTGGACGCGCTCGCGCTTCATGCCGGCGACAAGACGGCCGCCGCCACCGCCATCGGCATGTCCCGAGCGACGATCTACCGCAAGATTCGCGAATTCGGCATCGTGCTCTGACCGACCGTACCGCGGGAATGTCAGATTGAGACATCGCTGCGCTCTCCCTCGAGGGATGCTCTCGCCGAACCACATTCACCCGCCCAGACTCGGGTGTCAGACAGGAGAAATCGATGACCAACCCGAACGGACTCACCACAGTCGCCGGTGCGCCGGTACCCGACAACCAGAACAGCCTCACCGCCGGCGCACGCGGTCCGATGCTCCTGCAAGACGTCTGGCTTCTCGAGAAACTCGCGCACTTCGACCGCGAAGTCATCCCCGAACGCCGCATGCACGCCAAGGGTTCGGCCGCGTTCGGCACCTTCCGCGTCACCCACGACATCACCGCACACACCAACGCCGCCGTATTCTCGGAGATCTGCAAGCAGACCGAGGTATTCCTGCGTTTCTCCACGGTCGCCGGCGAGCGCGGCGCCGCCGACGCCGAACGCGACATCCGCGGATTCGCCGTCCGCTTCTACACCGAGCAAGGCAACTGGGATGTCGTCGGTAACAACACCCCCGTCTTCTTCTTCCGTGACCCCCTCAAGTTCCCCGACCTCAACCACGCGGTCAAGCGCGATCCGAAGACGAACCTGCGCTCGGCGGAGAACAACTGGGACTTCTGGACCAATCTCCCGGAGGCGCTGCACCAGATCACCATCGTGATGTCCGACCGCGGCATCCCCGACGGCTACCGGCACATGCACGGTTTCGGGTCACACACCTTCTCGTTCGTCAACGACGCCGGGGAACGCTCCTGGGTGAAGTTCCACTTCCGCACTCAGCAGGGCATCAAGAACCTCACCGACGAAGAGGCTGCCGTCGTCGTCGCCGGCGATCGCGAGTCGGCGCAGCGCGATCTCTTCAATGCAATCGAGGAGGGCAATTACCCGAAGTGGACCCTTTTCGTGCAGATCATGCCGGAAGCCGACGCCCAGACCTACCGCTATCATCCCTTCGACCTCACCAAGGTGTGGTCCAAGAAGGACTATCCGCTCATCGAGGTCGGGGAACTCGAACTCGACCGCAACCCGGAGAATTACCACGCCGACGTCGAGCAGGCGGCCTTCTCCCCGGCGAACATCGTCCCCGGCATCGGGTTCTCACCGGACCGCATGCTGCAAGGCCGACTGTTCTCCTACGGCGACGCCGCCCGCTACCGGCTCGGCGTCAACCACCACCAGATCCCGGTCAACAGTCCCAGAGGGGCAACCCACGTCAATTCGTTCCACCGTGACGGCGTCATGCGGGTCGACGGCAACCTGGGCAGCGTCCCGAGCATCGAACCCAACTCACACGGCCGCTTCGCCGACCAGCGGAGCTACGCCGAACCGCCACTCGAAGTCGGCGTGGTCGCCGACCGGTTCGACTACCGAGCAGACGACGACAACTACTTCGAACAGCCCGGCAACCTCTTCCGCAGCATGACTGCCGAACAGCAGACGGTGCTGTTCGAGAACACCGCCCGTGCCATCACCGGAGCGTCGGCTGCCGTCATCGAGCGCCACATCGCCAACTGCACTCGAGCAGACCCCGCCTACGGCGAAGGCGTGCGAAAGGCCTGTGAAGCGCTCGGCGCCTTGTAGTTCGCGCATCCCAGCCCGTGATCTGCGCGCATCACCGCGGATCACGGGCTGGGGTCGCACCGGCCAAGCAGTCGCTCCCGTCGTCGCGCCTATCGGACCGCGTTCGGCACCGCACCCTCACCGGAGACCGGGCCGCGTCCGTCAGCGGCGCCCCGCGGCACCGTGAAGGTGGCGGCGACGCACAGAATCGCAATCGCGAAGCAGGCGATGGTGTACCAGAGATTTCCGATGGGATCGCCGTTGCTCGTGACGCCGTCGACAGCGCCGAAGTAGCTGGGCAACGCGGTCACCCACAGAATGCCCATCACGCCGAGGTACACCACGCTGTAGGCACGGACGAAATCGTTCGAATAGATCGGAACGTCGGACGTCCCCCGTCGAAGTCGCGACCACTGCCGGACCAGGATCGGGATCGCGACGAGCGCGATGACGATCAGTTCGGTCGCGTAGAGAATTCCCCGGACCGTGGTGCTCTCCATTCCGAGGACCGTCGCCGGGATCGGGAGGATGAATGTGCCCGCCGACGCCAGGAGACCGATCACGATCGTGCGCCACACCAGTTCGAGTCCGGTGAAGTCCCGGCCCCGGTCGGCGTAGCGGCCCACGAAGAACTGAACGCACAGGGCCAGCGACATGGGCCAGAGGGCCGCGAACACCACCACGCTCGGCAGTGGGACCGAGTCGAACATGGGCTGGTTGACCGGGTTGGTGGTCGACCATTCCCACCACCTCAGCTGCGGTCCGAGCTGGTCGAAGATCTCGTAGAACGCGTGGTGCACGAAGCCCACACAGACCGCGCCGACGAGTACCCCGTACTTCCGGAAGACGCCGAGCATCCGGACGAGCTCGAAGGCAAGCGTGGCCATGAGCGGATAAATCGCGATGATGTACAGCGGTAGTCGGCCCCACAGGAAGTCCACGGTGAACACGTTGTGCGCGAACATCGTGTCCACGTGCTCTTCGATCCCGAAGGCCGCCGGAAAGTACAGCGGTGGCTCGATGACGAACAGATACGCCGTGGCGCCGAACCAGAGCACCAGGTTGGTCGGATCGCCGTTGCGGCGCCAGCGCAGGATCGCGAATACGAGCGCGAGCACCGACCCGACCACGATGGTGAGCTCGAGAACCGGCAGGGTCCAGTTCTCCAGCGCCGACGGGCTACGGACCTCGACGAGTCCGCCGGCCTCGGCGCACGAGAAGCCGAGCGCTGCCGAGAGTTGGTCGAAGGTGGGTGAGCAGAGGTCGGCCATCAGTTGACCACCGCCGGGACGGGATCGGTCCGGCGTTCGCGTGAGTCCGCGGTGTACCACCGGGTGCAGTCGTAGCCTGCGTCGTATCGGGCGAACCACTCGTCGGCGAGCGCGGGCAGCTTTTCGTGGGTGGGGTCGTGTTTCGGCATCTGACTACGGACGATGCCGGCCAGTGCGGTGAGCTGTTCACCGCGCGGGAGGTCGTCGAACGCACGCGGCATGACGCCTTTGCTCAGGTAGGGCGCGAACGACGTGAGCAGTTTCTGCTTCGTGCGGTGCGTGGCGAACATCGACATCGAATCGACCTTCCGCTCCCTGATCGGCACGTGCTGATTGAAGCCGGCGCAGGCGATCCGCATCACCTTCATCACATGTGCGAAGATCGACGGCGCCATCCGCATCCGGTACAGCTCTTCCCCGACAAGGGAATTGAAGATGATCATCGCGGAACTCCGGTGTTCGACCTCTTCGACGAAATGCCAGATGAACAGGGACGCGACGCGGTCGTCTCCCGGTCGGAAGAGGGTCGCGTCGTTGTCGAGCATCAGTTTGAACACCGGCGTGAAGGTTGCCTCCAGATCCGCGGTGTAGGCGAGTCGGTAGTTCAGGGTCGTCGCCTCGGTGAGGAGGTCGTACTCGCCGATCACGGCGTCCAGGGTGTTCTGGAGCCCCGGGTATCGCTTGATCAGGGCTTTGACGTGCTGGCGATGCGCGGTCGAGTGGTGACCCTCCTGACGCATGAACGCCATGGCCTCTTCTGCGACCTCGGGGTCGGTCATCCGTGGTTTTGCCTGCATGATCGCCTTGACGATCATCTTCTCGAAGCCGACGGCCAGGAACGAGATCGCATTCGACATGTTCGACCAGGCCGGGTTGTCGGGGTTCCAGAGGAACGGGACGTCCTGTTCGTCAAACGCGAAATCCATCTTTCTGGGGTGCAGGTCGGTCATGTGGGATACCTCGTCTCGTGCGACATGAGTGGGCTGCAGCCTCTGGGCAGGTAGAGACCCGAGCGTTTAACAACATACACACATCGATGGGTATGTATGATTAAGTTTCCCAAGCAACGGGTTACCGATCTGAACAATTCGGTTTTGCGCATGCCAACGAGCCTCGGTCGCGGCTCCATCAACGATGGGGTGCCGGTCACCGATCGCGATGCGGTCCCGCGCCTGTTCCGGAGACCTAGCGCTGTCGTTACTCACGGTTCGGTTGCCACCGAACCCGGAAGGAGGAGGGCGTTCGTCCCGCCTCCAGGCCCGGGTCAGTCGACGACAGCGCCCCCGGTGAGGTTGATCTCGGCCGCGGTCATCGTCGTGGCCCAGTCGGACGCGGCGAAGACGGCCGCGTTCGCTGTCGGCACAGTCCGGCGAGTGCGGCCCACGCGACGTGGGAGCCACCGAGGTTCGGGATAGCCTCCCGTCCGCCGGCCATGACGAGGATGACGCCGGTGCCGCGTCCCACCATGTGGCGTGCAGCGGCCGTGGCCACGGTGAAGCTCGTCGTGACCGCCTTGGCGACTGGCTGCATGACGTCGCCGACCCGCATGTCGACGAGCGGCGTGCCTTGGATGTCGTCGTTGAAGGTGGCGTTGAAGCAGACGTCGATGCCGCCGCTCTGGTCCGCCACCGCCGCGGCATGCCATTCAACCGCGTCCCGGTCCACCGCATCGAGAACCGCGACGTGCGCAATCCCGCCCTCGTCCCTGATGCGGTGGGCGACATCCTCGAGCGTGGCGCGCGTGCGTCCGGTGAGGTGCACCTCTGCGCCTTCCCGCGCGTACGCCCGCGCGACCGCGGAGCCGATGGCGCCACTGCCTCCGTGGACGATCGTGGTGCGGTTCTGCAGCAGCATCACTCATCCGCCTTCCGTCTCTCGCGTACCAGGGTAGGACCGCGAGAGGAAGGCCCGCGCGAGTTTCCGGACTTCATCGGCACGAGCTCGAGTGGCGTCGAGCTGCAGCTCGAGCGTCGCGCTCGGGTCCCGGACCATCAGCGACAACCCCGGGCCCGTAGTCCACGCCGGTGGAAGCGGTGGTGGTCCGGCTCAACATCGCGCACCCGGAATTCGGCGAATCCCTGGAGAGCGTCCGCGAAACAGGGCTTCGGGGTGGTGGGCCAAGCGTTCGCGGTAACCTCTGAGTCCGGTGGGGCGGTGCGCCGACAGCCCTTGCATGCCGTTCGGGCCCAACGGCGCGTTGTGAGAGGTAGGGAAAGACAGTGGCTGGCAGGCGTGGGTGGGGTGGTAGTCCGCCTGGAAGTGACGAGGAAGCGTCCCGGCGAATCGTCACCGCCGCAGTCGAACTCATCAGTCGGAAAGATACGGCGATCAGCATCGCCGACGTTGCGGAATCCCTCGGCGTCATCCGTCAGACGGTGTACCGATACTTTCCCAGCACCGACGCCCTCCTACGAGCCGCAGCCATCGCCGCCGTCGCCGGATTCCTCGACCGCCTCACAGAACACCTCGTGGGCATCGAAGACCCCGCTGAAGCTGTGGTCGAGGCCGTGATCTACACACTCAACGAAGCGCCCCGCATTCCGCAGCTCGGCATCATGCTGTCCGGTTCTCATTCCCACACCGAGGGGATCACGTCCGACGAGGCCCTCACCTTCGGAATGACGATGATCAGACGCTTCGACGTCGACTGGGAGCGGCACGGCTACGACGAGCCCGCCCTGCGTGAGCTCGTCGAATATCAGCTACGGACGATGCAGTCGTTCTTCATCTCGCCCGGAAACCCGCCGCGGAGCCAGGACGAACTGCGTGCGTACCTGCGACGGTGGGTGGGGTCAACGGTCGCGGTCCCGCGCAATCCAGCCTAGAGACCGGGTGGCGATCTGCCGCAGGAATATGGGTACGCAGCCGCTGCCGGCGACTCCGGCGCGCCGACAGCCGACGGACCGCGCAGGTCACGGGCGTATCTGCGTCGTGAGGTGGGGATGGTGTCGCCCGTGCAGGCTGGCCATGCGCTGCGTCGGCCGGTGGGGCCCCGAAGGAGGCTGTCCGCGGAGTCCTTCCCACTCGGGGAAGGTGCCCGGTCGGCGACTGGTGAGGTGCCGGGTGTTGCTGGTGAGGTCGATCAGGCACCGGGCGGCACCCTGCACGGAGAGGTGGTGCCGTCGTGCCACGTCGAGCAGTTCGTCGAACGCCTGCGCGTCGCTGTAGCCGCGGCTGGTGATCAGCACCGCCTTGGCGGTGGTCAAGAGTTCACGGTCGGAGGGCCCGCGGCGCCGGTCGAGGAAGCTTCGGGTGGGCCGCACGGGGTTCGGGTTCTCGGATTTCAACATCTGGCACCGTCCTTTTGTGTACGAGATTCCCCCAGGTCGCGATCTCGTAAACGCGCGTACCCGAGTGGGGTCATGTGGGCATACGGGTGGTTGGAACCCGATCTCCGGGGCGGCCCGTCTGCACCACGGTGATGACGACGTTGCCACTCTTGTGTCCGGTGTCGACGTACCGATGCGCCTCGACGATGCGTTCCAGGGGATAGCTGCGGTCGATGACGATCCGCAATGTGCCCGCTTCGATGAGTTGCTTGATGTACGCCAATGCGTCGTTCTTGCGGACGGACATACCGGTGACGACTTTCCTTCCGCCTCGGATCGACGTCCAGAGTTGCAGCAGGTTGTTGTTCAGCCCGGATGTGGGAACGTAGCACCCGTGCTCGGTGAGCGCGCCCTTGCACCGAGCGAACGAATTCCTGCCGACGGCGTCGAAGACGACGTCGTATTCCTCGGCGTTGTCGGTGAAATCCTCGGTGGTGTAATCGATGACCTTGTCGGCGCCCAGGGACTTCACCAACTCCGTGTTGTGCGGACCGCACACTCCGGTGACCTCCGCGCCGAACGACTTGGCGAGTTGCACTGCGTAGGTGCCGACGCTGCCGGAGGCGCCGTTGACGAGAACCTTCTGTCCGGTTCGCACCTTCGCCTTGTCCCGAAGGAAGAACAGTGCGGTGGTGGCACCGTCGACGGCGGCGGCGGCCTCTTCGTAGGTCTTGTCGACCGGCTTGAGTGCGAGCGAGGCGGTTTCCGGCAGGCACTTGTACTCGGCGTAGGCGCCGATATCGAAACCGGTGAACCCGAATACCTGATCGCCCGGCTGGAACCTGTGCACGTCCTTGCCGACGGCCTCGATCTCTCCGGCAAGCTCGAGGCCCAGGGTCCGCAGCTTCCTTCGTGGCCGTCGCAGCCCGAGGATCAACCGGCCCCAGAGCGGCTCGCCGCGGCGCATCTTGCATTCCGCTGTTGTCACCGTTGTCGCGTGGACTTTCACCAGGACTTCGCCGTCCTTGGGTGTCGGCTTCGGGACCTGCGCGAGTTCGAGTACTTCGGGTCCGCCGAACCGAGTGTGGATGATCGCCTTCATCGCGGACCTCCTCGGCGGCGCTCCAGGTCATCGCGCCTCGAACACGCTCACGGCCAAGCATAGTTCTCCGGCATCCTCGTCGTGGGGTTGTGCCGACGGTGCAGGGTGCCCACACCACACACCTAGGGTGTGTTTTCGCGCAAGGCGATCCGCGGGACCGTAGTGGCGTCGGTATATCCGGCTGCCCCTGCCCACAAGGACCGAGCGTCCCGCCGTCGATCCAGCGGCGCAAGCACCCCGGTTGGTGATTTGATGGAACACGCTGCGCGAGCGAACTACCGAGAGCATCGATCCGATCCGTTCCCGCTGTCCGCGGCGCAGCACGGGCTGTGGTTTGCGCAGCAACTCGCCCCGGACGTCCCGATCTGCATCGCGCAGTACGTCGACATCCACGGGCAGCTGGACGTCGATCTGTTCCGTGAGGTAGCGCTCGTTGCCGGCCACGAATACGAGTCGGTGTTCCTGCGCCTGGTCGACGTCGATGGTGAGCCGCATCAGGTGGTCGATCCGCCTGCCGACGCGGCCATGGGAATCGTCGACTTCCGCAGTGCATCCGACCCGATGGCCGCCGCGGAGGCGTGGATGCAGGAGAACTACACGGCACGAGTCGATTTCGAGCACGACTATCTGTGCGAATCGTCACTGTTGCGGGTCGGTGACGAGCGGCACCTGTGGTACAGCAGGATCCACCACGTCGCCCTCGACGGATACGGGGCGATGACGATGGTCAACCGTGTCGCCGCCCTGTACACCGCGGCGGTCCACGGTCTCGAGCTCGAACCGAACCGTGCATCCGACCTGCACACCCTGCACCGCCTCGAAGGCGACTACCGGGCGTCCCACCGGTTCTCGTCCGACCGTGACTACTGGGCCGAACGTCTCCACACACGCACGAACGGCGCCTCCCTGACCGACATCGAGGCTCCACCCGCCGCCCATAGCCTGACCGTGCGCGCGGCGCTGTCCACCGATACCGTCGCACGGCTCGAGGACACCGACGGCCGGCCGGGCGCGACGGCAGCAGCCGCGTTGATCGCCGCCTTCGCCTGCTACCTCTCGCGGCGGACGGGACGGCAGGACGTGCTCGTGGACATTCCGCTGTCCGCGCGCACCACCGCTGTACTGCGCCGTTCCGGCGGCATGCTCGCCAACGTTGCGCCATTGCGGGTGCAGGTCCGATCCGACGACACCGTCGGCGACCTCGTGACCCGGGTCCAGCACGAACTGATGGGGGCAATGCGGCACCAGCGCGGCAACGTCGAGGACATTCTGCGTGAGCTGGGTGTCTCCGCCGAGGCCCGCAGGATCTCGGGACCGATGATCAACGTGATGCTCTTCGATCAGGATCTCACCTTCGGGTCGCTGACCGGTGACTTCCGGATCCTCACCACCGGTCCTGTCCCAGACCTGTCCGTGAACGTGTACCGGAGTGGCACGCCGGCGTCGACGATCGTCGAGTTCGAGGCCAACCCGTACCGCTACCGCGACGACGACCTGCGGTCGCATCACGCCGGCGTCGTCGAATTGATCGACGAACTGCTCGCCGCCGACCCCGGCACACCGCTCGCCGTGATCGGTGTGGCGGAGTTGGAGTGCTTGACACCGGTGGTGGGTGGGGTGTCGGTGTCGGAGGTGTCGTTGCCGGAGTTGTTGGCGGCGTCGGTGGTTGCGGATCCGGGTGCGGTGGCGGTGGTGTGTGGGGATCGTCGGTTGACGTATCGGGAGTTGGATGAGGCGTCGAATCGGTTGGCGCGGGTGTTGTTGGGGGCGGGGGTGGGTGCGGAGTCGGTGGTGGCTGTGGCGGTGGCGCGGTCGGTCGAGTCGGTGTTGTCGGTGTGGGCGGTGGCGAAGACGGGGGCGGCGTTTTTGCCGGTGGATCCGCAGTATCCGGTGGGGCGTGTGGAGCACATGCTGACGGATTCGGGTGTGGTGGTGGGGGTGACGGTCTCGGAGGTGCGGGATCGGTT
>NZ_JASHKW010000024.1:0-162297 GCF_030056915.1 Rhodococcus sp. IEGM 1307
GTCCGGGATCAGCGCGCCCAAACCGGCACCCGACTCGACCACCACGTCGACGCCCGTGGCGATCAACGACGCCACGATCTTCGGCACCAACGCCACCCGACGCTCGTCCACACTCGACTCCCGGACCACACCGATCGTCGGGCGGGTGAGTGTGGGGGCTCCATTCATGATCGAACCTTGGACTTCCAAACCAACTCCTGTTGAAGCGTGCGCCGCCAATGATATTGGGGGAGCTATTGATTGGGGCTGAGGGTCTGCCCACAGGGAACCGGGACTGACGCGAATCGGTAGAACAACGACAGACCAGACCGGGTTGGACCGTACAGGCGTCAAACGGTGCGGCGCAGGAACGCGGACGCGGCGCCGCAACCGAGCTCGCGCTCGGTCGCGACACCGCGAGAGTCGAGGCGAGCCTCTCTCAGGTGACGAGATCCGATAGCGGCTGCCCGGTCAGAGCCTGACGGCAGCGAAGGACGACGCCTTCCTGCAGAGTCTCGAGCGCTCGGTTCGATCGCCACGATACGTGCGGGGTCATGATGATGTTGGGTGCGTCGCGCAGCACGTTGTCGGCAGGTAGCGGCTCCCGGCTGAACACGTCGAGGCCGGCACCGGCGATGTGTCCCGAGTGAAGTGCTTCGGCCAGGGCTAGTTCGTCGATAAGCCCCCCACGAGAGACGTTGACGATGACGGATCCTTTGCGCATGCGCTTGAGGACATCGGCCGAGATGAAGTGACGAGTCTCCGCAGTGAGCGGTAGATGCAGCGAGACGATGTCGGACTCCTCGAGCAGTTCGTCCAGGGGTGCTGCCGGGACGGTGTCGAAGTTGATGAAGGGATCATAGGCCCGGACGTTTGTACCGATGGCGGAGTACCACTCCGCTACCCGGCGGCCGATCCTGCCCATGCCGATCACGGCGACATCGAGTTCCGAGAATCGCGGTGTGTCCAGACCGATCGTGCCTGCCCAGGCGCCGCGGGCGATGGAGGCCTGGCCGGCAGGAATCCGCCGGGACAGTGACAGGCCCATCGTGAACGCGTGCGAACCGACCTCCTCACTGGCCGCTCCGGGAACGATGGAGACGGGGATCCCAGCCTTGCGGGCTGCCTCGACGTCGATGTTGTCGTATCCGATTCCGTATCGGATGACCGCCACACACCGCTTCATGGCCTCGAAGTCGGTGGCCTCCACGCGGGCGTAGGGAGTGACCAGAACGAGGGCGGCATCGGGGATCGCGGCGTGGAACGACTCGGCGTCGGGGGAGACGATGACGTCCATCCCGAATTCGTCTGCAAGCTGCTGTTCCCGCTCGACCGCGGGGAACTGGTGCGGGGCGATAAGGATAGTTCCCAGATCGCTCAGGTTGGTCAATTTGTTTTCAGAAAATCCAGTCTCTGTCATCACGCCTTCTTAGTGGTTACTTGTCCGCAAAGCGCCTCAGAATGCGCCCCGGGATGTGCGTTTGGAAGCCAAGTTGTGCTCGAATTTAAGAGGCGGGTCGAGCAGATGTCAACGAGTTTGTCGTCCTGCGATTGTTCGTTTCATATTTGGGTTCACTGCGATGATCGATTTGCATCAATGCGCACGCGCGCGGGCGCGCCAGGGTGTGCCGCAAACGATCCAAAAGCTTCCTTACGAACGTGTGTTAGGCTATCATCGTTCGTACGATAGTGACGGGAGACACAGTGGAGATCCGACAGTTCGAAGCGTTCCTCGCTGTCGCCGAGCACCTCCATTTCGGCAAAGCGGCGGATCAGCTGTTCATGGCGCAGGCGCCGTTGAGCAGGACCATCAAAAGCCTGGAGGATGAACTGGGGGCTCGCCTGTTCGACAGGAACACCAGGACTGTCGTTTTGACCGACGTCGGCGCGGCACTCATCGAGCCGGCGCGGGAGGTGCTTGCCGCCAGCCGGCGAGCCATGGATACCGCGAGTGCTGTCGCTTCTGGCGAGGCCGGCGTTGTGCGAGTGGAGTTCTCGGGAGTCGCCGCGCATCCGTTCGTCGCCGCCCTCGCGCGCGACATGCGTGCAGAACATTCGGCCATCCGGCTCGAGTTGTCATCTCAGTCAATCTCCCGGCCAGCCATGCAGAAAGTTCTGGACGACGAAGCTGATATCGCGTTGGGTAGGTGGGATCAATTGCCCCCGGGTGTTTCTGCCCGTGTACTCATGCCCGACTCGCTGGCTGTGGTCCTGCCGCGGACGCACCGTCTCGCATCCTCAGGGACGGTCACGTTTTCGCAGGTGGCGGGCGAGTCTTTTGTGTCCCTGCCGTACGCGAGAGGGTCGGTGACAACCGACCGGCTTTGGCGTCTCGGGTACGCACACGGCACCCCGATCGACAATGTGCAGTTCGCTCCGGACACGCAGTCGTGTATTGCACTAGTCAGCGCGGGAGTTGGATGCCATCTGGCCCTTTCCTCGGTAGGGCTGCGCAATGACAACCCCGAGGTGGTGTTCGTACCCCTCTCGCCGATCGACACCGATCGGATTCCGGACGTCCATCTGCGCGCGGCATGGCGGGAGCCTGCCACGAGTCCGGTTGTCGAGACCGCCCTCGACTACTTGGCTCGGTACGCCCGACCGACAGTTCGCGGGAGTGGGCCGACTTAGGACCGGTAGTGCCGAAGCATTGCGCTAATGGGAAGACTCACTTCTCATATTCGCATAAATACGTCCTGGAATTTGACCCGTATCCCGGCGTAACGTGACGTAGGAATCGTGACAAAACAAATCGATTCCCCTTTAATTTGACGTTTAGATAATGCGACTGAATTCGTCATCAAGAAGGCTGCAATAGTCAGCGAGCAAAGGAGTAGCAAATGAGCCTGAACGATCAGGTACGCGACGTTGATGCCCTCATCGTCGGCGCGGGCATGGGCGGAATCATGACGCTTCGCCGGCTGACCGCCGACCTCGGTCTCAATGCCGTCGTGATCGACAAGGCGCCCGGCGTCGGGGGAACGTGGTATTGGAACCGATACCCGGGAGCCCTGTCCGACACCCAGAGCTTCATGTATCTCCTCCCGTTCGAGAAGGAGCTCTACCGGGAGCACGTCGCGAAGTGGAAGACCCGCTACGTCAAGGGCCCTGACATCCGTCAGTACCTCGATGACGCGGTCGACTTCTGGAACCTGCGCGACCGCTTCCACCTCGAAACCGAGTTGCGCAGCGCAGTCTTCGACGAGCAGACGCAGACGTGGCAGATCCACACCGACAAGGGCGATTACCGCGCACGCTTCCTGATTACGGCGCTGGGCCTGTTGTCGAAGATGAATGTGCCCGACTTCCCGGGCATCGAGAACTTCAAGGGCCGCATCGTGCACACCGCGGACTGGCCGGCGGATCTCGACATGAGGGGCAAGCGCATCGGTGTGATCGGAAACGGCTCGACCGGAGTCCAGTTCATGACCGAGGCGGCGAAGGTCGCCGGGCACTTGACCTCCTTCCAGCGGACACCGCAATACACGGTCCCTGCCGGTAACCGCGAGTGGACAGAGGAGGAGCTCCAGCACTTCAAAGACACCTGCGAGGACCGGTGGGAGGAGTTCTCCAGGGTCAAGATCGGCTTCGGCATCAATGAGGAGACCAGCCGCAAAACCCTCAGTGTCACGGCCGAGGAACGCGACGAGATCTTCGAGTGGGCCTGGAACAAGGGCGGAAACTACACCTTCACCAACGAGACCTTTTGCGACGTCACCTCGGACCGTGAGGCGAACGAAGAGGCCGCCAACTTCATCCGGCGCAAGATCGCGAAGATCGTGAAGGATCCGGAGACCGCCCGCAAGTTGACGCCGTGGGAGCTGTTCGCCCGCCGCCCTATCTGCGACTCCGGCTACTTTCAAATCTTCAACCAGCCGAACGTCTCCCTGGTCAGCATCCGTGAGAATCCCATCAGGGAGGTCACCGAGAACGGCATCGTGACCGAGGACGGGACGCTGCACGAACTGGATCTGCTGGTGTTGGCGACGGGATTCGATGCCGTCGACGGTAGCTATCGTGGGGTGGACATCCGCGGACTGGGCGGAGAGTCGCTGAGCGACCACTGGAGCGACGGCCCGCGCAGCCAGTTCGGGATCACGGTCAGCGGATTCCCGAACATGTTCATGGTCCTCGGGCCGAACGGGCCCTTCGTGAACCTCCCACCGGCGATCGGACTCGAGACCAATTGGATCAGCCGGGCCATCGGGGGCATCGTCGACACACCCGGTGCGTCGATCGAGCTGCTACCGGAGGCAGAGGAGAAGTGGCTCGACACCTGCCTCGAGGCGCTCGACGGCTCGCTGTTCCTCGAGACCGGTTCCTGGATCTTTGGCGCGAACATCCCAGGCAAGCGCAAGCCCAAGACCGCGAACTTCTTTGTCGGCGGAATGGACAAGTACATCGAGATCACCGACAGGGAGGCGGATCAGGGATACCCGAGCTACCAGATCCACGTTCTCGCCCCGGTGTGACCGTCGCACCCATTCCACAGAGGAGGACACATTGTCTACTTTCACCACACTGAACCCGAGCTCCGGGGAAACCCTCGCCGAGTACGAAACACTGTCGGATGCCGACGTAACGTCGGCGCTCGGCCGCGCAACCGATGCGTACGGCAAATGGTCGCGTGCCGCACTGCAGGAGCGTGCCGCACTACTCTCACGCATCGCCGACCTCCACCGTGAGCGCAAGGCTGAACTTGTTCAGGCCATTGCGAACGAGATGGGCAAGCCAATTAGCCAGGGCGAGGGCGAAGTTGAACTCGCCGCCTCGATCTACGATTACTACGCGGACCAGGGTCCGCAGCTTCTGCGCGACGAGGAATTGGAGGTGGCCGGCGGCGGTCGCGCTCTGGTACGCACCAGCTCGACCGGCCCGATCCTCGGGATCATGCCCTGGAATTACCCGCTGTACCAGGTCGCGCGCTTCGTGGCTCCCAATCTGTTACTGGGCAACACCATTTTGCTCAAGCATGCCCGCTCGTGCACGCAAACCAGTCTCCTCATCGAGTCCATCGTCCGGGACGCCGGAGCGCCGAGCGGCATTTACGAGAACCTCGTCGTTTCGTCCAGCCAGATCGGGAGCATCATCGCCGACCCGCGACTGCAGGGCGTTTCCATTACCGGATCGGAGGAGGCGGGACGAACGGTCGCCCAACAGGCGGGCAAGTACCTGAAGAAGTGCGTGCTCGAGCTCGGCGGGTCCGATCCGTTCATCGTTCTGCCCGACGCCGATCTCACCCATGCGCTTGACCTCGCCGCGGCGGGACGGTTCTCCAACGCTGGACAGGCGTGCACCTCGTCCAAGCGGATGATCGTGCACAGCGACGTCTACGACGAGTTCCTCTCCGGCATCGTTGAGCGCGCCAAGGGATGGACCACCGGCGATCCTACGGACCGGTCGACAAAGATGGGCCCGATGGCCACCATCTCGGGGCGCAAGGAGGTCGCCGATCAGGTCGAGGACGCCGTGTCCAAGGGAGCGACCGTCCATATCGGTGGTGCGGTGCCGGACGGGTCGGGTGCCTTCTACCCTGCCACTGTCCTCTCCGGTGTCACCAAGGACATGAGGGCATATTCTGAGGAGCTCTTTGGGCCCGTCGCAGTGGTGTACAAGGTCGATTCGACCGAGGAAGCCATCACTCTCGCCAACGACTCCCGGTTCGGTCTCGGTTCCGCCGTGTTCACCCAGGACCCAGAGCTCGCTGCGGAGGTTGCGGACCGCCTCGAGGTCGGCATGGTCGGACTCAACTCCCTGATTCGTAGCCAGCCCAGCCTTCCGTTCGGAGGGGTCAAGGCCTCTGGCATCGGCCGTGAGCTTGGCAGGCTCGGGCTGGACGAGTTCGCGAACAAGAAGATGCTGCGGATCGCGTAGGCAACAGCACCCACCGAACGCGTATCGCCGAATACCACTTCGTCGCAGGAAAAGCGGACCGGTGCGGGTACCGCCAGCTCGCACCGGTCCTTCCTGCACCAAACTGTCAAAGGAACAACCCCATGCGACTCGTCACATACCTGTCGGGCACCAACCATCTGCCCGGCATCCAACACGGGGAGAACGTGCTCGACCTCAACGCCACGCTGACCGCGAGCGGCGCCGCGCAGTCTGCCGAGTTCGGCTCCGTACGTGCATTTCTCGAAGCAGTCGGCGACCGCCTTCCCGGACTCGCCGAATCCGTAACCGACTGGCTCAACACGTCCGCTCCGACCCCCGTGGGGACTGCGGCGGACCTGCAGCTCGGCGCTCCTGTCCAGGACCCGGGCAAGGTGCTCTGCGTCGGTCTGAACTACTCCGACCACGTGGGCGAGACAGGCCGGAAGTTCCCCAGCCACCCCGACATCTTCGCCAAGTTCGCCAGCAGCCTCATCGGACCGGACGACGACATCGCCTGCTCCGACGTCACTGAAAACCTCGACTTCGAGGGCGAGCTCGCCATCGTCATCGGCAACCACTGCCGGCGAGTCTCCGAGGAGGAAGCGCTCGCACACATAGCTGGGCTCACCGTCCTCAACGACATCACCGCCCGTGACCTGCAGTACCGCGGAACCCAATGGCTCGCAGGCAAGGCCGTCGACGGCTCCACGCCGGTCGGCCCTGCCCTGGTAACGCTGGACGAGATCGGGGACCCGCAGTCACTCGACATCGGTACCCGCGTCAACGGGGAACAGATGCAGCGCTCGAACACGAAGAACATGATCTTCCCGATCGCCCGAATCGTGTCCTACATCAGCCAGTTCCTGGCTCTGAACCCAGGCGACATCATCGCCACCGGAACGCCGGAGGGCATCGGCGCGAAGCGAGTTCCTCCGGTGTGGCTGCGGCCGGGCGACGTAGTCGAGGTCGAGGTCGAGAAGGTCGGTCTCCTGCGGAACACCGTCAAGTGACCTTCCTGGAATAGCTGTCGCCCCGAGAGCCCGCACGCAGCGACGGCGGTGATGGCCGCTTACCGGATCGCGGTCTCGAGGCGACGCCGTCTCACCATGCCAGGTCGTGTTCGACTCCTTACCCCTGCCCGGTGAGCCGGAAGGCAGCGACCGGTCCTGGCGGAGTCCCGGCCGAGCGGCCGCCCACCAGGAGATTTCGTTTTGTAAACAGTTGGTTGCGGGGATTGTGAACACACCGCGAACCATTTAACCTAACTACCGTTAGTGCGAGAGCCGCGAAGAATGGGTTCAAGCCCGACCACCACCCTGAGGTAACTGAAATGACCCCCACTCGCCTGCCGACCGCTCCACCGCAGACCGGCTTCCGCCGACCTCCGCGAGTCGCGATCATCGGTGCCGGACCCTCCGGGTGTTTCACGGCTCAGGCGCTGCGCAAGCGCATCGCGAACATCCAGATCACGGTCTTCGACGCGCTCCCTACGCCATACGGGCTCATTCGTCACGGCATCGCCCCGGACCACCAGGGCGCAAAAGCGGTCCAGCGTCAATTCGACCGGCTCTTCGCACGAGACGGTGTCCGCTTCGTCGGTAATACCCTCATCCCCGGCGACCTGCCTTGTGCGCAGCTCACCGAGGCGTTCGATGCCGTCGTCCTGGCCACTGGGCTCGCTCGTGACCGCGGGCTCGGGGTCGCTCAGGACGAGCAGGCACGAGTGATCGGAGCGGGCGCCCTGCTGCGGCTGCTCAATTCCGATCCCGACTCGCCCCTGCGTCACACCGCCGAAGGGGTACCGGAGCTCGGTCGGGAGATCGCGATCGTCGGAACCGGCAATGTGGCGGTCGATGTGGCGCGGCTGCTGACGAAGTCCGCCGCCGAGCTCGCGTCGTCGGACATCGACGATCACGCCCTGCACGCGCTGATCCCGCACGGGATCGCGACCATTCATGTGATCGGCCGTAGCGACCGCGAGTCCGCCAAATGGGAACACTCGATGCTCAAGGAGCTGGCATCGGTCCAATCGGTCGCCCTTCGGTTCGACGGCGAGCCCTTCGACGCGGCCTCGAATCCGGCGGGGAAATCGATCCGCATCGACGTCCGCTTTCGCCAGACCACCCAATCGATCACCACGATGCGCGACAAGACACTGCTGACCACCTGCGAGGAGGGCGACCCGTCCAAGCCCTCGCAGTTCCTGGTAGACGCCGTCATTTCCGCAATCGGATTCCAGGACGACTCGCCGCTGTCGCACGAACTCGATGCCCCGCACATATTCCGAGTCGGAGGGTGCGCAAGCGGACGGTTGGGCAACCTCGCCGAGAACCGCAAACTGGCAGCCGCCGCAGCCCAGACCATCGCCGAGTATCTGGCTCGCGACGACCGAGCGGTTCCCGTCGACGACGACATCGACCATTTGTTCCCCGCCCGACACGTCACCTTCGACGGATGGCGCCGGATCGAAGAGGCGGAAACCCTCCGGGCGCGCCCGCAGCGCTGCCGGACCAAGTTCACCACCCGCGACGAGTTACTGGCGGCCGCACAGCCCGTGACCGACCGACTCGCAATCAACGCCTGACAGCCAAGGAGAACCACAGTGAGCACCATTCACATCCTGTTCGGTACCGAGTCCGGCAACGCCGAGATGGTGGCCGACGACATCGCCGCAGCCCTGCAGGGACGGGGCTTCGAGACCGAGATCGCAGAGCTCTCCGAAGACGTCGCGGCCGACCTGGCCGACATGGAGCTGGCCGTGTTCGTGACATCGACCTACGGCGAGGGCGATCTCCCCGAGAGCGCGGCCCCGTTCTATGAGACGCTGCTGGCGGAGCGTCCGGATCTCAGCGGGCTCAGCTTCGGTGCATTCGGCTTGGGTGACAGCGTGTATGAAACCTTCAACAACGGTATCGACACGTTGCGGGGAGCCCTGAGCGGCCTGGGTGCCCGTCAGATCGGTGAGACCGCCAAGCATGACGCCGCGTCCGGTGACCTGGCGTCGAATCTCGCATCGAGCTGGGCGGCAACCCTGCTGGATCTCGTTCCCGCGTAACTTCGCCCGGCCTCACTGCCAGACACTACATCGAATCCGGAGACCACCATGAGCGTCGCACCTGAGGTGACCGAGAACCTCTTTCCCTGGAATGACGAAGAATTTCAAGCGAACCCGTACCCCTGGTATGAGCGCGCCCGTCGCATAGCGCCCGTCCACTACGCGGAGGAGGGTGCTTTCGTGGTCACTGGATATGACGAAGCGATGCAGTACGCGAAGCTTCCGTGCATGAGCATCGTCGATCCCTCAGGGGAGCCTCACCCCTGGGATGCATTCGGCAACACAGTGCTCTCCCTCGATCCGCCGGAGCACACACGCATGCGACGACTTGCCAACAAGTGGCTCACCCCGAAACTGATCAAGGGATATGTCGAGACGACCCGTACGTCGCTCAACGAGATACTCGATGGACTGGCTCCGGGTCAGGTGGTAGACGGGCACCACGATATCGGAGTGCTTCCGACACACGATGCGATGTGCAGGATCCTCGACTTGCCCAAGGGCGACGTCGACGGCATGTTCTGGGCCCTGTGGGACGCGATGCTGATCCACTCGACCGATCCGGGGGAGGGGATTCGTGAAAAGGCAATCGCAGGGCTGGAATTCATGTTCGAGCAGACCGAACGTCTGCTCGAAGAAAAGAAGTGCAATCCAGGTAACGGCTTGGCCGACGAACTCCTGCAACTGTATTCGCAAGGCGACCTGACTTGGCGTGAGGCTCTCGAAACGACGGTCAACCTTCACATGTCGGGCGGGCCCAACCCGGCATACGTCATCGGCCGCGGCCTCGAACTGTTCGCCGAACGACCCGATCTCATGCGCGACTACCGCGACAAGCCCGAGATCAGGAGCAAGTTCGTCGACGAGCTCACCCGACTGAACCCGGTCGAGCTCATCATCACCCGGTTCCCGACCGAGGACATTGAGATTCGTGGGGTGAAGATCCCGGCCGGGTCGTGCGTCAAGTTCCCTATCGGGGCGGCGAACCGCGATCCCGCGGTGTACGACAATCCCAACGAATTCGACTACACCCGAACAGGAGACGCCGCACGTAACCTCACGTTCAGCATCGGCACGCACAACTGTGCAGGCAAGGCGCTCTCACTCGTACAGATCGACGCCATCCTCGCCATCATCGCCGAACGCTACAAACGCGTCGAGATAGCGGGAGAACCGATCGAGGTGCGTACCGACCGCCTGGTCGCCTACGAGACGCTTCCCCTGATCCTGCACTGAGCCCGTCGCCGGCAGCAACATGGCGCATACCGGAAGCTACCGAGATCACTCGTCGCGGAGGTGCGCGAAGGCTCAGCTCACGCCCGTGCCCCTCGGCCGCTCCGGAAGCACGAAAGAGAGTTCGATGAAACCGCAGCCAACGGCAGCAGACGAATCCGCAGTGTTCAGTTCCGAGGTCGCTGGTCAGTCCGATGCGCCGGGGCGACCGGCTCCCAGTCCCGCCGCGATCCACGCGGTCGTGACAGCCCTTCAGGCCGAGGGAGTGGCGGTGGACGACCGTTCACTCACCCGATCGCTGTACTCCTCAGACGCATCGGTCTATCGGGTCGAACCAGGGGCTGTGGTGTTTCCGCGTTCCGTCGAGGACATCGACGCCGTCATCGCGGCATGCGCCGACAACGATGTCCCGATCACCAGCCGGGGCGCAGGAACGTCCATCGCCGGCAACGCGATCGGAACCGGCATTGTCATCGACCACAGCAAGTACCTCGACATGGTGCTCAAGGTCGATCCCGAATCACATTCCGCTCGCGTGCAATCAGGCGTCGCACACGCGACGCTGCAACGCGCGGCGGCGCCCCACGGTCTGCGCTTCGGCCCGGATCCGTCCTCACATTCGCGCTGCACCATCGGTGGCATGATCGGCAACAATGCCTGCGGATCGCGGGCCCTCGGCTACGGTCGAACCAGCGACAACGTCAGAGGTTTGCACCTGGTCACGGCAACGGGGGAGCACCTGCGCGTCGGCAGCCTGGCTCCGACCGATCCACCTGCCTCGCAACTACTCGATACCCTGCAGTCCACCGTGAACAGCTCACTCGCCACCATCAGAACCGAATTCGGGCGCTTCAGTCGGCAGGTGTCGGGCTATGCCCTCGACGCGCTGTTGCCCGAGAGCCGTTTCGATGTCACCAGAATGCTCGTCGGTTCGGAGGGCACGCTGGGTGTGGTGGTCGAAGCGGACGTTCGGCTCGTCGCCGACGCGACCCACCGCGTGATGGGGGTGCTCGGGTTCGAAAACATGGTTGCAGCGGCGGCAGCCGTGCCGTCTATCCTGCCGTTTTCTCCTATCGCTTGCGAAGGACTCGACAGCAGGATCACCGACGTCGTGCGTTCGCTGCGCCCCGCTGCCGTGCCGGAAATGCCCCGCGGCGCGGGATGGCTGTTCGTGGAGTTCGCCGGCGAGGACCGCGCCCAGCTCGAATCGATGGTCGAAGCCGTGGCGTCCGTCAGCGGAGCGTTAGGATCGCGAGTGGTCGAGTCCGCGGCCGAGGCGGCAGCGTTGTGGAAGATCCGCGAGGACGGCTCAGGTCTCGTGGCCCGTACGCCGAGCGGACGGCCCGCGCACGCCGGGTGGGAGGACGCTGCCGTGCCGCCCGAGCACCTGGGCGCGTACCTCGCGCGCTTCGAAGAGTTGCTGACCGAACACGGACTCGTCGGGGTGCCGTACGGTCACTTCGGGGACGGATGCGTCCACGTCCGTATCGACTTCGACCTCGACGACTCCAGCGGAAGACAGCGCTACGAAGACTTCCTCGACGAAGCAGCAAAGCTCGTCGGAGAGTACGGAGGGTCGATGTCCGGCGAGCACGGCGACGGACGGGCACGAAGCTCCCTGCTCACCCACATGTATTCGCCCCAAGCGATCGAGTTGTTCCGGACCGTCAAGCACCACTTCGACCCGGCGAACCTGATGAACCCCGGAGTTATCGTCGATCCCGCGCCGGCCTCCGAAGACATTCGCTATCTCCCGGCCCCGACGACGCGAACAGCACTGGCCTTCGCGTACCCCCACGACGCCGACGATCTCTTCGGCGCGGTACATCGCTGCACGGGCGTAGGACGGTGTGTCGCACCCAACTCGTCTGCCACCACGGTGATCTGCCCGTCCTTCCAGGCAACCGGAAACGAGAAGGACTCGACCCGTGGTCGCGCACGCGTCCTCCAGGACGCTGTGAGCGGTCGTCTCGGCCGCGCCGGATTGGCGTCCTCCGAGGTGCACCAGGCACTGGACATGTGCCTGAGTTGCAAGGGCTGCAAATCCGACTGCCCGACAGGTGTAGACATGGCGACCTACAAAGCGGAGGTCCTGCATCAGAAGTACCGAGGACGGTTCCGGCCTCGTTCCCACTACTCACTCGGACGGTTACCGCAATGGTTGCGATTCGCCCGCAAAGCACCTCGGATGATCAACTGGCTAACCGGTATTCGTCTCACTCATCCTCTGGCCGCCTGGATTGCCGGCATCGACGCGCGGCGTTCGATCCCGGCAATCGGCGACTCCGCCGAGCGTGCCGCCTGGCGTGCGGCACAAGAGATCACAGTCCGGAGTTCGGCCCCGAAGAACGTCGTCCTCTTCGTCGACACCTTCACCGACAGCTTCACCCCTGCAGTCGCGACGGCGCTGGTGGAGGTTCTGCACTCGGCCGGCTACCGCGTCCACCTCCCGGAGAAGAGTGTGTGCTGCGGATTGACCTGGATCTCCACCGGCCAACTCGACAGTGCCCGCAGAAGGCTCGAACAGACCGTTGCCACCCTACATCCGTACGTGACAGCGGGTATGACCGTGTTGGGAATCGAACCGTCGTGCACGGCCGCCCTGCGTTCGGACCTGACCGAGCTGATCGAATCCAAAGAAGCAGCAGAGGTCTCGGACTCCGTCAAGACACTGTCCGAGCTTCTCATGTCGGACGACGACTACGAAGTGCCCGATCTCAATGGTGTCGAGATCCTCGCGCAGCCGCACTGCCATCACCATGCAGTGCTCGGGTGGGAGACCGACCGAGCTCTACTCGAACGTAGCGGTGCTACGGTCACGTCACTCGGTGGCTGCTGCGGTCTCGCGGGCAATTTCGGTGCCGAACGGGGCCACTACGACGTCTCGGTGGCAGTTGCGCAGACCCAGCTGTTGCCTGCACTGAACGCGACAAGCCCGGAGACGATCGTTCTGGCTGACGGATTCTCCTGCCGTACGCAGATCGATCATCTGTCCGACCGGCAAGCAAGTCACCTGGCCGAGTTATTGGCAGGGAGCCTAACAAGTCGGAAGTGATCACATGACAATGCGGACTGATCGGCCGACGGCTCACCCCGCCGGCCGATCGGCCACGCCCCAGGTTCCGTAACAAGTTTTCGAATAGCGTTGCGTTCGTGCGGTATTGCCCGCCCGTGAGGTCGCTGAAGCTGACTCACCGCCGTTATCAGAGCGAAACATTCCGGTCACAGACGGGAAGTACCTTACGACTGTACGTAAGGAAGGTCATCGAGCGATCGCGAGTGTCGGGCAGACATGTCAGTCAGGGCGCGCGGGACCACTCTGTGCCTTCGGATGGCAAAGTGACCAGCGAGGGAGCTATGGAGGCAACTCTGCGAACCAGGCAGCGCATTCAGGCAAAATATAGCTCTGCGACAAGGGATCCCGACAGTTGTTGCGGTGTCGACAATCATGGTCAGGGCAGTCGCATTACACCCACGGTCGAGCCGATCTTGCGCACTCCGAGGGCCGTCAAGGGGCGTGGCCGCAGTCGGCGCCCTACCGAGTGCAATCCCCAAACAAACGCCCGGGCGAGACGGCACGTGCGTCGAGATTGCATGCGAGATCAGCAACAATCACCGGTTTCTTTCGCAACAATTCGCTCTGGCTCCAAAGATGTGACGCGGGTAACGTTTCCTCCACTGGATATGACAGGCCGTTTCCAGGACCAGCCGGCGTTTATGCGCACTTCGGCGCTCCTATCCGGGCCCGTGCCCGAAAACTGCCAATTCAATCGTTAATCCCCCCAGTCAAGTTCGTCCGGGGCCCTCGCAGGAAGAGAATGATGTGACCACTGAGAGTTCCGAATTGCCCGTTGGTGGTGGTGTGCAGGTGGCGAAGCTGGGAGAGCGCGCCAGCCGACTGAGCGGAAACATGGGTGTCGGCGAGCTCGTGATGAGCGTGCTCGCATTCTCGGCTCCCTTGACGACGGTCGCTGGCTTCATTCCCGTGCTGCTGACGTTCAGTGGCCGTACTGCGCCGGCGATCTACTTGGTTGTGACCGTCCTCCTGGTACTGTTCTCGGTTGGCTTCACCACGATGGGCCGTCGAGTGCGGAACCCGGGCGGGTTCTATTCGTTCGTGACCGCCGGCCTGGGGCGGCCCGCAGGTCTCGGTGGCGCCTTCCTCGCGACGTTCGGGTACACAGCGATCGGTTTCTTCGCACCCGCGTTCTTCGCGGTAACGATTCAGAGCTATGTCGTCGACAACCTGGGCGGCCCGGAGATTGCCTGGTACTGGTACGCGCTCGCCCTCATCGCCGTCACCACTGCCTTGGCGTACCGGCGAATCGACCTGTCCGCCAAGGTTCTGACTGTGGTAATGGTGCTCGAAGTCATCGCAGTCATCGTGTTCGACATCGCTGCATTCTTCAATGGCGGGCCTGCAGACGGCGGCGGAGCAGGATTCTCGCTACCGTGGATCACTGATGCGAGCATTGGTCTGGCAGTGCTGTTTGTCGTAGGCAACTTCCTCGGCTTCGAGGCGACCGTGATCTACCGCGACGAAGTCAAGAACCCGGACAAGACCATTCCGCTCGCGACCTACATCGCAGTGGGAAGCATCGGTGTGTTCTACGCGATCGCGGCGTGGGCGTACGTCGCTTACTTCGGTGCGGACAAGGCCCGAGACGCCGCTGTGGAGGACACGGCTGGCATGTTCTCATCTGCCATGGTGAACCTAACCGGCAAGATCGTGGTCGACGTGGTGTCGATCCTGCTGATGACCTCGATCCTTGCGTCGGTCCTGTCCATCCACAACGTAGCCGCCCGCTACCTGTTCTCTCTCGGTACGGACCGTGTACTGCCGTCCTTCCTCAGCAAGGTCCACCCACGCCACGGTTCGCCGTCGGTGTCGGCGTCGCTGATCGGCGGAATGTGGGCCGTGCTCGTCGTATCCTTCACGATCGTCGGCGTCGGACCCGAAAAGCTGTACCCGATCGCCAGCGGCAGTGGAACGTTCGCCGTTCTGCTTCTGATGCTCGGCACGAGCATCGCAGTGGTGGTCTACTTGAGGAAAAACCGTGAAGAGGGCGATTCCGTATGGAAGACGACAATCGCTCCCGTGCTGGCGGCAATCGGCCTTGCCGGAGTAACGGCGCTCGCTGTGATCAACTACTCGGAGCTGATCGGTGATACCGGAATGATCACGACACTGTTCCTTATCTTCACATTCGGTCTGCCCATGGCCGGCGCGGTCCTCGCCTACATCCTGCGTGCACGCAAGCCCGATGTATACGAGCGCATCGGTCGCCAGCAACTGTAAGCGAACCAGTAGCTGCACGGTCAGAAAGTCGCAGCTCCCGTACCCGTACGGGAGCTGCCTCTGTTGTCGGGGAGGGGTCATCGACCGATAAGTCCAGGTTGGGTACCAATCCGTTTGGGCCAGAAATGGTTGTGGTGCTCGCCGAGCTAACTGACCGCTTCCGCAGTCTACGGCTGCACCCTGTCGCCTTTTCGATCGAGATCCACAGAGAGGAAGTACGCCATGCAATGGGCTGTCGACCATGTTGGGTTCACCGTCCCCGACCTCGACCAGGCTGTGGACTTTTTTGTATCAGCGCTTGGCTGCGAGGTGGTGCTGCGATCCGGGCCAGATCCGAATGTCGGATACATCTGGCCCGGAGAATCCGAGGCGGAGGCTGCCGTCGTCCGACTCGCGGTGCTGACCCATGCATCCCAACACAACATCGAGTTGCTCGAGTACAAGAACACCAGTGCAACTTCCGTCGCACCGCGGCCATCGCAGCCTGGTGGCTGCCATCTCGCGTTCTACGTCGAGGACGTGCAGGCGGCGGTCGATCACCTGACACAGTTCGACGGAGTGCGGATGATGGGTCAGGTTATGACCGAGGAAAGTGGTCCGATCGAGGGCCTCGACTGGGTTTACATCCTGACGCCCTGGGGCATGGCCATCGAGTTGCTGCGCTGGATGCCAGGACTTCCCTACGAGGCGACCACCGAGGCGCGGCTCGTGTCGCCCGCCTTCTTGGCGGCGACACCTGCGCTTGACGGCTGACCCCCGGGAGCCCAGTTCGTCTGGGCCCCGGGAGGTCAGGCCATCTTCGCGTGGCGAACGTGAGAACTCAGGCCTGCGTATGCGTCCCGAGTCCGTCGAACATCAGGCAATCGTTACGTGCAAAACCGGCTAGTGAGTCGACAATTAGTCTCCGGTCGACTCATGGGGTCGTGGACGTGTCTAACGCCCGAGGCTGAGAACTGATCGTGTGAGCTGGACGGCACGGTCGGCCAGCGCCGCCAGCTGACCCTCGCTTCCATCCCAATCGCACCAGCGTGTCGCACCCTCGAGGAGCGTCATCACGATGCGTACTCCTTCGTAGGGCTCTTCGATTCCAAGATCCTGGGCGACCGCGTTGTACATCCCCTCATACAAACCAACCCATTCGGCTGCTTCGTCCCGCACCTCTGCAGGCAGCACATGAACCATCTTGTCCGTGGCGACCAGCAAATCCCAGAGGTTGCTCTCCGGAAGCTCGAGCTGACGTGTGAGGTGAACCCGGACCATGGCGGACCAGAAATCGGCCGGAGAGGTGCACATGTCCGTCTCGTCCAGTACGGCTGTTCCGAACTGGTGGAAATGCCACCTCAACGACTCGGCAACGATCTCGTCGCGGCCGTCGGGGAAATGCGCATAAATGCTCGGAGCCTTGATATTGACCACTTTCGCGATCATTCGCATCGATACCGACTGAAAACCATTCGTGGTCGCCAAGCGGAGAAAGGCCTGCAAAATTTGCCGCCGGGACGGCGATTGATCCGACCAGTCGTATTTCTCCAGGTGCCGCCGAAAGTCTTCGGCGGCGGCCTCGGCGAACAGTGGTTGGGGCATCGCTTCTCCATCGTCTCAATTTGACCGCCGCACCAGCGCGCCCAGATGCTGGACCAAACTCGTTGCGGTAGAGACGGTACAGGTGGGCCAGCTGGACGGAACGTCGCTTCGGGCACTCGCAACGGACTTCGCGTGACG
Organism: Rhodococcus sp. IEGM 1307; assembly: GCF_030056915.1. Taxonomy (NCBI): domain Bacteria; kingdom Bacillati; phylum Actinomycetota; class Actinomycetes; order Mycobacteriales; family Nocardiaceae; genus Rhodococcus; species Rhodococcus sp. IEGM 1307. The sequence continues at coordinate 17,163 of NZ_JASHKW010000024.1, forward strand.
CCAGTAGGACGTTCCAATCAATCTAGAGAATAGTCTAACGTATGGTAGTTAGGAAGTTGACAGCGCTCAGCGGCAATTCATATCTGCAGATATCGACGCAACTACACCGGGCGCACCCGAAGGTCGATCATGACCGGATGCCCACCGATCGCAGTGTCGGCAAACTGTCGGCGGTACCGAGAATGCACGCGAGCGGACTCACCATCACAGCCCGGACACCCGTCCCCGGTCGCCCTTCGGCTCCGCCGAAATGCGGATCGTAGAACCGACCCGACGCACCCCTGCGACAACGACACCAACCAAGTGAGGCAGCAACGCCCGCACGCCCTCGAAATCTACAGGGTGACGTCACGTCCGCGGTCGACTGGGCACGCGTCGTCGCCGAATGCGAGTCGCGATTCGGCGTCCCGTCCATCCTGGCCAACAATGCGGGTATCTTCCGGCCCAATCGTGTGGACAGCGCCCCCGAGGCGGACTACCGAAAACTGATCGACATCAATCAGATAGGTACCTTCCTCGGAATGCAAGCGGTCGTCGACCCAATGCGCGAGAAAGGGGGCGGTTCGATCGTCAACATTTGCTCCACGTCGGGGCTGGTCGCCTCAGCCGGCGTTGTTCGAGTCGATGCTGCCGCATGAGTTGCTGCGGCTTCCCGCGGAGCTCGAGCGAGTGGACGCGCTGTTGGATGATCCGGCGTTCTTCGCACCGTTCGTGTCGTACTTCGACCCGCGGATCGGTCGTCCATCGACGCCGATGGAGACCCACTTGCGGCTGATGTTCCTGGAGGTTCCGCTACCGACTCCGCTACGAGAGGCTGTGTCGCGAGGTGAGCGAGACTCGCTTTCCGTGGCGGCGGTTGCCCCCAGTCCCCTTGGACGGGTCGCTGCCGCACCCAACCACATTGATGAAGACCACCCGCTGCGGCGCAGCGGCGGTGGACGGGCGGAACGAGGCTGTTAGTCAAGGCGACCGAGGCCAAAGGTGCTGCGCACCACCACGTTGCGGGCCGACACGACAGTGGTTCCGTGTCCCACCGACTCCGGTTTGTTGGCCAAGGCCAACCGACGGATCGCGGCCACCGGCAAGCGGATCCTTCGCCGCCGGTGGAGCGACTCGCACCCGGGTGCGGGACCGGTCCCGTGCGGCGGGCAAGCGGGCCCACTCGATCGGGGCCAGGGGCTTAGTTCGCGCGGCGCCGCCGGTCGCGACGAGGCACTGGCCGTGGTCCGGCACACGACCGGGGCTGGCCGACCTGGCCGGGACCCCAGCGACCGATCCCGAACGGCTGCTGGCCACCGCGAACAGGCGCTGCGCCGGGCACGCACCAAGGCTGCAGCCCAGAAGGCCCAGGGCGAGCACGACGCAGCCGCCGGCCCCCGGCGGGGAAGCCTGGCCCGCGCCATCGACGACCCCCGGGGACCTGGTCACGGCGACCCGGCAGATCACCGCGCAGACCCGACAGCGGCTGGACTCCGGTCGGAGCCACCCGGCGGGTCAGCCTGCACGACCCCGACGCATGGCCGATAGCCAAGGGACGGCTCGGCAAACCGGTGGAGTTCGGCCAAAAGGCCCAGCTCGTCGAAGGCGACGACGGAGTGATCGTGGACCACAACGCCGAACGAGGCAACCCTGCCGACGCACCCCAACTGGCACTAGCCGTGGACTATCAAGGGAGCCTTGGGTCAACCCGATCCTGACCGGCCGAGAACAACCTAATCATGCTCACCGAGGCGCTTCGTTTTCGGGTTGAAGTAATTGGGAAGTGATCTCGTGCTTAATCGACTTTATGCTGTCCTCCTCGCCTTGGCGAGTGTGTCATGCGGTGGATGCATCGTCGTCGACGAAATCTCTAACTGCATGCGAGAAGGGCATCGGAGCAATGACTTAACACCGGACAATTCTCGATGACCGTCCCACCCTAGCTGAGTCGACGGCGCTTTAATAAACTGCCGACAGCGTGGAACGCAACCTATGGACCCGATAGTCATGGGCATCCGCGCCGGACCCGACTATCAATTCGTGGTGACCGCCGGGGTGCGGACTGCCGCGGCGACCAGTTCCCGCACTCGGCCGGCAGACACCTGTGTTCCTGGAGTCCCGAGAAACCAGCGGTATTTTTCCTCTTGGCTCATCTCCTCGGCGGGCTTTGCGGGGAAGTACGGCTGGACGTAGACCGGTGTGCCGGGCTCGCTGCGCCAGCTGTGGGCGAGCGTGCCGATGTCTACGGCGTCGTATCCGAGGGCGTCCAACAGGTCGGCGGCTCGCCTCGTGGAGTCGGGGTCGTTGCCGGCAATGGGTAGAGCGCTGCGGTTCGGGGATCCGGAGGGCCGGGCGAGCGTGAACAGCCTGCGGAAGTCGATGTTGTTGAACGCCTTAACCACCCGAGACCCTGCTAAATGTCGCTGCACCAGCTCGCTGGAGGTAGCCCCGCCTACGTCCAGTTCCGCGATGGGGCTGTCCCGTTCCGGGTAGTAGTTCATCGTGTCGATTACCGTCTTGCCCCTCAAGGCTCCGGCTGGGAGGTGGTTGTAGGCGTGCAGCGGCACGGTCGCCACAATCAGGTCGCCGACGTCAGCGGCTTCCGCGGGTACGGCTGCACGCGCGTGCTCGCCGAGTTCGGCAACTAGGTCGGCGAGCGTCTCGGGATCGCGGGAATTGCTCAGCACAACGTCCAGGCCTGCCGCGATCGCCAGGCGCGCCAACGCGACCCCGATGTTACCGCTGCCGATGAAACCAATAGTTCGGTTCATGTGTCCATCCTTATCAACACGGCTATTGCACGAGCGTAACCGACGGGCGAGGGCGCTGACCGTGCGAACTCGCGTGAGGAGTCGCTCGCCGTCTGTTGCCTGCATCCGTCGCCTCGGGTGGGGGAGTCCTCCCGGGCGCGTCCATCGTGCTGCTGGAAAGGATAAAGCCTAGGCCACGGGTGGTGCGGATAGCGTCGGGGGCGCCGATCGACGCTAGCTTTCTTCGTAGAGCACAGATCTGGGCGTTGAGGACATTGGTGTGCGCTTGCGCAAGCAATTCCCCACACCAGGAGCAGTATGAGTTGGCGGGCGACGACGCAACCGGAGTTGCGGGACAACACGGCGATAACGTCGAACTCGGTCTTTGTGAGGTGGGTCCGGGTATCGCGTCGTTCGATGTCAGAGATTTACAGTTCAGCTTGAGATCGGAGTCGCTACGTGATGGCGCCTGCGTACTCGCGGGCCTGATTCGTCGGAGCACCGAGCGGATCCAGGCGACCAGTTCAGATGTAGTTTTCCGAACCTCGAGGACGCGGCGCCGGCCTCGAGGAGAGCAATGCGTTCGTCGATGGACTGAAAAGCTCCGAGCACGATGAGGGCGGAGTCGAACCTGGTGGCCCGCAGGGCGCGGACCGTAGCCAACGCATTGCGACGGTGTGATCGGATGTCCTGGATCGCCACGCCGTGCGGCAACACACCAGAGGTGCACAGTCGCTCGATCACGGCCCGCTCGGCGTCGGAGTCCACGAGCAGGATGCAGGTTGGTGGGACAAAGGGAGTGAGGAGTGAGTACATCGGGTGTCTCCCGGGCTGTAAAGTCGAATCCCCCCGTGACGTCTGGCCGCAGAGTCTGCGCCCCTAACTGCATCGCGAAGGAAGATTTGCGCAGCACCTCCACCGATATTCGCCGGGGGCTGGCGGAGTGCGATAAACCTGAACGCATCTGGCGCAATGGACGGTAGTGGCGCTACGAGCACTCCGTGCCGTCAGCCACTCATACCTCTTTCTGGTTGCACTCTGGAGGGTGCCGTTGATGTAGTCCGAGCGCACCGCCGCGGCAGTCTTCGATATCGCGAGATCCGGAGCGACGCTATCGAAGCAATGGAATGCCCCCGGCCAGACGTGCTACTCGACAGGAACGTTTTGCAGCGGTGAGGCGTGTCGCATAGTCGATGGATTCGTCCCGGAACACTTAGACCTGGACGACCTCGATGTAGGGGCTCGGTATTCCTGCGAGGTCGGTGGCGCGGGCAGGGGCCGCGTCGATCGGCACAGCCTCCGTTCCGCGACCCGTGCCAAGAAGGTACTTCCGTCCAAGTTCGTTCGAGGGCGGTCCCTAGACCCTTCTCCGTCGAGTTCGAAACTCGAGGCTGTGAGCATGCGATCGTCGAGCATTGGGCATTCGAGCATTTGGAACGCAATCCTCGGCCCCGAGCGGTCACGGGCGAGTAGTGCAACGGCGGCGGCACGCCCGCTACCCGCACTTTGCCCATGCAAGCCGACAATCTCTTCATCGATACCCACAGTTTTGCGTTTGCTGTCAGTAAATGTATTGCTTCGTAGCAGTCTTCGACCGGAATCGGGTGCGGGAACTACGGCGCTAGACGGTACTCGAGCCCGACCGCGATGCAGTCGTGCTTCTCGACCCATTCCGCCATCCGTGCGGCGAGATCCCACTTGTTGCCGGCGAGCATTCCGCCGTTGTGGATGTAGAACAGCAGCGGCTTATCGCCTGACTGCTGCACCGGTCGGTACAGCACGAGATCGATTGCTGACCGATTGCCGTCCGCTGGTACAGCGAGTTCTTCGACGGACCATACCTCCCCGTGTCAACGTCTCAGCATCAGGCCGCTCGACGAAACATGCCGCGCGGAACGTCGCCAGATCATCAAGGGTCAGGCTATCAACAGTGGGCGTGAAATCGCGGTTTCCACAACAGGTTCCTTTCAATTCCTGTCGGTTGAGTGAGCCGGAAAATCAGGGCGACCGATCCACGTCGGCGTCGACCTGGTGTGGCACCTGGAAGGCATTCTCCTCTGTTGGTTTGGTGTCGGGACCGTTCGGGGATTCGGTATGTAGGGCGTCATTGTGGTGTAGCCGACCGCGAAGAGCAGTAGGAAGATCATCGCGATGACGAAGGGCACGGGGGCTGCGGCACCACCAAATCCGATGACGAAGGCCGCGAAGCTCGAGGCAACCCGGCGCAGAGAATGCAAGCACGGTGAGCATGAGTTCGATGACTCCGAGGTGACCCGCTAGCTTCGGGGACTAGAAGCTCCGGCGCCCCGGACGCGGGGCCCGGAATCCGAAGGCGATATCGGAGTGCCGTTATTCGTTTCATTCATCGTCTTCTCCTAGACAAGGGATGGAGATGCACCGGCGCCGCCCAGAGTGAGGAATTCTCCGAATCGGGGAGCGGCGGCACTATGTTCTTGGTCCCTGAACACGCGGATCGGGGCTCTCAGGTGAGCCCTTCAAGTCTTAACGGTCGACCGCGCCGTTGCGCACAGCGTTACGTCTCGCATAGGAACCTGTCGGGTGTGATGCAGGACTTAATATATCGTTAAGGAACAGTATTGCAGCAGCGTGCAATGGTGCGAATGAAGATTCTCGTGACGGTCGGGATTCGACGGACTGAGGGTTCGAGCATGAACCCAACCAGCCCATCCTGGTGAGGGTACAGGGAGTGCCGCAATGGAGCTGCGGCACAGCGGTATATCCGTGCATATCGAACGTGATCTTCCCTCCACCCGGGTCCGCGAAACGGCCGTGGACTGGTGTCCGTCGCGCAGCTCTCCGCGCTGCCGACTCGCCAACACATCGGGATTAAAGGGACCGTAAATTTGGCTGCCTGCTCCTCGGCAAATTGATCCTATCCCGAGGGGAGGGCATGCGCTGTCGTGGCTGGGCGCACAGGGATCATATGAGAGATGTCCGGTCTCCGCGTGCTCCCATCCGGAAGCCGACTTTATATGGGGGAGGGAGGGCGGGGCGTGTGACGCCCCTGCCCTCCCTCGTGGAATCGTGCAGTGGTTGGTATCGTCACGCGAGCATCGAGCTCGGATCGCACGCGATGGATTGTGCTGGGTCAGTGGCTCACGGCAACGTGTACCCACCGTCGATGACATGGTCCGCGCCGGTGGTGTATGACGCCTCATCTGAGACCAAATACAGTGCCAGGTAGGCAATTTCGACGGGATTGCCGAATCGCCCGAGTGGTGTGGCAGTGACGTCGAGGTCCAGGTCCGCGATCATAGGGGTGTTCACCTCGCCGGGGAGGATGGCGTTGACCCGGATCTTGTGGGATGCGAGCTCGAGCGCGGCGGCCTTCGTCATCCCTCGCACCGCCCACTTCGCGGCGGTGTAGGCGAAGTTGTCGAGGAATGCGACAACACCTGCCGTCGACGAGATGTTGACGATGGAGCCTCCGCCGGTTTGTTTCATCCCGGGGACCACAGCCTGCATCCCGAGAAAGATGCCGACCTGATTGACGTCGATCACCTTGCGGTACTGGGCCAGTGTGTCGGTTTCGAGGGTGTCGTTCGGCAGCAGGATTCCCGCGTTGTTGATCAGCGCGTTGATGGTGCCGAAATGTGTCTGGGTTTCGCGCACCACGGACTTCCACTGGTCCGGGTCGGTGACGTCCAGGTGTAGGAACAGGGCGTCGGGGCCCAGTTCTTTCGCCAGAACCTCCCCTGCGCTGTCGTCGAGGTCGGCGATCACCACTTGCGCACCGTGCTCGGCGAGTAGCCGTGCATGCGCGGCACCCATTCCCTGCGCCCCGCCGGTGATTACAGCAATCTTGCCGTCGACCCGCTTTGCAGCATTCTGTGTCATGTTTGCACCTCCCCGTGCAGCCTGGCGTCGACCAGGCTGCACGGCGTCTATTCAATGTCGACTCGCTCGAGTTGCTTCGCCATCCGCGATTCGGGAGGGGGCAGCAGAGGAGCGAGAATTGTCAGATGGGGTTGCGCGCAGCGGCGAGCCAACCACCGTCGATGACCATCGCCGTGCCGTGGATGAAGTCGGCATCGGGACCAGCCAAGAACAGGGCCAGTCGTGCGATTTCCGAGGGTTGGCACCAGCGTTGTGCAGGGGTCCGCATGATCTCTGCATCGGAGTCGGGGAGGGTGTCGGAACCGTCCTCGGGCATGGTGAGACCGGTGAGGGTGGCGCCGGGGCAGATTGCGTTGACGCGGATCCCGAGCTTGCCGTAGTCGAAGGTGAGCTGCCTGGTCAGACCGAGCACGCCGTGCTTGGCGGCGGTGTAGGCGGGGCCGCCGCCGGCCGCACTGAACGAGGAGATCGAGGCGGTGTTGATGATGATTCCCTGTGATCGGCCGAGCATGTCGGGGATCACGGCACGGGACATCAGGAAGGGTCCGGTCAGGTTCACCGCGATGTTGCGGTGCCATTCGTCGGTCGAGATCTCGTGGGCGGGACGGAAGCTGTCGATGATGCCGGCGTTGTTGCACAGCACGTCGATTCGACCTGCCCAGTCCAGTGCTTGCGCGACAGCCGCATTGACCGATTCTTCGGAGGACACGTCGGCGCCGACGGCGATGGCGCGGTCCTTTGGGTCGAGCGCGGCGACGACTTCCTTCGCCTTTGTTTCGTTGATGTCGAGTGCGACCACGCGCGCACCGGCGGCGACGAACTCCTCGACCATGGACTTGCCCATACCGGAGCCGGCTCCGGTGACGACGACGACCTTGCCGTCCATTGACTGTGTCACGTTCTCTTGCCTTTCGGAGGTGGTACTTGGGGCTATTTGGGGGCGGGGACGTCATCGACACCGTCAGCGAGATCGCCGGGGCCGACGTTCGAGGTCGCAGGAAGCGGGTGCACCTGACACTCGAGGCAGAGAGGTTGGTCGGTGTGGTGCGCAGCAGTGTCCATTTCGTAAGTGGTGTAGGCGAGCCCGCAACTCGAGCAACTGGTGCGCGTTCCCCACAGGTCGCCGACCGAGTTGCGGACGTCGGGGTGTTCGTCCGAATCTGTGTGGGCTGCTCTGAGCCGCAGAGTGCGGGCTTGGGTCAGATACAGGATCACGCTGACGGCGAGCGAAATCAGGGGCGCGAGCTGAGCGACGGCCCCGGATCCGAGTTCGAGTGCGACAAGGCCGATCGCGGCGGAGACGACCCAGACGGCGAATCCGCGAGCCACCATGGGCAACCGGCTGGCGCGGATCTCCGGTTCACCAGAGACGACGAGAAGGTGAACGACGAAGATTCCGACCCAGGACACAGTCACGATGCCCTGCCAGGCAAGGGCGGTGGCGATGTAGCTGAAGACGTTCGTCAGCATCAGCAAGAACGTCACGATGGACAACAGCACAACCCATGCTCGGCGCGAGAGGTTGCGGGTGGAGAAGTGGTTGACTACACGTTCGAGACACATGCTGGCGACGTAGAAGTTCGCCGAGTTGATGCGCACCTGACTGACGAGGACGACGATCAGGCCGATCAGCCCCAGTGATGCCACGATCCCGGTGGTGACGGCCGACTCGGCGACGGTGAGCCCGGGTGCGGCGAGTTCGACGATCAGGATCCCGGCGAGGCCATTGAACGCGAAGGCCAGTAGGTAGAAGGCCCAGCCGAAGGTGATGTTCGCGTGGAAGCGCCGATCCTGAGGGCGGCCGAAGCGGGCGAACTCGGGGGTGTCGGCGATGAGCAGCCAGTTGCCCATGAACAGGACGAAGGTCGTCAGCCATCCGGGGACGGTGGTGTGTGCGGCGATCTCGGGAGTGGTGGTGAACCAGTCTCCGCTCCACCCGAATCGAACCCCGGCTGCCACGACGGCGCCGGTGACGCCGCCGATGTAGATCGGCAGTGACCAGGTGTTGAGTTTGTTCAGCCAGGTCTGCATGCCGCCGAGCATTAGGGGCAGCATGCCGATGATGACGATGGCGTACCAGACCCGGATGTCGAAGACCTGGAAGTACGCCTGCAGCGCGGCTGCCATCACGCTGGACTCGAAGACCGCGTAGTAGAGGCCGCCGAGCCCGCAGATCAGTGGCGTCAACGCCGCGCCCCTGACTCCGAACATCTCACGGGTGAGGAGCATCGAGTTGACGCCGCGGCGGATCGAGACGTTGGTGGCGAACGCGCAGAGGACGGAGTAGACGACGACGACCGCGGCCAGGCCGATCAGAGCCTGCTGGGTGCCGGCGAGATTGGCGGCGAGTGCACCGTAGTATAGGAACGCCATCGCGCTGGCGATCGACCACCAGCTGCCGAGGACCTTGCCGCGCGGTTGCCGCGCCGTCAGGGGGACCACGTGATCGGTGTAGTCCTCGTGTTCCTGCTCGAGGACGACGCGCGGGTCGTCGGTGTGCCGAATCTGCCAGCGCGGCGGTGAGGTGTTCTGGCCGGAGGAAGCCGCGGACACGGCAGAGTCGTTGTGTTCGGACATGGGGGTCTACTTCTTCTCGTCAGGCGGTGAGATCGCCGAAGAAGGCTTCGACTTCGGGCTGGTTCATGTCGGCGAACCGGCACTCGACGATCTTGTCGCCGGCGATGCGGTAGTGACCCAGTCGCGCGGTCGTGACCGAGCGGTCGCCCCGGCTCCACTTCTCGTGTACGAGCAGCAGGACTCCGTCGTCGCCGACGAGCAGGGTGTCGTCGCCGAGCACCTCCCATTTGTCGGTGTAGTCGGCCACCCGTGACACCCAGTTCTGGACGAACTCCTCGCGGCTGTTGAAGGTGCCGGACAGGGGTCCGTCACCTCCCATGTGAACGATGAGATCGTCGGCGTAGAAGCTCATTCCGGCCTCTTGGTCACCGCGCTGCCAGGCAGCGTGGTAGTCGTGCATCACGCGTTCGGTGTTCTCGATGGTCATGGACACTCCTGAGGGTGTGGTTAGGAAGACGGCCGTCGCCGCCGGTTGGTCGAGGGGGACGCGTCGAGTGGCTCGACGATCGGTTGTCTCGGGCGGGGGCTGTTTGCTCGCCGAGAAGAATGAGCCGCCGGTCAGCGATCGGTTCCGCCGAGCCGCTGGAAATCGGCGGGTCGCTTCGCTTTCATCACCGCGGCGGTGATCAGTCCTGCGATGAACGATCCGGCGAGCACGAGAAGAAGGACGGAGTTGGCGTCCGATTCGCCGGCTACCAGATCGAAGTTCGCCAGCGCGAATCCGACCAGGCCCGACATCACGATCGCCGAGGTCAGGGGGGCAATGAGGGTGGACCAGATGTTCTCGCCGGTGCTTGTGCCCTTGCGCCGGAACCAGACCGCGACGGCGATGCTGACCAGGGCCATCAGGACGAAGACGCCGGCGTTGCCGAGGCCGGCGAGTTGCGCGTACACGACGGACGGGTCACTACCGGCGAGGGCGAAGAGGCCGACCCCGACCAGCGCGAGCGCGGAGATCGCCATCGATGCGCGGTAAGGGGAGCGGTGGCGACCGTGCACGGCGCCGAGGCCCTTGGGGAGGGCACCGTCGGCGCTGAGGTTGAACAGGTAGCGGGTCGACGCGTTGTGGATGGACAAGATCGACGCCAGGACGGCTGTGACGACCAGGGTGGTGGCGACGTTGCTGAACCACACTCCGATATACGTGTCGGAGGCGAGGGCGAACATCCCCGCGGGGTCGTTCTTCGCGGCATTTTCTGCCTCGCTGCCGAACGCGATGACCATCACCCACACGGTGACGGTGTACAGAATTCCGATGAACAGGACAGCGATGTAGGTGGCGCGCGGGATGGTCCGGTTGGGGTCCTTGACCTCGTCGCGGTAGAGGGCGGTCGCCTCGAAGCCGATGAACACCAGCATGGCGAACAGCAACCCGACCCAGACCTCACCGCCGGCGAACTCGGAGACGTTGAAGGGCGCGAGGGTCAGTCCGGACTCACCGCCCTGACCGACGATCGCGACGTTGAAGATCATGACGATGGTGACCTCGACGAACATCACCCACATCAGGACCTTGGCCGAGACGTCCACGTTGAAGTAGCCGAGAATGCCGATGACCACCCAGATGGCGAAAGCGCCCGTCCACCAGGGTATCTGCGGGCCTCCGTACTTGGTGATGAGATCTGTGATGGTGATGCCTGCGAAGCAGTACACACCCATGCCGATGACCGAGTACGAGAGTGTGGCAAGGAATGCGGAGGCGAGGCCGACATGGCGACCGAGGCCCTCGGAGATGTAGGCGTAGAAGGCTCCGGGGCGGGGCATGTGCTTGGTCATCGCCATGTATCCCACCGAGAAGATCAGCAGGACCGCGGTCACGATGACGAACGCCACGGGGGCGGTGGCTCCGGACGACATGATCGTCAGGGAGAAGTAGCCGGCAAGGCAGGTAAGCGGTGACGAGAACGCCAGGACGGAGAGGACCAACTGAGTTGTGCCCATCTGGCCGGAGAGGCGACCCGACGGGCCGTCCGGGGGTGCTGGTGTTCGAGTGTGGGTGGGAGAGGCTTCCATGGCGATCTTCAAATCCTTCGTGTGGGCCGATAGGACACGGTCAGGACAGGCGGGATGACACGGTCAGGACAGACGGACGGTGAGTCCTTCGCAGTTGCGGTGGCGGTCCGAGTTCGTCCACACGGGCTCGCCGACGATCTCGACCGTGCCGTACCGCTCGGCTATGACGTCGAGGACTGCGCGTAGTTCCGCGCGGGCCATTGCCTGGCCTGCGCAGTTGTGGGTGCCGACCCCGAAGGCAATGGCCATGCTGGCTTCCTTCGGCCGCTGGTAGTCGAACTCGTCCGGGTTCGGGAAGACGTCACGGTCGCGCAGAGCCGCACCGAGGACGAAGCGGATGCGGGTGCCGTCGCCGGGCACCGTGACTCCGCCGATCTCGAGGGGTTCGGTGGTGAACCGGTCGAGGGCGACCTCGGGCAGGGAACGCCGGAAGATCTCGTTGATGATCGCTTCTCGCGTGTCCGGGTCCTGCTTGTACACCGTGAATACCTGTGGATTGTCGGCGAGGTCGACCAGGGCGGAGGCCATCACGTGCCCGGGGTTGTGTGCTGCCGATCCCCACAGGATCTGGATCGATTCCTTGAGTTCGCGTTCGCTGAGCCGGCCCTCGTCGACGGCGGTGATCATCTCGTCGAGCAGCATCCCGTCACCAGGGTTGCGGCGTTTGGCTTCGATGAGCCGCTCGACCTGGAACATCATGTATCCGAAGCCCTCGTGGGCGCGGGTGACCTCGTCCGGTGTCGGGTTCCATCCCATGGACATCATGGTCAGGTTCGTGGCGTGGATGTAGGGGAAGCCGTCCTCGGTGGGGATGCCGAGCGCGTGGGCCATTGCGTCCTGGGCCGGTTGGACTCCGAGTGCGCTGTGCGCCTCGATGAGGCCGTCGACTCCGATCCGGTCGAGAGCGGCGCGGGCGCTGTCGGCGGCAGTTCGTCCCCATTTCCGGACTGCCTTGGGGGTCAGCCAACTGGCGAACGACCGACGGATGCGCCGATGAGTTTCCCCTTCGGAGAGCAGTACGGAATTGAGGTTTGCCGCCCACGGGCTGTCGCCGATGCCGTCCGGTGGCACCGAAAGCAGCGAAGGATGCTTGGCGAACTTGACCACGTCCGCGTATTTGCTGACCACGATGCTGCCGTCGTCGAGGACCAGGACCGGCTTCTCGGTGAGAAGGCGATCGAACCAGGGCCACGGGGCCCGGACGAACTCCGGATCCTCCCAGGGCAGGTAATCGGCTTCCGAGGGACGCTCGGTGAGAGTGACATTCTGGCTCATGGGCTGATCACTTCCGTCCGGTGAGGATGAGCATGGGGGTGGGGTGGACGCGCATCACAGGGCGTCGACGATCGACTTGGCCCAGGTCACCGCGCCGTCGGTGAAGGATTCGCCGCTGACCGCGTCGTGACGGCCGGTCTCACCGATCTGGCGTGCCCCGAGTCCGGCGAGGTCGGCGGTGAGGACGTCGATCGCGTTGTTGTAGGTCTCGTAGGTGCTGTCGCCGAGTCCGAAAGCTGCGAATCGTAGATCGGACAGATCGGGGCGGGTGTCGAGGATGGCCCGCTGGAACGGTTCGGTGGTGGCTGGCAGTTCACCCTCTCCGTACGTCGAGGTGATCACGACGATGGTTCCCGCGCCGGGGAGATCGGCGATGTCGAAGTCCTCCATGGCGATGGTTTCGGCCTTCACGCCTGCGTCGGTGAACGTGTCGGTGATGTCGTCGGCCACCAGTTCGGCGTTGCCCGATTCGGTACCGAACAGAATCTTGATTGCGGTCATGGGTAGCGGTCTTTCTTGTCGAGTGAATGCGGGGTGCGGACCTAGGAGCTGCGGCCCGCGGAATGCGCGATCGCGACCATCTCGTCGAGGTCGGTGATCTTGCGGCGGCAGCGGTGTGCGTCTGCTGCGCTGCGTTCGGCTTCGTCGATCGCTAGCCAGCCGTCGAAACCGACGGTGGAGGAATGTAGTTGCGGCAGAACGGTAGCCAAGCCGCTGGCGCCTTTTCGGGGGATTCGGCCGTCGGCCAGATCGGCGACGATCGACCGTGCCACCGTCTGCGCGTGTTTGCGGTTCTCGGCGATGTTGCCGCGGCCGTTCCGGTCGAGCCAACCGACACGATAGACATGGGCACCGGACCACGCCGCCACGGGGACATCGTCTCGGGTGTCGTCGGGTTGGCAGAAACCAATGGCGGTGATGACGGTGTCGGCTACGTAGGAGTCGGTGTCCCCGGAGGGGCCTGTGACCTCGAGGACCGTGCGTGCGTCCTCCTGCCGGATCCGCGTGGGCACGGCCTCGAAGTGGAAGGTCAGCACGGTGCGGTCTTGCGTGTCCACGCTGGCCGCCTTCTGTACGGCCTCCCGCAGGAGGTCCACCGCCGGTCCCTGCTCAGATTCGTCCAAGCCCTCCACCTGCACAGCGAGTGTGTCGATTCCGCACAGTTCGCGCAGCATGGCGAGGTCGAATTTGGCGTTCGAGGCCGGTGATCGTCCGATCACACGCACGGTCTTCGGCGGGTTGGGTCTGAGTAGATCGAGGGCGCGATCGTCGATGTCCGAACCGGTGAGGTGGTGCGAACCCTTGGTCAGTAGACGCACGACGTCGACTGCGACGTTGCCCTGGCCGACCACGATGAGGTCCGCGCCGAGTTCGCCGTCGAGGGGTTCATTGGCCAGCGCGGCTTCCTCCGGGAACGAGTTGAGGGTCCGAAGCACCTGGCCGGCGCCCACCACGTGGGCACCCTCGTCGCGAGGAATCGTGAGTTGACGGTCGCTTGGTAGTCCGGTCGCGATGACAACGATGTCGAAGGCGCTGGTCAGTTCTTCGAAGCTGATGTCCACACCGATCCGTGTGTTCCCGACGAACGTGACAGCGCTACGCTCGAACATGCGATCGAATTGACGTGCGACCGCCTTCGTGCCCTGGTGGTCGGCGGCGACGCCGTAGCGAACCAGCCCGTACGGAACCGGAAGGGCCTCGAAGACGGTGATCTCTGCGTCCGCGAGCTCCTTGCGCAGGAACTGTGCGGTGTAGCAGCCGGACGGGCCGCTGCCGATGACGGCAACGGTCGGGCCGAGTTGCTCGACTGACGGGCTGGCGGGCACGGATTTTCTCCTCGCGATCCTGGGGCGCATCGGCCTCGTGAAGCGGTGCTGCAAGCAATAGGCGCGTCACCTGAGGTGGAAGCCGGAAACCTTCCCGCAACAAAAAGTGACCCGCGCCATACTTGCGAATGAATGTTAGCTTGAGTTGGCGAGATGCGCCACTGCCGGATCTATATTGCTCGACAACGAGCACTGGTAGGCGGGCACCCGCTGTGATTCATCGATCGAGCGGGCCGCGATCGTGGCCAAATTGGGAGCACGCAGTGCTATCAGCAGCGATGTAACCTCGTGGAACCCTCACGCTAGATGCAGGGGCGAGCATCGCCCGACGGTCCCGCGCGTCGGGTGTAGCCGAAGCGGTGATATCGAGGAGTCGCCGACCTTGACAATATGGATTAATGATCATTAAATAGTCACAGCGACACGGAGGTGATCCAGATCTCCTCCACCGCGCCTTCCGGGAAAGTCGGGCGCGACTCGTGGGGCCCGAGCGCCGGCCCCTCCCGTCACAGCCGGGGTTACGAACCAGACATGAATCTGCAGGGAGAGCTCGATGGGTTTCAAAGTCTCCGCCGACACTGGTGGAACGTTCATCGATGTCGTTGTTCAGGACGCCGCATCGGAACAGGTGATCGGCAAGTCCCTGACCACGCATGACAGGGTCTTCCGCGGGCTTTCGGCCGCGCTCGAGGCGGCGGCGCAGGAGATCGGGCTGACCGCGAAGGAGGTTCTCGCGGACACCGACCTGTTCATCTACGGCACCACACGCGCGACGAACGCCATCATCACGCGCAACATCGCCAAGACCGCTCTGCTCTCGACCGAGGGGTTTGAGGACGTCCTGCTGTTGAAGGAAGGTGGCAAGCAGGACGGGTACGACTTCACCAAGCAGTACCCCAAGCCGTACATTCCTCGCAGCCACACCTTCGGTGTGCGGGAGCGGATCAACTCCGAGGGCCAGGTCGTCGTCGATCTCGACGAGGATCACCTGACTGCGATCATCGAAGCGATCCGTGAGGGTGGTTTCGAGGCGGTTGCGGTGTCGCTGCTCTGGTCCGTCGTCAATCCCGATCACGAGTTGCGCGTCGAGAAGAAGATCGCCGAGCTGTGCCCGGACCTGCCGGTGACGCTGTCGCATCAAATTGCGCCCATTGTTCGCGAGTACCGCAGAACGTCGGCCGCCGCGATCGACGCGTCCCTGAAGCCGTTGATGCAGCACCACTTCCGGCAGCTCGAGCAGGATATTCGCGATTTCGGCTACCAGGGCACCATTCTTGTCTCGACGAGCATGGGCGGAGTGATGAACATCGACGAGGTGATCGAGTCGCCGATCCACACCGCGCGCAGTGGCCCGTCGATGGCCCCACTGGCTGGCCTGAACTACTCGATGCTCGAGGGCCTCGGCGGGGACATGATCGTCGCCGACACCGGCGGAACGACGTTCGACGTGGGCCTGTCCCGCGACGGCGCGGTCGTGCACTCACGCGACACCTGGCTCGGCCCGGAGTGGGAAGGCGATCTGCTGGGCATCTCCTCCGTCGACATTCGCTCGATCGGCGCCGGCGGCGGCTCCATCGCCTGGATCGACGAGGGTGGGCTGCTTCGTGTCGGACCGCAATCCGCAGGTTCCGAACCCGGGCCGGCGTGCTACGGCAACGGCGGAACCGAGCCCACCCTCTCCGATGCCGCCTGTGTGCTCGGCTACTTCGACCCCGACTACTTCCTCGGTGGCCGGATGAAGCTCGACGTCGCCGCCGCAACCAAGGCGATCAGCACGCTCGCCGACAAGTTCGGAATCAGCGTCCACGAAACCGCATGGGGCATCCTGTCTCTGGCGAGCGAGGCGATGGTCAAAGCCGTCCACGAAATCACCATCGCGCAGGGCCTGAACCCGCAGGACAGCACGCTCGTCGCCGGCGGCGGCGCCGCGGGAATCAACATCATGAAGATCGCGGCAGAACTCGGCACCCAGCGCATGGTCCTGCCGAAGGTGGCCTCAGCCCTCTCGGCTTCGGGCATGCACTTCGCCGACATCGTCAAGGAGGAGTCGACGGCCCTGATCACCTCCTCGGACGCGTTCGCCGCCGACGGGGTCGACCGTGTCCTCGACGCACTCGAACTCCGGCTCGACGACTTCGCCAAACGTTTCGGCGGCGAGAACCCGGACTACACCGTCGAATTCGGTGTCGAAGCCCGGTACAAGTCGCAGGTGTGGACGATCGATCTGCCACTTCCCTCACACCGCGTCTCCGGGGACGGCGGCGATCAGGCCAAACTCTTCGAGATGTTCCACGACCTGCACGAGCGCATCTTCGCGGTGCGCGACCCAGGGTCGGCGATCGAGTTCCTCAACTGGCGGGCCCGGGTGACGATCAACCTTCCCCGCATCGCGCACGACTATCCGGCCGCGCAGGCACACGTCGGACAGACGAGCAGCTCGCGCGACTGCTACTTCGGCGAGGTCGGCACGGTGGACACGCCGGTGTACAAACCGGCCGACCTGACTCCCGGAACCCGCGTGACAGGCCCGGCGATCATCGAAGAACCCACCACGACCCTGGTCGTCTTCCCCGGGATGTCGGCGACGGTTGCCGATTCCGGCAACTACCTGCTTTCGATCGGCAACGAGGAGTCGAAATGAGCGAGACACAGTTCGACGGTGTCCGCACCGCAATCATCGCGAACAAGGTCGACGGCATCGTCCGCGAAATGACGAACACCCTGCTGCGGACCGCGCGGTCAGCCGTCATCAACAGCGCCCGGGACTTCTCCTGCGCCATCCTCACCGCCGACGACGAACTGCTCGCCGCGGCCGAGGCGATCCCGGTGCACGTGTTCGGTGCCCAGCTCCAGGCACGGGAGCTGCGGATCGCCCATCCGAACATGCGTGAGGGCGACGCCTTCCTCGACAACAACCCCTATGTGGGCAACTCCCACGCAGCCGATCACACGATCCTCGTCCCCGTCTTCGTCGACGGCGTGCACATGTTCACCGCTGTCACGAAAGCGCACCAGGCCGACGTCGGGAACTCGATCCCGACGACCTACCACGCCGCCGCGAAGGATGTGTACGAAGAGGGCGCCGTGATCTTCCCGACGGTGAAGGTCCAGTCCGACTACGAGAACATCGACGACATCATTCGCATGTGCCGGAGTCGAATCCGGGTACCGTCCCAGTGGTACGGCGACTTCCTCGCCTCGATCGGCGCAGCCAGGGTTGCCGAGAGACGACTGAAGGAACTGGTCGCCAAGTACGGGAGCGAGACGATCCGCCAGTTCACCCGTGACTGGCTCGACTACAGCGAGAAGGTCATGGCCAAGGCCATCGAAGACCTCCCTGCCGCCACCCTGCACAACTCGGGCCGACACGACGCCTTCGACCCGTATCTGCCTGACGGACTGGACTTCCAGGTCAGCGTCGAGATCAAACCCCACGACGGCAAGATAAACGTCGACCTGACCGAGAACGGCCCCAACGTCGACTGTGGTCTCAACCTGACCGAGGCGACCACCCGGGCAGCGGTATTCGCTGGCATCTTCAATGCCATCCCGGCGTCGGTCCCGAAGAACAGCGGCGCGTTCCGGCGCGTCCAGATCGACATGAACGAGGGCTCCGCGGTCGGAAAGCCACAGTTCCCGCACAGCTGCTCGGTGGCGACGACGAATGTCACCGACCGGCTCATCAACTGTGTCGGATCCGCCTTCGCTCAGCTGGGCGAGCCTTACGGTGTGGCCGAGGGCGCCGTCGGTGTCGGCGCCGGCTATGCGGTGCTGTCCGGGCACGACGAGCGTTCGAACGACGAGTTCGTCAATCAGCTGTGCATCACCGCCAACGGCGGTCCCGGTAGTGCCCACGCGGACGGCTGGGTGACCTACGGTGTTCCCTGCACCAGCGGGCTGATGTACCGCGACTCAGTCGAGATCGACGAGATCAAGATGCCGATCATGTACAAGCACCTGCGGATGGTTCCAGACACCGGTGGAGCCGGAAAGTACCGGGGCGGGCCATCGTTCGAGTATGCCTACACGCCCAAGGATTCGCCGATCTCCCTCATCTATCCGTGTGACGGACAGATCACCCCCTCGAAGGGCGTCAGCGGCGGCGAGGACGGGAGAACCGCGTCGGCATGGCTCGAAGCAGCCGACGGTAGTCGTCGCACGTTGCCGAACGCTGTCGACATCGTGCTTCAACCAGGCGAGACGATCCACGGATTCGACGCCTCCGGTGGCGGGTACGGTGCACCATTCGAACGCGATCCTCGGCTCGTCCTCGAGGACGTCCTCGAAGGCTGGGAAACAGCCGAGCACGCCACCGCAACCTACGGTGTCGAATTCATCAAGACGACCGGCGGTCTGACCGTCGACGAACAGGGCACGGCGCGCCGCCGTGCATGAGTAAGAAGTGTCAACTTCCCGATAGCAGCCATGGTCGTGTCATTCTCACGGGCTCGGGCGGGTCAGCACCCCCGATTCGAACGGACTGTCGATAGGCAGCGAAGCCTCAACGAAAGAAGAACAAGTAGATGACTAAGCCGACAGTGGTCGTCCTCGGCGCCGCCGGTGCGCAGGCATCGGGCCTGCTCCGCGGATTCGGACGAACCGAGACAGACCTCAAACTGGTGTTGTGCGACCGTGCGTGGCGCGACGACGCCCCGCTCGAGGTGGGCAACCAGGAGGTGCACCGAGTACTGTTCGACCTCCTCTCCGAGCCGGACAAGCTGCGTGAAATCCTCACCGGCGCAGACTTGGTGGTCAACCTCACCGGTCCCTACTACACTCTCGGCCCGATCATCTTGGATGCGGCCATCGAGGCGGGAACCAACTACCTCGACATCTGCGACGACGCAGATGCCACCGAACTGCTGCTCCAGCGTGACGAGGCCGCCAAAGCAGCCGGTGTGACCGCACTCATCGGAATGGGCTCGGCGCCGGGCACCACGAATGTCCTCGTCCGGCTCGCGCTCGATGCGCTGCCTGCCGGCGACGCCAGCGCATCGATCACCTGGTGCGTCGATGCCAAGGACATGGTCGGGGCGGTCGTCCCGCACTTCGCGCACTCGTTCAGCACCGCCGTCCCCGAATTCGGAGGCACCCCCGGCTGGGAACTACTGGCTCCCGAGCGGGTGAGCTTCCCCGAGCCGGTCGGTGAACAGCTAGTCGTGACGCTGAGTCATCCCGAGGTCCTGACACTTCCGCGCTTCACCCGGGTGACCAAGGCCCACAACAAGGGCGGACTCATCCCGGAGGACTTCACCCACCTGGGCTGGTCGGTGTCACGCCTTCCCGACGGCCCCAACCGAACTGCGTCCATGCACACCATCTTCGAGGCCGCACTCGCCGGGCACAGCGAACGGGAGCCCGTCGGATCGGGTCTGATCGTCGATGTCCGGGTTGGCAGCGACGGCATCTCCTTCCTGTCGGGCGGCCAGATGAGCCAGGACGACGCCACCGGCACTCCCGCCGCGGCCGGCTCACTCGTGGCACTGCAAGGAAAGGTCCCTGGCCCCGGCGTGGTCTCGCCAGAGGTGCTCGAACCGGCGGACTTCTTCACAGCCCTGCGTGATGTCTCCGCTGGCGGCGGCGGCATGACCGCCTACCGCACCCGCGACGGCGAGATCGTCGAACACGTACGAATCCGCGACCTGCTCACCCTCAGCGCAGTAGCAAGCTGACCTCACAACAATCTCAGGCGCTGACGCCGCCTTGGCGTACGCGTCGATCAGAAAGGAAAAACCATGGCGAAAGTCAACTGGGATCGAGTCTCTCGTGGTGTTGCCCGCGAGCAGGAGAAGATGATCTGGCGTCCCTACGGGATCCCTACCGTCCTCGATCTCGAGAACTCGGCCTTCCACGACGCCCCGATCTCCACACCGTGGGACGTCCCAGAGAAGCTCGTGGTGTCCGTTGCGATCACCGGAGCCTTCTTCAAGAAGGACCAGAACCCGAACCAGCCGATTACTCCTGGCGAGATCCATGAGTCGGCCCGTGAGGTCACCAAGGCCGGTGCGAGCACGGTGCACATCCACGTCCGCGACGACGCCGGCTACAACGTCCTCTCGCCGGATCGGTTCCGTCAGGTCATCAGCCCCCTGCGGGAAGAGTTCCCCTCACTTGTCGTTGACGGGTGCCTCGTGCCGGCACTCGACGGTGAGTGGGAACTGATGAAGCAGGTCCTCAACGAGGGCGTACTCGACGCAGCCCCCATCAACACCACCGCCACCTACATCGGTGACTCGCTGTTCGTCAAGCCCGCCCCGATCATGATCGAGAAGGTTCGCCTGATCAACGAGGCCGGTTCGAAGCCCGAGATCGCGGTCTACACCGACGCCGACGTCTCCAACGCCGACCGATTCCTCATCAAATCGGGTCTCATCGACACGCCTGCCGTCTGGCTGATCCTGCCCGCGCTGCCCGGCTGCAGCCCGATGGAAAATCCCCGTCAGATGATCGAAAGCCTCACCCGCACAGTGGCATCGATCAAGGACATCGACCCCGACGCCTTCATCATGGTCTGTGCCGCCGGCCGCGCCTCCTCCCATGTCGCCAACCTCGCAGCCCTGATGGGCCTGCACATCCGAGTCGGCATGGAGGACACCTACTGGCTCTGGCCGCACCGCCCGGACAAGGTCGAAAGCAACCTGCAGGCCCTGCAGATCGGCCAGACGATCTCGCATGCCGTCGGCCGCCCCGTGGCGACCCCGGAGGAATACCGGGCGATGCTCGGACTTCCCGCCCAGAACGCCCACGCCGGCAAGATCCCGGCCGGGCAGACCACCTAGGCATACACCGCCGTGTAGGTCATCCGCGGGTGGGGATCACGCCGACAACCAGCGTGATCCCCATCCGGCCCCTACGGACAAGATCGGAGAACCGAGTTGCGAGCAGTGTGTGTAGTGAAGTTAGAGGGCCCGTCTGCCCTAGAGGTCCTGGACTGGGACACTCCGATGCGCGCCGCCGACGAGATCCTTGTCGAGGTCAGGGCGGTCGCTCCCGCCTTCCCAGACCTCTTGATGTCCCAGGGGAAGTACCAAGTTAAGCCAAAGCTTCCGTTCAGCCCCGGCTCGGATTTCGCCGGAGTTGTCCTGGAAAGCCCGGCAGGTTCCGAGTTCGTCCCCGGGACCCGAGTGGCAGGTTGCCTCAGCTACGGCGCCGCCGCCGAACAGCTGTCGGTCACCGAGGATCGGCTATACCCGATCCCGGACGAGATGAGCTTCGTCGATGCCGCGGCGATTCCGATGAACTATCTGACCTCGCACTTCGCGCTGGTGACTCGCGGGAACATGGGCAAGGGGGACTGGGTGATGGTACTCGGCGCCTCCGGTGGCGTCGGGCTGGCCAGCATTCAGGTCGCCGCCGGATTCGGCGCGCAGGTCATCGCCGTCGTTTCCAACGACGAACGTGCCAAGGCCGTACTGGAAGCAGGTGCACACCATGTAGTGCTGCGCGACGAAGTTCCCGACAAAGCCCGCGAGATCACCGGTGGACGCGGCGTCGACCTGGTGGTCGACGTTGTCGGCGGCGACATCCGCAACGCACTCAAGTCTCTCGCTCCCGGTGGCCGAGTCATGGCCGTGGGATTCGCCTCGGGCGAGATCCCGACGGTGAAGGTGAACAGGCTGCTGCTCACGAACACCGACGTGCGCGGAGTGGAGTCGGACTATCTGTGGAAGGCAGGGATCAGTCGCGCAGCCTGGGACGACCTGATGACCCTGAGCGGTGACGGCTACATCAAACCAGTGGTCAAGGTCGGCGGCGACCTCACCGACTACGGCAGCGCACTGGCAGACCTGGCCGCGCACAGTGTCGTCGGACGTGTGGTCCTGACGGTCTGAGTTTCGCGGACGTCAGGTTGGAGTCGATCGGGACCGGATGGCGGCCCGGTCTCGATCGACCCGACGAGAGCGCTCGTCCACGTCGAGGACATGTCGCATGACGGTGACGAAGAGTGTTGTGCGAGAGATGAATTTAGGAAGCAAGATCATAGCGGCAACCGTCTGTCAGGCCGCCCGACCACTCACCGACTGGCTACCACACCCGGAGGACAAAGCATGGCTGCCTCGAACGATGTGCGCATCGAGATCGACGGACCTGTCCTGATCGTCACCCTTGATCGCCCGAAGGCGAACGCCATCGACGCGCCGACCAGCAGGGCGCTCTACAACGCCTTTGCAGAGCTGCGTTCGGATGATTCACTGCGTGTGGCGGTGCTGACCGCTGCCGGTGACCGCTTCTTCAGCGCCGGCTGGGACCTGAAGGCCGCGCACGCAGGAGAGCCCCCCGACGCCGACCACGGCCCCGGCGGATTCGCCGGTATCACCGAGCTGTTCGGACTGACCAAACCGATCATCGCGGCTGTGAACGGATCGGCGTACGGCGGCGGCGTCGAAATGATGCTCGCAGCGGACCTCGTCGTGGCAGCGGAATCTGCGAAGTTCTCGTTCCCCGAAGCCCGCATCGGGGTCCTGCCGGATGCAGGTGGCGTGGTTCGGCTGTCGTCGCTGCTGCCGCGACCGCTGGCGACAGAGTTGCTCCTGACCGGCCGCCCCTTCACTGCCGCCGATGCGCACCAGTGGGGGCTGGTCAATCGGGTAGTCCCGGCGGCCCGGGTATTGGAGACCGCGAAGGAGCTCGCACGGCAGATCTGCGAGTCGGCACCGCTGTCGGTCACGGCAACCCTCGACATCATCGAGGCCACCCAGGGGCTGCGTGATCAGGACGCGTTCGAGGTGATGCGACACGGCCTTCCCACCGTTGCTCGAGTCCCCGCATCCAAGGACGCGGAGGAAGGCGCACGCGCCTTCATCGAGAGGCGTGCGCCCCAGTGGCAGGGACTCTGATAATGGCCCACGGACCACGTGGATGGACGTGACAGAAGCCGCCACGGACAGCCGCCCACATCAACCGGCGTCGGCACGATCCGGCACCCGCCCGCCACGCGCAGTGCGCGAAAAATTCGAGGAGTCCACGGTGA
Source organism: Rhodococcus sp. IEGM 1307 (assembly GCF_030056915.1). Taxonomy (NCBI): domain Bacteria; kingdom Bacillati; phylum Actinomycetota; class Actinomycetes; order Mycobacteriales; family Nocardiaceae; genus Rhodococcus; species Rhodococcus sp. IEGM 1307. The sequence goes on from NZ_JASHKW010000024.1 coordinate 40,412, forward strand.
CGAAGCACCCGTACTTTGACGATCGCCCGATCCCTTTCCCCACCCTGTCTTCTGCGCTTATCCACTGGGCCACAACCACCCCCGATGCACTCGCGTTGACGACGTCCACCACCGAATGGACCTACGCGGCGTTCGCCGAGCACGTGGCACGGTGTGGCCGCTGGCTCGCGGACCAGGGAATCAAGCCCGGCGACCGAGTGGTCATCGTCGGTCACAACACCGCGTCGTGGGTCGTGCACTACATGGCCGTTCTCTCCCTCGGTGCGGTGATCGCTCCGGCCAACAACCGACTGAACCCGAGCCAGTTCGCCGACCAGGTCGCCCTGCTCGATGCCGCCCTCGTCCTGGCCGATGACGCCCACACCGAGATCGCCGGCGGCGTTCCTGCCGGCAAGGTCCGACACCTGGCAGACGACTACCTGACTGCGACTCCCGCGCCATTGCTGCCGGTGGATCCGAACGCACTCGCCCTGATCAGCTTCACCTCGGGGACGACTGGAAAGCCGAAGGGCGCGATGCTGGCCCAGCGGGCGCTCGCCGAGGCGTCCTGGGCGTTCGCCCGGGTGCTACGGACCGGACAGCACGATTCGACCCTCGTGGTCGTACCGATGTTCCACAACACCGGGTTCGTCGATCAGTTCGGGCACATGCTGCTGCTTGGTGGACGCACGGATCTGCTGTACAAGTTCCGCACCCAGGACGCCGTCGCCGCACTCACGGCCCGGCCGGTGACGTACCTGGCGGCGGTCCCGAGCCTCCATCGCCTCATCATGTTGGCCGACGGCGCCGATCAGGCGCTGGACTCGGTGCGAGTGCTGCTCTACGGCGGCTCGCCCATGCCGGTCGCCTGGATCGACGAGCTTCTGGCGAAATGGCCCCGGATGCAGTTGTTCCACGGCTACGGTATGACCGAGTACGGCTCTGCGGTGTCCTTTCTTCCTCCCGAGCACGCGGAGAGCCGCGGTGAATCCGTTGGTTTCGCGGTTCCGGAAACACGGATCCGGATCGTCGGAGAGAACGGCCAGGACGTCGAACCCGGCACGGTCGGCGAGATGTGGGTGCAGGGTCCCACCCTGATGCAGGGATACTGGCGCCAGCCCGAGCTCACCGCCGCCAAGATCAGCGACGGATGGCTGCGTACCGGCGACCTCGCGAGGCTCGATGACGAGTTCTACTACATCGAGGGTCGCGTGGACGACGTGATCAACCGTGGTGGCGAGAAAATTCTCCCAGCGCATGTGGAGGGACTGCTGTCGGAACTCGGTTCCGTCGGTGTGAGCTGTGTATTCGGAATGGCTGATGCGGTCCTGCAGAACCGGATCTGGGCTGCTGTCGAGGAACGGCCCGGCCATCTCCTCGACGAGGAGCATGCTCGGCGCGTGTTGCTGGAGAAGCTTCCCGATTATGCGGTCCCCGAGCGTATTACGGTTCTCAATCCGCTTCCGAGGACGGCGAGCGGCAAGGTGGACCGCCGCGCCGTCGCAGCACACTTCACCAAGCTGATCGACAACGGTGCGCTCACCGCTCGGCGCTGACACCGGCCGTCGTCACGAAGCCGGAGGTGCGTACGCCCCCCGGCTCGTGGCGACAACGGACTCAGTCGCCGGCCACCGGATCCGGTTGAGGCGTGCGGCGGGAGGCAACCCCGACCATGCGCCTGACCATTCCTTCGTACCGGTTGGCCACCGCCGGGACCGAAAGTTCACCCCCCGGCTTGTACCAGGTGGTGACGTACTCGCACAGGGTGATGATGCCGAAGGCGGTGGTCTTGATGTCGTCCACCACGAACGCCCCGTCGTCCACACCCTCACGAAGGATCGAACGCACCAGCGCCACGTAGTCCATCTGCATCTTGACTACCGGCGCCAGCTTCTCTTCCGGGATGTCGATCGACTGACCCTTCAACGTCATGGTCAGATCGAACGCCTGAGCAACGTTCGCCTGATTCAGCTGCCAGGTGACGTGCGCACGAACCAACTGGCTCAGCTTGAAGACGGGGTCGTCGTTGACGACGACGGAACCCCCCACATAAGTGGTGAAATCCTCCATCGACCGTTGAAGTACCGACAGATACAGATCTTCCTTCGACGGGAAATACCAGTACAGGGCCGGCGGCGAAATGCCGAGCTCGTCTGCGACAGCCTTCAGGCTGGTTCCCGCATATCCGTGGGTGAGGAACAGTTGCAGGGCAACATCCATGACCCGGTCCCGGCCGACGTCGGCACGGTGCCCGCGGGAACCTCGCCTGGCCCGCTTGGTGCCACGGTCATCCGTACTGTTCGTCGACGTCATACCGGTCCTCGCCTCAGTGGTTTCCCCGCCCAGGCATTCAATCACTCACAGCAGCGCCCGAAGGCCGTGAGATGAGCATCTGCACCAGAGCTTGTAATTAATGTTCGTAAGATTCATACCACACGCTGGCTACCAGCGGTTTTGATTCCGATCCCCGAAGGAGTGACAGTATGGACGGTGTCCGAATTTATCGATGGAAGGCCCAGGCTATCCCGGAGCTGGAGGGGTGATCGGTTCCTCGCTGGGGGCCTTCACCGACGCGAAGCTCCGCGTAGGCTCCACCAGAGGAGCCCTTTGGCCACAGATTGCGCGAGGGAGTCGACGATGCTGAGAATTGACGCGGCAGATGCCGTACCGGCCACGGCGGGGACACACTCCTCGCCGCGATTGCAATCTGCCGACGAACTGCGCGAGTACCTCGCGAAGGTCGACTGGACCGACATGGGCTATCGGCGCCGGCAAATTCTCGAGGCGTTCGTCGAGCTGGCGTGCGCGTACGGCTACGCATCGGTCTCGATGAGAAACATCGGGGAGAAGGTCGGCGTGAAAGCGCCGAGTATCTATCGGCATTTCGAGCACGGCCGCGACGAAATCGTCACGGAGGCCTTTCGTTGGCACTTTTATCGATTCGCTTCCGCCGTCCTCGATGAAGTCGATGCGACCGATAATGTGGACGACTTCTGGAACGCCATGATCCGGGTCCACTTGAGGCGCCAGTTGGAGAGCCCGGAAAACAACTTGTGGGACATCCTCATGGCAAGCGACCGGATAGCTGGATTCCTGCCGTCCGAGACGCGAGCCGAGTACTACCAGTGGTTGGGGCTGTACGAGCGCATGTATGAGGCGGCCGCGATCGAGCTGGGATACAAGTTTGACGATGTGGCAAAGTTCGTCAAGGTCGTGGTGAAGGTACTCGACACCGCATCCGAATGGTGCCGATGGGACGGCACCGCGCGGGGGTTGAATCAATGCGTCGACCAGGCCACCGCAATCAGCCGAGCCTTACTCGGCGTCGACCTCGACCCCGCGTGAGCAACAATTGATGCCGTCGCCGGTGTGACGCGAGGAGTCCAGGCGCTCACGTCCTGCCGCTGCCCGCGGGGCCGCCGGGTGGACAACACCCGACTACGTCCGGAAATTTGGCAAACTCCTGCTTTCCCGCACCCGTCCAGCGGCAAACACCAGCGAAAGCGCCAATTGAATTGGTGATAAATTAAACGACCGGTAGAGGCTCTGTTGGAGTGGCGTGAGCAAATTGCGCACCATCGCCGCCGCGATCGGCATGGGCGTGGTTCGGCCCGGTGGGGTTTCACCGGTTTCTGGCCCCGCTACCCGCAGTCGCGGGCGGAAGCATCGTGAAAACTGAGAAAAGTCGTGGTATTCGATCCTGCACCGTGCGAATAGTCGGACGCTCGGTGGCAGCGAAGTTTGTGCTTTGCCCCGTTCGGTGTGGACGTTCACGCGTGCGCCTCAGGTGTGTGTCTTCGTCGCCCCTTTACCCCGCAGCCCTGCGTCGATACATTCACTAAATGAACGGGTATTAATCAAATGCCCGGCCCGGAACCGCCTGGAACGAACAACGTGATGTAGCTCGGCATCTGCCCTCGGAATCAGATCGCTGACGTCGGCCACGAGGTCTCTTCACGTGCGAGGTGGGTGGCCGACCCCCGATCGATACGGATTGATCCCATGTACAGAAGGTCACCTCGATGACACGCCCTCTCGCTGTAGTCAGCGGTGCCGCCGGAGACCTCGGGCGGGCGATCACCTCGCGGTTCCTCGCCGACGGTTACGCGGTCGTTGCGCTCGAACGCACCGAGAAACTGTGTGCCGCTGCCCGGACCGGCGTGAGCGGACCATTTCTGGCGCTGGCCGCGGACCAGACAGATCGAGCGCAAGTCGAAGATGCTCTCACGACTGCGGTGGAATGGGGCGGAGGACCCTCAGCGGTGGCGGCCAACGCGGGCTACGCCAAGTACGGTCCGATTCTCACCATGCTGGCGAACACGTGGAACCGGCACATCGACGTGAACCTCACCGGAACTTTCTATCTCTGCCAAGTTTCCGCACAGCGCATCGCAGACAGGCGACAAGGCGGATCACTGACCATCCTCGGATCAAGCCTTGCGCTCGCGCACAGCGACCAGGTCGGCGGCTACTGCGTGAGCAAGGCCGCGTTGCTTCCCTTGATGCGGACCTTCGCCGCGGAACTCGGAGATGACAAAATCCGCGCCAACGCCGTCCTTCCCGGGGTAGTCGAGGCCGAGATGACCCGAAGCCTGCTCGATGAGAACGGTATTCGCGAAGACCTGATCGACCACACGCCCTGCGGCCGTCTCGGTACCCCCGACGACATCGCCGAGGCGGTCGCCTACCTCGCCTCACCTGCAGCATCGGGGTCACCGGAACCGCTCTGCGTGTCGATGGCGGGCAAGCCATCTACAACCAACCCCAATGGCTGCACCAGGACCGCTCGAACCCCTTCGAGCCGAACTGGGTACCGGGGCTTGGACATCGTCAAACTCGTTGATTCAGAACGAAAACGCGGTGCGCTGGATCCGCGTCGCTCATCGCCCAATAGGAAGGTTCAAGAGTTGTGCTCATCGGAGTACTGAAGGAGAGCACCGCCGAGACGCGCGTCACCGCGACGCCCGCGACGGTGACCCAACTGCTCAAACTCGGCTACGACGTCGTCGTCGAGTCCGGCGCGGGGGAGAGGTCCGACTTCCCGGACGCCGCCTACGTCGGCGCCGGCGCAACGATCGGTGACGCCGCGGCAGCCGACATCGTTTTCGGAGTCAACGCGCCCACGCCCGAGCGACTCGAACGCCTGCGGCCCGGGGCAACGATGGTCAGCATCTTGAGCTCCGTGCTCCACCCCGACCTCATCGAGGACCTCGCGAACCGCGACCTCACTGCGCTCGCCATGGACGCGGTGCCGTGTATCTCGCGTGCCCAGCCATTGGACGTGCTCTCCTCGATGGCGAACACCGCGGGTTACCGGGCAGTTGTCAAAGCCGCCCATGCTTTCGGTCGGTTCTTCACGGGCCAGGTCACCGCCGCCGGCAACGTGCCGCCGGCGAAAGTCCTGGTCGTGGGCGCCGGTGTCGCCGGGCTCGCCGCGATCGGCACCGCCGGAAGTCTCGGCGCGATCGTCACAGCGACCGACCCCCGCTCCGAGGTCGCCGACAAGATCAGATCCCTGAGCGGGAATATCTTGCCGTCGAGGCGACCGAGGTCGAACTCAGTGCAACTGGCTACGCGAAGGCGATGTCGGATGACTACAACACCCGCGCCGCGGCGCTCTACGCGACCACCGTGCCCGAGACGGACATCGTCATCACCAAGCCGCTGATTCCGGGTCGACCCGCACCGCGATTGATCACCGCCGAGATGGTCGCCGCAATGAAACCCGGCAGTGTCATCGTCGACATGGCCGCTGCCACCGGCGGCAATGTCGAGGGCACCGTGCCGGGCGAGGTTGTCGTCACCGCCAACGGTGTGACCATCGTCGGATACACCGATCTGGCCGGACGGTTCCCAGCTCAGGCCTCCCAGCTCTACGCCACCAACCTGGTCAACCTCATGAAGCTAATGACACCCGGGCAGGACGGCGAACTCGTCCTCGACTTCGACGATGTCGTTCAATGCTCGATCACGGTGGTGCGCGATGGACAGTCGACCTGGCCACCGCCACCGGTACAGGTCTCCGCTGCGCCCACCGCAGCCGCGCCGAAAACTGCGAGCACAACCGTGCACGCGCCTTCTCAGAAGCTGGCATCCACTCGCACGAAGCCTGCCGTCGTCGGCGTCGCCGCCCTCGGTCTGTTCCTCTTGATCGCGGCATCGCCGGCAGCGTTGCAGATCCATCTGATCGTGTTCGCACTGGCGATCGTGATCGGCTACTACGTCATCGGCAACGTCCACCATGCTCTGCACACCGCACTGATGTCGGTGACGAACGCGATCTCCGGGATCATCGTGGTCGGCGCACTGCTGCTGATAGGTCACGACAACAGCACCATCACGGCCCTGGCATTCGCCGCGACTCTGCTGGCCACCATCAACGTGTTCGGAGGGTTCGTCGTGACCCGACGCATGCTCGCAATGTTCTCGCGGTCCTGAAGGCTGAGGCTACCTTGATCTCCATCGAATCGACCACCTACGCGGCCTGCATCGTCTCCGCGCTCCTGTTCATCGTGGCCCTCGCGGGGCTGTCGCGACACGAGAGCGCCAAACTGGGCAACACCTTCGGAATCGCCGGTATGACGGTGGCTCTCGCCGCGACGGTCGCGTTGGCGATCGACCGTGGAATCTCCGGACTCGGCCTCGGACTCCTTGCTGTTGCGATGCTCGTCGGCGCCTCGACCGGTCTCCAACGGGCCAGACGCGTAGAGATGACCGGTATGCCCGAGTTGATCGCGCCGCTGCACAGCTTCGTCGGACTCGCCGCGGTCCTCGTCGGATGGAACGGCTACCTGCATGTCGGCGGAAGGGCGACTGTCGAACTCGACGCGGAGGGCATGCTCGGCATCCACTCCGCTGAAGTGATCATCGGCGCGGTCACCTTCACCGGTTCCGTCGTCGCCTATCTCAAGCTCTCGGGGAAGGTGAAGTGCTCCCCGCTGAGCCTGCCGGGCAAGAACCTGCTCAACCTCGCGGCGTTGACGGCGTTCGCGGCGCTGACAGTGTGGTTCGTCATCGAGCCGCAACTGTGGATGCTTGTTGTCGCCACGGTTCTCGCGCTGTTCCTCGGTTGGCATCTCGTCGCGTCCATCGGGAGCGGCGACATGCCCGTCGTGGTCTCGATGCTCAACAGCTACAGCGGCTGGGCCGCCGCCACATCCGGGTTTCTCCTCGCGAACGACCTGCTGATCGTGACCGGGGCGCTCGTCGGCGCATCAGGCGCATACCTGTCCTACACCATGTGCAAGGCAATGAACCGCCGTTCATCTCCGTCATCGCGGGTGGATTCGGTCTCGCTGCCGCATCGAGCGACGAAGCCGACTACGGTGACCACCGCGAGACGAACGCCGACGCCGTTGCCGAACTGTTGTCGAATGCCGAATCCGTCGTCATCACCCCCGGCTATGGAATGGCCGTCGCCCAGGCCCAGTACGGCGTCGCAGACCTCACCCGCAGACTCCGTGAAATGGTAGGGATGTGCGGTTCGGAATCCACCCGGTCGCCGGACGCCTCCCTGGCCACATGAACGTGCTGCTGGCCGAGGCGAAGGTCCCCTACGACATCGTCCTCGAGATGGACGAGGTCAACGAATACTTCGCCGACACCACGGTCGTGCTGGTGATAGGCGCGAACGACACGGTCACCCGGCGGCCGCCGAGGACCCCGGTAGCCCGATAGCGGGCATTCCGGTTCTGAAGGTCTGGGAAGCCGCCAATGTCATCGTCTTCAAACGGTCCATGGCATCGGGCTACGCCGGCGTACAGAACCCCCTCTTCTTCCGCGACAACACCCAAATGCTCTTCGGCGACGCCAAAGCTCGAATCGACGAAATCGTCGGCGCGCTCGCCGCCGCCCGAGTGTGACCTGGGCAAGGCGCCACGCGGAAACGATCGACACGCTCGACACACAACAGATAAGGAAGTATCACATGTCAGTTCCAACTCTCGCCCCGTATCTCTCCTCCGCGCTCGATGCCGAGTTGGAGGATTGGGGACCGCTGCCGGAAGCAACGGGACCGGTCATGGCGACGGCCGGCAGCACGCTCTGGGAAGAGGGCGATGCCTCGGTGGGGATCTGGGAATGTGCACCAGGACCGTCCTATTGGAAGCTCGACACACATGAGCTCGTCCACATCATTGCCGGGCGCCTGACAATCACCCCAGACGACGGAACGCAATTCGCCCTGGAGACAGGCGATGTTGCGCTCTTCCCACGCGGATGGGCCGGAACCTGGGAGCTTCACGAGACCGTTCGCAAAGTATTCGCCGTGTTCTGAAACAACACGAGCCACTGAGCATAAGCGGTGCCGCGCGCAGCTTCCCGAAGGCTGTGCGCGGCACCGCACTCGCATTCATGGAGTAGACCTGAACCGACCGGGATCCTTGTCGCTCCTCTGCTGACAAGACCACCTGAGGTGGGAGTCGAGTGCGGGAGAGCGCATCCCCATGCACCGTATCAGGCGGCGGTGAAGGCGACCGCGGTGTGGACGGTCCGTCACGGCTCGGACGAGATTGGCCCTGGCATCGGTCTGGCAGAGCTCGACGTGGAATCACTCGAATGTGTTGTCGGTGCAGGGATCGCCCGATGCCTGCCTGTCGGCGCGACGATCCTGATCGGTTGTTGCACCCAGCGTGATCAGCCGACGAGGGCAGCAGCAAGCGCGGTGGCACCTCGGAACCTTCCCTCTTGGTGCCGGCGTGTGCGAGCAGGATGTTGCCGGCGGCGGGGTGCGGTCGCCGGCAACGACTGCCACCGCGACCGCCCCTCGGCGCGGAGTGACGACGAGGCCTATGGGCTTTGATATTGGGTCCGGCGATCACGCTGAGCGGGCAAGGCCCGCGAGATGAGGACCACGGATCGACAGCCACGCCGCTCGGGTGAGGCACGCTGTCGTTGCGGAGACAAGGCACGTGATTCGGCCCGCCTGACGTTTTCCGCAGTTCAGGTGCCCACATCACACGGCTTACGGTGATTGAGTCCCGGTTGACCCAGGTCATGGCGACCTTGATCTCGATCGGACCCGGCAACACAACCCAGCTTCGTTGCGGCGCCCAATGCCTGGTCGCAGACGAGCGATGCGCGGGACTCTCGGTGTGATACCCGCGATACCCGCGACATCGGCCGTCCTACCTGCGAGCTACTCGACGAGGCGTAGCTTCAGAGACGTGAAGTGCCGCGAGAAGTCGGTATTGTCCATGTTGGGTTCGTCGACGTGTTCGATACGACGGAAACGATGCGCCAACTGATCGAAAACCGTGCGAGCCTGAGCTCGCGAGATGTACTGGCCGGCGCACGTGTGGGGACCCATACCGAACGAGAGATTGCGGCTTTCACGTGGAGGGCGATTGACCTCGAAGGTATCGGGATTGTCGAACACTTCGGGATCGCGATTCGCGGCAGCAATCATGAACCTGACCTTCGAGCCGACAGGTATATCGACGGATCGAATGGTGACAGGTGATGTGGTAACCCGATAGAAGCACAGTTCGGGTGGATCGAACCGAACGACTTCGTTGATGATCGAGTCCCGCAGATCGACGGATTCTCGGTAACGATCGTAGACGTCAGGCCTGGTCGCGAAGATGTTCAACCCCGCAGCGATCAGATAACCCACGTCCATGTGTCCGAGTCCGTAGAGCATCAACGCCGTAGCCCCGGCCTCGTCGAAGGTAATTTCCCCACGGTCGACCGCAGTGAGCAACGAATCCAGAAGCCCGTCACCTGGATTCGCCTGCTTGTCAGCGATGAGCGCGGAGACCCGAAGACCCAGTTGATCGAAACCTACAGCGGCGCGGTCGACTGCACCAACCGCCGGTCTCGCCGCCATCATGGGCATTGTTTCGGACATGTACTCCTGGACCTCGACGTGATCGTCGTCGGGCACTCCAAGCACACGGCACATGGTTCGGTGGGTGGGAATGACCGACAAGTCGTGCCAGCCGTCCAGAACCCCATCGGGGCAGGAGTCGAGAATGCCCGAGACCACCGCCCTGGTCGTCTCGGTCCACCGATCGACGATCTTGGGTCCGAACCACTTGTTGGTCTGGCGGCGCAGCCGGGTGTGATCGGGCAGATCGCGCCCGATGACGGTCTCTCTGGCGACCGACCATGGCCCTGCTTGCTCCCAACCCGGTTCGACCGACATCGCCGGGTGTTTCCCGTAAGCCATGACGTCGCTGTAGCGAGAGACCACGTAGAAGCCCAAGTCGTCATAGATCAAGGGAGCCTCGACGAGCGCACGCGCATACCAGGGATAGGGATCGAGCGTGAAGTCAGGATCGTCCCACGGAAAGTACTGCCGCCCCGACGAGTCGGTTGCGGAAATCGACTCCGGGGCAACGGTGTGTATCGCGTTCATCGTCTGAGACCTTTCATGTCCAAAGTTGCAGGTGATGCCCGGTCGCCGTCTTGCCCGCATCGTTTCGGGCAGCTACTCCGCCGCGCCGAGAGGAATCATGGGCTCCGGTAGTGTCTCGACGGCGTAGAGATTGGCTGTGAGCCCGCCATCGACGACCAGATCGATGCCGGTGATGGCCGAGGCATCATTGGAGGCCAGAAACGCAACGGCTGCGGCAACTTCCTCCGGTTCTACCAAGCGTCGGAGCGGGACACGTTGGAAGTCGTTCATCATGTGATCGAGCACCGCGGGTGTAGAAGTCTTGACGAGCATGTCGGCGTTGATGAACCCGGGAGCCACCGTATTGACCCGAATCCCGAGTGGGGCAAGTTCCATCGTCATGGTGCGCGCCATGCTCGAGACCGCAGCCTTCGTCGCTGTGTACGCCGTCACCGGCCCGTCGGCACCGAAGATGTCAATCGACGAAATGTGCACGATCGACCCGCTGTGAGCGCCGATCATCTCCTTCGCGACGCGTTGTGACATCAGGAATGTGCCAAGAACGTTGATGTCGAATGTCGTCCTGAACGCCTCTAGCGAGACCTCCATGAAGGGCGGCTCATCGAAGACTGCAGCGTTGTTGACGAGAATATCGACTCGCCCCCAGGCCTGCACGGCGTCGCTGACGATGGAGTCGACGTCCTCTGGAACGGAGATGTCCCCGGTGACAACTCTCGCCTTCCCGCCGGCTTGGCTGATCTTCTTCTCTATGTCCTCGAGCGGTCCGTGTTGACGCCCCGTCAGGAGAACCTGAGCACCGTCGTTGGCGAGACGCTGAGCGATCGCTGCGCCGATACCACGTCCGGCACCCGTGACGATCGCGGTCTTGCCGGAAAGCCTGTTCGACGAGTTGTTGTCCGACATTGTTCCTTCTTCCTTCTCTTGGTCTACTGTTGTAATTCCCTCAAGCCGACGAGGAAATTGTCCGTTCGTTTGGGTGCACCTAGCTGGCGTATCGCGCGAGGTAATCGAGCAGCGGCGCGTGGGAATCTGATGCCTTGCCGACCTCACGTCTGGCGAACTCGATCACGGCGTCCTCGTGCTCGACTGCTTGTCGCCCAGCTGCTGCGCTTTCGGTTCTTTCAAGAGCTGCTGCTAGGCGCTGAAAGTGGCCGAGATAGTCGTCTGCGAGCTCAATTATACTGGCCCACATCATTTCCCACGACCGATTGAGGAGATCTGACGCGAGTTTGAGTCCTTCGGCGGTGGCGGCCTCACGGTCGACAGCGACCTCATATCGGGCCGCTACGGTCTCGAGTGCCTGGGCGGTGACCCGCTCGAGTTCGTAGAGCAGCTCAAGGGGCGCCCTGTTTGCCCCTTGAGTATGTTCAACCATCTTGCGATACATGGCGCACCCGGTGATCTCGCCTTCGAGTGCTTTGCGAATCATTGCGTCACGCTCTTGCGTTTCCACGGGCGTGGACTCCCCCGCCCCGTCCAGTTCGGTCTTCATGGTTCCCTTCGAAATTCGACGGTGTCTCCACCACTTCGCTCACGTTGCGGCGGTGCGGGTTGATGTGTGGCACACGGGTGCAGAAACTTTCGCTGCAGTCGAGATGCCGAGTCACGGGACCTCCGCAGGCACATGCGTGTCGCTACTGGCCGCACCTGTGCGGTTCGGCCGCGGGTTCGAGGATGCGGGGGCAACCACACTGCAACCGAAATGCCGGCAATCAACCACCATCCCGCGGCGGGGGTCGAGTGCTCGGCGACCAGCGTTTTCACATACGGGCAAACGACGGCACCTACGTTGGCCAGAGTCAGGATCAGCCCGAGAGCCGTAGCGTAGGCCTGTTTCGGCATTTAGTCGCCATATTCCGACGGTGACGTGGCGAAAGCGGCGAACAAGAACATCCCCAGGAAGCCTATCGCGCCGAGAACGAACCAGATAGAGATCCCACCAGCGAACGGCGAAGAAGAAGATAGAAACTAAAAGTCTTGTCTGCCAGAGAAACAAGGAGGAATCGTCCTGGATGTGGCTGAATAGGGGGACGATGCAGTACATCTGCAGTCCATTGGACAGGACGCCGTGGGCGATGATCGCGATCATCGCCCACCGACCGCGGTAGACGGCGTCCTGCTGATCATGATGTGTAACTGACATCTGAAAGACCTCGTTCTGACCTGCGAGCTGACGACGTGACGGCCCGTATCGGTGACGGCTGTCGTCGAGGCGTCGCGAGGTAGGGGATCGGGGTGCGCAATTGATCCCCTCGCCAAATCTGATGGTGAACGTGCGGTGGCCGCGCGGCCGTTTGGCGCCGGCTCCTCCGCAGGGCGGCACCGGATGTGCTGGACGGGCGGCTGCCCGCGTGTGCGGCTGGCTAGCAGTGCAGATCTGGTTGGCCTCCCGATGCCTTGTGGCCCCGCCTCTAATGTGCGTTAATTTAACCCAGCTCACATGCTAAGGCAACCGTCACCAGGAAATAAGGATTCATGTGGCGTTGGATGGCGACAGCGAGCAACGCCGAATCGACGGTGTCCGGTTTGGCACTCAACTATTTCACCCACGTTAAGTAGATGTGGACGGCTCGGCGGGCGAGACTCGCCCTCCAGCCTGCGTGCTAGCGGCTGCCCCACCTACCGGAGATCGCAGCGGGAGCGAGGTGCTGATCGGCGTATGGCCCCAGCCCAGACTCGCTCTGTGATGGGTAGGCGCTGACAACATAAAGACTAGGTAAAATTAACCTGTCGTAAATTGACCCAGTTTTCTATTGAATATTGATTCATTGTGATCTACAGTTCAGATCTGAGTGACCCGAATCACTCATACTTCGTTTACTGCAGGTAAGAAGCTTCTCAGTGAGATGCGACCCCTTGCCGCTTGCATGCAAAGCTATCCATCCGACAGCCTGGATTAAGCGTTGTTTAATCAGAGGCCTTCTTCGGCATCTGAAACGCCGGCGGGCTGTCGGTCAGAGTCGAAGTAACTTCCCTCTGCCCCATTCGCGCGCAACAGCCGCGCTGAGATGAAGGACCTCGAATGACCGATCAGGCGAGCATTCCACCCTTGATTCCGCCCGCCGCCGCACCGGCACCGACCGACCCCCCGCGTACGCTGCAAGGCCGGATTGGCGTCGTAGAGTTGATGCTCACCGTGCTTGCATTCTCGGCGCCGCTCACGGTGGTCGCTGCGTTCGCCGTGTTCGTACTGAGCTACAACAGCAGCGCACCGATCGCATTCGCGGTCGCAGTCGCTTTGTTGATGCTTTTTGCGGTCGGCTACACAACGATGACAAAGTACCTGCCCAATCCCGGTGCCTTCTACGCCTACATCACCGCGGGCTTAGGTCGACACCTCGGACTCGGGTCCAGCTTCCTGGCAATGTTCGGATACGTCGCGATGGGTGTAGGTACCGTCGCGTTCTTCGGCACCGTCGCCTCCAGCCTTGTCAGCGACACCTTCCAAGGTCCAACGGTTCCGTGGTATGTCTACTCGCTGCTGTGTGTCGCGGTGGTCGGAGTTCTCGGATACTTTCGGATCGATCTGTCCGCCAAGGTTCTGTCGGTGGTTATGGGTCTGGAGATCCTGATTGTTCTCGTCTTCAATGTCGCAGTGCTGAAACGTGGCGGGCCGGAGGGCATCTCACTGGAGCCATTCTCGCTGAGCGGGTTCGCTGCAGGCGACATCGGTATCGCCGTCCTGTTCGCAGCCACGTGCTTCCTTGGGTTCGAAGCGACCGCGATCTTCCGCGAAGAAACTAAGAATCCCGACAAAACGGTACCCCGCGCGACCTACGGGGCCGTGTTGTTCATCGGTGTCTTCTACCTCGCCAGTATCTGGTTGCTGATCGTGGCATACGGACCCAGCAAGGCTCAAGACGTCGCCATCGCGGACTACGCGGGGATGTTCCCTAACGCAGTTACCTCGTACTTGGGTGATACAGCGACAGATGTTGTCCGCGTGCTGCTGTGCACCTCGATCTTCGCTTGCTTGCTGTCGGTGCAGAACATCCTTTCGCGCTACACGTATTCGTTGGGTGTAGATCACGTCTTGCCTTCTCGGCTCGGGAGTATTCATCCGAAGCACGGTTCCCCATACATCAGCTCGGTCACGGTAACGGTGGTTCTATTGCTGGTACTCGGCAGTTTCGCGCTCGCAGGATCCCCGCCTGGACACGTGTACGGAAGTCTTGCTGGCACGGGCGGCTTCGCCGTGCTCGTACTGATGTTTCTCACCGGCGTCAGTGCCCTCGTATTCTTCGGTCGATCCGACATTGCCGAACGCCACTTGTGCCGTATGTTCGTCGCACCTTGTCTGAGCGCGATCAGCATGGGAATAGTGTTGTATCTCGCGATCACGCATTTCACGTCGATGACAGGCGGTTCGATATCCGAAGCGATCGCGCTGCAGGTTGCGCTGTGGGCAACTCTTGCGACCGGAATGGTTCTGGCCGCTGTGTACCGAGTGCACCGCCCAGAGACGTATGCCCGAATAGGAAGACAAAAAGTAGGGTAGTTCCACGCCGTTGTCTTGAACAGGTCGAATCCCGCGCATCTTCGAATTGAGAGGCGCGTGTTTCGGCTGTTGATTCCCTCAGGTTTTGAATTGGTTCGAAGATTCGGACTGGGGCACACTACGGATCGTCTATGAGTGGGAGCTCGGCTTCGCGGCTGACGGGTTCGGGAGATGTGCAGGTGGTGAATATCCCTGCCGCAGATGGGGTAAAGGAGGGGCGAATCCGCACGCCCGTGCGATCGGGTGGTGGGCGTGGCGTGCGGATTCGCCTGTCTGGGCCGCATCCGTCGGATGCGCGGTCAGCTGGTGTGTCAGAAGGCGGTGTGAGGGAGTTCGACGAGGTCGCTGCTGGTGTGTTGCATGCTGGCCAGTTCTGCCGGGATGGTTGCGATCACGTGGCGGGCGAACCACCGGCCGGTGGCGGCCTTGCCCAGGTAGAAGTCCCGGTCGGCCGGCGTGGCCGTGGTGGTGCGTTCCTCGGCGATCTGGGCGCTGCGCAGCAGCAGCCAGCCGCAGACGAGGTTGCCGATTTGCAGGAGCAGCCGGGTGGTGTCCTGGGCGGCGAGGGGGCGCCGGTTCTTGTGATCGGTTGTGCCCCAGCGGTCGGTCAGCAGGTCTTCCAGCGTGGAGATCATATTCCCCGACCCCCACGCCCACGACGGGTTCCAGTCGGTGGCGACCTGATTCCGGCTCGTGAGTTCCGTGTAGCCCTGCGCGTGGGGGTCGGGGAAGGTTGCATTGGTGGGGAAGCTGGTGTGCGTCATCGTCAGCGGGGACAGGATGAGCTCGCTGATGTAGTCGGGCAGGCTTTGACCGCTCTGCATCTCTACCACCCGGCCTAGCAAAACGGGGTTGGTGTTCGAGTACTGGTACTGGGTGCCGGGTGGGAACTGCAGTGGCTTGTCGAGCGCATACCCGAGCAGTTGTGTTGGAGTGAAGGATTGTTCCGGGTCCGCGGAATACAAGTCCGTGAATTCGTCCACATCGTCGAATGTGACAAGTCCACTTTGCATTCCGGCCAACGCACGCAGAGTGATCTGATTGCCTGATGGCACGTCCGGAATGTATTTCGAGATCGGATCGTCGAGCGCCACCTTACCTTGATCGACCAGCTGAAGCATCGAGGTGACGGTGAATGGTTTTGTCATGCTACCGATTCGACTGTATGAGTCGGTCTTCATCGGGGCGTCCGTGGCCTTGTCGGCGACGCCGAACGTCCGCACGTAGTTTCCCTCCGGTCCCCAGATGCCGACGATCGACCCGGGAATCGACGCCTCGGTCATGGCCCGACCGATCGCGTCATCGAGGCGCTGCGCGGTGCCCGCATCTATGCCGTCGATCGCTTCGGTGCGAAAACATCGTCAGCGACCACCTGCAAGACGTCGGCGGTCACGCTGCCGGCCAACAACTCGGTGGCGATCTCCCGGGTCGCCGCGAGCCAGGCCTGCCGCGTACGCGACTGCTCATACAGCCGGGCGTTCTCGATGGCGATGCCCGCGGTCGCCGCCAAGGCCCGCAGAATGACTTCGTCGTCCTTGGTGAACGTCTGACCGTTCGCCTTCTCGGTGAAATACAAATTCCCGAACACGGTCTCCCGACTCTGGATAGGCACTCCCAGAAAGGTTCTCATCGGCGGGTGGTGCGACGGAAACCCCACCGACACCGGATGCTGGGAGAGGGCGTCGAGACGGATCGGCTTCGGATCCATGGTGAGAATCCCCAGTACTCCTCGACCCCGGGGGGAGCTCGCCGATCTCCGTGCGCGTCGCCTCGTCGATACCCTCGTAGACGAACTAGCTCAGATCATACCCGACGCCGAGCACCCCCAACGCCCCGTACCGGGCGTCCACCAGACTGATGGCAGCGTGGACGATCGTGCGCAGGGTGTCGTCGAGGTCGAGTCCGGAGGTCACTGCGAGCATCACGTCGAGCAGCCCACCGACATGGTCACGGGCTTCGACGATCTGGTCGACCCGGTCCTGGACCTCGCTCAGCAGCTCACTCAGACGGAGCCCGGAGAGAGGGCTGAACACAGAACCGGGATCCCGGTCACGCTGTCGACGGGGCACCGAACGCATCCTTCCGCGAGGCGGTGTTTCGAGCAGCTAAATCGGTCCGCTGCTATGCCCGCGGGACCTGTCGGTATTCGGGGCGGTTGTGGGGCATCGTCGTCGCGAGGACGGCAGCCTGGGTGCGGCGTGCGACGCCCAGTTTGGTCAACAGCCGGGACACGTAGTTCGTGACCGTCTTCTCCGCGAGGAACATCCGTTCGGCGATCTGTCGATCGGTCAGCCCCTCGCCCAGCAGCGCGAGCAAGGTCCGTTCCTGATTGGTGAGGCGCGCGAACGGCCCGTTCTTTTCGTTCGCGTCCGAACGGAGCTTCGCCATCAACGTGGCGGCGCCGCGACTGTCGAGTAGCCACTTGCCCGCACCGACATCGTGGACTGCCTCGGCCAGTTCCATCCCCCGGAAGTCCTTGACGACGTACCCGCTGGCCCCGGCGACGATGGCGTCGAGCATCGCCTGGTCGTCGGCGATGGACGTCAACATCAGGCAACGCAGTGCGGGCATCCGGGAGAGCAACTCCCGGCACAACTCGATGCCGTTCCCGTCGGGCAACCGGACATCGAGCACCGCGACATCGGGTTTGAGCACGGGGATCCTGGCGAGGGCCTGCGCGGAGGAGGTCGCCTCCCCGATCACCACCAGTTCGGGGTCCGCGGTGAGGAGGTCCGCGATTCCGCGGCGAACGACCCCGTGAGCGTCCACCAGAAAGACGGTGATCATTCGGCAACCTCCAGTCCGCGGGTGGGCGCCATCGCATCACGGGGGCTACGTCGAACGGGAGGCGTGCGAGGGCACAGCCGAATCGGGTGGCCGCCCGTCATCGCCGACCACCACGCCGGTTCCCGCCGTGTCCGTGGGACGCCTCGCCGTCTGCCGCAGCCGAAGCTCGTGCCCGGTGGTGCCCACCCGAATCAAGGCCTTGGGGTATCCGCCGTCCGGGAGCGGTTCTCGGATGATCTCTCGGCTCTGCCGGAGTTCCGGCATGTGGGTGCGGGGGCCCGTCGTGAGTCCCGCCGAC
Source organism: Rhodococcus sp. IEGM 1307 (assembly GCF_030056915.1). Classification (NCBI taxonomy): domain Bacteria; kingdom Bacillati; phylum Actinomycetota; class Actinomycetes; order Mycobacteriales; family Nocardiaceae; genus Rhodococcus; species Rhodococcus sp. IEGM 1307. The sequence continues at coordinate 58,331 of NZ_JASHKW010000024.1, forward strand.
CGTGGCCTCCAGGAGCACCGCGGACAACGCCTCGCCGGATCGGAGCCGCTCTTGCCTCCCGTCGCTCTCGGTGCCCAGCACGAGGACGGCCGACACTGTTGTGGATTGAGGCAGCGCGACAGGCCGGATCGACCGCAATGCGACGACGTTCTCGTCCGGAATGGTGGTGTCCACGATTGCCTCCGCTTCGGTCGACTATCCCCTAGTCTTCGCCGCCGGGGACAGCCGGATTAGGGCCGATAGTCCCCGCCGGGCGGATCACCCGGGACCTCCGGTGAGGCCGATGCGGTCTCAGCATCGCCGCGGCTGACCCCACCGTGCCGACCACAGCTGCCGCGGCACCCACCCCGTTTGTCGGAGCGGCGAACCAGCCACCCAGCAGGACGACGGACCCCGCGATAGCCGCACCCACGAGCATGGCGAGTGCGACGCCGGCCCGGGTGGGAGGTACCGCACATCGCCTGGATCGTCGTACGGTCGTGGATCGTCCGCGGAAATCGACGGCGGCGGGTGTGGGTTTGTCGACCGTGATCTCCTCGTTCCGGTGGCCGACGCGTTTCGGTGTGGGATCGGCTCGAGTTCCACGATCCGGCGCCGGTCTCGGTCGCGGGAGGGGCGAAGGCCACTTCCCGCGGCACACTGTCGGTCGCGGCGGGCACCGGCTGCCACCCCGCGTCGTTCGACCCGCGAACCGGAGTTTCCGTCGCCGTAATGTTCCCGCCGAGCAGGCGAAACAGCGCGGGTGAACAATAACCGCATGCCTCACTCCAACCCGGTTGCCGCGTGGAAAACCCTCCGCCAGGGTAACGAGCGCTTCGTCAGCGGAGTCTCGATCCACCCCAGCCAGGGAATCGTCGACCGCGCGCAGCTCGTCGACGAAGAGAACCCCACCGCGGTGTTGTTCGGATGCGGAGACTCACGTGTCGCTGCGGAAATCATCTTCGACCAGGGCCTCGGTGACATGTTCGTCGTCCGAACGGCCGGCCACGTCCTCGACGACGCCGTGCTCGGTTCCATCGAGTACGCGGTGCAGATCCTCGACGCGCCCTTGATCGTCGTGCTGGGTCATGACGGTTGCGGCGCCGTGAAGTCCACTCTCGACGCGCTGGACAAGGGCAAGGTTCCGGACGGCTTCATCCGCAGCATCGTTGAACGGGTGGCGCCGTCGATCATGATGGGTCGCAAAGAGGGCCTCACCACCGTCGACGAACTCGAAGGCCGCCACGTCGTGGAAACCGGGACTCTCCTGATGCAGCGTTCGCGCATCATTGCCGATCGCGTCGGGAGTGGTGCCTGCGCTATTGCCGGCGTCACCTACAAGCTGTCCGATGGCCGGATGCACCTGCAGGGAGGGGTCGGAGACATCGGCGAACTCCGCGACTCACGCGGCCGAAACCGCTGAGCCGCTGGAGCACGGCACCGAACTACCGTGCCGAACGGTGTGACACAAGATCTACGCACGGCGATCGGCCCCGAGGACGCCAGATAACACCGAGGGCTCGGAGAGATCCCCACCGACCCGCCTCGTCACCCAGGGTCCTATGGCGCGGACGGGAATTAAGCGCAGCACGACTCATCTTCACTACAGGTTCTTGCCAACCCCTGTGAGCTGAAGGTATCGGCTGCGCGAATGAATCTCAGATCGGTGAGGCATCCAGGACCTCAGAGGCCGGTGGCAGATATCGCCGGAGGACGGCAGCGCTTACCGCGGCATCTCACTAGAACACGATCAACGGAATTGCCGGCAATTTAAGAAACTCCACCTCCACGACGGGGGCGCGAACGCCATCTGGTGGATCCGCAGTTCGTGTCCGGGGACTATCAGATTTCGGTGGATCTTACGCTGGCGCGTGGGTTGTTCTGCGCGGAAGGCCCCGTGGGGGATTCGGAATCTGATCAGAACGACGGAAGGTGGAGTGCTGGTAAAACTTCCGTGCGTCGGATCGTGCAGTCATGGACCCCTGGTTGGCGTCGCCTACCGCCCGCACGCAGTGTCACGCCACCCGGGGCGTTCTGGATAACGTGTGCAGACACTCCATGGACCTACTCCGCCCTCATGAAGTGGGTAGCCGACGACTGGTCCCAAGGCCCAGTGGCAGTTCCGCCACGTTGCGGCGGATTCCGTGACGGCAAAAGAACACCGAGTCGTGCAGTGCGCGACAAGTCGAGGCGAGCCGGTAGATAGCGCAGTCTGACAAGATCCGTCTGCCAAAGGAGTGGACGGTCTGGTTGACGTGGTTGACCCTTTGGTGCATCATTGTGGTTGACAAAGTTGACGCGAAAGGGTGGGTGTGGGTGATGACGTCGCTGGTGGAGCAGGAGAAGCAATTGATGGAGGAGCTCTCGCAGCGGGTGCACCGTACCTTCGCCGCCGCCGCTGCGGCCGGCGTGCCCACCGACGCGTTCGCGGACGTGCAGGCGATCGCTGACGCGATGTCGGCTGCGCTTCCCACCCATCATGTCTATGACCAGGTCGTGGGCCCGTTTTACGACACCGCCGGTCTGACTCGGTGGTGGAAGGTCAGTCGGCAGGCGGTGAGCAAGAAGGTCGCCACCAACGCGGTGATCGCCTGCCAGCTCGAGGAGGGGCAATGGGTCTACCCGGTGTGGCAGTTCACCCGCAGCGGCACCGTGGACCCGGCGCTGGTGCAGGTGTGGCGTGTCCTGCGTGCAGGGGCCGACCCGTGGACGAGTGCGCTGTGGCTGCGGGCACCACAGGATGCGTTCGGCGGTAAGACCGCGGTGGGCTGGTTGACCGAGGGCGGCCGGGTCGACCCGGTCCTGGCGGCGGCCCGCGCGGATGTGCAGCGGTGGGCGGCGTGACCCGGGAGGACGTTGCTCTGCGGGCGCCCGGAACGCGCGCGCTCACCGGGTTTCCTGGTTGGCGGTTGACCGGGAGGCGGCAGGTCAAGCGGGGTCACCGGGTCTCGAATGGACCGTGGTGGTTCTCCTCGTCAGGTGGCGGACGATTTGATCTGGCCGCGCCGCGCGGTACGTGCTACGTCGCATTCGATGAGACGACGGCGATCCGGGAGACGGTGGGGGAGGCGTTGGCATCGCTCGGGGTGATCGCCCACGACTTCGCGGCCGAGCGGGCACTGTCGACTATGCGGGTACCGGGCACCCATGACCTCGCGGACACCTGCGCCGACGGGGCTGCCGCGTTCGGGCTCACCCGGGAGTTGTGTTCGATGACACCGTACGACGTTCCCCGGGCGTGGGCGGCGGCATTCGATGCCGAGTTCGACGGCATCCGGTACCAGACGCGGTTCACCACGGGCCCGGCGGCGAATGCGGCCGCGGTATTCGGTCCGACCGGGGAGGTGTCCTGGCCTGTGGATCCCCGCCCGGAGTCTTTCGCGGCGGCGGCGAGGCGTTGCGGTATTGCGGTACAGCCGCTTCCGCGGTCGGTCCGGGTTCTCGATCCGCCGACCTGACGAGCCGGCCCGCGCTCGGTAGGGCGACGGCGTGCGTCCAATGCCGGACACATCAGCCGTTTGGGGAAGCGCCGCATCCGCGGCGGCATGGGTGGTGGTGGACGGCAGCGGTGGCTCGGGGCCGACGGCGAGACGATCGACTGGTGGGAACGCGCCACACCTCGCCGCGGGGAGTAGTACTTTTCCGCTGGCGCTTCGTTCGCCGACGTGAGCGCGGCGAGTCTGCGACGGCAGGCGGTCTGCCGCCGCATTGTGATCAGTGCCGTTCGCTCCCATTCTCGGGCGGCCTGGACCCCGGCGGCAGGTACATATTGCGACCCGCGATTGGCCGGCGGGGCAGGGGCCCGGCATTGGCGCGTCAGTTCACAGGTATCCACCGGTGGTGAGGGTGAGGGCGATGATCACTGCGGCGGCCATCAAGGTGGCTGAATCCAGGATCAGATCCCATAACTTGCACTCGGGGTAGCGATTCCCGCCACTTTTGGTGGACTTCGTATCGTCGGAGGCTTCCTTCATATTCGCGTGTTTCTCTCGACGCCGCACTTCCCGGCATCGCCCATCCCGACAATCGCCCCGTTGAGCAGGGCGATTGTGCGCTGCTAGCGGGACTTGTCCGATTGTGCATCTCGACCGGCAGGCCCTGTCGCGGTGGCCGGTACGAGCGCGATCCGCATGAGCAGCAGGAATGGCTGATTCTGTGGGAATTGCTTCGAGGACGACCCGGCAGTGCACCGCCTCGGCCCCGACTCGCTCGGAAAGCGACCGAGCTGAGCGTCCCGTGTGGTCGGATGTCCGGGAGGGAGGTGAGGGTGATGGAACGTCCGGACCCTGGCGGGCCGATACGGCGAGAACGATATGAACTCCTGGTCGCAGCGAATCTGGCGCAGGAGAACGCATTCGAAATCCTGGCATTGATCTTTCGATCAAAGGGCGGGGACGAGGCCGCAGCCCGCCTGCGTGCGCTACTCGCTCTCACCGCAGCAAACCGAGTTGATCCTGATGACGCCCTACGGATCCATGACACAACAGGACGGCTCGGATCAAGGAGGAACTCGACGCGATACGGAGGGAACTGGACGCCGAGTAGATGCTCATCCTCCTCCGCAGCTGCTCGCGCCTGTCGGCCTCCTCGCTCTCCGCCCGGCCCTATTGGTAGGCCAGCGACGCCGCGTCGGAACCGACCCCTCGAGATGCTCGCACACCACGTCGACACCGTGCCCCTGCCTTCAGCCGGACGCGCATGGTGTGCGACGCCTGCCCCAGTGGGTGGGGTTCATCCACGCGACATGCTGCGAGGATACGAATCCGCATCTGCGACGCGAGGGTCCGCGGTGCGGCCCGCCAGGCGGGCCGCACTCACGGGACGTTGTTCAGCGATGATGTTTGCGGGCGGTGTTACTTCTTTGGGGCGGGCGGCTGGTTCAGCAGTGTGATGAACGGATCCGCGTTGGCTGCCATGGCGCCGAGGCCGCCGATCGCGGTGCCGGCGAGGGAGGCGCCCGCGCCGACGAGTAGTGCGCCGCCGATGCATCCTGCCACTGGGCCCGCGCCGAACAGCAGTGCTGCGGGTGCGGAGATCACGGCCCCGGCCACTGCTCCGAGGAGGCAGCCGCCGACCAGACCGGTTGCCGCGCCGAGGAAGCCGCCGACGGCCGCGGTGAGGGTGATGTTGTCCTTGACTCCGGCGGTGGCGGCGGGCAGGTCGACCTGCCGCAATGGCAGGGTGACCGGTGTTGCGGCGGCCGGGTTGGTGTCGGTGGTCAGGGTTGCGGTGCGGCCGTTGATCTGTGCGGCGACGGGGTGTGCGAAGCCGTTGACGGCGAGCGACAGGGGTACCGACTCGACGGTGGTGCCGTTGGCGTCGCGGACGATCAGGTGGTTGTTCTCGTTGCTCAGTGACCCGGCCGTGGTGTCGATGATGACCTGGTCACCGTTGCGGGTGAGGTTCCACCCGACCCCCGCGGCCGGGGCCGGTGCGGGTTCCGCGTGGGCGGTACCGGCGACGATACCCATCGACGCGATGGTCATGGCGGCGACCGTCATCAGTTTGGACATTCTCATGCTCGTGAATTTCCTTCGTGTGTTCCAGGGACCGAACGGTCCCTGCTGTGCTGGACATAAGGTGGCGGATGACGGCGGCGTCGGTCGACGCGGGCTGACCGTGCGCGCTGTCTTTTTTGGGGGTGAGGACTGCCCACGGCGCTGTGCGGCAGCGAAAGGCGGGGATGATGGTCGGTGGAACGGTGTTCCGCGGGTGGATCAGCGTGCCCGGCTGTGGGTCAGTGAGTGGGTGTGAGGGCACCGGCCGGAGTGGGTGCGGGTGCGGTCGGTCGCCGGAGGTACATGGTCCAGGTGATCACGGCGCAGATGATGTAGAACGCGGCGAACACCCAGAACGCTGTGGTGGCGGACTTGTGTACCCCGAGGTAGGACGCGCGCAGGACGAGGTTGATTCCGACTCCGCCGAGTGCACCGACGGCGCCGGCGATTCCGATCAGTGCCCCGGACATGGTGCGCGACCAGACGGCGGCGGTGGGTGCGTCGTGGGGGTGCAGCGCCGCGGCTTTCGCCGCGAATATCGCCGGGATCATTTTGTAGACGGACCCGTTGCCGATTCCGGAGATGACGAACAGCAGGATGAAACCGACGACGTAGGCGGTCATGATGGCGGTGTTCGCGGCCCCGGGGGTTGCGTCGTCGACGGTGCCGGCGACGACGAGGATCCCGGCGGCCGCCATCATCGCCACGAAACTGTAAAGGGTGATCCGGCCGCCGCCGATCTTGTCTGCGAGGCGTCCGCCGAGTGGGCGGGACAGCGACCCGAGAAGTGGTCCGATGAAGGCGATCTGGGCGGCGTGCAGGGCGGCGGTGGCCTGCATGGTAGGGGTGGCCGGAGCGCCGTTGGTCAGTCCCGCGAGGAAGTTCAGTTGCAGGATCTGGCCGAAGGCGAAGCTGAATCCGATGAACGATCCGAATGTTCCGATGTAGAGGAACGAGATGATCCAGGAGTCGCGGAACTTGAGCACGTCGAGCAGTGATCGTGCGTCGGTTTTCTGGTCGGTCAGGTTGTCCATGTAGAGGGCGGCGATCACGGCGGCGATGCCGATGAGCACCAGGTACACCGCGCAGACGATCTGGGGGCTGCGGTTGCCCCAGGTGGCGATCACCAGCAGGCCGATCAACTGGATGGCCGGAACACCGATGTTGCCGCCGCCCGCGTTCAAACCCAGGGCCCAGCCCTTGAGTCGTTGCGGGTAGAACGCGTTGATGTTGGTCATCGAGGACGCGAAGTTCCCGCCGCCGAGTCCGGCGAACGCGGCGACGATCATGAACGTGGTGTAGGAGGTCTCGGGCCGTGAGATGAAGTACAGCGTCAGGGTCATCGGAACCAGCAGTGCAAGTGCGCTGATGATGGTCCAGTTGCGGCCACCGAAGGTGGTCGTGGCGAAGGTGTACGGCAGGCGAAGTACGGCGCCGACCAGGGTGGGTATGGCGACGAGGAAGAACTTTCCGGCCGCGTCGATGTGGTAGACCGCCGTGGGCATGAAGAGCACCATCACCGACCACACCGACCACACCGAGAATCCGATGTGCTCGGCGAGGATGGAGCCGAGGAGGTTGCGGCGGGCAATGTTCTTCCCGCCCGCCTCCCAGGCGGCCTCGTCCTCGGGGTCCCAGTTGTCGATCCGATGCCCGACCGATACGGGGGAATGGGATGAGTTCGAAGGTGACTCAGATATTGTTGTCACGGCTTAGCTCCTGAGATTGAAGATTCGCAGAACCATAAAGCCGGAATGTGTCCGTTCAATGGCGTGTGGTCACGGTGTGCTTACACTTCGCTCACCCGGGCAACTGCGCCGAAGACAGCACCCGGAAACAACACCGTGACCATCGGGCGACACACTCTACACATGCATATGGCCTGTTCGGGGGCATGTTCCCCGTCCGTAGACGATGCGGTCTGCCTTCGCAGCGCGGGCGGTGTCGATCGTCGCGATCTTCTTGTGGGCGTCGGCGGCGGGCCCGGGTGGTGATCATGGGCGCCAGCGCGGGACCGACGGCGACATGTCCGAACATGGCCCGGGGCGAGGTCGGGCAGGCAGGCGAACATCATGGCAAGGTCGAGCAGGATGTTGCCGATCAACGCCTGGTCCAGGGCCTACGCCACGGATCGGCGGCGCTCGACCTTCCCGCGTCAGTCCGATCTTCCTCGGCCGTGCCCCAACAGCAGCACTGCGCCGGTGTGTGACTCGGCATCGGTCCGGAGGTCGAGGCGGACAGACGTGCGGATAATAGGACGTGGTTTCAGGCACCCGGGACAGCTCTGATGTCAAGCTGCGGAATATGATTCGTCGCAAGGCGCGGAGGTGCATATCGCCGCGATTGGTCCGCAAACGAGTCGATTCACCGTCTCCGGTGGACCGCGACAGAGTGGACTGAGGTCGGCACGCTCACTGACATCGGATCTTCGCGGGCACTGCACAACGTCGGTTCACCGCCGAGCGATGAGACGTCCTCGGCCGCGTCAACACCGCGAATGTCGAATGAGGCCCGATGTCGGCTGCGTGCGTGAGGCGGGGGACACTCCAGCGGCCCGGCTCATCGTCCGCGGGCGGGGCCCTGGGCCATGCGGGGGAAGCGAGAAGGGTGGACAGTGTCGCGCGGGAATCGTATAGCGATGTGTGACAGAATAATTCGCCCGGGCACTTTGGCTCGCAGCTCAGCCGATCCGCTGGTGGTCGACCCGCCCGCACCGTGCACGGGCAGGTGATCGCCGCGGTGGTTAGCCGTTCGGGTGGAAGGGTGCACCCCGTGTGCGGCGCTTACTGCCGGTTCGTCCGAGGAAGGTCTGCAGGGCTGCGGTGCCGCCGAGGCTTCCGGCGAGCAATCCCAGCAGCAGTGCCACGTTGGTGTTCATGGTTCGGGGTCCTATCGGGTGTCGGTGTCGGGGCGAACGGTGGGTTCAACGGGTTGGTTGGGGCGGGTGTCGGTCGTCGGGGAACATTGCCTCGATGCGGGTCTTGATCTCGGCGGTGCTGATCGGCCCGGTGCGCGGTGCGGTGAGGTGCGGGTTCGGTGCCGCGGGGGTGGGAGTGCTCATGTAGTTCGGTTCTCCTGGTTTCGGGTGGTGTGGTGTTACAGGCCGACGGCACGTTCGAGGGTGTCGAGTTCGGTGTCGAGGCGGCCGAGCAGCGGGTTCAGGTCGGGCAGGGTGCGGCGGCAGCCGGTGAGCCCGAAGACGATCTGGTCGTCGTTGCTGGTGCAGGTGATGTTGAGGGCCTGCCCGGTGGTGGGGATCGACAGTGGGTACAGGGCGTCGAGTCGGGCCCCGTTCCAGTACAAGGGGGTTCGGGGGCCGGCGACGTTGGAGATCACCACGTTGAACGGGGGCCGGAGCGGTCCGCGCCGGCCGAGGAGCATCTCCATTCCGAGCGGGGCGGCGCCGAGGGCGCTCGTCGCAAGTACCTGTGCCGGGCTCATCTCGCGCAGCGCGGCCTTGCCCTCGCGCGTGCAGTCGCGGATGGTCTCGAGGCGGTGTCCGGGGTCGGGGAGGTGGGTGGCGAGGTTGCACATCAGCACCCCCACTCGATTGCCCGCACCGCCCGACACAGTGTCCCCGGGTTGGGCGGTGGGGCGCAGTGAGACGGGGACCATCGCGATCGGCGGGTCGGCCGGTAGTGCGTTGCGGGCGTGCAGGTAGCCGCGCAGCGTCCCGGCGGACATGGCCAGCACGATGTCGTTGACGGTGGCGTCGGCGTGCTTGGCCAGCAACCGGATTCGTTCGAGCGGGAAGCTGCGGGCGGCGACCTGGCGGGCGCCGCCGATCGGCCCGTTGAGCAGGGTGTGCGGGGCGGTGAGCGAGAGGGTACCGCCGGTGCCGCGGGCGGCCCGGTCGAGGGTGTTGATCGCCGCGGGTACCAAGCCGGCCACTTCTCCGGCGACGGTGCGGCCGGCGCGCACGGCCGTGCCGGCGAGATCCAACGCCGTCGTCACGCCGAGACCCGGCGCGGGGGCCGTCGGCTGCATCGGTTCGGGTGGGGTGGGAACGGCGGCCAGCTGCGGTGTGGGTTGCCAGGGGGCGGGCATGTGCCGCCGGTGCGGGTCGGCGCTCAGGGATCCGGCCAGCAGGTTCATCGCGGAGGCGCCGTCGGCGAGGGCGTGGTGGATTTTGGTGTAGACCGCGTAGCGGCCGTCGGCGAGGCCCTCGATCAGGTGTATCTCCCACAGGGGGCGGCTGCGGTCGAGGAGGGTGCCGTGCAGCCTTGACACCAGGGCCATCAGCTCGTCCGTGCCGCCGGGCCGCGGCAAGGCGTCCCGGCGCACGTGGTGCCCGAGGTCCACCTGGTGGTCGGCGAGGGTGTCCCAGCCCCACTGCCCGAGTGAGGTCACCGACCGGCGGGCACGTTTGCGGAACAAGGTGGCCATCCGGTCGCCGGCGAGGGCGGTCTCGAACATCTCCCGCACGTCCGCGGCGGACGCCCCGTCTGGTGGGGTGAACAACGCCAGCCCGCCGACGTGCATCGGATGTTCCCGGGACTCGCCCAGCAGGAACAGTGAATCGGTCGGCGCCATCGGCAACAACATCCGCGAAGAGTCCCCTTCTCGTCCTCGGAATCGGGCCACCCGTGGTGGGCGGTCCGGGCCCTGCCTCCGGAACTGTGGTGCAGGTGGGTAAAGCGGCGGCAATGTCACATTTAGGTGTGGTTTACATCACAAACCGATGTACCTGTTTACGTTCTACAGCACACCCGTCCGCCGCGCTACTGGTCACATGTCCACTAATTTTGCTTCTGCCGTCCCCTCGGCCGCCTCGGCGTTGCACGGTTGTTCCTCACTCCCGTCGGCAGGTGCTGGATAAGCGATTCACCACCCGGCTCCGGCGTGATGGTTGGTCATTGCTTGTGACGAGAGTTGATGGGCGACGCGTGGGGGATGCCGACTCAGGGACATCGGATTCCGAGGGGCCTCATCTGAACCGGAGGTCATCGTCACAGGAGCGCCCGAATACCACAACCGACGTCGAAATCCGTCGATCGCGTGCAGCGAACCTCGGCGCGTGCAGCGACGGGGTCTGCAGATCACCTCACCGCCATCGGAATTCGGGACCCGGGAGTGAGAGAAGATGTCACACCTTCCCGTTCTGCAGCAGGCGTTGCTGCGAGAGGGGCAGGACTGCGCGACCGCGTTGCACCCGATGGTTGGCCATCGACAGCAACAGTGCGGCGTTGATGGCGTACCTGCGCGTCGAACCGGTCGACCGGACGTGGTTGGCCACCTATCAGCGGCTCCATCGGGGAACTCGCCCGGTGCGTCGGCGACGCCGTCCGGCTGCGCCTGCGTACCGTCACCAGCGGGGCGGTGGCCCGCGCACGGCGTTCGAGGGAGGACGCGACTGTGCCGCCGAGGCCGATACCGGTAGCAGGTGACCGGAAGCGCGATGAACGACGACCAAAGTGGGGCGCTCGAGGTGCGGGACAGCTGCGCGGTCCTGTGCAGCGTCATACACAACGAGCACGGTTATCCCGGCGCAGGTGTGGCACGCCACCTATGGCCAGTTTGCCGGCGAAACTCCTGGACGGTGTCGGCGCAGCGCGGAGGGTGGGTGTACCCGGCGTGTCATCTTTGACAACAGACGCGCAGCGTACGCCGTGCGTTCGGTTACGCCGAGGCTCCTCGGCGCTTGTTGACACCAACCTTCACGGCAGGCCCACCGTGGGCAGCCTCCGGGTGACGAATTGTCGAAAGTAGTCGATCTTCGGTGTGGTCACCAGCACTGGGAGCAGCAGATCCCACGCCATCGCGGTACGCGTCGGCAGGGCGGCGGGGTTGTCGGTGGCCGTCGTCAGGAGGCGTGCCCCGGCGAAGAGTTCCACCAGGAGCTGACCGACTGCGTCCGGATCAGTGTCCTTACGCAGGTCACCTTCTTCGATTGCTCGGCGGGCCAGGAGTTGGTAGGTGGATATCCAGGTCGCGAAGGTGTCCGTCTCTGAACTTCGGTAGTCGCCCATTTCGGTGATGAGGCGGAATGTTGCCCCCATCACCGCGTCGTTGAGGGCGGCGTCGACCGTGACGAATGAGATGCCGATCATGGCCTCGAATGCCGGCGTGGGGGAGTCGAGATACGGGGTGCACACGACGGTGAACCGCCTCGTGCCTTCCTCGATGACGGCGCGGGCGAGTTCTTCCTTGGAGGCGTAGTGAAAGTACAGTGCCCCCTTGGTGGCCAGGGCCTGGGTGAGGATCTCGCTCAGCTTCGTGTCTGCGTAGCCGTGGCGGGTGAACACCTCGGCCGCGGCGTGGAGCAATGCGCGACGAGTGACTTCCGCCCGCTTCTGGGTGGCCATCCACCTGCCCTTCGAGTACCGAGATCATCTGGCCGGACGGCTGTCCTGAACCGTCCTGAATGGGATTGAACGACGCACTGCACATGCATACCCGATGTGGACGTTCGTCGCATGATGTTCTGTGTGGCCCCCTATTCTGCAAGGCTTTCCGGTCTCGTAGAAGATGGCCTGCCGCCCGGATTTCGGATCTCGTCGACATGGACTGCCCCAGGGATGCGCCGGACGGGCGACGACGTTCAGGGCGGCGGCCGGCGGCTGCACTTCAGGATCGTGGGAACTCAGGCGCGAGGTGAGATGGCCGCTCGGGCGGCCCTGGAACTATCGGCGCCCCGACATCGGAGGTCCCACCGATGACCCGTCCCGCGAGGGCCGGGAGCGGGACTTCGTCACACTGCTCGCGGACTACGACGATCACGGCACCTTCGCCTTGGCGGAGATCGAGCAGTGGTCGCCGCACCCGAAGGATCGACGAACGGGACTTCAGGTCTTGGCCGTTGCCAAGCGTAGGTGTCGGGTTGACCCAAGGCCGAAAACCGCTGTGTGCTCGGTGGGCGGGACGGTTCGACGGACCGCGCGCGTGGCCCGTATCCTTTCGAGCGCACAGTCTTGTTCGGTGTTTATTGACGTCGCGGCAACTGCTCCTGCGCGTTTCCGACGGCCGACATGAGGTCGCGTCCCAGGCGTTGGTAGGTGCGCAGCCACGCTGCGTCGACCGGTTCGTCGTGGAGGTGCGCCATCAGCGTTTCGCTGTTGTTGTCCGCATCCAGCCATCGGCGCATCTCGGTGGTGCGGTCCTGCACGTGGTGCAGCAACTGCTCCGGAACGGTCGGGGTCGTCATCGGGTGCCGTCCTCCCTTGCTGTTCACCTCAACGTTTTTCGTTGCTCATTGTGGTGCGTTGGCTGTCATGCGTTCCATCGTCGGTGGCCGCCACCGTCAGGCGTATTCGAGTGCGTCGGCCTCGTCGAGCGAGTCCCAGGCGATCTCGTAGCGCTTGCGGGTCATGTCGTCGGCGTTGGTGAGGAGCGCCTCGAACAGCGACCGGGGGTCGGCGTGCCATGACCGGGCCAGGGCCTCGATCTCCCGCGGGGAGAAGAGGCCGGACCGGGCGGTGGCGGAAATCCAGTCGTCGAAGTCGCGCTCTCGGATCCGTTCGACTGCGTCGAGGTCGACCTTCCCGCCTGCGAGGTCGAACGAGAACATTGCCGCGACAACGTCTCGGGGCGACTGGCTGGCGATGTCGGCGGTGACCCGGACCGCGACGACGGGGTTGCGGACCAGCTGTTCTATGGTCATGGCGACCGCACCTCCTCGAGTGGGCACGGGTTCCGACTCACTCTGTGTATCCGATTCGTGGGGGAAGCCTTAGGTGGCGTGTTTCTCAGCAGGGTAAGGCATCTCCGCAACGCTAGCTGTGGCGTGCGTCACATTACTGGGCGGTAGTGATCGAACCCGCAGGATGGGCGCGTCGGATGCGCCAGCGGTCGTACTGTTCGAGTGGTAGCCGGATGGCATGCGACCCAGCGTAACTGGACGATTGACCTAATAGCGTTTGCGCTCAACATATTCCACACTGTTACCGGAGCCGACTCGGTTCCGGGGTGCTCGGGTAGTGGTGTCGGCACGAATGTTCGGGCCGCGGAGGTAGGGCAGGGAGCGGCAGGATGCGGGCACATCGACAGATGAGGTGGGCGGCCGCGGCAGTGGGCGTCGGGCTGGCCGCAGGGATTCTTTGGGCACCGGTCGCGGCGGCGGAGGAGGTTCCGGATCTACCCGGGGCGAGCTCGGTGTGGCAGGTACCGGACCGCGTCGGTCCCGCCCAGAGCGCGCATCCCGATGCCGCCCGGTATGCGCGGCAGCACCCGGGATCGGTTCCGCCTGGAGTCAACGATTTCACCTGCACCCCGACCGCCGTGCATCCGAGGCCGGTGGTGTTGGTGCACGGCACGGACTCGAATGCGTACTCGGACTGGGCGGCGCTCGGTCCGCGACTGGCCGCGGCGGGGTTCTGCGTGTTCGCGCTGAATTACGGGGGTGCGCCCGGGGGCGACAACTACGGGACCGAGGACATGACGGTCAGCGCCGGTCAGCTGGCGCAGTTCGTGGCCGAGGTCCGCGGCGCGACCGCCGCTGCCGAGGTCAATATCGTCGGCTACTCGCAAGGGGCGACGGTGGCCCGTTATTACGTCAACCGACTCGGTGGTGCAGCCATGGTCGATCAGTGGGTGGGTCTGGCCTCACCGACCTACGGGGGCACCCTGTTCGGTCTCGTTCCGGTCCTCGAGCAGACTCCCGGCGGCATGCAGTGGGCGCGAAGGGTGCTTCCCCCGGAATTGGTGTCGCCCGCATTGGAGCAGCAGGCCCAGGGCTCGCCGTTCCTCGACGACCTCAACAGCGGGGGAGACACCGCCGGGGGAACCCGGTACACGACGATCGGGTCGCGGCTCGACGAGGTCATTCAGCCGGCGACCAATATCGCCTTGCGCGACGGGTCGGCGACGAACCTGATGATTGGGGATCTCTGCCCGTCCAATCAGTCCGGGCATTTCCGGATGCCCTACGACGAGTACACCCTGCAACTGGTGATGGGTGTGCTCGATCCCGCACAGGCGCCGGCACCGCCCTGCACCGTGGTCCCGGCGGGCACCGGGGTACTGGAGATGATCCTCACCGAGAAGTTCTGATGGCTGCGGCGTCGCGGGCTGACGGGTCGCGGCACCACGGCACCACGGCGGGCGCGGCGGCGGCGCGGCTGGTGACTGCCGGCATGAAGCGGGATGCGGAAACCTGCACGCCGGGTGTTCGCTGAGACACTGTCGCTGCGGTCGCCGGGATCGAGCCGGTAACGGAGCGGGTGCCCGCGCGGATACAGTCACCGTGTCCTGACGAGGGGGCGCAGAGGGAGCAGGACTTGATGCGGCGCGGTGTGCGGGGGTTGATGGCGGCGGTTCTCGGTGTCCTTTTCCTTGCGATTGCAGTTCCGGTGCCGGCGAACGCGGAACCGCTGTATCCGTGGCCGGACCCGGACCCGTTCTACCTCGCTCCCACCGATCTCGGGGCCAAGCAGCCCGGCGATGTGGTGCGGACGCGGCGGATCGACACCTGGATGTACGCCAACTCCGATGGGTGGCAGATCGCGTTCCGGTCGACGAACTCGGCCGGCAACCCCATTCTGGCGGTCACGACGGTGCTCCTTCCCAGGGGTGTGGCGAATCCGCCGTTGGTGTCGTATCAGGCGATCGTCAACTCGTTGGGAACCAAGTGCGCGCCGTCCCGGGCCCTGTTCAACCTGGAGATGCAGGAATCACCCGGGATGTACTTGGGTCTGCAGCGGGGGTGGGCGGTCTCGGTGCCCGATCACCTCGGCCCGACCGGTGCATACGGTGCCGCCAAGCTCGGCGGCATGATCACCTTGGACAGTGTCCGCGCGGTGCAGCGGGTAGCCGAACTGGGCCTGGCGAACAGTCCCGTCGCTTTGGCGGGCTACTCGGGTGGGGGAATGGCCAGCGCCTGGGCGGCGGCGCTCGCCCCGACCTATGCCCCCGAGCTGAAGCTGGCGGCGGTGGTGCAGGGCGGCGTGCCGGCGGATCTCGAGCAGATGGCCGAGGGGCTGGGCTTCAACCCGCATCCGGGGTTCGGGCTGGCCTTCGCGGCGGCGATCGGTCTCGAGCGGGAGTACCCGGATCGGTTGCCGGTGTCGTCGCAGCTCAATGAGACCGGTCTGTGGTTGCGGGAATGGATGAGCAACGAGTGCCGGCGGTTCCTGCTGTTCCATGGTGCTTTCCGCAACGCCGGGCAGTTGGCGGCGTCGACCAGTCTGATGGCGAGTTCGGCGGCGCGGCAGGTGTTGCGGGAGAACAGTCTCCGGTATTTCGAGGGGGTGCCGTCGGCGCCGGTGTATATGTGGCATGGCACGCTCGATGGGCTCACTCCGTTCGATTCGGTGGCGGAGGTGGCGCGCCGGTACTGCACCGCGGGTGCGAGGCTGACGTTCGTGCCCTATGACATCTCCGAGCACATGACCACTGCGGTGGTGGGTTTTCCGGATGCGTACGAGTTCATCGCGGCACGTTTCCGGGGGGAGCCCGCCCCGACACGGTGCTAACCGCCGGTCCAGGCCGTGCCGAACTGAAAGGTGCATGACGCCCCGGTTCCCGGCTCGTCGCCTGCACAGTCAGCTCTGGGTGGCGTCAGGCGTCGTTGGCACGAATCTCGTTAGTAGCCGGGTGATTACGTGATTAGCACGGATTGGGTCCGGGAGGGAGCGTCGTAGACGACCGTCTCACCGCACGGGATCTTTCGGGGCAGGCTCGAGTGTGCCGTGTTCGGCGCCGGAAGTATCGCGCACCGCGGGGTCCGTGTCGCTCGACAAAAGGGGTTTGAACTGCCGTTTCGGGCTTACTGTGGCGGTATGAGAGGTGAGGAGGCGCGCGTGGCCCGGGACTTCGCGGAGTGGTTGTCGTCTCAGGGCTGGACGGTGCGTACCGACGAGGATGTCGTCGACATCGTTGCCGAGAAGGACGGCCACCTGCTCTACGCCGAGGTCAAGGCTGCGACCGCCGCGCCGGGATTGGATGTCGATACCGCCATCGGGCAGCTGGTGCGGCGGATGCCGAGCGAACCGGATCAGTCGGTGTCGTTCGCGCTGGTCGTGAGGGACGAGCCGCGATCGGTGGACGCCGCGGTGCGGGCACCTCAGCGGATTCTGGATCTGTTGGGGATGGCGCTGTATGCGGTCGATGAGGACGGTGGCGTGCGGCAGCTCTTCGGCCGCGCATGAGACTTCCCGACGCGGGCGGGGATGGACAGCAGGGTGGCCGGTAGCATCACCACGCCCCACGATGGTGGGGGTAGTGCGGTGATGGGGCGGTAGCTCAGTCGGTTAGAGCCGTGGACTCATAATCCATTGGTCGCGGGTTCGAGCCCCGCCCGCCCCACCGCGTTCATCGCCGGCCCCCAACAGGCCGGTGGAGGGACGGGGTCAGGCCGCCCGGATCGAGAGTGTGCGAGGCAGTGACATGACCGTGGCGGATTCCCGGTCGGTAGGTGGTGAATCTTTCGAACACGGTGCTGCAGACCAGTGACCGTGCCGAGTGGTACCTACCCCAGGTACCGGGTAGGTGTGCCTAGGTCGGTCATCTGAGCCCGGATCAGGTGGCGCTGCGTTCGGCGGATCCGACCGCGTCGAGCGCGTCGGCACGCGTGGAGACGTCGGGGGTAAGAGTCTTCTCGACGGTTCCGATGGTGAGCCGTTGCCGCCACCTGGCCTCGTCGAATGGCGATGGGCGCGTATCGGACAGGAACTCCTCGACGGTGTGGAGGAAGCGCAGGGGGTCGTCCCGGAAGGGGAAGTGACCGGCGCCCGGGAAGATCTCCAGCCGCGAATCCGGCATTGCCGCGTGCGCGGTGTGGGCGTGGCTGACGGGGATGACCGTATCTCGATCTCCCCAGATGAGTTGAACAGGCAGACTAGCCGTCAGATAGCAGCGGTCGAGCATGGTTACCGTCTGTCCGCGCCAGTCGACCACCGCACGCAGGGTGCGTAGGTAAGCCTCGTACGCGGTGGGGTCGGGCAGCTCGGTCAGGATACGCACCAGATCCGGTGTGTCGTGCAGCGCCGCACGGGGGTGCAGGGCGGTGCCGTGCAGCCGAGTCAACACCGTTCCCACCCACCGCACCGCGGGCACCGCTCCCGGCAGGCGCAGCAATTTCAGTGCCTCGTTGAGGATCGGCGTCGCCGCGAGGCGCAGGAGTGGGTGAACGTCGGTGGTGATACCGCCGGCGGAAACCAGGATGAGCCGATCCACCATCTGTGGGAACTGGTAGGCGAACTGCATCGCGATGCCGCCGCCGAGCGAATGTCCGATCACGGTGGCGTGGTCGATTCCCAGGGTCGAGAGTAGATCGCGCATGCCGTTGGCGTAGGCGGCGACGGAATAGTCGGCACGGGGTTTGTCGGAGCGTCCGTGGCCGAGTAGATCGGGTGCGATCACGGTGTAATTCTCGGCGAGGTGCGGGATGATCTCGGTCCAGGTCGACGAGTTGTCGCCGATGCCGTGCAACAGCAGCAGCGCGGGGCCGTCACCGGTCATGCGGAAGGCGCGTCGGTACCCGTGGATGGTGTGGAACATCAGTTGCGGCTCGGCGTCGGGCACCGGCCGGAGCCTGCGTATGCGACTGGGGTTCATCGCACCCTCCTCGACTGTCGCGTTCTACGTCGATTCTTCGCTGCGCACCGTCGACACCAGTGACGACACGCCCACCCGAGGGTATCGACATCAGCGGGGTTGTCGCCTCCTCCCGTGCCCCGAAGCAGCCGCGAGAACGTTCGCTGGTTATTCGCGGTGGGGGCCGCGGCGTTATACACACGTCGGCGCGATTCGGATCGAGTGTTGTTCGCTCCCGGACGGGATCCGATCAGTCCTTGTCTGTGATGTGGATTGGCTACCGTGGGGGTTTGTGGCAGCAGGTATTGCGGGGCCGTCGGACAAGATGACGCCGAGCCCCGAGGTTGGGCTCGACTTCGCTCGGGAGTGGGTGGAGTTCCTCGATCCCGACGACGCCGAGCATCTCATCGCCGCGGACATGACGTGGCTGCTCTCGCACTGGACCTGCGTGTTCGGCACCCCGGCCTGCCAGGGCATCATCGCGGGCCGACCCGACGACGGCTGTTGCTCGCACGGCGCGTTCTTCTCCGACGCGGAGGATGTCGAGAGGTTGCACGAGTCGGTGAAGCTGCTCAGACCCGAGGGCTGGCAGTTCATGAAGCAGGGTCTCGGGAAGAAGGGGTACATCGAGGAGGACGAGCTCGACGACGAGCCGGCGCTGCGGACCCGCCGATACAAGGGTGCGTGCATCTTCCTCAACCGTCCTGGATTCGAGGGTGGCATCGGGTGCGCACTGCACTCGATGGCACTCGAGCGCGGCATCGAGCCGCTCGAGGTCAAACCCGACGTGTGCTGGCAGCTGCCGATCCGGCGCACCCAGGAATGGGTGGAGCGACCCGACGGCGAGCAGGTCCTGAAGACGACGATCAGCGAGTACGACCGGCGCGGCTGGGGTGCGGGCGGCGCGGACCTGGACTGGTACTGCTCCGGCTCGCCGGACGCGCACGTCGGCGCGAACGCGGTGTGGCAGTCGTATGCGCCGGAGCTGACCGAGTTGCTTGGTGAGGCCGCGTATCGCGAGCTGGCTCGGCTGTGTAAGCGACGGCAGGGTCTCGGCCTGGTTGCCGTGCATCCGGCGACCGCGGTCGCCGCGAAGAAGTCTCGGTAACGGAGTGGCGGTCCCTGAACGTCGACCCCGGTGACAGCGTTATGGGTGTCTACGGCTCCCCGGGGCGGTACTGAGGTAACGGGCTGGTGCTCGCCGAGCGGTGGAGCCACCGTTGGCGGAGACGCGAGCACCGGAGTCCGGTCGGTTCGTCGTCGATCGCTAGGCCTGGCGGCGTCGAGCATGAGGTTTCGTCGGCGAGGTGCTTATGATCCGGGCGTGTAGCCGACCGGAAGGCGAAGACCGATGCCCGAGAAGAAGGATCACAGTCCGAGACCCGAACCCGGTCCGCTCGGCGCGGGCGCGCGGGTGCTGGTGCGCCGGCCGTCCGAATCGACGCAGACCGGTCGGATCGTCGAGGACTACGCCGAGCTGACCGACACCGAGGAGCGTGGGCATGCCTGGGCTCCGGTGCATCGGTGGGCTGTCGCCCTCGACGACGGGCGGCTGGTCTTCGCCGACACCGACGACCTCACTGCCGACCCGAGCACGCCAGGATCCGCCGGGTAGACCGACCCTGGACGGTGGAAAAACCACTCAGGGGGCCGCGCCCCGGGGAGCGACCAGGGCTGCAGGGCTCTCCCCAGGGTGGCGGGACGGACCAGGTGTTCAACTGATCCGCCTCCCGGCGGTACTTGGCCCAGGAGGGCGACGGAGGAGTTCGTCGCTGGTCCCGGGCGTATCGGGTTGCCGAGGGCGGGTGCACCCTGACACCCGCCTGGGGATGGGTGTCGGCTTGTCGGTCGAGCGCCGAATGGGCGGGCCACGGTCGCGGCGGCGGCGACCGTCAAGTGAGTGACACCGTCGGCCGGACGTCGCGGGCCCGGGGACATCGGTGGCAGTCGTGTGGCGGCGAGGGTTGTGTTGGGGGACAGCCAAGCGCAGCCCCCGCCAACGATGAATATCAGCTGACAGGGGCGCTACACGGTCAACCTGCACGTAGTGACGAGCGGCGCATGAGTGATCTTCGTGAGCCACGGTGGGGAAGTCCAGGGATTGTGATCCACACCATCACACTATTTTCGAACTCGTCGGCTCGGTGTGATGCGTTGGCCCGATCTCGAGTGCAGTGCTTTCCGCCCCGGTGCGGTGGGAGACCGAGGCCGAACACATCGACTGACCTGCGAAGATGACACGCCCCCGGCTGGGGGTCAAGTGCGCCGCCGTAATGGTGGTTCCGCGCCGATGAGGGTTTGTCGGGCCTACCGTGAGGGGACGGGGTCTGCGACCGGCGTGGGCTCACGCGGAGGAGGGGCGATGACTGCGAAGTTCGAGCTTTTCAAGGACACCGGCGGCAAGTTCCGATTTCACCTGAAGGCAGCCAACGGGGAGATCATCGCGGCCAGCCAGGGATACACCTCGAAGGCGGCGGCCCAGAACGGGATTGCGTCGATCAAGGACAATGCCGCCTCCGCACCCACCGAGGATTTGACCTGACCCGAGGGTGTGGCCGGCGGGGATGGGGAGCGGTATGCGGCTACGGAAGTCGTCGTCGTGGCGAAGGTGGCCGCACGACAACCGTGATTCAAGTTGGTGATCCGAAAGGTCTTCGTTCGCAGGCTTTCCCGATGGCCCCTGGCCGACCTTGTGCGGTCGAGTTTGTCGGCGCCGCGGCGTCCGGCTTCTACGGTGGGATCAGGCCGTGGTGGGAATGGTGATCTCGGCTCTGCCGTCGACGCCATGTAGTAGGTAGTGCGGGCAGGTGACCAGCTGCCGTGGCAGGGGTATCGCCCCTTCTCCTCTGGGGCTGGGGTATCGACGCAATCTCGTGCGAGACATGAACGAGAAACTGTCCCTGAGGGGGTGCCCAGTGGGATGTGATACGAACGCGAAAAGTGCTGAGCGTGAATGATGTCGGGGTTCTCGCGTATCCGGCCGGGGCGCTGTCTGGGGGGTGCGCAGTTCACGGCGAGTCAACGGCCGGGACCGGGTCGGGCCTCGGCCGGGTGGGGTGTCGATCCCGGCGGCCTCCGTGGCTGCCGGTTGGCTTAGCGCAGGCTTAGCGCGTGGGGTGGTGGTCACAGCTGCTCCAGCGTGATGTGGCCGTCTTGCAGTGCGCGTGCGAGCAATGCGGCTTTGGTGGGTGCGGGTCGCCCGACGGATTGGTATTTGTCGCGTATGCGCGCAACGTGCGTGTTGACGGTGCCGGAGGAGATGTACAACTGCCGGCAGACGGCGGATTTGGAGTCGTTGAGGATCCACGTCAGCATCACTTCGATTTCACGGGGGCTCAGCGTCGGGGCGAGCAGTGGTGCTCGGACGGACACATCTTCCTGGTCGATGCTGGAGCTGGCTGGGTGGGGTCCGGCGATGGCGAGCATGGTTAGTTTCCCTTCACCGAGCGCGGCGGAACTGTGGTTCAGGTTCCTTGACCGTGCTGTGTTCCGATGAATATTGACGGTAGAACGGACCGAAAGACTCGAGAAGGTTCGACTTTGTTGACACAGGATTTGGGGTCAGCGTTAGCCGAAGCAATTAGGCGAGGCCACGTTCCTGCGCGGCTTGTTCGGTCTGCGATGTTAGGGGCACACCGTGGCGGCCCAGCTCGATTCGCCGCATTCCTTCGGTGGGGTGGTCGGCGAGGATGGTGGCAAGGAGGCCGCGGTCGGGTGGCAGGATGCGGACGGTCACGGTGCCTGCGTCGGCGCGGTCGAGTTCGGCGGCCACGAAGGTAGACAACCGTTCGCGGGTGTCGGTGTCGGCGGTGTCGAGGCCGTGGTCGTCGAGCATGATGACCTCGACGCCGCGGGCGCGGGCCGCGCGGGCTGCTGCGGGCAGGCTCCCTTGTACCAGGCTGGGTGCGCGCAGGGTGTCGCGCAGATGGGCTTCGAGCAGCTTGCATTCGAGCCTGGTGGCCGAGTCCAGAGGCTCGGAGTCGGTGATTCGTTGCAGGATCGGTCGCACTGTTCGGTCGAGGCGACGCATCTGTTCCTCGCGTTCGGCGAGGCGCGCGAGGACGGCGGCTTCTGCGGCGATGCGACGTGAGGATTCCTCGCGCAGTTCGAAGATGGTGCGGGCGGCCGGACGGATGGTGTAGGCGAAGAACGTGGCCATCAACAGGGGAGGGAGGTTGACGATCGAGATGGCGACACCGTGCGCTGCGCCTTGCCCGGTCGCCCCCGACCACAGCGCGGTAACGGCGATCATCCCCCACAGGTTGACCCACGCCGCGGCCGTGCGGCCTCGCACACACATGTAGGTTGCAGTGCCGGTGCCGGATGCCAGCGGCCACGTTTGCCACGCCGAGGTCGGGGGCACGGGCAGCACGAACAGCACCAGAGCGCAGCACACCGGACCGGACAGGGTCATGGCCACCGTGATGGCCGGTGGAAGGGGATCCGGGCGCACGGCCAGCAGGGCCGCGGTGACGACGATCGTGATCAGTAGAGCAAGGATGATCGGCCAGCGGTGGCTGACTCCGTGCCACGAGGTGACGGCCAGAGATGTCACCGCGGTCAGGTAGAGCACGGCGATGGCCCACGCCGCCCGGGTATGCATCCCGAGCAGGGTTCGCGCGTCTCGGATCGACGCCGTCGGAGCGCTCACGGCTGATCCGCCCATGCCATACGGATGGTGGTCCCCGCTCCCGGGCGGGTTTGCACGCTCACGGTACCGCCGGGCAGTTGCCGGATCCGGCCGAGGATGCTGGCCGCCAAGCCGAGCCGGTGTGGGGCGACGGCGTCGAGATCGAACCCTCTTCCGGTGTCGGCGACCACGGCGTGGATCCTGTAGGCGCCTACGGTGACCGTGACGCGCGGTTGCGCGTCGTTCCCGGCGTGGAGGACGCTGTTTCGCACCGCTTCGGCGACAGCTTCGCCGATCACCTGGACCGCCTCGGTGGGATACCTCGCCGTGTCGGCGCCGTTGGTCGCGACGTGAGTCTCCACTGGAACACCGTGGTCGACCGCGCCGACGGCGGTGCGTAGGTGCGATAACAAGGTGGCGGTGTCGTAGGTGGCGTCATCGGATTCGCCGAGCTCATCGAGTTTGGCCAGGGTGAGCTGGGCCTGTCTGCGCACATCGTCGTTGTGGGGTTGGCGCGCCGCGGCGAGCAGTGTCGACATCACCCAGTCGTGAAGCAGTGCGTTGAACCTGCTGCGCTGCACTGTGCGGGCTTTAGTCGCGGCGGCGGAAGCCGCAGCGGTGTAGGCAGAAGCTTGGGTTTGGTCGAGTATGCGACCGGTGCGCATCGCCATCAGCGCGGCGGCCACGTACAGCAGGCTGAAGCCCATCGCGAAGGCCAGATCCGGTATCAGCGGCCCTTTGTAGTTCGGTTCGCGGCCGTAATGGTTGATCAACTGTACGGTCAGTACGGCGGCGCCGAGCTGAATGACCGTCCATTTCTGCCGCCAGGTAATGGCGGCCGCGAGTCCGGCCAAGCCAGGGATGCGAGCGATCCACCACTCTTCCTGCAGCAGTGTGCCGTTCCACGCCAGTGGCCAGGCCACCGCCGCAACCAGGAAGGACAGCGCTGTCACAGCAGCCGCTCGCCGCACCCATAGAGTGCGGCGGACGAAGCTCACGATACCCATCACCAGGGGCGGCACGAACACTGCCAGAATCGCGAACGGGGTCCACCAGTTGGCCACGGCTCTAGCCTGGTGGACGATCAGCGGAGCCAACAGCGCCAGATAGAAGAGATAGCCGGCGCTGACGAATCGGGCGAACAGTCGCACGATACGTTCTTCCGCGCTGTCCCTCGGCGCAGTGGGCGGCGGCGCTAGCGGCGTCGGCGCCGCAGTCGAGGGATCGGCAGCCATCCGTCCTCCAGTGCCCGCTTGTACAGATCGGTTTTCGTACGCGCCGGGCGACCGGCTTCCGCATATTTCTGGCGGATCCGACCCAGGTAGGCGTTGACCGTGTCCACGGTGAGTCCGGACAGTTTCGCAACGCGCTCCGCGGACTCACCGGATGCGTAGAGGCTGAGCACCCCACGTTGACGCGGAGAGAGATTCACCCGCGCCAGGTCCTCGTCGGAGTCGATCGCCGCGGCCCAATCCATCGTCGCTACCGCCTTTCCCGTCGCGGCGTCGCGCACTGCGTCGGCGATGACCTCTTCGCGTTCGGACTTGCGCACCACGCCGAGCACACCGGCTTGTGCTGCGGCGCGCACCAGAAATGGTTCATCACCGGAGGTGAGTACAAGTGCCTCGATTCCCGCGGCACGTAGTTGTTCGACGTTGGCGATCGGAGACGACCCGTCCGGCAATCGCAGATCGAGCACCACCAGATCGAGTTGCGCTGTCACTGCCAGCAACTCCGCTACCGTCGGTGCGGCGGCAACGATCGTCAGGTTCGGCTCGTTGGCGAGGATATGACGCAATCCCGACACCGCTACCGCGTGATCTTCCACTACGCCGATCCGTCGCGGGTTAGTCGCCTCGGCTGGCCGCTCAGCCGGTGCCGTGACCGTGCTGACAGCATGAAGTGCCCCGCGGGCCGCTTCGGCGAGTTGCCCCGCTGTGGGGTAACGGTCGAGTGGATTTTTGGCCATGCCGCGTGCGATGACATCGTCGAATGAGGCAGGAACCGTTGGCCTGAGTCGGCTGGGGCGGGGTGGGGTCGCGTGGAGGTGGCAGCTCAGCTGTTCTTCGACGCTGCCTCCCGGAAATGGGCGTGTTGCGGTGAGACATTCGTGCAGGACGCAGGCGAGCGCGTAGACGTCGACTCGGGCGTCGCCCTCCCCTTTGAACCGTTCAGGCGCCATGTAAGCAAAGGTCCCGATGGTTGCGCCGGTGGCGGTGAGCGAGGTGTCGCCGACCGCACGGGCGATACCGAAGTCGATGAGGTATGCGTACTTGTGGTCGGTGAGCAAGATATTGGAGGGAGTGACGTCGCGGTGGAGCAGGTTGTCGGCATGGGCGGCGTCGAGGGCGGCGGCGATCTGTTCGATGATCGCGACAGCCGACGTCGGGTCGATTGGCCCATCCTGAGCCAGAAGCGATCCGACGTCAGTTCCTTGGATCAACTGCATTGACAGGAAGAGACGCCCGTCGATCTCCCCGAAGTCGAAAATTGGGACGATATGTGGCTCTCCGATGCGGGCGGCGCAACGGGCTTCGCGTTCGAATCGTGCGCGGAACTCGGGATCGTGGGCTGCGTGCTCGGGGAGCACCTTGATCGCTACCGAGCGCTGCGTCGCGGTGTCGTAGGCCTGGTAGACGTTTCCCATTCCGCCCCTGCCGAGCATGCCGCGCAGCTGGTACCGCCCGAATGAGGTCTCCTGCATCGATCCCTCCCCTCGTCACCCGAAGGTTCACATGTAGTTTATGACCGACGTTTCGTGCTGCGGGCGGTAACGTGCGCAGCACTTACCACCCGCGCCGAGCAGCCTGCAGGTTGGCGTGTTCGGAAACCGCAGGGAGTGGCTGGCGGCGGGCGCCTGAGACGAACGCAATTGTCGCCCACACCCGGCAGCCGCCGGGGTCTGCCTGCCGAGACCTGGGCCGGGCGGCGGTAATCGCATCGCCACCGCTGACGCGGCCATCACCCGCTCCGCCGTGGCTGTGCTGAGAACGCCGAACCCGGGATCGCGGGACTACGGGGCGGGTCGATGCGCATTTTGCCGACATCCGGTCGCTGAGATCATCCTGTCATTGGCCGGGTATGGGACAGCTGCGTGGTGCCGGGTGCTCGAGTTCGGCGACGACCGCAATCGTGACACGACCACCACAGCACGCAAGAACTATGCCACCAGTCCATCGCCCGGGCCTCCGGCGAGAAGAGGGTCGTTGTGGTCCGGTTCGTCCACAACGACCGGCTGGTCGACGCCTCAACGTGCAGGCGTTCTCGGCTCGGCAGGCTTCTCCGGGGTTCGCGCCTGCTACGACAACCAACGAATGCGCGGACTCGATCACGGGTCTGTCTTACGGCAGCTCGCCATCCGGCTCGTCGGCGTCCTGCACGGACAGTCCGCGAGAGCCGCACCCGCTACGACGACGAAACGACCGCGTGGGCACACCACGCCCGGCGGATCGCTGCTTGACACCGAGGCTCCGGGGCCTCGCTATGCGCCGCTGCGGCCGCTGGACCCGAGGTCGATCACGAACGGCGTCTCCCGCGTGCCCACAAGCCGGGGTGGCTCGCGTCGGCGGGCACGACGTCGGCACGCGTATGCCCACCGGCGCAGACATGATGGAGATGACACTGCTGCTGGGTCAGTTCGATCCGGGGGTCACCTGTGGGCTATTTGTTGCAGGTCTGTTGCGTAGTGTCCGCACATTCGGACGCTCCCCTCCCGGCTGCGCCGGTGCCCCGAGGTCACACGTGAGGTGCCGCGTCCTGATACTTGTGCAGCCGAACTGATGGGTCCAGATCGGCTATGGGGGAGAAGCACCACGGAAAAATGTTCTCCAGGATCGCGTTCTCGGCCCAATTGAGCTCATGCGGGAAGCGAGTAAGCCTCATCCGGCCCGCAGTCCGGGGACCACGAGCCTCATACGTCAATTCGACGACAACCACCGGTAGGCCTGAGCCGTATGCGCTCCCGACTCCTTCCAATTGGAACTCGGTTTGCTCATGCCAGGCAATGCCGATGACGAACCTGCCGTCCTCGTTTGTCTGCACGATAACCTTGTTCGCGGGATGGAATTCGCCGTTGGTGAAATGATCAGACAGGGCCTTGTGTAGCTGATCC
Source organism: Rhodococcus sp. IEGM 1307 (assembly GCF_030056915.1). Taxonomy (NCBI): domain Bacteria; kingdom Bacillati; phylum Actinomycetota; class Actinomycetes; order Mycobacteriales; family Nocardiaceae; genus Rhodococcus; species Rhodococcus sp. IEGM 1307. The sequence continues at coordinate 85,020 of NZ_JASHKW010000024.1, forward strand.
GCTGGCGCCGAGGTATCAAAGTAGAAGCCGTTGACATAGGTGTCCATCTTGCTTTTTTCGCGTGCCTTCGCCGCGGCCTTGAAGGGGGCCGCGATCATCTTGCATAGGCCGGTGACCACACCGTCGACCACGGTCTCCAGAATCCAGAGCCCGGCCATGAGCACCAGCATGACGACCAGGAAGACTCCTAATCCCTCCACGCTCATTCACCTCTCTTGTCAGTGTTGAAGGGCCCCGCGGCGAATGGCGCTTCTCGATCGTTCTGATCGACAAGGGTGGCGCGGGCCTGCGGATCAAGGGACTGCACTATTGCGACGAGGTTCTCCCGCAAGGACTGAAACTGTTTGACTGCGCTACGCATCGCCTGGCCGTTATCGGCCCACCGAAGCATCGCGTGTTCGCACACCGTCCCGCCGTCATGTTCCCGCACAACAAAGATGGCGGACTGGATGCACTCGTTCCAGTCGACCCGCATTCCGTGGTTGCCCCGCTGCGTGCTCGCGAGCTCCCCGGCGATGTACAACGAGTCCTCGAATCGCGGTTTGCTGGACGGCAAGGGCAGGCGGAACCCGAGCTCGTTCCACAGTTCGTCCGATCCGACGGAAGTGCGGATCTTCAGGGCAGCTGCCCCGAGATCGTTGGCCGCCCTGCGCTGCCGGCCGAAGATTGCTTTGTCGGTGAGGTCACTCGCCTTGTCCTCGACCGCTTCGGTGACGGTCGTCCAGATCCATCCGATAACGAGGAGGGCGAGGATGACGCCGACCATAACCAGCACGTCCATCTGCCGCTCCCGTGATCGAGCACTCGCGCCGCTCATACAGCGCAAACTTAATGCTCGACCCAGCATCTCACCTGCGCCATGGGCAGGCGCAGTCGTTCAGACGGCCGACACTCAACAACGCTTTTGAACACGACCGGAATCGCCGCACCACCCTGCGCCCAGGTGCGGTACCACCCGTGTGAGATTTGTCGACCGAATTCAGGCGAGCCCCTACCGAGGAATTCCGAATGCCGGGCGCACCTCGAACGTGAACCGTGACAAGCAATCCGGTACCGCACGGGCGCAGATTCGCCGCAGGTCGGAACCGATCGTGAGCGCCGAAGAACGGCTCTCCACGGCCACGAAACCACCAATCCCCAAATCGCTCAGGCCGCTACGCTGACCTCACGAAAAATCGAAATGGACGCAGGTCGAGGCAGGGAATGAACGCCAGGTCCGGAAGGGCCAACGAGTTCGTCGGACCAGGGTGACTGAGCCGGGCACCGTTGGCGCCTCCCTGATACTGGAAACGACCGCCGGAGTGTCGAGCCCACAGCAATCCCCGCCCGCACGTGGCGAGTGATCGAGAAGGAGAGATAACTCGGTGACAGTGACGGCTGGTAGTCCGGTCGCACCCCGCTGGCAGGACCTGGTCACCCTCCCCGACGGGCTGTAACCGAGGTGCACATACCCCACGGCCACGAGAGATATCGCGCGACTCTACTCGGCGAGCCCCGGCTACGCGTCGGACATGATGGAGTAGATCCCGCTGAGCGCCCTGCTTAGAGGTGCGAACCATTAGTGACTTCCAGGCTGGGCAAGAGGACAATCAAATTGAATACCAACCAGTATCCACGTAGAGGTCTCACGGTGGTGTCGAGCCTCGGCGTCGGTGGGCTCTGCAGCGACGTCAAAGGCCCAAATCGAACGGGATGCGTTCCGGGAGGGAGGAAGTCGCGGACGTTGAAGAGATGAGGGCTGACGAGATCTAAGCAGGGAACAGGCCGATCAGGCTCATTCGCCACTCGGCGAACCCGCGGATTCGCAGGAGGCGCACGCCACGGCTAGCACCACGGACCGCGCTGACGCCGGGCGGTGAGTTACGTTGGGGCCGAGGGAGTTCTCGCATCTCGCATCACGGATGTTGCCCAGCCATTCCGGAACTGGTCGGGGGCGGCGGGTCAGCTGAACAACCGATACAAGACGCAGCGTGCGGCGACTACTGTCAGTCCCATCGCTTCTGGCGACGGAAGTCGTGGACGCGGTGGCCGCGGCGCAGGGCAGTGCTGTACCTCGCCGGCCTGGCGTACGGAATCCGCGGGGTGATTGTTGCCATCGTCTCCGAACATCACATCAACCGGGCAGTGTCGCGACGCGGTCACGATCCCTCAATGATCGAGGTCGCCCAAGAAAACGAGGTGGTGATCGTGCAGGACCGGCTGACACTGACCGACGGTGATATGAAGGGCCTCGCGGGGTGCGTCGAGCGCACCATCGTGGGACCGGTCGTTACTGATCTAATCTGCGGCACACCGGCGTTCAGGAGACTTGTGTGGGGGGCAGATCCTTGTGCGCTGGTCGGCCCTGGCATCGTACCTCCTCGGCGCTTCGTAGCCCGGTGACACCATGGGTGCGTTTATATTTCGACGAGACGATGCCGGAGTCGAGCCTGGCGCCGTCGCGCCTCCTCCTCCTCCTCCTCCTCCGCCGCCGCCACCGCCATCAGCACTGTTCCGCACGCGCGCGTTGCTGGCGTTCCTCACCGTATCGGTGCTCGTCTTGGCGGGCGGGGTCGTGACCGTGTTCGCGGTGCACACGATCGATTCCCGTGGTGGTCCGGTGGCGGGGCAGCTACGCCACACGTATCCGACGAAACCTGCACCCGATTGGAGGCTCGAGGCCGCCGACGCGGTCCCACGGGGGCAGTTCGTCCGGCCCGACCCGACGTCCTACCAGTACCTGCGACCGGGATTCATCGACCTGGGTGACATCCTCATCAGCACCGTCATTCTGCCGGATACCGATGCACCGCCGATGCTCGTCGCGATCGAGTCCGACACCGGGGCCGTGAGGTGGAAGACACCGATCGACAGTTACCCGGAGACTCCCTCGTGCGCGACGCGCACCGTCGACGGCATGTTGCCCTGCATCGGCGGCGACTCCGTCCGATTCATCCGCGTGTCCGACGGTCACGTCGACCACCAGCTGGTGGCGGGCAACGCCAGCCGGGTCGAGGTGATCGACCGCGACGTGATCACCGCGGACTATCGCGAAATGTCGCGTGGGACGCCAGACAATCTATCGGCCGAATGGCGCACCACCTACGACATCGATCCAAGGTGCCCCGGGTCGGGTGACTCACAGCAATTCGGCGTCACCGACCGGTTCGTCTTCTTCGGCAGCGACGCCGGCGCCGTCGTTGCCGCCGCCACGGACGGACACCGCGTGATCGACTCCGAATTACAAGGTGTCGCCGTGTATCCGGGACGCGGCCTGGTCGCCCGCCGCTGCGCGGGCGACACCATCGACAGCGTCGTCATCGACGCCACCGGCAGGCAACTACGCGTCCACGACGGCGCCGCCGAGCCCGCCGAGCCCTGGCTCGTCGCACCCGACGACGACGGCCCCTACATCGTCGGCAACACGGCCTACGACTTCACCACTGGCGCGCAACGGTGGACGGCAGCCGGCCCTGCCATCGAGAAGATCATCGGCAACATAGCGATCGGAACGGACGTCGACGCCGACACGATGGCCGCTTACGACCGGCGAACCGGAGCCAATCTGTGGACCACGGCCTGGGCGGGAGATCCGCTGGCCTCTGACGGTGAGCGCGTTCTACTCCGATCCCCTGACGGTCTCACCGCCGTCGACCTCTCCTCTGGCGAGCCCGCCTGGACGTCACAGGAACTGCGGTCGGGCAGCCTTGCGCCCGTTGGCGACGGATTCGCGGTGGGACAACCGGACGAGATTGTCTACTACCCACCGACCGGCGGGGCGGCACCCGCACTCGGCGTCACCCCGCCGGCACCGCAGACCCCGGCTAGTGTCTCCGAGGCGGGCCGGGTGGTGACCAAGTGCGGTCGCGTGCCGACCATGCGGCCCACCGAGTACCGCACCGACACCGGTGGACTCGTCGTCAAGATGGAAGTCAAGGCCAGCTGTCCGGACGGCGACATCGTCTCCACCAACGGAATGCGGATCACCGTGACCGACCACGGGCAAACCGTGGCCTCGGCGGTCTTCGACTTCGCCGACGCCCCGATGTATTTGCCGAGTGCCGGCACCCCTGGGCCGGAGGGCCCGGTCGTGCAGGAATTCGTCTATCCGGTCGGCAGCTTCTGGCGGCTGCCGAACTCCCTGGGTTCGACCTCGCCCTCAGCGGGCGGCGCATCGACCACGAAGGCGTTCGGTGACCAGCTCGTCGAGTGCGAGGACCAGGGCAACAACCGCGGCCCGGACAGCGGTGAACCACCCACACCGTCGGTCGCGGGCAGGCCGATCGTCGCTGCACGCCCGGCAGGGCCGTCGAACACAGAGGTCGAAACGGCCAGTCTCGACGGCCTGCGCGCCCAGGCCGACGCCGATCGCCCGGTCGTCACGACAGGGCTCGCCGACCGGTGGGTCGCTCAATTGTCCTCGAAACGACTCGGGCTGGTGGCGCCGGATGTCGACGGGCGCGTGGTGACGTGGACGGCGGCCGAAATTCTCAACCAGCATCTGCGGCTACGCCTGCGGTATCCCGACGTGCGCCTGGTGTGGAGCGACGAATGGCGCACATTCGACTTGAACGGCTGGTGGATCACCGTCACCGGCATCACTTTCCCGGATTCGGGCGCGGCGAACAGCTGGTGCGACAGCCACGGGATTCCGGTCGACGAATGCTTCGCCAAGCTCATCAGTAACACCCGCGATTCGTTGGGCACGACCAAGTATCGGCGATAGTCGGTTGCGGAGGATCACGTGTACCCATCAGCTGGTCAGGGCGTCGGAGAACCACCAGGACGCTCACCGAGCGACGCGACCGCGATCACCGCAGCGATCTTCGCAGTGGGGGTCGGTCTGCTCGCGTTGGTGAGAATCGTCTTGGACCTCGACGCGTTCAACGAGCTGGCGGCAACGGTCGGCTTCGACAACGCGGTGCAGATCACCAACTACTTCGGCCCCTACTGGTGGACTCAACTCTTGGCCGGCGGTCAGCTGAATTATGCGATCACCGCCGTGCTACTTCTCTGCGGAGCTGTCCTTCTGCTGCGCCGCAGACTCGCCGGCCGCACGATGATCATCTTCGGGTCTCTCGCCGCTATCGGCGGATACCTCGTCGGATGGGTCGTTGTGCAGTCAGCGGTCGGCTCATGGCGAATCTCGTTCGACGGTTTGACCGGCGGTTCGTTCTCGAGTGGACTGGAATCGGCGTGGCCCCCCGCGAGGACGGCCGGCGTCCGCAGCCTTGGGCTTCCCGTCATCGTCCTGCTCCTCGCCGCCGCACCCTCGACGCGGCGCTGGTGTCTGTACCGCGGCGTCGGTCATGCGGTCGTGATGCCGCCACCACCTGCTCCCACCGACCCACCCGTACCTGGTCGCGCGGGTTGGATACCACCTGTCGACTTACACAAGCAGCCGTCCCCGAAGCCGGCGTCTGCGCCACGCGTACCGCTGACCGCGCAGCTGGCCGACATCCCGCAGGCCGACCGTATCCGTGACGGCGCCGCGGTCACGCTCTACCTCGGCGCGCTGTTCTTGCGTTGGAACCGCAATGTCAACCTGCCCGCCGGTGAGGGTCCGGCACCCCTGATCGCGCTCCTGGTTCTCGCGACGCTGCTCTCGATCTGCTCGGTCGCGCTGCCATATCTCGCGCGGCTCGGCCTGCCCGGCGCCGACCGCGGCACCGCAGCCCTGCGCACACCGCAGCTGCTGACGGCCGCACCGTATGTGGTGCTCCTCGGCGGATTCGCGGTCGCCGACGTACTCGGCGCCGTGTACCAGTTCGGTCGGCTTCCACCGCAAAGCCCCGGTGTGGGGCCCGGCATATGGTGGGGGGTGGTCGCGACGATTCTAGCCACGCAGCGGCGTGCCGCTGTCGACGCCGGCCGCTCTCGCCGGTGGCTTGCCGTCGTGCGGCCGGCGATGTGGGTGGCCGCCTGCCTGAGTTTGCTCTCGGGACTGTTCTCGCTCCTGGCCCTTGCTGTTGATTCCGCCCGCAACTCCTCCGCGCCCACTACCACCGGACAAGCAATCATTGTCCTGCTCACATCGATGCTCGCGTGCACACTGGCCGGCGTCGTCGCCACGGGTGTGGGCGCCGACTTCCCGGCGTGGCGGCTCACCGTGGCAGCCTGCGGGTCGACGGTCCTCATCACGGGAGCGATCATGACGCAATCCCAATCGGGAGGTGTCGAACAATTCGGCAGTAGTCGGTATTTCGCGACCACCGCCTGGTGCGTAGCCGCCGGAGTCGCGCTCGTCGCCGGCGGCGCACCATTCGCCCCGGACAGCCCCACCCATGCCGGCTACATCTGGCTCGCCGCCTGCCGCAACGCACTGGGCATCGTCGGGCTATGGATGCTCATCGACGCCGCCGTATCGGTGATCACCGCGATCGTCTGGTCCCTTGACATCGTCGCGGCCGTCGTCTCGGCGGCGTTGGCGGCATCGACCGCAGTCGTCGCCGGGATCGGGGCACGAAGAATGCGGCCGCGCTACAACCGAGCACAGGATCCCCGGCCGTCGCGGGAAGTCACGCTCTGCGTCTGCTGCGTCATCGTTGCCCTTACTCTTGTTCGGCTGACCGTGAATGCGGGAACGAGCCTGCACCGATCGACCGTGCCGATGGATCTAGCGATCCCCGGGCTCGCGGTCGCTGTGGCTCTCGCGATCGCGGCAGCCAGCCCGGTTCGCAAGCTGTACGCCGGAATCCCGCTGAGGGGTACTCTTTCTCAGCGCGCGCGGCAAGCACTCCTACCGTCCGCGCTGCCGGAGGCAGGCGATGACGAAGACAAAGCTGCGACGATGAACCCGTACACGTCACAGGCACAGTTGGCGCGGATCGCCCAGCACCGCACCGATCTACGCGCCCTCGTCGCCGCGCATCCACACACCGATGCAGGGCTGCTCGACTGGCTTGCAGCCCAACAGGACCCGGATGTAACGCGCGCGATCGAACAACGAAACAGCGGCCAGATCTAAGACCGGGCATAGATTGGGGCAGGGGATGATAGCTTCACATCACGTCGGCTGCACAGAGACTTCGTGCATCGAATCACAAATCTGGGTCGGGCGGTGCCGGCGCAGTATGCCTCATCGTTTCCGGCCCAGGTCATCTCGAAGAACTCGGAAGGGGTACCCGGATGTCCGAACGCGCATCAATGACAATCGGACGTAATCCAGTGGGCACCACAACAGGCGGCCGCTTTCGACATTATGCGGCGGCACCGGCGAGTCCCCCAGCAAGACATGGTGGTCACCTTATTGTTTCGATCACCGTGGCATCGCTCGTTCTGATGAGTATGGCGGGATGCGGATCGAGACACGGTTCCATGGACGGGTCGGGTCCACCGGGGCCGGGGCCGGTGTCACAGTCGCGACCGGCGGAAGGGGCGGTGATCGCATCGGGCGCGGTTGGAGACACCGGCGTGACACTCACCGGTCGAACGGGGGAAATACCGGTAACAGCGACGGCACCGGCCGGAGTGGCCGATGCGGGAACGCAGATGAAGTTGCTCAGCGTCGGCACATCGTCGCAGACACAGGTTCCCGCAATGGTGGCATCGGCTACGCCGGTCATGGTGACGCTGGGTAGCAACGAACAACCGAAAACACCGATCGTTTTGAATTTCGATTTGTCCGATCAGCCGCAGCTGTATGAGAAATTCACAGATACCGTCCGGCCCGTCGTCCTCGTCAACGACGAGCACACCAGCGATCTCCTACAACCTGAGTGGAACCCCGTATCGAAGGTCTTGACCGTGACGACCGATCACCTGAGCACCTTCACAATCATCGCCGCCGACGTGGGCAACTCACTCACTGACGCCGCCACTCAGGTGTGGAAAACCCCCGCCGGCGGCCTGGATTCACCGTGTGAGGACAAGAGCGAGCTGAAGGTCGGATCCGAGACGGTCACATTGACACCCTCGACATCAGGAGTGATCGCCGCGTGTTTGCGCGATACCGACACAGGCATCGCTGTTGATTTCACCTCGGGCTCCGCACAGTACTACCAGGTCAGCGCCGACCCGGTCGGGCAATTCACCAACGGTCAACCGCTGGCCGGCTCCGAACAACTCGCGGTCGCCCTTCACGGATCCGCCGCCGGGTCCGGATTACTGACGCCGAAAGGCAAGGGCACCGTGGAGTTTCCGCCGGGTACGAGATCGGCCCAGATCCGGTTGGATATCGATCCGGCCGCGCTGCAGCTGGCGACGATCCTCACCGGATTGGACATGCTCGGTGCGGGTGGGGACTCGCTGCTGTACGGTTTCCAGAGCACGAAGGCGTCCTATGACTGTCTGATCACCGCTTACCAGAGCTGGACCCAGCCAGACGACCCCAGCGTTGCAGAATTCACCGAGGCGCTCGGTGAGATCGGACAATGCGGGTTCGCCGGTGCCGAAGTCGCGGCCGGGAACCGAGACACCCACCAGATCCTGCATCGGATGAGCGTCGCCACATCGCTGTTCACCAGCCTGCCTGCACAGCTACTGGCAAACATCGCCGGCATCGCCGGTGAATTCAACGGCGACAACCACCTCGAATTCGTCCTCTCCAGCACAGCAGGATCGCACAATCCACCCCCGATCGTTACCTCGTCGAGCAATCCACCCCCGATCGACGCTTCGTCGAGCAGCCCGCCGTCGACCAGCACGGCGGCCGAGCCAGGGTGGTACACCCTCGATGAGATGGAATGGTTGTCGTGGGGCAATGGGAGCGACTGCTGCAGCACACAAACCATCACCACGACCGCGTACCCAGAAAGTATGACCGGCTACTACCAGACGGGGCCGAATCCCGGCGACGACAATAACCACGTCAACCTATTCTTGGGTGGGAAATGTGACCAGCTCGATGTGTTCGTCGGTCAATCCGCCGAATCACCAGGCAACACCGGCAACCCCGGCCGTTTCAGGGTCTTCCTCGACGACACTCGACTCGCCGCCGATCACAGCATTGCGATAAACCAAGACGCCATTCACCTGGCCATCGACCTCACCGGCGTATCCCGCCTCAAACTCCAGGACGATCGCCATGCCGCAGATGCCATCAATGTGTGGGGCACTCCTCGTCTGCATTGCGCCACCAACCCCCACCCCCGCCGATAGCATCTTGAAGGTTGGCCACCGAACTAGGTCACTGCCCCACAATCGGCCGACCGAAAGCCGGCCAAACAGCGGGAGGGCTTCCTCACCATTGACGAACTTCCCTAATCCGCTCGCACCCGACAGCGGTGATACCCATCATCGCAGGAAGGAGGAGGATATGAACGAGGGGGATACGACGGAGGGGTGTGCGGCCACCAGCTCGAACGGCATATCCGCTGGCCACACGCATCGCCACGGCCTGGTGTGGAGGATTGTGGTGGGCGGCCACGCCTGGATCCGCGCCATCGCAGGGGGTGCCCCCGGTCAGGGTCCCCGTCGCCGGTGCTATCGCCGAGCATGATTGTGCCCGAATGGTTCCTGTTGCCGCGCCCAGCTAGGTCGGTGCTCCACCCCAGATCGTGGACCTCGTCGTCGCAGACACCGTCGACGATGTCCTGTCCGCCCTCGCCGCCGCTCGCGCAGGGAAAGACCCTCAGCGGGCGGTCGGCGAGGCGCGCAAGGTGCTGGAGAGGATGCGGCACACTGCCGAGAAACGATAGGTTCAATCGCGGTGCGCGGCAAGCCACACCGCGCCGGATCCGTGCCCGAGACGGGATGGGTAGAGGGGGAATTCGCGGGACCAGACAATCCAGGCGCGGAGTTGGACCGCTGGCGACCATCGTTCTGACCGCGACGGCCTTCACTGCCGCCGCGCCTCCCGCTGCGATGGCCCAGAACAATGATGCACCGGCCTCCTACGTCGCACTGGGCGATTCCTACGCATCCGGACCGCTGATCGTCCCCCAGGAAGCAGTGCCCAGTTGCTTCCGCTCCGGCAACAACTACCCCCACCTCGTAGCCCGGGAACTGGGAATCACCGAATTCGACGATGTGACGTGCAACGGGGCCAGCAGCACCGATCTCACAGACCCGCAGCACACCAAGTTCGGTGGAAACGTTCCCGCGCAATACGACGCCCTCGACAAGGACACCGAGCTGGTGACCGTTACGATCGGCGGCAACGACGTCGGCCTCTTCGACCTCGCGCTCTCCTGCCTCGACCTACCCCTCGCTCCCCGTCCGACAACCTCATGCGTCCCGACCACTGGCACGGGACCGGACCGCTTCGACCAGGCCATCGACCGGATGGGACCGACCTACAACCACGTTGCACACGAAATCCACATCCGTTCCCCGAAAGCGGACGTCGTGTTCGTCGGATACCCCACCGCCATCCGCGACGGCGGTTGCCCCACAATCCAACCGATGGCCCCGTCCAGCGCCACCTATCTCCAAGCCCGGCTCGACCGCCTCAACGCTGTCATGGCGGAGCACGCCCTCGCCTCGGGAGCTACCTACGTCGACACCCGCACATCCAGCGTCGGTCACGATGTCTGCGCACCCGGACCCACCCGGTGGCTCGAGGGAGTGGTCCCCGAGTCCGACTCAGAACCACTCCATCCCAACCCGCGCGGGCATCAAAATATGGCCACCCAAGTGATCTCGGCCCTCGACCTATCGAGTGGGTGACTGGGGGATGACAGGAAGTGCCGCGGAAGGTCAGATCACAGAATGCCGCGAGTCCCGGTGGCCGACACTGACGCGGGATCGAGGTAGACGCCAATGGCGCTTTGAAACTGGGTAGACGAGCCCGGTGACCATGTACAGCCAGAAGGCCCTGAGAGGCCAGCCCGAGGATGACTGCGACTCCGAGGATGACACCGGTCAGCGGACCGCGCATGCCCACCCACAGCTCGAAGGATCGAAACCACCAGCAACCCCGCCGAAATCACCTCTCCACGGATTGAGCAAAGTCTCTCGAAGTCATGGCACCATGAGTGAACTAGAGCGGCGAGTGAAACGATACGAATCAGAGTGGGATCCCCGTTTTCGTCCCAGCGCCTGGCACGCGAGCTTTTCCCCGTGCGGGATCTCGACACCAGAAAGGTGCACCGTGACCCTAGAACGGCTGGCCGTAGAAGTTCTCGTACCAGTTGTTGCAACTCTGGATCGAGGAGAGCTGGCCACTGCGGTAGACGCGGTTGCCGGTCTTGACATACGAGGTGGCGGTGATTTTGTTTCGACATAGTATTTGTACCGCGTAACCGCCGCTATCGGTGTTAGCGCAGGTTTTCCACGGCCCAACCGTGGAAAAGCCGTAGTTGCAGTTCCATCCGGCAGCCGCGACGGTTGGGGCTGAAGCGAGCCCGACAGCACTGACTCCGACGGCCAGCGCAGCTGCCACAGCGACGCCCCTGAACGTCGTCGATAATGTACGTAGAGTGACCATGTTGTGTTCCCTTGTCGATTTCGTGTGATGACATTCTCGCGACCGCCGGACGTGCGGCGGTAGTCCGTCGTTCGGATGAAACAAGCGCTACCCGCACTTCCGTCTGGGGTGCCGCCGGCTGATTCGATTCGCGGGTTTGCGTCCAGGCCGATGGATGCTTCTAATGCTGTCAAGCCGTGTCGGCCAGGGATAGGGAGCTGGATTTCTGCTCGTGGTCGGTGAGCCACCGCGAGTAGGTGGCGGCTAGATCGGGGTCGAGGCGTTGCCCGATCTCCAGACGTCGTACGCGCAGGCAGGGGCCGGAACGGGCCGATCAGGTTGCATCCGACCCGGAGTCACGGGTGCTCACCGTCGAGTCGCGGCTCCGGTCCGCTGGTGATGCGTGGTTACCGCAACGATCCCGGGCGGACCGCCGAGGCGATCGACGAGGACGGGTGGCTGCACACCGGCGACATCGCCGAGATCGATGCCGACGGATACGTCCGCATCGTCGACCGCAAGAAGGAGCTCATCGTCAACGCGGCGGGCAAGAACATGTCGCCGGCGAACATCGAGGGCGCCCTCCGGGCCGCCTGCCCGATGCTCGGCGGCGCTGCGGTGATCGGCAACGACCGGCCGTACAACGTGGCGCTGCTCGCGCTCGACCCCGACAGTCTCGCCGCGTTCGCCGAGCGCCACGGGCTGACCGCGCAGGCGCACGAGGAACTCGCACGGGATCCGGTCGTGCTCGCCGCCGTAGAGGACGCGGTGCAGGCCGCGAACGCGAAGGTGTCCCGGGTCGAGCAGATCAAGCGGCACGCGGTGCTGCCGAACATCTGGGAGCCGTCCGGCGACGAACTAACCCCCACCATGAAACTCAAGCGCTGGCCGATCGATGCCAAGTACGCGGCCACCATCGAGGAGCTGTATTCGGGTCGCTGAGCCGCCGCCGCGGCTACCGCTCTGTCGAGCGGGTTCATGATCGCCTCCGCGTCCGTCCCGCGGTAGCGTGCGTACATCCGAACATCAAGTCCTGATAGCTGTTTCGCTGCATCGAACAGAACGTCGTGACGGACCATCACCGTCTCGAGTGGGCGTACCACGCCGCCGCGGCCTGGTTGTCGCTGACGTGGTGAACTTGTACTCGTTGACCGCGTAGGCCACGGGGGTTGGGTCCGTTCAGGTGAGGACCTCGTCGACGTCGATGCCCGCCTTCTCGCACAGTGCCCGGAGTAGTTTGTTGTTCTGCTCGGCCAGGGCGTGGGTGGACAGGATGTGGCCGAACTGATCGTCCTTGCGGTCGGCGGGCACCGGGCGGCCTTCGAGACCGAGATTGGTGACCTCCTTCCATAAGATCTCGGCGATGGCTTCTCGCAGATCGAGCTTGCGGCCGGATCCGTCGTAGAGGGCGACCGGGTGGTCGTCCCGGAACGCGGCGGCGACTTCGCGTGCACTCATGTGTTCGTCCTCCTCGATCGGTACTGCGGGTTGAACCTGTACCCGAAATTGCATGGCCCGGTAGGGCCATCCGGATTCGGCCCATTCGGACACGATGATGTGAAAGTTGTCGAATGTGCTGTCCGGGTGCACGTATCCGCCGTACAGGCGGGTCACGACGTCGGGGCCACCGTTTCCCGACGGTCCCCGTACCGGCCGGAATGTCGGAGCGGTGTGCCAGTTGTCGGTGATCTGTCCGACGACGCGGATGGTGATGTTGTATTCGGCTTCGTTGAAGTAGCTGAGCACCCAGTTGTTCTGCATCCGGCGCAGGCACAGTTCCCCGACCTTGGACCCGACCGGCAGGATCGGGGTGGGCGGATTGCCCCACGCCCAGGAGCCGTTGCTGAACCCCCAGGGCTCGTAGAAGTCCCGGTCCAGCAGCTGGTCCTCGGGGCAGCGGAACAGCAGCACGTTCTTGTCCCGTTCGAGGCCGCCGGTGGTCATCACGTAGACGAACCCGTCCCCGCCGCGTTCCCAGGTCAGCATCCGGCGGTGACCGCCGAATTCCCATCCTTCCCACCGGGCCTTGGGGCCACCGTGGGTCCAGGTCTCGCCGTTGTCGTCGGAGTATTGGATCTCGGTCCACCGGGTGTCGGGCAGGCCACGGACCGCGAGGACGTGCAGGTAGATCCGGCTGCCGATCACGATCGCGTCGGTCGGGAGTACGGTGTTGAACTCCGGGTTGTTGTGCGGGTAGTCCCAGAGCTGTTTCGCATGGTTGCCCCCGGCCGCGCGGTGAAACCGCACCCCGTCATCGAGGTCGTGGGTGTGGCTGTAGAGCAGTACCGGGCTGCGCCAACCGGGGCCGCCGACCCGGTTCTCGGCGAAGGTGTCACCGAAGAAGAATCCGATCTCGCCCGTGGGCACCCGGACCGGGATGCCCAGGTCGGTGCCGCCCACACCGAACTGCGGCACCGGAGTGAGATCCCTGATCTTCATGACCGCACCAGGTTCATCGGCCGAGAACCTCCCCGGCGATGTAGTCCCACAGCGCCGCGTCGTCGACCGGGAACGGTTCCGGACCCGGGGACGGTGGGCTTTGCCCCAGACCGAGCATCGCCTCGAGTTCGTCGGTACTCAGGTGGGTGTAGTTGAGGTCGCAGCGTCCGAACGGTGGGCACGGGCCGTTGTCGGTGTACTGGTGTGCGAAATAGCCGTCCGGCTTGATCTTCGGCGATCCGGGCTCCCGGCCGTAACTGGGAGTCACCAACCGAAGACCTGGTGGGCGGGTGCGCCACAGGTCCGCGTTCGACACCGGGTTCCAGTAGCCGATCACCCGCCGCTCGCCGAGCCATTCGCGGGCCCGCCGGATCTCGTCGTTGACCTCCGCCGACTGGTCCCCGGTGATCGCCCCGGCCGCGTCCTCGACGTCGGCCATGATGACCATCCGCGGATGCGGCCCGCCCTTCTCGGTGACCATCTGCATCAGTAAGTCGATGTTCGCCTGACCGGGCCGGAAGAACCAGTACACGATGAAAAACCGCAGCCTGCCGTCGTCACAGGCACGCACCGCCCAGTCGTGGTTCGCCGCGAACTTCGTATCCCGCAGGTTCCCGCTGTTGGATCGGAAACAGAAGATGTCGTACGGGTATGCGTCGGTGGCCGGGGTGATCTGGTACTGCGACACATCCGCCCAGGTCTTGCCGCGCACCACCGGCGGCGGCGGCGGAGTGGCCGGTCCGCCGAGGTCAGGGCGTTGCCCGTGGCGGATCACGACATTCCATTCGCCCTCGAACACATAGCCGGTCACCGGCCATCCGTTCGCGATCTGCAGCGCGGTCGCCGCGCGGGCGGTGCCGGTGTCCCAGATTCCGGTTTCCGGTATCCCGCAGGTCTTCTGCCAGCGCCGCAGGCCGTCCTTCCAGGATTGCGGGTCCGTGGGGAACAGGCCGCTGATCGACTCGGCGGGTCCGTCGAGCGGACCGTAGTAATACCCCGCCGGGAGGGGGAACGCGTCCGGATCGGGCGGCCCGTACACCCAGAGGTAGCCGTTTTCGAGCCGGGTGGCGAAGGCGTCCAGCCGGGTGTCACCCTCGGGGAGGTTGATCTGGGTGTGCATCGGGTCTTTGGTGGCCCAGTCCTCACCCCAAAACACGGTGCCCTCGAACTCGGTGAGCATCTGGCGGACCGCCGCGATCTTGTCGGCCGGCATGTTCACCGACGCCCGCACCTTCCAGGGCAACCGGGTGGCATTGAGATCCACGGCCGTCCCACTCAGATGGTTACTGTTGGCAATATCGTTGTCCCAGCTGAACCCCCAATAGTCACGGGGCCGGTAGCTGTCGATCCGCCAGATCCGCCGATGCCAGAGCGCGGCCCAGGCAACCAGGATCGTCGCCGCCGCGCCCCGGCGCACCTCCGGCCGCACGTTGTCGGTGCCGGGCACGAGCGGCTTGACGATCTCGCCGGTATCGCAAATGCGCCAGCCGTTCTCGGAGACTGTGTTCCCCTTATAGCTGCGAAATCCCATCGCGCTCACCCTCCGTCGTCACCACGGTCCTGGCTGCACTGCTTCCGCTCCCGCCGCGGCTGTGTGTCGCTCCGTGCATCCCGGACGATAGGACCACATACCGACACCAACGCCCGCCCGGTTCTCCCGAGCTTCAGTGTGACGCCCGAGCCGGGAAAATTCGCGAGGCGTGCCGTACTCATTCCCCGGTGCCAGGTCAGCCGGCGCGTTGCCCCGGCGGACCGAGCCGGATGACCGCGGTGCTGTGGAACGCCTCTGAGGGTCGGCGTAGCAGTGAGCAGGGAGGATCGAGATCGATGGGGACGGGACCCCGGCGCGGGGCTGCTCCGTGTTCCCCAATCGGTTACGACGGGGGATTGCGCGAGGAGAAGTAGTAGCCGATCGCGCTGCCGGTCAGGCCCACCATCGCGGTGAAGACCACCTGGAATGGGCTGCTGGCGCGATCCCACTTGTCGGCGCCGGCCCACAGCGGCACCAGCAGGTAGATCAGGCCGACGAGGAAGGTGGCCACGGACAGGCCGATCGCCAGGGCCTTACGGGTATCCTCCTGGCGTTCGTCGAGGCGCCGGATGGTGACCTCGGGCTGTTCGGTCACCTGGGGGTCGGTGCTGCCGACGTTGACCTCGTCGACGGTCGTGTCGTCCCGGGCGGTGACATCGTCCTCAGCGGGCACGGTGGGCCCGTCGGGTTCGGTCACTTGAAGACGACCTCCCGTTTGGTGCCGTCGGGCTCTTCGATGAAGACCTTGGCACCGTTGGCGGCGGCCTCGTCGATGTAGGCGGTGGTGCGGATGGCCCGGACCAGGGCGCTGGTCTTGGTCGAGGCGTGCCGCTTGGCGATCTCGTCGAGCGTCTTGATGTCGTCGTTGGGCAGATTCGCGGTGACCTTGGAAACGTCGTCCTTACTCATGATGTCCTCCTGAGGGTGATCCCGGCCCGCTCAGTCTACCTCGAAAGCCGTACCAGGTACGGCTCAGATACGCATCGGTCTCCGGGTAGGGCTGAGAACCGGCCAGACGGGCGGCAACACGTCCGCACCCTCGATGTCGACTGCGATGGGCCCGCGCTCCGGACCGGCCGAGCCGCTGCGCGACCGGTAATCAGCGATGTACATCGGGTATGCACGAGTGTCCACCGATCAGCAAGACCTGACCGCACAGCACGCTCTGCTCGGGCCCGGGGTGTCACCGGAACGGATCTACGTTGATCACGGCTTGACCGGTACCGATCGTCAGCGGCCCGGTCTGCCGAACCTTGCAGCGTGCCGGAACTGGCGAAAGGGCGTGAGATCAGGGTAAGGATGGCCCGTCGTGGTCGTGGCCGGTCCCTGGCCTGGAAGCGTCGCGAAACCGCCGTACGCCGGTTCGTCACCAGCCGTGCCGATACAGGGGGCACAGTTCCTCACGCGCACGGTTCCAGAACGGGAACAGTTCCGGACTGCCGGCGTCGGGGTGGGCGGGTTGGCTGACGTCGACGAATTCGAGGAACGTTTTTCCGGAGGTCCGAGCCAGCACACAGGCCTGCAGGGAGAGCTTCGCCGAGGCGGCGACTCCCATCCGGTCGGCATACGGGCCCAAGTCCGCGGTGTGCACGAAACCCTCGAGTCGGTCACCGACGTCGTTGTAGACGGTCTGGAGGTCGAAACCGCAGGCCTGGCCCACCAGCTGACTGCAGGTGGTCGGATGGCGCCCGATGACGAACGCTCGGTCCTTGACGGGGCGGGGCGCCGACTCGGACGGGGTGTTGCGGGGAGGGGGAGTCGTACGTCCCTCGAGGCCCGCACGGGCGCCGGGCAGGTCGTCGATGCCCGACAGTTGCCTGCGCGGCAAAGCCGGGTGGCGCGGTCGGTGCTTCCCTGCTGGCCGGTGATCCCGGCGCCGCCCGGGTGCACCTGGGTGCCGCCGAACGTGAACCTGACTCCGAGGTGCGGGTCACCGCCCTCATCGAGGCGCTGACCTGGCTCAACTCGTTGGTCGACGCTCCCACCCTGGAGTTCCCCGATCCGCGACCGGAATAGGGTCCCCGATCCGTCATGGACTCGGGTTCGGGGTCGGGCTCTCGGGTATTCCGTTCAGTGGCTCTCTGATGTGTCCAGCTTTTGAGTGAGACAGAGGGTTTCGGCGATGCCGCACAGCCTGCCCAGCGTGGTTCCCTGTTCGCCACCCCGGTCCAGGCAGCGGTCCTGCTCGTGGGTGCGGTGTTCCTGATGGTCGGGGTGCTCGGGTTCATCCCCGCGGTGACCACCGACCAGGACAGCAGCGCGAATTTTGTGCCGGTCAACACTGCGGACAACTGGCTGCACTTCGCCCTCGGGCTGGGGATGGTTGTCCTCGGCCTGCTGCTGCCGCGGCTGCGCAGCACCGGGACGGCCACGGCGACACCGCGATAGACCCGCAGCCCCTATCGACTGCGGTGCAGCCGCCTTCGGCGGCCGTTACCGGCGGCCGGGCCAGGAGCCGGGTCGAATCCGGTGGCATGTTCGGCCTTCTCGTAGGCGCACAGGGTGTCGATGGCCCTCTGGTCGAGCCGGGACACCGCCTCGTCGTCGGTGGGGATGACGACTTCGCCCCCCGCTGGCGGCGAACGAGACCGGACGCAGCACCGTGCCGCGGTCTCGGGGAGGACTATTCGACCGACAGGGACCGACCGCAGGCTAAGGCATGACACGGAAGGCGCTTCGACCCGTGACCGGATCGGAGTGCCCTTTGGATGCGAAGGCGGTGTGCAGCGGCTGCACGGTTCTGCTGATTCGGTTAGGGTGGCGGCGCGCGTTCAGGGCACTGCCAGGGCGCGGTCACGATGTCGGTGTGGGCTTCGGCGATGTCCTTGAAATCGGTCGACCGGGACAGGCTGACGACCGAGGAGTCGGCGGGAAGAATCACCGCGTATCCGTTGTCAGTTGACCACTTTGCTGGAACGAGGACCCACAGATCGCTTCGTGCGACGAGAGTTCGGAAACACTCGTACCGGAAGAGAGGTGGTTGCCCTGGCGGGGTCTCGACCAGAGTCTCCGCAATCAGATTCGGTGGCACATCCAAGCGTTCTGCTCTGACGACGGAGACCACGGATTCCTTCGCCCAGAGGTTGTGGGCGATGGTCTGTGCGTCGTTGTCGCCGAGCCAGGACGCGAAGGAGTGCATGACGGAGAAGAGTGCCAGCACTATCACCGAAATCACGAGGACTTGGCTGACTCGTGCGGTCGGAGTGGTGTGGTGCGTGCTCGGTGTGGTGGTGGAGATGGTCAGTGCCCAGTAACCTCCGACCGCGAGAAGGCCACCCATCCCGAGCGCGATCGGCGAGAACGCCCAGGAGATGAGTGCGAGAGAGGCCGTGTACCCGCCCGCCATGACGCCGACGATCCCGGTGAGCATGAGAGCTGTCCCGACGGCGAGTGTGGTTCGTCCGATGGTGCGAACAAGGTGCGGCCGCTGTCCGGTTCTGATCGAGCGGCGCGCGTAGTCCCCGACCCAGACCGCCGCGAACCACCCGACGAGGAGAAAAAGGAGCGGCGCGTACAGAACAGTGACACTGCCTCGCACGTAATCGCTGGAGGTGAATCCGAGAGCATCACAGTCGACGCCGAAGTAGGCGAGCTTCTTGCGGGTGTAGATGTATCCGAAGTAGTAGCACAGCGCTGTGATCAGGGTGGTCGGGGCGAGAATCGTGGTGACGACACCGATCCAGGTGTGGATCGGTGTCGTTGTCGTCGCCGAGTTCTCACTCATCGGGCGGTGTGCCGCCGTCGGTGGGCGGCGCGGTCGTCGGGACCGGAGGCGACGGTACGGGAGTATCGGTATCCGGGTTGGTACCGGGTGGTGGGCCGGGCAGCGTCGGTTGTGTTGGTGCGCTCGGAACACCGAGCTTGTTCTCCGGTGTCGTCGGTTGGGTCCCTACCGGCCGGGTGCGGTGCTGTTCGACGGTAGGGAAGAACATGCTCGTCGGGGCTGACGCAGCGGGTGTTGGAGAGGTCGCCGCAGGTGGGGCCGGTTGGCTCGGCGGGTGTGCGGGGTCGGATCTGCAGGCGCCGAGTGTTGCCACCGCCACGGCGAGCGCTGCGGCGATCGCAGCGAACGGAATCGGCCTTGCGGCGCCTGTCGGAACGTGACTTGTCGCTCGCATCGGAACTCCCAACCCCGGAACTCTCCGCTCATGTATCGCTCTTGTATTCCGACGCTGCCGCCGACGAGTCCCTCGATCACGCGTAGCCCACTACTTGTCTTCGGTTGTCGCGCTGTCTGTTGGCTCGCCCTTGCCGAGCACGTCGGGGCTCGGTCGGACCTCGCACCGCGGCCCGATGCCCGCTCGGCCTGAGCCGTGGAACCGCACGCGGTGCCCGCCGCCCGTAGTGAGGAATCGGCCGAACGGTACGCCCGACGTCGGATTCCGAGGCTGTTGGTGGCTCGGATTCGCGGTCAGGACAGACCATGGCGGTGCGAGAGCTCGGCCAGGAGATGTCGTGACACCGGGGTCAGCGGAATCGGAGTACGTCGCGCAGGGCTTGCGCGACGGCTTGGTTGGCGACGTCGCCGTGGTCGGTGATCGTCGCGTCGGCCTGGAGGTTGAAGACCTTGCCGGCTGCGAACGTGTATTGGTGGGCGGGGGTCACCTTCCGCAGGAGTTGTTCGGTGGGGTCGATCTCGGGGGTGTGTTGGGCGCCGTTGCGTCCCATCCCGCCGTAGGGGTCGTCGTGGTCGCCGAGCGCGGCGGCGTTGTCGCGGGCAATCCGTGAGGCGAGGGGGTAGGCGACGCCGACGGCGAGGTCGTTTCTGGTGTGTGTGACGATGACGGGCCCGTTGACGCGGTGCTCGCCGAGGACGGCACGGAACGCGCCGTCGTATTGTCCGTCGAATCGTTGGGCGAGTCCGTTGTGAGAGAAGGCGGCCTGCAACAGGGCGAGGCTGAGCGTGGCTTGTGAGGGTGGGAGTGCGGCAGCGGTTGCCGTCACCAGCCGTCCGCCGAAGCTGTGCCCGGTCAGGTGGATGGGCAGCTGGGGGTGACGTTCGCGGGCTCGGCCGAGGACCCCGGCCACACCGGTGCGGCCGACGGCGCCGGCGCGGGTCTTCATCGTGTAGTAGGTGGCGAAGTTCGCGATACGGCGTGCGGCGGCCTTGGCGCCGGACAACAGGTCTCCGAGAAAGGCGGCTCCGCCGCTGGTGTTCCCGGCCGCACCCCCGGGCCCGGTCGGCAGCAGGACGGGCACCTCGCCGGTGAACTTGTGGAACAGCCTTTCGGGGTCGAGGTCGAAAAATTCTTGGGAGGCGTCGTCGGCGTGTGCCTCGCTCGGGTCCAGGAGGCTACGGATCTGCAGCACGTATTCGCGCCGCGAGTCTGCGGAGGTGTCCAGGTCCTCGATCTGGGCTATCGCGCGTTCGACCATGTGTGTTCGCGTCGGGTCTGTGCCGTCGGTGCCCAGCAGCACAGGGGCCTGCTCGAGATGCTGCAGGGCGGTCAGGAGCGCTGCATCGTTGGCTGCGGTCGCGGTGGCGGCTCCTCCGCCGGGTATGAGCGATTCGAGTGCGAATTTTTTGCTCGGCCACAGCACTCTCATCACGGCCACGCGGGATCCGGGTCCGGATTCGGGCAGTCCGACCGCCTCGAGCGAGGTGATCAGTGTGTCGTAGAGCGCGGTGGCTTCGGCCTTGTCGTTGTTCCAGCCGTGCGCAAGGACGAGTAGGTCGGTGGTGTCGGCGAGCCCGTCGAGGAGCCGGGTTACCTGGTGTTCGTCGTGGACCAGCCCGTCCTTGGTGAACTCAATCTCGAATTGCCCGGTGATCATCGCGGATGTCCTTTCACACCGATTGGATGGCCTTCATCAGGTCGACGAGACCGTGGCCTTCGAAGTAGCGTTCGCGGCCCAGGGAGACCGCGCTGGCGAGGAAGATCCGTTTGACCTCGTCGGAGCGCCCGATGAATTCCTGCCGGATCGAGAGAAACGCGGCAATCGCCCCGGACACGTGGGGTGCCGCCATGCTGGTGCCGCTGTCTTCGAGGTAGTACGCGGTTAGCGACGTGCGCGCGGGCGGGCTGCCGGGCGGGGCGGTGGCCCCGATCCCCGGTGGCGGAGCGGCGAGCTTCGCCAGTGCGGTGTCCTGCTTGGTTCCGGCCGCGCAGGAGACGATGCGTTCTCCGGGCGCCACGAGGTCGGGCTTGAGGCGCCCGTCGGAGGTGGGCCCTTTCGACGAGAAGTAGGAGATCCCGAAGGTGTGGGGCGAGTCGCGGTGCGTTGATCCGACGGTGATCGCGCCGGCGGCGTTGCCGGGATCGTTGATGGTGTTGGACAACCCGACCTTCGTCACGCGGGTGCTGGTGGGGAGGGTGGAGTAGCCGGTGTTGCCGGCGGCGGCGACCACGATGACACCGGACTGCACCAACCGGTTCACCTCCGTGCACAGCGGGCTTTGGCCGCAGGCGAACATCTCGGCGTCGAAGTCGTATCCCACGCTGAGGTTCACCCCGTGCACCCGCAGGAGCTTGGGGTTGTCGTTGAGCTTCTCGCGGATGTATTCCAGGGCGCGGACGATGTCGCTGGACCTGCCCGCACCCTGATCGTCGAGGACGCGCAGGCTCACCAGATGACAGCCCGGTGCCACGCCGTGGAAGCGTTCGCGTTCGCGGTCGGTGCCGATGACTCGCGCGTTGGTCACTGTCACCCGGGTGGGTTCGTTGTCGTCCTCGTCGCCCGCGACGATCCGGTCCTGGCGTTCGAGGACCACGTTGGTCACCGTGTGCGAGGCTCGCCCGGCGATGATGCCGGCCACGTGGGTCCCGTGCCCCAGCGGGTCGGTCAGTGCCGAGGTGCGGTGCAGGTCGATGCGCTGGCTGCGGTCGTCCCTGGACAGTGGGCCGCCGTCGGCCGGGTCCTCGTCCGGGTCGGGCAGCCGGTGACCGTCCACTTCGACGAAACATCGGTGCAGGTTGCGGACCGCGGCGTCCAACAGCAGGTGCTCGCCGGTGGTGTCGCCGAAGTGTGGATGTGTGGCGTCGATCCCTGAATCCAGGACGGCCCAGCAGATGCCTTCACCACTGGCTTCGAAGGAACGCAGGGCGGCGTCGGCCTTGATGGTGGAGACGGACTTGCAGATGTGGGCGCGGACGGGGAAGTCGGGCCACAGTCGGTAGATCGTGCGGTACGGGAAGTCGGATGGCGCCGCGGCCCCGGCACCGGGTGTGTCGGGTGCGAGCCGTTGCCGGCGGGCCGCCGCGGCAGCGGCAGCGGCGGCCGCCCGGAGTGCGCGGTCCTGGTCGACCGCCACCAGCTGCTTCCACTCCGCCAGGGTCATCTCGCACCGGAAGTAGCCTTTGGAGATTTTCGTCAGCTGCCACGGGTCGGCCCTGCTCCCGGATGTCGCACCGAGGACGTCGGTGAAGAGTTGACGGAAGGCGTTGGTGGCCCCGGAGAGCCCGTCGATGTGCAGGACGTTCAGCTCGATGAGGTACGGACCGCGGTCGTCGGGGGCCGTGCCCAGGCCCCACCGTCGGCGGTTGTCGTCATCCTCGAGTTGGGGGGGTGCGGTCTGCCGGTCGAGGCGCTCGCCCGAGAAGTCGTCCCGCGAGGATCCGCCGTCACCGCCTCGAGAACCTGGGTCGGTCATATTTCACCCTCCTCGGCTGTGGATGACCAACGGTGCCCGGCCGAATGCTCTCGAGGTCCGGCTTTTTCGTCATCTACCGTCGTCGTTGCCTGCGATCTTGGTTCAATACCCGGGTACTTGCAGTTGGTGGGCGATGGCGGCGATGGCGTCGACGAGCGAGCGGTTCCCGAGCTGATTCCAACCCGTGCCGTCGGGTCCTCGGATCTGATCGAATACGTCGCGGGCCCGATCGGCGGTGGTGGCGGGCAGTGGGACGGCTGCGGCGCCGGCTGGTGGGGGTGTCATGCCGGGGACGCCGTGGTGCATGCCGATCTCGGCGAGGGCGTCGACGACGGAGCGGTTGTTCAGTTGTGGCCAGCCGGCGCCGCCGGGGCCGAGCAGCTGGATCCAGAAGTCGAGGACGCGGTCGTCGACGCTGAGTTGGCCGGGGGCGCCGCTGAACAGTGTTCGCAGCTCGTCCAGGGTGCCCTCGTAGGTGTTGACATCGACCAGTTTCCCGGCGACCCGGCCCTTGTCGGAGAACTGCAGAATCTCGACCGGGGCGCCGGGGGTGTAGTCCTTCCAGCCGGCGAATCCGCTGCCGGGGTAGATGACGGAGGCGAATCCGGATGCGGTGACGTAGTGCGAATTCCACAGCGGGGGCAGATCGTTCAGGGGTGGGGAGCCCATGTGGCCTTGCCAGTACCAGCGGGGCAGGTAGATCGCGCACACCCGCATGCCCGCGGCGTTGATGGCGTCGACGAGTTGGCGCATGTTTGCGCCGCTACCGGGGGTGTTGGGGTCCTCGTAGTCGAGCATGACCGGGATGCTGGGATCGCCGAGGTGCGCTTTGAGGTTGGCGACCTGTGCGGTGATCGGGTCACCGTTGCGGGCGAAGTGGTAGCCGCAGAACATGCCGGGGAAGTGCTGTTGCATCAGGTCGCGGTTACGGGGCCAGAAGGAGTCTTTGAAGAAGTCGCCCTCGGTGCACTTGGCCGCCATGAAGGAGAACCCTTCGCGTTTGGTGGCGGCGATGTCGAAGTTGCCCTGGTGGTTGGAGATGTCGACCCCGTAGAACGTCCCGGTGGCCGGGTCGATGGTTCCGGTGGGCGGGTTGGCGGCGCCGACGAGGAGCGGTTTCGGGTCGATCGCGGCACCCCCGAAGCGGCCGGGCGAGTTCCAGACCTCGAAGTGCAGGTGCGGGCCGGTGGAGTCGCCCTCGTTGCCGACCCGGGCGATCTGCTGGCCGGCGCGAACGAACATGCCCTGCGATACGAGCAGGTCCGCCGCGCGCATGTGCCCGTAGACGGTGTCGACGTGGAGGGTGGCCTGGTGGTCGAGGACGATCCAGTTCCCGAAGCCGGAGGCCGGGCCGGAGCGGACGACCACCCCGTCCTCGACGGCGTAGATCGGCTCGCCCTGGGGTGCGGCGAAGTCGATGCCGTTGTGATCGGGCCGCCCCGGGGTGCGGAAACCGGAGGAGATGATGTTGTTGCCGCCAGCGACGGGCACAAACGGGAAAGCCATTGCAGTTGTCCCTTCAGCGGTGGGGTGGTCGGTCAGGGTCGTGACCGCCGGAGTCATCTCCCCGGACAGGGTGGTGGTCACCGGCGTCACCGGTGTGATGCCGGAGATGCGGTATTGCATCGCCCGGTAGGGGTTGCCGTCCGACGCCCATTGGCTGACGATCATGGCGAAGCCGCCGGGACGGTCGAATCGGCTGTCGGGGTGGATGTAGCAGCCGTAGAGCCGATCGACGACATCGGGACCACCCGGACCGAAGAACGAGCCCTTCACCGGTCGATAGGTTTTCGCGGTGTGCCAATTGTCGGTCGGCTTCGCCGCGACCTTCACAAAGGCGTTGTAGGCGCCGGCATCGAACCCGGAGAACACCAGGTTGCCCTGGATCCGGCGCAGGCAGATCTCACCCAACTTGGTGCGGTCCGGGAGGATGCCCCGGGTGGGGTCGTCACCGGGCGGGTTACCCCAACCCCAGGTGCCGTTCCAGCCCCACGGCACCCACGCGGCCGGGTCGGCGATCTGGGCTTCGGGGACTCGGTGCAGGATCGCGTTCTTGTTCCGGGCCAGACCGCCGGTGGAGATGACGTAGACGAACCCGTCGCCGCCCTTCTCCCAGGTGATCATGGTGCGTTTGCCGCCGTAGACGGACGTGGACCACTTCACGCCGGTGCCGGTCCAGGTCTCGCCGAGGTCATCGGAATACCGGATCTCGCACCACTTCTCGTTGCCGAGGCCCTGGGTGACCATCACCCACAGGTAGATCCGGGCGCCGATCGAGATCGCATCGCAGGGCAGAATCGTGGAGTACTCCGGGTTGTCGTGCACGTAGTCCCACAACTGCTTCGCGTTGCGGGCGGCCGATGCGAAGGTGATCGGCATGGTCACGTCGTGGGTGTCACTGCGTAGGAGCATCGGGGAACGCCAATTCGGCCCACCCACCTGGGGTTGTGTCCCGGCGAACGTGTCACCGAGGACGAACCCGATCTGACCGTTCGGCATCCGAAACGGAATGCCCAGGTCGGTGCCGCCGATATCGAACTGCGCCAGCGGATTCAAGGACTTGACGAACGACATTCCGCCTCCTGCCCTCGGCCGCGCTCATTTCAGCCATCCCGAGGCCCGCCGCCCGGTGTGCTGCGCGGGTGTCGCGCGTCTCAACGGCACGCAGAACCTTCTCCGCCACCCCTTCAGATGTCGCAGCAGGGCGAGGCGGCTCAGATGGTCTGATGTTCGGGGCCGAATGGTATCGGTACGGCCCGAAACTCCCTTCCTACGAGGTGAAACCGGGGATACCCCTGGCCTGGCCGATGGTGGCGATCCCGTCGACCGGTGTGCGGCGGTTCAGTTGTGGCCACCCTTTGCCGTCGAAGCCCAGCAACTGAATCCAGATGTCGAGGACACGGTTCTCGGTAGTACTCGGTTGGGGCACACTCGTGTGTCCAGCTGGCGGCACGAACGCCGCGAGACCCAGCTCCTGGCCGACGGTGGCGACGGCATCGACGAGGGTGCGCCCGCCCAGTTGTGGCCAGCCCTTGCCATTGATGCCCAGCAACTGAATCCAGATGTCGAGGACACGGTTATCGGTGGTACTCGGTTCGGGGACACCGGTGTGTTCAGCGGGTGGCACGAACGCGGCGATGCCCATGTCCTGGCCGAGGGTGGCGACGGCGTCGACGAGGGTGCGTCCGCCCAGTTGTGGCCAGCCTTTCCCGTTGATGCCGATCAGTTGGGTCCAGATGTCGAGGACG
Organism: Rhodococcus sp. IEGM 1307; assembly: GCF_030056915.1. NCBI lineage: Bacteria > Bacillati > Actinomycetota > Actinomycetes > Mycobacteriales > Nocardiaceae > Rhodococcus > Rhodococcus sp. IEGM 1307. The sequence goes on from NZ_JASHKW010000024.1 coordinate 111,155, forward strand.
CAGTCGTCGACGGTGGTGCGTTGCGGGACATCGGTATGTCCGGCTGGTGGCCCGAATCCGGCGATGCCCATGTCCTGGCCGAGGGTGGCGACGGCGTCGACGAGGGTGCGCCCGCTCAGTTGTGGCCAGCCTTTCCCGTTGATGCCGACCAACTGCGCCCAGATCTCACCGACCCGGACGATCAGGTTCCCCCCTGCTGCGGCCGTATAGCCTTTCGGCGGAATCAAACTGGCCATCTGCTCGAACGAGCACCAATAGCCGTACGGCACGAAACCGGAGTCGGCGACCCAGAACGCGCGGGCACCGTTGTCGTCGGCGTACCCCATGATCGCGATGTAGTGGAAGACGGTCCCACCCGCATACTGAGGGCTCACGGACCCGCGAACACCGCGGGGGTAGTTGCTGGGTGGGGCGACGATGTTGGCCACCACGCCATACCCGTTGTCGATGCTGCGCACAACGTCGTCCCACAGTTTCTGGGCTTGCTTTTTCGTCGGCGGGTCATTCGGCATCTGTACCACCCGGTAATCCGCCCCGGAAACGTACTTGTTGAGAACCGGTGCGACCAGGCCGATATGGTCCGTTCCGCCCTGGTCGGTGCCCATCTGATGTCCCAGATCACTCTCCAAAATCAAGCCCCCGGTGCGGGCGAGGATCACCGTCTGGGTTGAGGCTGGACCGCAGTTGAAGAAGGTGTCCTGCTTGATGTGGATGCGCGGATACTCGAGAACTTTCTCCACGGCCGGTTTCCTCTCGATGTTGGCGGGCAGCAGGGCCGACCCGAGGGCGCGGCAACGATTCCAGCGGTTGGTGCGGTCGGGCAGTCCGTTCAGGCCGCCGTTGACCGCCTTGGTGGCGCCCTCGATGTCACTGGCATCGGAGAGCTCGTTGAGCCTGGGTCGCGCCACCGTCCAGTAGTAGGAGGCCGCGAGGAATCCCCACTTCGGGTCGGATATGAGTGCGGGCGCGGTCAGGAAGTGGTCATCGGCCGGGACGAGGCCCTTGCTGTGCGCCCACTCGCTGAACCGCCGGTAGTTGCTCCTGCCGGTGAGCTGGATGGGGCCACGGCCCTTGAACCGACGTCCGTCGCCGGGTTGGTTGTTCCCGAGGTCCAGCCGCCCCTCGTAGGCGCTGCCGTCGGCGATCTCCTCCATGTATCTCAGCCCGCCGGATTCGTGACCGATCTGAGCGCACCACATCGCGACACGGTTGACGGTTGTGCATTCGGCTGCGAACAGTGCCTCGTTGAACGGCCCTACAAATCTTTCGTATTCAGCCGTCGACAGGTTGCCCATGGCAGTGGAGAGGGTCTGCAGGTCCATTACTGTGCTCCCGGTCCGGCGTACCGGCCGCCGCTCGAGGTAACTATCGTCAGGGGCGCACAGACGCGCCCGTGAAATCGCAGTCCTGTGCCTTGGTGAATGAGGTCCGTCGCCCGCATCGCTGCACCTCCGGCACCGCTTCGGCGTCGTACGTAAAGACTGGTCTGTTTAATTGTCGTCTCGCGGGCTCTCGGATGTCACGGATCGTTAGGGTTAGAAAATGGAAAGGCGCGGCTTGCCGGCAGGTGGCGCCGCCTGCCTGGCCCGCGACGATGCCTGTCGCGATGACCGGCGGGCCGCCGCATGACCCGTTGCGCCTGCGCTGCTGGTCGGCGTCTCATCGTGATCGTGGCAGTCGGTCGCGGGGGTTGGGATGGGTGGTAGGGCGTGCTTGCCCGGAAACTCCACCTTGTACCATGCGAAGTTCCTCATTACTGGGTTGGTCGACCGCGCGATGACGCGTCCGGGTAGCGCTCCGGTGGCCGGGATGTTCTGTATGGCGTATGGCGTGCGAAACATGATGTGCACGCGCCGATCCGGGCATCGCGGACAACGGCCTCCATCGTGCTGTGGGTGCCGGCGTGGCCCGCTGGCGACCACCGAGCACCGACGGTGCTCAATGATGTTGGTCGGGTGGGTCGGAGGACGGGTGTGGACGTATCCCCGTGAGCGCGGAATCGCCACTGTCGTCGCCGCGATACGGGAGCGCTTCGGCGTCGTCGGTGAAGCGGCTGGTTCGATCCTGGTTACTCGAGGACATCACCGAGGAACCGGCCGGACGTTAAGGCCGCACCGGACGGCGTCGAGGTCGAAACACTGCGCTGCGGTCTGTCGGTCATTTCGGCTCGACATTGTCGTCTTCTCGGTCGGTGGGCGGCTCGGGTGGGTGACGTCGAACGCCGCCCGGCGGGACAGGGGCGGCGATCGGTGCTGTCGTGCCGACCGACGGCGCCGGTCATCGCGCTGGTGATCTCGTTGCGCACATTTATCAAGGGGACCGATCGGCGGTTGTGAAGATGGCGCAGTTCGAGCATCACTACCGTGCGCACGGTCAGGTAGGGGCGAGCACTGCGATCACGACGGCAAGGGTCGAGGTCGGGGCAATAGCAAATCCCTGATCTTTCTTCGGCGAATTCGCGTGTGGGAGGTCGGGCGGTCGAAGTAATCAGCACCACGCCCGCAACCGGGGTGCACCTCCGACGCCACCGAGATCATCGTCGGCCCCGGCGGCAGCGGCGCAAATTTTGGGGGTGAGATACCCGACCTGCCGTCAACGAGCTGGTTGTGTATGTAGCCGATGTTTTCGGCGCTCTTGTAGGGGTGGCTCGCCACCTCGACCTGCGGCGATCGTCCGCCACCTGGGTGTGCGGCGTTGTTCGCGGTGCGCATCTCCACCCGTGATGCGTATCTGAGCCGTACCTGGTACGGCTTTCGGGGTAGACTGAGCAGGTCAACTCACACCTTCAGGAGGGCATCATGAGCAAGGACGACGTCTCCAAGGTCACCGCGAACCTGCCCAACGACGACATCAAGACGCTCGACGAGATCGCCAAGCGGCACGCCTCGACCAAGACCAGTGCCCTGGTCCGGGCCATCCGCACCACCGCCTACATCGACGAGGCCGCCTCCAACGGTGCCAAGGTCTTCATCGAGGAGCCCGACGGCACCAAGCGGGAGGTCGTCTTCAAGTGACCGAACCGGGACCGCGCAACGCGGAGGAAGAGGACACCGCCGCGGCCCGGGACACCGCGACCGTGGACGAGGTCAACGTCGGCAGCAGCGACCCCCAGGTGACCGAGCAGCCCGAGGTCACCATCCGCCGCCTCGACGAACGCCAGGAGGACACCCGTAAGGCGCTGGCGATCGGTCTCTCCGTCGCGACGTTCCTGGTCGGCCTGATCTACCTGCTCGTGCCGCTGTGGGCCGGGGCCGACAAGTGGGACCGCGCCAGCAGCCCGTTCCAGGTCGTCTTCACCGCGATGGTCGGCCTGACCGGCAGCGCCATCGGCTACTACTTCTCCTCACGAAACCCTCCGTCGTAGAAAACAGAGCACCGCGGACCCGCCACCATCGCGGGACTACCGGCCATCAGCGCCCTTGCGCGGACAGAGCGGTAGCGGCCGGTCCCCGCCGGTGACGACCGACGGAAATGATGGAACTACTGCAGTCGGAACGTTCCCGAGCCGCTCACTCCGTGGCGGGCACTGCTGGGAACGCGTTCCCGGGGGAGCGGCAGCAATCAACGGCCCGCACCCCGCGGGCGTGCCTGCCGGACGGTGACGTGTCCCTGCTTGTGCATCAGCCAACAACGGCCATGTCCGGTGCATCCCCTGCTGGTCGTCTCCGACTTTGATCGAGGCGGCTGGCACTTGGACGCCGAAGAGCGGGGTCCGCGCTCGCCCATAACGCCGGGACGTTACTTCGAACGTGCTATCACCGGAACTGTCATGTCCGCAGATCAGACAAGTAATGACCGCCCACGGATCTCCTCGTGCCCGTGGACAACTGGTCGCTCGACCAGGGTGCTCCGGAGAAACGAGTAGGGCGCTACTTGCAATATTTTGCCGCGCCGGGCGGCACACTGAAGCTCGGCGAACCGTGCAGGCGCGTGTTGGTGGTGTCGGTGGGTGGTCTTATCGTCCGGGATGCACGACGCGACGACCATCCGCCGCTGCAGGATCGGGGACCGTCCGATCGTGGCGGTGAGACAGAAACGAGGGGTGAGCGCGATGGGATTTCGCACCTACCAGGGGAACACAGTCTCCGAGAACGGCTGGCGCATTTGCGATACCGGCGAGATCGTCAAGCCGCTCGTGCCCGGCACGGACAACGTGCGGCCGGAGGTGCGCCGGGGCGCGGCGGCGACGATCCTGGTTGCCTGGGCCGCGCTCTGGCATCGGCGGATCTGGCGGATCGACAGCTACCGGCCCCGCGACTACTGGGGATTCAGCTGGGACAACGATATTGCCAACAGTAACCATCTGAGCGGGACGGCCGTGGATCTCAATGCCACCCGGTTGCCCTGGAAGGTGCGGGCGTCGGTGAACATGCCGGCCGACAAGATCGCGGCGGTCCGCCAGATGCTCACCGAGTTCGAGGGCACCGTGTTTTGGGGTGAGGACTGGGCCACCAAGGACCCGATGCACACCCAGATCAACCTCCCCGAGGGTGACACCCGGCTGGACGCCTTCGCCACCCGGCTCGAAAACGGCTACCTCTGGGTGTACGGGCCGCCCGATCCTGACGCGTTTCCCCTCCCGGCGGGGTATTACTACGGTCCGCTCGACGGACCCGCCGAGTCTATCAGCGGCCTGTTCCCCACGGACCCGCAATCCTGGAAGGACGGCCTGGGGCGCTGGCAGAAGACCTGCGGGATACCGGAAACCGGAATCTGGGACACGGACACCGCCCGCGCAGCGACCGCGCTGCAGATCTTGAACGGATGGCCGGTGACCGGCTATGTGTTCGAGGGCGAATGGAATGTCGTGATCCGCCACGGGCAACGCCCTGACCTCGGCGGACCGGTCACCCCGCCGCCGCCGGTGGTGCGCGGCAAGACCTGGGCGGATGTGTCGCAGTACCAGATCACCCCGGCCACCGACGCGTATCCGTACGACATCTTCTGTTTCCGATCCAACAGCGGGAACATGCGGGATTCGAAGTTCGCGGCGAACCACGACTGGGCGGTGCGTGCGTGTGAGGACGGCAGGCTGCGGTTTTTCATCGTGTACTGGTTCTTCCGGCCCGGTCAGGCGAACATCGACTTACTGATGCAGATGGTCACCGAGAAGGGCGGGCCGCATCCGCGGATGGTCGTCATGGCCGACGTCGAGGACGCGGCCGGGGCGATCACCGGGGACCAGTCGGCGGAGGTCAACGACGAGATCCGGCGGGCCCGCGAATGGCTCGGCGACAGGCGGGTGATCGGCTACTGGAACCCGGTGTCGAACGCGGACCTGTGGCGCACCCGCCCACCAGGTCTTCGGTTGGTGACTCCCAGTTACGGCCGGGAGCCCGGATCGCCGAAGATCAAGCCGGACGGCTATTTCGCGCACCAGTACACCGACAACGGCCCGTGCCCACCGTTCGGACGCTGCGACCTCAACTACACCGACCTGAGTACCGACGAACTCGAAGCGATGCTCGGTCTGGGGCAAGGCCCCCCGCCCCCGGGTCCGGAACCGTTCCCGGTCGACGACGCGGCGCTGTGGGACTACATCGCCGGGGAGGTTCTCGGCCGATGAACCTGGTGCGGTCATGAAGATCAGGGATCTCACTCCGGTGCCGCAGTTCGGTGTGGGCGGCACCGACCTGGGCATCCCGGTCCGGGTGCCCACGGGCGAGATCGGATTCTTCTTCGGTGACACCTTCGCCGAGAACCGGGTCGGCGGCCCCGGTTGGCGCAGCCCGGTACTGCTCTACAGCCACACCCACGACCTCGATGACGGGGTGCGGTTTCACCGCGCGGCCGGGGGCAACCATGCGAAACAGCTCTGGGACTACCCGCACAACAACCCGGAGTTCAACACCGTACTCCCGACCGACGCGATCGTGATCGGCAGCCGGATCTACCTGCACGTCCTCGCGGTCCGTGGCCTGCCCGACACCCGGTGGACCGAGATCCAATACTCCGACGACAACGGCGAGACCTGGACCCACGGCGGACCCAAGGCCCGGTGGGAAGGATGGGAATTCGGCGGTCACCGCCGGATGCTGACCTGGGAACGCGGCGGGGACGGGTTCGTCTACGTGATGACCACCGGCGGCCTCGAACGGGACAAGAACGTGCTGCTGTTCCGCTGCCCCGAGGACCAGCTGCTGGACCGGGACTTCTACGAGCCCTGGGGGTTCAGCAACGGCTCCTGGGCGTGGGGCAATCCGCCCACCCCGATCCTGCCGGTCGGGTCCAAGGTCGGGGAACTGTGCCTGCGCCGGATGCAGAACAACTGGGTGCTCAGCTACTTCAACGAAGCCGAATACAACATCACCATCCGCGTCGTCGGACAGATCACCGACAACTGGCACACCGCTCCGACATTCCGGCCGGTACGGGGACCGTCGGGAAACGGTGGCCCCGACGTCGTGACCCGCCTGTACGGCGGATACGTGCACCCGGACAGCACGTTCGACAACTTTCATATCATCGTGTCCGAATGGGCCGAATCCGGATGGCCGTATCGGGCCATGCAATTTCGGGTACAGGTTCAACCCGCAGTACCGATCGAGGAGGACGAACACATGAGTGCACGCGAAGTCGCCGCCGCGTTCCGGGACGACCACCCGGTCGCCCTCTACGACGGATCCGGGCGCAAGCTTGATCTGCGAGAGGCCATCGCCGAAATCCTGTGGAAGGAGGTCACCAACCTCGGTCTCGAAGGCCGCCCGGTGCCCGCCGACCGCCAGGACGATCAGTTCGGCCACATTCTGTCCACTCACGCCCTGGCCGAGCAGAACAACAAACTGCTCCGAGCGCTGTGCGAGAAGGCGGGCATCGACGTCGATCAGGTGCTGGGGTAACACGTTCCGTGCGGATGGTGGCACGACGCAAATGCTCCCGCTACGTCTCCGCCGGCCTCGGCGGGTGCCCGCCCGTCGCCGCTGGTTCGGCCTGGGACGCCGGCCACGACTGCAGGGGCGCTGGTCGTACCCATTTTGCGCAACGGCTGGAGAACTTTTCGTAGAAGGTGTCGACTGAATCGCTAACACTGCTGACGAATCCGGACGCTGGCCCCTGCCGGAGGGATGTCCGACTTCCTCATTTCACGAGGAGAGTTATGGTTGATCGGCGCTCCCAAATCCTCGCCGGCAACGCGGAATGACAAGATCGGGGCCTCGTTCGATCGTTCGACGCTATGCATCCCCGGTCTTGTTCGTCCCGTCGAACTGTGCGGTCGCCGAGATCGCCATGCTGGAGAACAATCGGCCGGAGAAGCCGAACAGCAGCGCAAGCGCCAGGGCGATCGGGGTGTAGGGAGCGTCCCACGAGTTGTCCAGGAAGACGCTGCCGAGGATGTTGATTCGTGGGTCGGACAGGAATCGCACCAGCAGTAGTCCTCCCACCGCGGTCAGAGCACCACCGACGGGGCTGAGAACCATCACACCCCACGACGAGGATGCCCGCTTCCCGGTGAGCGTGGTCACTGCCGGAGCGAGGAATCCGCCGAGTGCACCGAGTAGCATCGTCTGCTCGTGTCCGAGAGCTATTCCGACCGCAATGATCCCGCACAGGCCGACTATGGCCAGCCACAGGGTGATACGTGTGTTTTCCAGCTCGGCGGCCAGTCCCTCTTCTTCTCGTTCGTGCACCAGTTTGTGCGCACCCTCGATGATGATGCGCCTGGTGCCGGGGGTGGTCGCTTCACCGAGCAGCGTGCGCAGCCTCTGCTCGGTGTCCTGATCGAGCGCGCACAGTTTCAGGAGGATGGGTTCTGCATATGCCGACAGGTCGTCGCCCGGGACCAGCTGCACCAATCTGCGCTGCAGCGCGTTGAGCCTCTGGATGTCGGCGACCAGCTTGGTGAGCGGCACGTTGAAGACCCACCCGAGGCGTTCGAGAACGGGGTGCCGTTTACTGCCCTTGAGATCGTTGAGAGACATGAGGATCGACACGTACGCGGACCTCGCATGCGGCTCTGTCCCGGCCTGATCGACCATGATGCAGGCACGGTCGCGTAGGTCCTTGATCTGCGATCTGAGCAGCCGGTAGCGCGGCGCGGCGATCAGTCCGCGGTTGGTGATCAGAATGATGACGAAGTAGCCCAGACAAATGGCCACCAGAACCACACGGTTGGCTGTCACATCGAAGTTCATGTTGACCTCCGCAGGTTCCGGACTTGATTTAGATTATCGTGGCACCTCGCTGTCCAGGCCACGAACGTCAACGGATTCGACATCGGCTGCAACTCGGACCGCATCCAATGCTCAACGCTTCCCATTCGGGAATCACCGACCTCCTCACCGTAACGTTGTGATCTGCGCAAAGTGGTTGAGAATGAATTTCGCGGTTGCACAGTCTGGGCGATCACTACTCAAGCGATGTTCGAAAACCGTTGGAGAAGCGTATAATTCGCCAATGCGCGTACGGGCGCACGCAAGGACGTCATGCTCGGTACACAGTCGCAGAACCTGGCGAGCATGGCCGCCGGCCATCGCCCGGTACCGCCGGACGAGCTGGTGAAGGATCCGGCCAGTGGCCACTGGACCGGCTACTTCCCGGGTGTCGTGGACGGCACCAAATGGGGGTTCTTCGTGACCGGGCGGGGAGGGGTTCAAGCGTGATCCGTGGGCGCGGGAGTTGGAGTTGTCCGGGTATCCCGACTGCGACGCTATCGTGCGGGACCGCGACTCCTATCCGTGGCACGATGTCGACTTCCGCCCAACGGCGTTCGCGGATCTGATCGTGTACCAGTTTCACGTGGGCCGGTTCTACGCCGCCGACGGCCGGGGCCGCGATCGCCGGCCGGGTCGGGTGGCGAAGTTCCTCGACGTCCTCGACCGGGTGGAGTACCTCGCCGATCTGGGCGTCACCGCGGCTCCAGCCGCTTCCCGTGGTCGAATTCCAGGGCGAGTGGAGCCTGGGCTACAACGGCACCGACCTGTTCTCGCCGGAGATGGATTATTGCGTCGACCCGGCGGACCTCGCCCCGTATCTGCAGACCGCGAATGCGCTGCTGGCGAACAAGGGCTGCCCGCCGCTGTCCCCTGCGCAGCTGCGCGGGCAGGTCAACCAGCTCAAGGCGTTCATCGACATCTGCCACCTGCACGGCCTCGCGGTCCTTACCGACCCCGGTCCTGGTACGCCCGCAGCCGCGCCCGCGTCGCCACCGGCCTGCTGCTGACCGCACCGGGCGTGCCGATGCTGTTCATGGGGCAGGAGTTCCTCGAGGACAGCTGTGGTCCGACAACCCCAGCCGGGCGGACCTGCTGATCTGGTGGGACGGCCTCGGCGGCGGGGACCGCCGCATGAGCGACTTCCACCGCTTCACCCGGGATGTGATCCGGCTGCGGCGGCGGCACCCGGCGCTGCGCGCCGATCCGATCACCGTCTACGGGATGGACGAGGCGAATCGGGTGCTGGCCTTTCACCGATGGGTGCCGGACGTGGGGCGCGATGTCGTGGTCGTAGTCAGTCTCGGCGAGTCGACGGTCCACGGTTATGGGCCCGGCTTCCCGCGGCCCGGACACTGGCACGAGGTCTTCAACAGCGAAGGCTACGATCACTTCCCCAACCCTGGGTGCAGGGCAACGAGGGCGGAATCAGCGCCGACGGCACACCGCTGCACGGCCTGCCGCACTCCGCACACTTGACCATCCCGGCCACCAGCATCCTGGTGTTCGCGACCGACCGCGGCGACCAGCAGACGTAGTATCCGCGCCCCGGCGGCGCAGTAGCGGCGCGCGACGTCGGCGACGGGGTCGTACGGTGTCAAGCCGTCCAGCGTGCCGTGCCACAGGTAGAGCGGTGCGGTCGGAGACGTCGCGGAAGTAGCGCAGACTGTTGTTCCGCAACACCTGATGCGCCGTCGAGCTCTGCCCACAGGGTTGTCGACGCCGCCAGCATGTCCGGCGCTGCGGAACGCGCCGTGGAACAGCAGGAAGCGCCGGCACTCGTTGGACATCCAGTCACGCGCTCACACGCCGGTCGCGTTCAGCTGCGACGAGATCGGAAGCTGGTCGGGGTATTCGCGCTCGAGCCCGATCGCGGCGGCGAACGCGTGCCCGAATCCGGGATGCGGATTGAACCCGAGTCCCTCGGCCATCTGCTCGAGGTCGGCGGGAATCCCGCCCGCCGCCACCGCGGCGATGTCGAGTTCCGGCGCGTAACTCGGGGCGAGCGCCGCAGCCCACGCGCTCGCCATCCCGCCGCGAGAGTACCCGGCCAGGGCCACCGGACTGTGCGCCAAATCCAGCTCGGGAAGCCGTTGCACGGCCCGGACGCTGTCGAGGGTGATCATGCCGCCGAGCCTGGCCGCACCGGTGGGGCCGAGGTGATCGGGACCGACACCGCCCAGCCCCGCTGCAGCGCGAGGTAGCGTCCCGGCGACTCCTGCAGTTCCAGGTTGAACAGTGAGTGCGATGGCTCACAGTTCGTGCCGAGTGAGTTGACGATGGCCTGGTACGACACCAGCGGCGGGTTCGCCACCCCCGCGGGAGCAGCGCCGTGGTGACCGCGAGGATCGGGTGGCCCGCCGAGTTCGTCGAGCGGAAGGCGATCTGCCAGCCGTCGGAGTTCGCGTACATCCAGGCGTCGATGCGGCGGGTGCGCACGATGTCACCGGGACGACGGGTGCCGAGGTCGGCGGGCGCGCGGTAGATGGGGTTGGGGTCGGGTGCCGGGTGCGCTGGTTGCGCGATCGCGGGAACGGGGGTCAGCACCCCGAACACAAGTGCACCAAGAAACCGCCATGAGGAATCCGCCCGAGCGTCGCCTCATAAGTTCCACTCCCAATGAGCAAACAGGACGAGTCGACCTGGGTCTGCGGGAACCTTTGGTGGCCCCGCTCGCGGCACGCCACCGCGTGATCGCCTTCGACAATCGGGGGCTCGGCCGATCCGGCGCGGCGAGGGGCGCATCACCATGGCGTCGCTGGCGGCGGACGCGGCGGCACTGCTCGCCGCGCTCGAGATCGAGCGGGCGCACGTGCTGGGCTGGTCGCTCGGCAGCGCCGTCGCGCAGGATCTCGACCTCGCCCATGGCGACCGCGTCGGCGGGCTCGTGCTGAACGGGACCTGGGGACGGGCGGACGGCTACATGCGGGCGATGCTCACCGCCCTGGGACATCCGTGGGCGACCGGTGACATGGAGGCCGCGCTGACCTCGCTCGGTCTCGCCTTCTCACCCGAGCTGCTCAACAGCCCGGAGTTCGAGTCGATGATGGAGCAGTTCCGTCCGCTGTTCCCATAGACCGAGACGCAGATCCGCACCACCGCCGAGCAGTGGCGGGCCGACGAAGAGCACGACACGCTCGATCGGCTGGCCGGGTCGCCGCGCCGACGCTGGTGATCGCCGGCGAGCAGGACCTCCTCACGCCCCCGTGGCAAGGCCTGGCGGTCGCCGGGCAGATCCCGAGCGCGTGCTATGAGCCGGTACCTGCACGAAGCGATCGAGGTGATCGCCAAAGCTCGCGCCCGACCTGACGAGTGCGAAATAGGCTGCGGGACAAGATCTGTGGTACTCCGGAAAGCGCCACGCCCACGGCGGGAACATTCAGGTCGTAACCGACCCGACCGGGTACCCGGTCGGGATTTCACCGGTCGAGCCGGGGTCGGTCCACGACATCACCTGCGCTCGAGCCCACGCGCTGCCTGCCCTCTACCCGGCCGCAGCGGCTGGACTGCCCACTCTGGCGGACAGGGGCTACACCGGCGCCGGGGACGGCATCCAGGTCCCCTCAATGGCGCCGACCCCGCGATCGACAACCGCGCCCGGAACCTGCTCATTCGCGCTACGAGCACCCGCCGAGTGCGCCGACGCCCCGCTGAAGTCCAGCTTCACAGCGCTACGACGCATCACATCGTGAGGATGACGAGTGCAGCGGCGACGATGTGGCCGATTCGGTGGGGGCACAGATTTCCGGTTGCTGGCGACGACTGCGCGGGCCCGGGAACGATGCGAGGCTGTCAGTGGTAGACCTCACTGGAGGTGAGTATGCGCGGAGATTGGGAGCCGGTCGAGTCGTTCGGCACGACCGACCGGGGAGACGGGCCGTTGGACCGGGTTGACGCGGCTCTTGTCGACGCGTCTGTCGGATGTCGGCGGTTTCGATCAGCCGAGGGCGGGCGGGCGATTGTCGTTTCGGCCCGGGAACTTACCGATCAGGGACTCGCAACACTCGACCCTTCGGGCGGCATAGGGGACGTGTTATTCGTCGATCCCTCCTCCTCCGGCGTTGTGAACAGCTTTCTCCTGTCGTGGGCCCAGCCCGCCGCTTCGCTTGTCGTGGCATTGCCAGACGGCGCCGCGACACTCGGGCTGATCCCGTCCGGCGGCAGCGTCGTCGTCCGCACAGCGCCGGAGCCGACGAGCTTCCGGCTCTATCGGCGTGGTGCGCCCGGACCGAAGCTCGGCGAAGCTCCGGACGTTCTCGAGCAGCGGTCGAAGTGGTTCGAAACCCGTCACGGCGGCGGCGAGTGACGGTCAGTCCACCGGCAGGCGCCAGATACTCCGGCCGTAGGTCGCGGCGGTCAGCAAGCGCTCCTGTTCGTGGTAGACGAGGTCGACGACCGTGACATTCGGAAGGTTGCCGGTCAGGTTTGCCCAGCTGGTGCCGTCGTCGTCGGAGACAAAAACCCCCGCGTCACCGCACACGTAGATCCGTCCCGGATGCGCCGCCGGCAGCGCGATCGACAACGCGGGGGCGTCGGGGAGCTCTCCGCGGTCGATGTCGGTCCAGTTCAGTCCGCCGTCGGCGGAACGGAAGACGTGGTGGGTGCCGAAGTTGGCGACCGTCGCGTAAACGACGTCGGCATCGCCTGCCCGGCTCTGCACCCGGGTGAGGGTGCGGCCGGGCAGAAGTGTGCTGGCGAGGTTGTCGCTCCAGGTCGCGCCGCCGTCGGTGCTGCGGAAGAATCCGCCGTTCTCGGTGCCGATGTAGACACGGTTGGTGTCGGCTCGCGCGACCTCGACGGTGGTGATGTCGCTGCCGTCGAGGACCTCCGACACCGCCGTCCAGTTGTCGCCGTCGTTCTTCGTTCGCCACACCCGCCGCGACCCCGTGAACAGCGTCTTGCGGTTCTTCGGGTCCATCGCCACGAACATCATCCACGGCTTCGCCTGGTCCTCCGGCGGGGACACCTCTTTCCAGCCGTCACTGGCGCGAAAGCGGGCCATTCCCATGAACTGCCAGGTAGTGAACAGATGATTGGCATCCTGGGGGTCGATGACAACCCAGCCGCCGTCGCCGCCGGAGAGCTCGAAGTACGTGTGCGCTTGCCCATCGAGGGTGGCCAGTGTTCCGTTGTCCTGAGCGCCGCCGGCGATGAAGTCGCCGCTGGTCTGGGCAACTTCGAGGTCGTAGAACATGTTGGTGGCCAGGCCGTTGCTTCGGTTCTCCCACTTTGTTCCGCCGTCGGCGCTGAAGTCCATCCCGCCGTCGTTCATGTCGTACACCGAACCCGGTTCCCCCGTCGGCATGACCAGCGCATGGTGGTCGGCGTGCGCGTAGTTCGGATTACCTCGGTCGGAGTCCCAACGTGTCACCTTGGTCCAGGTGTTGCCGCCGTTCTTCGTGCGATGCAGGTCCACGCCGCCGCAGAGCACCCAGTTCGCTTTCGAGGGGTGGACGACGATGGTGTTGTTGTAGGACATCTGCCGCTCGTCAGCGAAATGGTTGCCGCCCACGGCGGTCCACGTGTCGCCGCCGTCCCCGGTGCGGAAGATGCCCAGCACGGCGCTCTGGCGCTCTATCTGGGCGTACAGCACATTCGGATCCGATGGCGCGAGCGCGAGTGAGGTGCGGCCGATTGCGGCGGGCGCCGGGAGCCCGCCACCGAGTTGCTGCCACGTCACGCCGCCGTCCCGGCTCCGCCAAATGCCGCTCTTCGCTCCTTGGGCGGTGATCGTGACGTAGATGAGCCCCTCATCGTCGGTGCGGAATTGGATGTCATGACAGCGATACCCCGCCGGGCCGGCCAGAGGCACCCGGCCCCAGGACAGGCCACCGTCCCGCGAAACAAAGAGGCCCGCGGCATCTTGCGGGCGGTGGCCGACACCACCGGCCAGCAGGTGCTGGGAATCGAACGGGTCGACGGCAAGAGCACCGATCCGACGGGGCAGACCGAGTGTGGCCGCGGGCGCCAGCATCTGCCAGGTCGCGCCCGCGTCGAGCGAGCGCATCACGCCGATCCCCGGGTGCGAGTCCGCGGACAGGTTCGCCTCACCAGTACCGCAGTAGATCGTGTCCGGCTGCTGCGGATCGATCGCGAGCGAGCCGACGTTCAACGACGGTTGGTCGTGCCACAACGACTGCCATGTCATGCCCGCATCGGGGCTGTGCCAGACACCGCCCCCAGCCGCACCGGCCCACAGGCGTTCCGGGTGATCGGGGTGGCAGACCAAGCAGGTCATGCGCCCGCCGATGTTCGATGGCCCCACCGAGGTCCACAGGTCGCTACCCGGTGCGGGCGGCACCTCCGCCTGGGCCCGGGCACGTTCTTGCAAGAGCACATCGATAGGCGACTCCCGAAGGGGCCAAGCCTCCCTCGCCTGGAACCAGTCGCTGCGGACTTTGTGCGTGGTCGTAGGATCCGGTCCAGCGGTCGGTGATTCCGATTTCCGGGGCCGGTCGGCGTACCGCTGCTGCACGACGATTGTCTTGCGGGCCATGGAGATGTACCTCCTCGATCAAATCGCGCTGTGCAATCGGCCGTGCGCCGCGAGCGTCGTGGCGTGGGCAGGCGGCCGACTGGGTCGGGCTCTGTGCGGTTGCCGCCGAAAATCGCGACGAGCGCACCCCGTGCATGTCACGCTCGGACATCGCGCGGATAGATGCGGTTACCCCGCTTCCGGACGAGGCCGCCGCCTCAAAACGAACCCAGCGACGGTTAACCCGGCGGCGGCAACGGCGGGCGCCAGCACCACCAGCGCCTCGAGCGAACCGTCACCACCGTCCGGCTCGATCCCGAACAGGGCCTCGATCCACTGCGGACCGAACACCACGTTCATCGCGAACCCGACAGCTGACACCGCCGCGAGAATGTAAAGAGCAGCACCGAGTGTTCTCACACCAGTCCTCATGTTGGACCCCCCGGGAAGGCGTCGAGACGGCGCGGTAGTTGGCGACCGTGCGTCAGGTGGATACCGATAACTACTGCTGCATACCCGACTTGCAGCTCCAAGATCCGTGCTCATTTTCGCAAAGTCCGGGCTTGGTCGTTGGTATATTGCAGGATTCGATTTCTCTCGTTGTGGGCGCGGGCGAGCAATGGCTTCCGTACCCGGACACGGAGATTCGGAATCGCAGCGAACGGGACTCGCCGACACAGCCGACCTAATGTCTGTTAGTGGGCGATTAGGTTGAGGCGGAGATGGTTTCGTGCAGAATTTCAATCTCCATCCCCTTTCCGCAACGAATTGATGCGTTCGTTGGGGTTGCTTGCCCCGATGCCGGGCCTTGACCCCGAGGCGTCACCAACGCAGGTTAGACGCTCGAACCGCGGCCGAAACGATTCGAGAGGCGAACTATCGCTGACATGGTCGTCCGAAAGAGGAAGAATCAGACAGACCGGTCTCGATGCAGAGCGGCGCCGGACCATCAAATGATTAGCGAGGGGGTTATCGGATCATGAGACCATGGGCCACACCCGGTGGGCGACGCATGGAGTCCACCGGCGGTGGTGGTGCTCGTCCGATGACGATTGCCGAAGCCGTTCCGCCGGACGAGTCCGGGAAGCCGAGGTGGTCCCCGGCGGTTCGTGTTGCTTTCATCGTGGGATCACCCTTGTCCCCTGCCGATGACTTGGCGTGAGGCACACGGTTCGGGAGATGACACTCGGTGGGGCGCAATGTGAAACGGGCAGGGCGCCAGATCTGTTGCGCCTGTTCCTCATTGTGGCGATCCGGTTCTACCGCGAAGGGTTGGCAGAAGTCCTGGGTAAGCTGCCGGACGTCGCTGAGGTGGGGACAGCTGCGGGTGGCCGAGACGGTCTGGCTCGGGTGTGCCAGTTCTCACCGCATGTTGTCCTGCTGGACATGTCCTTGCAGGATAGCTCTGAGACCGCCCGCTCACTCGTCCGGGTCGTGCCCGGGGCAAAGGTTGTAGCGCTCGGAGTACCGGAGACCGAGACGCACGTGGTGGCTTGTGCCGAGTTGGGTGTCGCGGGTTACGTTTCCCGCGACGGTTCTCTCGATGATCTGGTGGCGTCTGTACGAGCCGTTGCGCGTGGTGAAACTGTGTGCTCAGCGCAGATCTCTGCGGGGCTCATGCGGCGAATCGCTGTCCTAGCGGAACTTGGTCATGCGGCGCGGCCTCTCCCTCGGCTTACGGCTCGGGAGAAAGAGATAGTGGACCTCATCGCGCTCGGCCTCGCGAATCGGGAGATCGCGCGGCAACTCGGCATTGAGCTGTGCACAGTCAAGAACCATGTGCACCACATCTTGGACAAGCTCGGAGTTCGGCACCGCGTCGAGGTATTAGCCTATACACGGCACGGCGGGTAGCGGTCCCACACCCACGCTTGGGTCCGGTTCGATCGACGCGGGCCTACATCGCTGACACATCAGCATCGCATTGTGCTGCGCCGAGCATGCCCGGACCGATCCGGATCCAGCACCCACGATGGAACCGATTCATGCAGGTGGCTACTCCGAGGATCCGGATCTAGTGGTCCACCTATGGACTCGTCGGTTCATTGTGGTCGACCTGCCGATTGCGCATTACTGGATGCACGGTCTGCGTCGATGGCTGGGAGGCGGAGTGATGGTGGACGGATCTGGCGTTGGTAGTGCCGAGGCCCAAGTGTCGTCAGCAGTCGAAAAGAGTCAGCCTACGCAGGATGCGGAGAAACCTCCTGATCCAGACGCTGTGCTCCGAGAGTTGCTGGAGGAAGAGGCCAGTGTTAAGGCCAGGGCCGCCGCGGTGGCCGCTGATGTCAAGGCCCTGACGGCCGCGATCGGGGCGTTGACCACCAACCGGAAGGACATCGTCAAGGAGGTCGACGCCTATGCCAAAGCGGACTACCCGAAGGCAATCGCGACAGCCAAGAGCCTTGCCGACGAAAAGCTCGCCTGCATCGAAAACAAGCTGGGTCCGCGGCTGGAAAAAGCTCGGAAACTGGTAGATGACTTCGCCAAGGAAGTCGACACAGTTAAGTCTGAACTGGAAGGGCAGATCAAGTCCCCGGACTCGGCTACGGACACACAACAAGCGGCGAACCCGCAACGCGAATCGAAAACGGATGCAAAGCAACCGGCAATCCAGCTGCTTGAATCGGCAAACCGGAAGCTCGAATCGGCAAACAAGCGGCTCGCCGCGGCCACCGCGTCGTTCGGCAAGTCGCTGTCCCTGACAAAGGACTACGCGGCCCCGGCCGGGGGACTGACCACGCTGCAAAGCCAGCTCAAAGCCGCCATCGACAATGCTGACACCTTCGGCGCGTTCGCCATCTACCGCGAAATCATTCGTCAGACAGAAGAACTCGCCGGACAACTGCCCACCCCGGGCGAATATGAAAAGCAACTTGTCAGCCAGTGGAATGCAGTGGAACGGGCACAGCAAAACGCGCGTGTTGCCACCAAGACCGTTGCGGGCTGCCAGAGTGACGTCGACCGACTCAAAGTGCGCTATGCCGCGCTCACGACAGATCGGGTGGCTGAACTTCGGCGCCGCTGGAACATGGAGCTGGAGCAAGGCAAATGATTCCGTTGTCCGCCCAACCCGATGTCAGACCGCTGGGAGTTGTTCTCGTGGGCTGCTCGGGAGTCCTCGGCGATCTGATCCGCGGCACCTTGTCGGGAGATCCAGACGTGCGGGTGCTCCACGAGCTGTCGGGGAGCAGTGGCGACCGGCTCACAACGGTGGTGCATCGGCTCCGCCCTGATGTGGTGGTCTGGCAGCTCGACGACGACCGACTCTTGGCGGGCCACCCCGAGTACTTCGGAGCGCCGGCGGCATGTTCGGTCGTGACGGTTGTGTCCGACGGCGACAGTGGGTCGGTCTGGCAACTGCGGCCCGAGCGCCAGGCGCTCGGCGCGCTGTCACCACGCACCCTGGTCGCAGCGGTGCACACGACGGCGGTGCAACAGTGAGCAACCGACAGCGCGAGCGGCGCCCCACGTCCGCCGGTAAGGCGTCCGTGCACAGACGGAACCATCGGACTACTCGGCGAGGACACGACGTCTCGTGCGCAGGTAAGGCGTTGACGGGAACGAACAGTGAGTAGCTACATGGTGATCCGCTCGGTCAGCGAGGCGCTGCGCCAGGTTCTGTGGAACGAAATATCCGCAGACCCCGTGACACTTCCAATTGTGGGCGCCGAGCAGGCGATCGTGTTCTCCAACCCCACCCAGACCGCGCTCGACTCCGCCAATCGGCTATCGCTGTGGCTGTACCAGGTCGTGGAGGACGAGTTCGTCAAGAACCAGCCGATGATCCGGGGCAGCAATCCCGACCCGGCCGACGCTCGTGGCCGCTACCGCGACGACTTCCCCCCGATGGCCCTCAACCTGATGTACCTGCTGACACCATTCGCGCAGTCCGGCGAGTCCGACCATCTCCTGCTGGGCAAGTCGATGCTCGCCCTGTACGACAACGCGAGCACGTTGATGGTCGACCAGGCGGCCTCGGTGGCCGAGGAATTGCGGATCACCCTCCACCGCCACACACTCGAGGAGTTGACGCGGATCTGGGACGCGCTCAAGGAACCGTACCGGCTGTCGGTGTGCTACCAGGTGAAAGTCACCCGACTGGACTCCAGTCGCCAGCCCGCCAACGCGCGCGTGGTCGAGCTCTCCGGTGACTACGGGCCTGTGCCGGAATCGGAACCGGTATGACCACCCCCGCCTACACCGTCTGGGAGCGCAGGACAGCGGCGCCGTCCCTGATCTTCGACCTGGTCGACCGGCACGCCCGAGATCGGGGCATCGTCGGCCCCAACCCCCGGGTACGCGGCCGGGTGCGCTATCGCATCGTGGCAACCGAGGCGAACCACGTTCGGACCGGCCTCCCGGAACCGCTGAACATGGTGACGGTGCGCAACACCGCCGGCTACGACCTGTGGTTCGGGCTCGTGACCGGTCGGGAAGGATTCGTCCGTCGCTACCGACCCGACCCGCCGCCCGCCATCGTCGTGGAGATCGCCGCCGAGCGATACCAACGGGTCGAGACCGTGATCGCGTCGCTTCCTCGCCCGGACACTCCCCAGCGGTTCGCCTTGGAGCCGGGATGGGCATATGAGTTCCCCACCGCCACCAGTCTTCCCGGGAGCACCGGGCCGACCCTGCTGCGCGGCACCCTCCGCAATCCCGACGGGACCGGAATCGCATCGGCAACGGTGCGAGTCAACCCGCCGCCCGCACACCAGCCGACTCCCAACCCGGTCTATACCACCGATGCCACGGGCAACTGGGTGCTGCCCTTCGCCGACGACGTGACGACCACCGCAGCGGCGCACGTAGAGATCACTCCCACCGGGGGGCCACTGATCGTGGTTCCCGAGGTGACGATTACGCGCGGCGACACCTCAGCCCTGCGCCAGGCGTCGCTGGCCGGGAGCACCCGACGCGCCACCGGAGCGGCAGTGCCCGGCGTCACAGTGACGACGGATGTGGCGCCCGGGATATCCACACTCACCGACGCCGAGGGGAGGTGGGAACTGTGGCTCCCGACCGAGCAGTTTCTGCCGACCGCCGGCCCGCAACCGGCGGTCGTGACCGCCACACCCCCTCAGGGCGCGGCACTCGTCCTCGACAGCCAGGTGCGGCCCCGCGCTACCACCCGTGTGGATCCATTCGTCTTCCCGTGAGGACGGCGAGCAACCAGAAGGAGCCTCACCATGCCCGAGTATCTAGCCCCCGGCGTCTACATCGAAGAGATCGCCACCGGGCCGGTTCCCATCGAAGGTGTCAGCACGAGCACCGCCGGCTTGGCCGGGCAGACCGTTCGCGGGCCCACCGAACCGCGACTGGTGACCAGTTGGCTCGACTTCCAACGCTGGTACGGGGGTCTGGCCGATCCCGATGTGCTGGGTTCGTATCTGCCGTTCGCCGCCCAGGGGTTCTTCGACAACGGCGGGCGGCGCGCCTACATCGCAAGGGTGCACCGAAGCGACGCAGTCTCGTCGACGATCACCTTGTCAACCAATAACGCGGATCTCGTTCTCACGGCGTTGGGTCCGGGCAACCTCAACGATCGCCTGTTCGCGTGGGTGGGGCCAGCGAGCCGCCGGAACCCCAGCGACCCCGGGCAGGCCGACCCCGATCGCTTCCGGCTCATCCTGCTGTACTACGACGCGCCTCGTAACCCGCTTGTCGACCCGCTCAACCCGGACAACGCGGTCAATCCCAATCGCCGTGATCCGGACGTGGTCGAGGACTTCGACGATCTCGAGGTCGACCCGCGAGGATCGGACTTCGTTGTCGGTGCGCTGCGGCGCTCGACGCTGGTGACCGCCGACTTCAACCCGCAGACCGGTCCCGGGCTGCCGGATCCCACAGGCTTCGCCGACGGGGAACACACCTACATCGCCGCAGCAAATGGCGATGACGGCACCGCTGCGATGGCCCTGAACGACTTCCTGGGGTCCCCGCCCACAGCGACGAGCCGCGGCTCGGGCCTGCATGGCATCGAGGCCATCGACGAAATCTCCCTGCTGTCGACACCGGACGAGGGCCACGCCAATATCCCACCGGCTGTCCGCGTTACCCTCAGAGGCGAAATCGTGCAGCAATGCGAGCGCCTCAAGGACCGCTTCGGCATCCTTCAATTCACCAATGACGTCGGTGGCGGTGATCCCGCCAGCGTCACCCCTCCGGCCAGCACCTCCTACGCGGCGGTGTACTACCCGTGGGTGCGGGTGCTCGACCCGGCGACCAGCGAAACCTACCTGGTGCCGCCGGGCGGCCATGTTGCCGGCGTCTACGCCCGCACCGACATCGAACGCGGCGTCCACAAGGCACCCGCCAACGCGATCGTGCGCGGCATCATCACCGCCGACCTGCCGGGTAACCGGGGTCCGCTGTCGGTGTCGGTCACCAAGGGACAGCAGGACGTCCTCAATCCCCGCGGCGTCAACGTGATCCGGGACTTCCGCGCCGACCGGCGCGGCATCCAGGTGTGGGGTGCCCGCACCCTGTCCCCCGACGCGCAATGGAAGTACGTCAATGTGCGGCGACTGTTCATCTTCCTCGAGGAATCGGTGGAGGAGGGAACTCAGTGGGTGGTATTCGAACCCAACGACGAGCCGACCTGGGCCCGGGTGCGCCGCAGCATTTCCAACTTCCTCACCAGCGTGTGGCGTAGCGGGGCGCTCCAGGGTGGCACGGCGGAGGAGGCGTTCTTCGTCCGATGCGATCACACGACGATGACCCAGGACGATATCGACAACGGACGGCTCATCTGCCTGGTGGGCGTCGCCCCAGTGAAACCCGCCGAGTTCGTCATCTTCCGATTCAGCCAGAAGACCATCGAAGCGTCCTGACAACAAGGAGGGATGAATCATGCCCGAAACCGGTGCGCGGACCGACCCGTACTCAGCGTTCAATTTCCTGGTCGAGGTCGACGGGGTGACCGTCGCCGGCTTCTCCGAGTGCAGCGGCCTGACGAACGAGACCGATCCGATCGACTACCGCACCGGGGACACCGACACGTTCGTCACCAAGCTCCCCGGCCTGCGGAAGTTCCCGATGATCGTCCTCAAGCGAGGGTTCACCGACAACCATGACCTGTGGGAGTGGCGACGGACGGTCATCAACGGCCGGACCGAACGCCACACGGGGACGATCACCCTGCTCAACGAAGCCCGCGAGCCCGCCCTGCGGTTCAACTTCCGGGAGGGTTGGCCGTCCAAGTGGGAGGGGCCCACCTTCAACGGCAAAACCAACGAGGTCGCCATCGAGACGCTCGAGATCTGCCACGAGGGAATGGAGCTCGAGTGACCAGTCCAGGACTGCTCGCGGCCGCGTTGCTGCCAGCCGACACCGTCACGACAGTCTCGGCGTCCATGTTCCGGGCGCCGGGCGTGTCCGTCGAGTTCGCACAGGCGCGGCAGGCGATCAGCCCGCGTCGCACCGACATCACCGGGTTCGTGGGCATCGCCCGCCGCGGCCCGCTGTACATGCCGGTCCGGGTCGAGAGCTGGGGAGAGTTCGTCGCCGCGTTCGGTCGGCACACTCCCGCCGGCTATCTCGCCTACGCGGTCGAGGCGTTCTTCGCCAACGGCGGACGCACGGCCTGGGTGGTGCGCACCGCCCATCCCAGTTCGGCGCTTCCTGCCCAGCTGGACCTCGCAGACGATGCCGGCCACCCGACGGTGCGACTGACCGCCGCCTGGTCCGGAGTGGGCGCAGAAACGGCGCTGCCGAACCCGGGGACCTGGGCGCACCGGATGACGGCATCCGTGGCACGCGACGGCGACCGATTCGACCTCACGCTGCGGGCACCCGATGGGCTGACCGAGCACTGGCGCGACCTCGGAACCAGCGGTCCGCGCCAGGTGCCCGACATCCTCAACGACATTGCCACCGGATCACGGCTCGCCACCGCCGCACTGCTCAGCGGACCCGGTACCCCGCCCGCACCGACGATCCGGCCGGCGGCCTTTGCGGGTGGGGTCGACGGTCTGTCCGATCTGACCACCGTCGACGTCACGCGCGGTCTCGCCGCGCTCGAACAAATCGACGAGATCGCGATCCTGGCCGTTCCCGATCTGCAAGAGGCACCGCGGACATCGGTGCGCACCGCTCTCCCGGTGCCCCGATGCGACGTGCTGGACGCGACCGTAGCGCAGGCCCCGCCCGACACCGACCCGACCGAGTTCCCGCCGCCACTGGATGTCGCAGCGGGGCAGGCCGAGCTGATCGCCCAGTGCGAGCGCGCCCGCGACCGGTTCGCCATCCTCGACCCACCACGTGGTGCGTCCGACCCTGCGACCGCGATCGCGTGGCGTGATGCCTTGATGCCCAGCGCATTCGCCGCCGCCTACTTCCCCTGGGTACTGGCACCCGACCCATTGCAGCTGTCCGGCCGGCTGGTGCGCCCGGTACCACCGAGCGGTCACGTTGCGGGGGTGTACGCCCGCGGCGACCTGACGGTCGGCGTCCACAAGCCGCCGGCGAACGAGGCCCTGGAACTGGCTGCCGACGTCGGTTTCCGGGCCGACGACCTAATTCACGGCATCGTCAACGAGGCGTGCCTCAACCTCATCCGCCCCTACGACGGGCGCGGCATCCGGGTCGCCGGTGCCCGCACCCTCTCGTGCCGGTCGCCGTGGCGATACGTCAACGTGCGCCGCTTGGTCGCGATGATCGAGGAGGCCGTCGGCGAGGACCTGGCGTGGGCGGTCTTCGAGCCGAACAACGCCGACCTGTGGGCGCAGGTCGACCGGACCGTGCGCGGATTCCTCGACGACCTCTGGCGTGCGGGAATGCTCGACGGTGCCACCGCCGCCGAGGCCTTCGATGTGCGGTGCGACGCCGAAACGAACCCGCCGGACCAGATCGAGCTCGGTCGGCTCACCTGCCGCATCGCGCTGCGTCCCCCGCCTCCCGCCGAGTTCGTGATCGTGCGGGTGACGTTGAGCGCCGAGGGCGCCCCGTCCGTGGTGAGGGGAGGAATCGATGCCTGAGACCGGTGCGCGGACGGATCCGGTCCGCGCCTTCCGCTTCGAGGTGAGTTTCATCGGGCTGCCGCCGGGCGGCTTCGCCGAATGCACCGGACTGCAGCTCGAGACCGAGGTGCAGGAGTACGCAGAAGGCGGGCTGAACGACCGGCTCCACAAATTCGCCACCCGCACGAAACAGTCGCCCATCGTGCTGAAGAAGGGCATCGTCGATCGCCGGCTGTGGGACTGGTTCTTCGAGGTCTCGCAGGGCAAGGCGCAGTTCCTCGACGGCTCGGTGATCATCCGTGACGAGGCGGGCACCGGCACCGTCGCCGAGTGGCAGCTGCGGCGCGCATTTCCCTCGAAGTGGAGCGGCCCCGATCTCAACGCGTCACAGTCGGCGGTGGCGATCGAGACGCTCGAGCTCACCCACAACGGCCTGGAGCGGAGGACCTGACATGACCGTCCACATCGAGGAGATGGTGAGCGAAGTGACCGTCGTCGACGGCGACCTGCCGCTCACCCACGCGCAGCTCGAGAAGATCGCCGACTTCGTGATCGCCCGCATCGATCAGCGGAAGCGGGACAGGGAGCAGGGCAAGGCGGCCACCAGACTGCGGCCGATGTCCGAGCCACCCGCGCCCGGCACGGGGGTGGTGTGAATGGCGCTCACCAGGGCGGTCATCGAGATCCTCGACCAACAGGCTATCGACGCCGTACGGGGTCTGCCGGCGAGGATCGAGGTGCAGTTCAACCCGACGGAGTACACTCTGTCGAAAGGCGCGCAGATCGCCGAAATCGCCATCCCGGGGCTCGATTCGCCGATCCAGCAATTCATCCGCGGCGACACCGAGAAACTCACGCTGGAACTGTTCTACGACTCGACCGATGCCGGCCGGGACGAGACGGCCACGCCGGTGGATCGGCTTGTCCGGCCCATCTACGAGCTGGTGAAGATCCAGCCGAAGACCCACGCCCCGCCCCGTATCCGGGTGACGTGGGGTGTCGGACTGTCGTTCAAGGCGATCGTCGAGTCGGTGCAGCGCAAATACACCCTCTTCAATCCGAACGGTGTTCCGCTCCGGGCGACGGTGTCCGTGACATTTCGGGAATACAAAACGCTCGACCAGCAGGTCGCCGAGCTCAATCTCCAATCGAGCGACCACACCCGGACCCGGATGGCGCAACGGGGCGACACGCTCAGCCGGATCGCCGCCGAAGAGCTCGGCGACGCGCACCGTTGGCGGGCCATCGCCGACGAGAACCCGGGCATCGACCCGTTGACCCCGCGGCCGGGAGCGCTCCTGATCATCCCGGCGGTCGACGCCGGACCGGGGCCGGTGACACGATGAGCGCGGCCGTCCCCATCCACACCGCAGGGGACTTCTACGTCCCCACCTTCGAAGTCAGGCTGCGCGGACGGTCACTGGGCGCCGACGTCGTGCGTGACATCACGCAGGTCTCGTACACCGACGACATCACCTCGATCGACAGCTTCGAGATCACCATCAACAACTGGGACGCCCAGACGCGCGACTTCAAATACATCGACTCCGGGATCTTCGACCCCGGCAGAGAAGTGGAACTGTGGATGGGCTACTTCAGCGATCCGAACCGGTTCCGGCGCATGATCACCGGGGAGATCACCTCGCTACGACCCGCCTTCCCGGCATCGGGACAGCCGACCCTGGCCATCAGCGGACTCAACCTCCTTCACCGCTTCCGCACGGCGCAACGATCCCAGGCCTACGAGAACAGAACCGACTCCGAGATCGCCCGCAGCATCGCGCGTGACCTCAACGTCGACCTCCGCACCGACCCGACAGCCGAGACCCGCGAGGAGCGCATCGAGTACCTGCTCCAGGACAACGAATACGACATCCTGTTCCTGCTCGGCCGGGCGCGCCGCATCGGATACGACCTGCTCGTCGAGGAAGGCGACCAACCCGGATCCCGGCGCCTGTACTTCGGCCCGTCCACCCGCCTGCAGCGGCCCAGCTACCAACTCGACTACCGCGGTTCGCTGGTGCAGTTCCAACCCAACCTGTCCACCGCCAACCAGGTGGGCAAGGTCACCGTCAAGGGGTGGGACGCCACGAAGAAGGAGCCGATCACGCACACCGCGACACGCGGTGAGCTGACCACCAAGGGCCTCGGCCGGGAAAGCGGCAACCAAGCGGTCGAGAACGCGGTCCAATCCCGCGAAGAAGTCATCACCGACCGGCCGGTGCACACACCGCAGGAGGCCAGGACACTCGCGGTGCAGACACTCGAGCACATCGCCAAGGATCTCGTCACCGGCACCGGTTCGGTTGTGGGGCTGCCCGACCTGCGGTCCGGCAGCGTGCTACACCTCGGCGGACTCGGCGATCGATTCAGCGGCCGGTACTTCGTCACCACCACCACCCACGCGATCGGCGACAGCGGCTACACCACCCAGTTCGGGTGCAGACGTGAGGAGTTGTAGATGCAGCAACAGAACGCCATCGTGGTGGGCATCGTCGCCGATCTAGACGACCCGGCTCGACTCGGGCGGGTTCGCGTGACGTACCCGAACTACGACGATCAGCTCAGCAACTGGGCGCGCGTTGCCGCCCCCATGGCCGGCAAGAAACGCGGCTTCCGGTTCACCCCCGAGGTGGGCGACGAGGTGCTGGTGGTACACGAGCAGGGCGACAAACGCAGGCCCTACGTGATGGGTGGGCTCTGGAGTTCGGCCGACGAGCCCGCTACCGATGACGGGGACCCCGCGGCCAACAACTGGCGGTTCATCGTTTCCCGCAGCGGCCATCTCGTGAAACTCGACGACACGGCAGGAGCCGAGAAGGTCGAGATCATAGACCAGAGCGGAATGTTGCGTGTCGTGCTCGACTCGTCCGGACCGAAGATCGAGGTCACCGCGAGCACCGGTGACATCGACCTGAAGGCGCCATCGGGGACGGTCACCATCGACGCCGCCACGGTGCGGATCAAGGCCTCGTCGTCGCTGCAGATCGAGGCGGGCGGGACGCTGACCGTCACAGGCGCCACCGTCAACATCAACTGAGGAGCACCGAAATGGGACAACCCGCGGCCAAACAAGGAGACCGGGTCATGGCCACCGACATCCACCTGATCCAGGCGCCCGGCCCGACCGCCCCAGCGCCCGTGCCGCATCCTTT
Organism: Rhodococcus sp. IEGM 1307; assembly: GCF_030056915.1. NCBI lineage: Bacteria > Bacillati > Actinomycetota > Actinomycetes > Mycobacteriales > Nocardiaceae > Rhodococcus > Rhodococcus sp. IEGM 1307. Next base: position 137,892 of record NZ_JASHKW010000024.1, read on the forward strand.
CAGCGGAATCCTCGACGGCGGGCTCAGCGGAGACGTCAACATCAACGGCAGGCCGGCGGCAACGTTGAACAGCACCGCCACCAACACCCCCGTGCACATCCCCCAGGGCGGCACATTCGTGAACCCGCCGACCAATCGGGCGACGATCATCCGCGGCAGCGCGACGGTGTTCATCAACAAAAGACCGGCCTGCCGACACGGCGACACCGCCCTGACCTGCAACGACCCCGTGCCCCTTCCGGTGGGATCCGTGATCGCCACCAGCACGGTCCTGATCGGCGGCTGACATGGCAAGCGAGTACCTCGGCCGCGGCTTCGCCTTCCCGTTCCTCCCCGACCCGGACGGGCGCCTCCCGCTGGTCACCGGAGCGGACCGCATCCGCCAAAGCATCTGGATCATCCTCGGCACCGCCCCGGGCGAGCGGCTGCTGCGCCCCAGCTTCGGCTGCGGAATCCACGACCTGGTATTCGAACCCAACTCGGCGGCCGTGCGGGGGATGGTCCAGGCGCGGGTGCGCGACGCCCTGACCCGCTGGGAGCCACGCATCGACGTGATCGACGTGCAGGTGACGACCGACGACGGCGAACGCAATCACCTGTTCATCGGCATCGACTACCGGATTCGCAGCAACAACGCCTTCTACAACCTCGTGTATCCGTTCTTCGTCAACGAGGGCGTCGGCTTCGCCGCCGACGCCGGTACCGCAGCCGGAGGTGCGACATGACACTTCCCACACCGGACCTCGACGACCGGCGGTTCGAGGAGCTGCTCCGGGAACTGCAACAACTCATCCCCACGTACACACCGGAGTTGGCGCGCGGGATCACCGACTGGACCGACTGGAACGAAAGCGACCCCGGTACGACCCTCATCCAGCTGTGGGCGCACGTCGCGGAAGTAATCCTCCACCGCCTCAACCGCCTTCCCGACCTGGCCTACGTCAAGTTCCTGGAACTCGTCGGCCTGCAACTGCGCCCCGCCCGCGCCGCCACCGTCGACCTCACATTCACCCCGCAACCACGGTTCGTGCCGCCCCCGGCCGCCGCCGGCATCACCGTTCCCCGGCGCACACAAGTGTTGGCCCAGCCACCGGCCGGGGGTGAACCCCTGACCTTCGAGACCGTCGCCGCGCTGGACCTGGTACGCGCAGAACTCGCCTCGGTGCAGGTCGCCGACGGTGGGGCATTCACCGACGTCACCGAGCTCAACGGTCCCGAGGGAACGTCCTTTCGGCCACTCGGGTGGACACCACAGCTCGGCAACGCACTGTATCTGGGTTTCGCTCCACCGGACCCACCGATCAACGGGCGAGTGTTCCCGGACCTGATCCGCCTGAGAGTCTTCGGTCCCGCGACCGCCGGTCATGCCACGGCCTGTGATGCGAACACAACGCCACCCGCACCCCCGGCCACGCTCGAGTGGGAGTACCGACGCGGACCCAATGCCGTCCGCTGGCGTCGGCTGGAAACCTACGAGGACGGCACAAACGCCTTTACCCGCGGCGGCTACCTTGTCCTCGAGGGGCCGAGCACCATCGAACCCGTCGCGCACGTGGGAGCGGTCACCGACCCACGCCTGTGGATCCGGGTCCGGCTCACCGCCGGCTCCTACCCGTCCAGCAGCACGCCCGAGATCGATTTCATCCGGCCCAACACCGTGCGCGCCGAGAACCTGGCCACCATCCGTCATGAGGCGCTCGGTGAGAGCGAAGGACATCCCGACCAGTCGTTCGTCCTCGGCAAGGCCCCCATGCAGCCCGAATCACTCGTACTCGAGATCGCCGAGGCGGAGGATTTCGCTGTTTGGGAGCAACGGCGCGATCTGCTTGCCTCGGCACCCAACGACCCTCACTACACGATCGACGGCGCCAGCGGAACGGTGCGCTTCGGGGACGGCCGCCGCGGACGCATCCCCGTGGCCGGTGCCCTCATCGTGGCCCGAGAGTATCGCTACGGGGCGTCGGCTGCCGGAAACATGGCGGCGAACCTCATCACGACGCTGGACTCCCACGTCGCCGGCGTGCAAAGTGTCACCAACCCGCGACCGTCGTTGGGCGGCGCCGACGTTCAGGACATCGACCAGCTCCGACGGGCGGCGCCCGCCGAGTTGCGAACGCTCCAACGTGCGGTCACCAGCGCCGATTACGCGGCGCTCGCAGTGCAGTTGAGCACGGTGGCGCGCGCCACGGCGCTCCCGCTGACGCACCCCGAGCACCGCAATGTCGATGTGCCGGGGGCTGTCACGGTCGTCATCGTGCCCGACGGGACCGAGGCGGCTCCACAGCCGTCTCCGGAGTTGGTCGAGGAGGTGTGCCGCCACCTCAACGGGATGCGCACCATCTCCACCGAGCTGCACGTGGTGGGGCCGCGGTATCGACGCATCAAGGTCGTCACCGAGGTTCAGGCGGAGCCATACGCCAGCGCCGGGACAGTGGAGCAAGCGGTCAAGAGCGCCATCAACGGCTTCCTCGATCCACTGGGCCGTTCGACTGTGACAACGCCAGACGAACAGGCGCCACCCCATGACACCCGGGGGCCTGGCCGCGAATTCGGGCTCGCCTTCGCGCCGACCAGCCTGTTCGGCGTGATTCTCGACGTGCAGGACGTGGCGTCGGTGCCCCAATTGTGGGTCGAACTCGACGGCAGCCCGTGGGACGACATCGGTAAGGCGATTCCGCTCGACCCCGACGAACTGCTGTACGGCGCCGATAACCATGAAATCGCCGTCGTTCCGAGGCCGGAACGCACACGACGAGGTGCGCCGTGAGACCCGCGGGCCCGACCTTCTGGTTACTCGACGCACGCACCGGCTGGCGGACAATCGGCTCGACGGGCGACACGCCGCCGCCCGCCGACGACGGCGGGATAGCCTTCGACGCCGTTCACGGACTTCGGCTGCAGGCCGATCCCCACGGCCCGCGCGCACTGACCTCGCCCGATGGCAGCCTGGGTCGACTGGTGCTGCCCGACTTCGTAGCAGCCGACGGAGCCGCGAGACTGTTCACACTCGCACCGAACCCGCCCTACCTGCGCCGATTCGACGCCGACTCCGGGATGTTCCTCCCCTTACCCGCATCGGGCGAACCCGGTTCGGGTGCACGGGATCTGGCGACACCCGTCGCCATTGCCGCGAGCGGCCGCAACCTGCTCGTCGCCGACCGCGGAAACCGCCGCGTCGTGGTGTTCGACACCCCCACCCTGTCGCTGCGGGCGGTCTGGGAGGCGCGCGACGGGTCGAACCATCCGGTACCCCCGGACCACCCCCAGGTCTGGGATCCGGTGTCAGTGGACGCAGGCCCGACCGGGGCACACGTGCTCGATGCCGCCCATGGTGTCGTCTACCGCTTCAGTGATCCCATCGGCTCACCAATCATCATTCGGCCGGCCGGCGCCGGTCGGTGGCGCCGTCTGGTGGTCGACGCGAGAGGATATCTGTATCTGCATGCGGAGGGCGAACCTCGTCTCGACATCTTCCGGCCCGACGGCGAGTTCGTTCGCTCGACCGTCGACGGCGGCGAGGTCGCGGACCGGTTCGACCCGCCACTGGTCATCGCCGATCACCGGCGACGCATTCACGTTCCGGCCGGGCTGCTCACCAGCTGCCCGTCGGTGACAGACACCAGCGGTGACGGCACCTGGTTCGACACCTCCACCGGTCACCCCGCCGTCTTCGCCGACGACGAATGGATCGGACCAACGCACTTCCAGAAGAAGGGGACCTGGATCGGCGGCCCCCTGGACAGCGAGATCTACCGCTGCCAGTGGCACCGAATTCAGTTGGAGCTGAACCGGCTCCCAGTCGGCTCCCGGATCAGGGTCAGCACCTACACCGACGCAACCGAACGCCAGAGGGACGACATTCTCGCGTTGCCGAACGCACTGTGGGCGCAGGTACCTGACCTCATCGGGCCTCCCGCACGGCCGCGGGGGCGTGAGCAGCGGACCCTGACGGGCGACATGGCGGTACTGAGCAGGGAGGGGCGATTCCTGTGGCTGCGGCTGGAACTGCACAGCGACGGCTATGACACGCCGGCCGTGGCGTCGGCGCGGGTTCACTATCCTCGTCGCTCGCATCTCGAGCTGCTGCCGGCGGTGTACTCCGCAGATGACGCCGCCCGCCGATTCCTGGAGCGATTCCTGTCGGTGTTTCAGACACAGCTCGAACCCGTCGAGCACCTCATCCGGGACGTGGCCGGCCTGTTCGACCCCGACGCCGCACCGCCGCAGATGGTCGATGCGCTGTCGTCCTGGCTGGCACTGCCACTCGAGGGCGACTGGGACACCGATCAGCGCCGCAACCTGCTCCGCACCATCGCGCCCGCCCTCCGCCGCCGCGGAACTCCGCATGCCCTGCGCGGCTATTTGCGCGCCTACCTCGAGAACCTCACGGGACTGCCATTGAAGGACGACCAGTTCCCGCACCTGGTGGAGGGGTATCGCGAACGCAACCACATCTGGCTCACGGGCCAGGATACTGTCGGCGGCCGCGCGGCACCGTGGAGTTCCGGAAAGGTGGCGCGGCTCCAACTCGATCGATACGCCACGGTGGGGAAGGTGCGGCTGGTCAGCACCGGTGACCCGGACCGCGACGTCTTCCATCACTACGCCCACCGCTTCCGCGTGATCGTCCCGGCACCCTGGGTGCGAACGGCCGCCGATGAACGGGCGCTGCACCGGGCGATCGAGGCAGAAAAGCCCGCCCACACCGCGTACGAACTCGCTCTCATCACGCCGGGGATCCGGATCGGACACCAGTCGACCATCGGCCTCGACACCGTCATCGGGGCAATTCCGCGAACCCGGCTAGCGTGCCGGCACGACACGACCCGCGCCCCCAGTCGCCCGCCGAGCGGACGACTCGGCATCGACACCGTCCTGCGCGGGGGCACCGCCCGACGGCGCGATCGGCGCGTGCCGACGCCGCTCGATTCGAACGTGACATTGCTCTGAGGTAGATGAGGGAGGCCCGACGTGCGGAAGCAAGAAGACGGCGAGTTGTGCACCGACGAGTGCCGTTCACCGATGAGCGAACGGAACCGGTTCTTCACCGGAAAATACATGACGGCACGAGATTTCCGTGCCGACCAGGACTACACCCTAGAACACCATCGGCTTCACAATCGGCTGCTGCACGGTTGGGGCGTGGCGTGCGGGTTCGGCGTGACCACCCATCCGAGCGAGGAATGCCGCGACTGGGTGATCGTCGGGCCGGGAGTCGCCCTGGACTGCTTCGGAAGAGAACTCATCCTCCGCGACCGCACCCCGGTCCGGATCCAGATGTGCCACGACGCTGCTGCATCGGCCGACGACGCACACACGGACGAGGAAGGTGCAGACCAGAGCGCCAGCCGGCAACTCTTGCTCTGCGCGGTATACGCGGAGGAGGAGATCGAGCCGGTCCCCGTCATCTATGACGACTGCGAGTGCGAACCGAACCGACGGGAGGCGAACCGCATACGGGAGACCGTCCGACTCGAAGCGCATCCGTTCGCCGACTTCGACCCGTCCTGCTGGGGTGTTCCGGGCGGCGGCGACACCCGCTGCCGCGACGACTGCGACACCGAGCTTCCGGCAGGTGCGGAAGGCTGCGTGGAACCGGAATGCGAATGCGGAGTCCGCGTCCCGCTCGCCCTCCTCGAACCAGGCGATGCCGGGTACCTCGTGATCGACACCCAGGGGCGCCGCCGACTGCGACCCCCACCCGAGAATCTCACTCACGTGGTGCACACGAACTGGGTACACGGCGGCACAATGACCCTGGATGAGCTCGTCGAGCTGCGCACGCTGAAGATTCGTTTCGACCGAAAGATTGCCGAGGCGGAGGGGTTCGCCACCGGCATCAATTCCGAGACGCTCCTCGTTCAGCATGCCGGCGAGAGCGACAACCTCGAGTTCGTGCCCTACGACGTTGAACACCCGCCCCAATTGATTGATGAGTGCCGGGCAGAGTACGCGATCGACCTGAACTTCCTGGGCGGCCGACGACGCGGAGGACTGATGGGCAGCACGATCTATGTCACCCTGCTCGCCGACATGGTGCTCGACTGCCACGGCCAAGCGGTCGACGGAAACCACGTCGCCGGACGCCTGCCCTCCGGCAACGGCGCCCCCGGAGGCACGTTCCGCAGCTGGTTCCGAATCCAGAGCAGCTACAACGAGGAGTCGGCATCATGACCACCCGGACCAAGGCGCACACATCGACGCGCCACACCCAGCCCTGTTCCTGCGGTGGCGCGTGCTGTGAGGACATGCCGTGCAACCTCGAATGCCACATTCGACCCCGGTTCTTCTGCGGCCAATTACTTTTCGACGAGGACCTCACCACCATGGTGGACTGGACATCCGGGAAACTGCAGTTGCAGCGCTTCCGGGACGGGTGGGGAGTCGCCTGCGGACTCGAAGTCCGCGGCGACCCGGACAACCCGACCGGCGTGATCGTCGGTGAAGGCTACGCGGTGAGCTGCTGCGGCGACGACATCATCGTCTGCACCGAGGAGAAACTGGACCTCGACATGGTGTGGCATGAACCGAACCCCTGCACGGACCCGGAAGCCGCGGCCGTCGAATACGAGGGCGAAGGGGAGCGGCGGAAGCGCGCCGACCTGATCGGCAGAGTCGGCCAACATGGTTCGGCATCGGGGGCGACGCAAGACGCTATCGCCGAGGTGCAAAGCCGGCTCGCCGACCCGGGGAAGCAGGACGGGAACGACTCCGCCGGCACAGCGCCTACTCGCTGGGTCGACGTGTTCGCAACGTACAGAGAAGAAGACGCCGACCCCCGTGCGACCCTCCGCCACACCGATTGCGTCGAAGCACCCCAATGCGAGGCCGCGAAGACCCGCGAGTCCTACGAGCTGTACTGGGAACCCGGTGGCGCCGATCCAGCCGACACCGCAGCGCAGGCGTGGTGCAGGGGCTACAAACAGTGTCTGTGCGTTCTGCATCAATTCGCCGACGCTTTCGGCGAGTCCGGCGAGTCCGGCAGTTCCGGCGAGTCCGGCGGCGACTGGTCGGTCATGCGCCGGTGGCTCCTCGACTGGATCGACCGACACCCGCCACACGTGTATTGCGACCTGCGCGAGCTGATCTGCTCGCTCACCGACGATGAACTGGCAGACCGGCACCTCGAAATCCTCGTCAAACTCGTCCTGGACTGCCGGGGTGCCTACACCCGCAAGCGGTGTCACAGCTGTGAGCACGCGACGACCGGTGTCCGGCTGGCTCGCGTGTATCTCGGCCAGCTGGCCGAGGATAGGCCACCTCGAGTCAGATACATCGACAACTACCCACCCTTCCGCCGGAAAATATCCCCGACAACACTGCCGGCACCGGTCGGCAAGACCAACATCGGCTCGATCATCGGAGAGCGCTGGGGCGAGGCGTGCCGCCACCTCGCCGACCTGGGTATCTCGGCGACATGCAAGACGCTCGCTCTCGAACAAGGCGTCGACGGTCTGCTGGAGCAGTTCGAGACCGACTGCGACCCCATTGTGGAATGCGGAGACTCCGTCACCGTGCTGGTGACGAGATTCGACGAGGACTGGGACACGGACAAGATCGTGATCGGATTCCGCACCGGCTATTCCGGAGGCGCGGCTGTGAATAAGCCGGATGCCGCGTCCCCGGCCGTGTCTGACCCTCCGGACGAGCATTCGCGGACCAACGAGTCCGCCCGGCTGCGGGAACTCAGCGGTGTCACCGATGTGGGCGCCGAACGCCTGCTCGGCGCCGGTCTGACGCTGGAGACCATCGCCACCGACCCTGAAGCGGTGGCGCGAGTCGAAAAGGCATTGCCCAGGGGGTCCCGGGCCAAAGCGGCCCAGATCGTGGCCGAGGCACAACGACGACGCCAGGACACGGGCGGCGATGGACCGGGCGGCGCGTGATGAACGACCACGTTGTGCGTGTTCGATTCACGGAAGGGCAGTTCCTCGGTGCGGACGACCTCCTCGAGGAACAGGCCTACCGGGAGAACGCGGAGCGTCGCCATCGCCTCGGTGGGCATTCGTGGGGAATCGTCTCCGGGCTTCAGCTCGCCCACAGCGGCCGCGCGTTCTCGGTCATGCCCGGGGTCGCGATCGACGGCTACGGGCGAGCAGTGGCCGTGACCGCGCCGATCCGTATCGAAGTCGACGTCGATACGCGAGGCCAACGCGATGTCTGGTTGTCTCTCGAGTCCACCAGCAACCGCGGCGACGTCGCCACCGTGTGTCTCACACCCGCCGATCCCGACACACTCGACCCCCGTCACCCGGTCGGGGTGCCGCCAACAGACGTTGCCTCCCGTCCGCACTCGGCCGTCTGGTCCCCGCCCGGGCCCTGGCCCGTCTACCTCGGCACGGTCTGCTGGAATGACCAGAGCATTTCGACCACCGCGGACAACCGGGTCTGTGTCGGTCTGAGGGGCGAGGCGGTCGTGGCGCCGTCCGGGCGTGCCCGCATGCAGATCGGGGCGGAGTCGTCGAACGACACGACACGGTTCGCAGTTGCCACCGAGCAGGTGAAGGCCACCGGAAATCAGGCGACGCAAGACGAGGTGGCGCATGGAAAACCCTTCCCGCTCACCACGCGACTCTGCGTTGACGCGACCGGGAATGTATCGGTGTGCGGCACCACCACGCTGGGTGGCGACCTGGTGATCCACCCACCAGCCAAGGCGTCAGCGGACACGCACACGGGGATCAAATTCGCACACACCCAGGAACCGGTTGCGGCGTCGCCGTGGACGTTGTACCGCACGCGAGTCGTGCGCCAAGGTCGTTCCGTGGATCAACTGCGGATAGAGATCGCGCACCCGGGTGACGGTGGCGATCCCACCCGCAACCGTTTCATCGTGGGAACACGCGACGCGTCTGACGAGTCCGATGTGTTCCACCCGTGCCTGACGGTGAACGCCGACTGCACCGTCATCGCCCACGATTGCATCGAAGTCCGCGGTCAGCTGAGGAGAAGCCCGGCCAGCGTCGATCGGAACGACCCGCGATACGCCGGCGCGGCGGTCGACGGGTTCGTCCAAGGCTTCACCAGCGCCGCCCGCGGGATCGCGGGCGTGCTGACCGACATCGTGCTGGCCGTGACGGTCAGCAGCGATGACACCCCTACCCAGGGCGAAAACTTCAGCTACGCGGTGACCGTCACGAATTCCGGATCCGTAGCAGCGACGAGCGGACAAATCTACGTAACGATCAGCATCGCGGAAGAGGATCAGCCCTTCAAGGCTCAGCGTTTCGAGAGATTAGTCGCAAATGCCACCTTCAAACCGGGGGTCTCGGGCCCGCAGTCGGGGACCTTCAGAGTGCCCCCCGCGGCGGAAGGCACGCTGAAGGTCAGCGCGATAGCCCTGGCAGTTAGCCCTGGTGCGAACGTCGTCAGCGCTACGGGCGAGCAGCCCTACGACATCGTGTTAGCACCCCCAATCGACTAGCTGCCGCAAGAGGAGGCATGTCATGGCCAGCGATGACACCGCCCGCGTGCGTTACTTCCCGGGCCAGTTCCTTCGCACACCCGATTTCACCGAGGAACAGCGGTACCACATCGCCATGCGGCGCCGCCACAACATCGGACACCACACGATGGGGATCGTGACCGGCCTCGCCATCGAACTCCAGGACGGCAGACCGTTCGTGGAACCGGGGATGGCCGTGGACGGCTATGGCAGGGAACTGATCCTCGTCCAACGCACCCCGCTCGATGCACCCAGGGCGTTCACCGCGCGCAACACCGACCGCCTCGACGTGTGGCTCGCATACAACCTGGCCGCCACCGATCCGGCTCCGCAGGGCTACGCCTCGTGCACCGACGGCGCCGACACCACGTACCGGCTCGTGGAACAGCCCCTGATCCGATACACGGACCCGGACCCGGACGAAACAGACAGGCGCAGACCGGCGACGGTGCCGGACGGGGACCGGGACTTCGGGCCGGAACGGACACCGCCGGACGACCCGATTCACGACTGGCCTGTATTTCTCGGGAGCGTGACCCGGCGCAGCCAGGACGGGCGGGACGGCTACACGATCGACCTGGACGACCGGCCGTATGCGGGGCTGGTGGGCGAGGAAATCCGGGCTCCCTCCGGCCGAACCTCGGTCCAAGTCGGCGCGGAACAAGAGGGCGACCCGTACCGATTCGCTGTCCGAGTCCTGGACCTGGAGGACACTCCGGAAGTGCCACGCCTCGCCGTCCTGCAGGACGGCGGGGTGATGATCGTCGGTAAGGCTTTCTTGCTTGGCAATGTCGAGGTCGGGGGCGTTGTCGAGTTCACGCCAGGGCCAACCGTAAATCTCTCGTCCCTGGTTGCTCGGCCGTGGACCATCTCACACGTCGCGGACGACACGGGCGGACACGAGCTGCGCATGGAGATGGACGGCCCGCTCGGCGCAACGGACAGCGAAGTGGTAATCGGCACGTGGACCACGGCGGGCGAGTCGCAGGAGCCGCGATTTTCTCCGTGTCTCACAATCGGGTCGGAGACGGTCACCGTCCACGGAGACCTCGTGGTCGAGGGAAACCTCTACGACAGCGAGCGCAACATCCTCCGGCTCGGTGATACCGCGCTCGACGACACCGCCGAGGCGAGTGCCAACGCCGCGTTCCACGGCGGCATGGGTGTCACCACGGGCATCGTCGGCTCGTTCTACGAACCGCCTCCCGAGCCGACGAGGTGAGCGATGTCCACCCGAGTGGCAACCCTCCACCGCCGGTACCGGATCCACGGAACCGCTCTCGACCCGGTCGGTGTCCGGCGGCTCGACCGACTAGCTGCAGAGCGGATATCGGAAGGACTCGAGCCCGCGCTGGCGGCGTTCGACGCCGAGGAGACGGTCTATGTTGTCCGTCGCGTGCACGCCCGGACTACCGTGAACCTGGCAACGCCGTCCGACCCGGCCCTCGCGCATCGTTGGTGCCGAGACCTCGGCCGCTCCGTCGCTCGGACCATCATCGACGATTCCGGTGACGGCACGAACGTCGTCCGCTTCGCCAGTGACGCCGACTTCGTCGCCGCCTTCGTTTCCGACATGATCGCTGGAAAGGCGTGGCAACGGTGGTATTTCGGCGCATTCGTGCACCATCGTGGCGAATCCCCCCGCACGGCAATCGAAGCGGTTCTGGTCGAATACCGTGATCGCCTCGCTGCCATTCTCGCGGCGCTTGTGCGGCGTCGAATGCTCGAGCCGATGCTTGCGCTCATCGACACCAAGGTGCTCGCTCTTCACCCTGCTTCCGAGTCCCTGGCTGAGCCGGATGCAGAAGGGTGGCGGCCGTTGGTGGCCGCTGCCACGCATATCGCTGGGGTGCTGGACCTGTGGATTGCAGCGGCGCCTGCCCCTGAAGCCGTGTTACGTCAGTGGGCGAGCACGGGGCGCGAGCAGCCCGACTGGCGTGACGCCGCCGCTCTGACCGACGCCGTTATGGCGATCATCGCGTGGTTCGCCCGGACGGGAGCCGCACACACTCCTGACTCGCAGGACTTACTCAGACTCGACACGGCCGAGGCCGGATTGGACTGGCTCGACCTTCCACGGTTGCGATCCGCGCTCGCCGCTCAGTGGCGGGATCAGACCGATGCTGCGCATTTGCCGCGTCGAAGCGCCACGGCGACACCCCGGCAACGCGACCTGTTGGCCGCGCTGGCGCGGGCCATCGACGATCAGCGGCCGACTTTGGACGCCTCAACACCGACCGCCGGCGCAAATGCTGCGCGGATGTTGGCCGCGCTGGCGGCATCCGAGCCTGCGTGGGCGGATGACCCACTGGCACAGGTAATCATCGAGAAGATGCTCGCCGTATGGGCGCAGGTCATCGCCGCGCGGGAGCCGCAACGCCTACTCCGGGCGGTGGCGGCGGCCGATCTGGTCGGCGCGATTGCTGCGTGGGAGGGAACGGGGTTGACGGATACGGCACCCGAGAACTTGCGACAATGCGAGCCCGCTGTCAGCGAGACCCTGGCTAGAGCCACGCAGTGGTGTGAGCCAGCCGCCGACGTCCTCGCCGCGATGGGCGGCGACGCCGCGGCCGGTAGCGGCGACACGTTCGTCAGCCCGGTCGCTGGAGTGCTGCTTCTGCAGCGCGTTCTGCTCGATGTCCGGCTCGCTGGCCTCGCCGAACGGCACGATTACCCTGCGGCCGGTCCCGAATATCTGCTTGCCGTGGTCGGGCTGTGCTGGGCGGGGGCGCTGGGCAGTGTGGATGATCGAATCGATCCGGCCGTTCGTTTACTGGCTGGCGGAACGGGCCCGCGAACAGTAGATGAGCTCACAGCAGCATGGCGCGGCATCGGTTCCACCGGCCACAATGCGTGGAGAACCGCGATAGACGACCTGCTAGCGCTCCACGGACTGTCTCCGACAGTCGCGGCAGACGATCCGCTGGACCACACCGCACAGGCTCTGCTGCGGATCTGGGTGCGCTGGCTGAGGGGGTTCGAAAACTCCTCCATACCTTTCATCCTCGAGCAGTTCGTGCGTAGGCCGGGAACCGTCACCGCAGCGAGCGACCGGGTGACAGTGCGGTTACCCCGCCGCCCCCTGGACACCGTCCTCGAGATCAGTGGATATCTGCGGCCCATCGAATCGCTGCCGGGGCTGTTGGCGCGCCGGATCGAGTTTCAGGTCGGCGACCTTCAATGAACGACCAGACACCACCGCCATACCAGGACGACGCGGAGTACCTCTGGGACGAGCTGGCCCGCGTCGAGTTCCTGGTGCGAGCCCGCGTGGCCGGATGGAGTCAACTGCAGGCCGCCGCCGGAAAACCAGCCGAATACTGGGGGTTGGTACATATCTCGGACGAAGAGGTCGCCGCATACCTCGACCAGGGGTTCGCTGCACCGGACCGGCGGATCGATATCGCGGACGGGCCCGTCGCGGCCTTCCGTGAAGCGTATCTCGCCGCCGGTCAGGACATCGAAGCCCGGCAAGTACAGACAGTGCACATTTCTCAGTTCCGGTTGCCGCACCTCGTGGCGGCGTTTGGCCTCGAGCCAATCGATCTGGACCTTCTCTTGCTCACCACACTGCCCGAGCTCGACCCCAGATACCGACTTGTGTACGGCTACCTACAAAACGATGCCAGCAGGGCGTTACCCACCGTCGAATTGCTCACCGAGATTCTTCAACCGGTCGCATCAAATCCCGGGGTCGTGCTGGCGCGGCTTGCTGCCGGAGCTCCCTTGCGCCTAGGCCGATTGCTCCGAGTTGACGCCGAGCAAGTTGCGGCTGAGGCGCTGGGCCGCCGGCGCGTGGCCGCGGACGAACGCATCGTCCGCTACATGCTCGGCGATGACACTGCAGGTGACGGCCCCCTTCGCGCACTCGAGCGTGCACCCGGTCGGGGTTGGGACGGCTACGTGGCGCCAGACGATCGATTGAACCAGCTGAACGCGATCGGAATGTGGTGTTCACGGCGGGCCAGCGCCGGAGGGGGAGTGATATTCCTGCATGGTGCACGTGGCAGCGGACGAACCACCGCCGCACAGGTCGTTGCCACTAGCGCGGGAATCGCCCTCGTTCAGGCCGACATCGCGATCCTTCGGGCAGAGGGAGAACACTGGTCATTCGCCGTTGAGCTCTGCTACCGGGAAGCCCGCCTGCGAAAGGCAGCGCTGCTGTGGCAGGGAGCCGACGCACTGTTCAACGGAGGCGAACCGACGCAAGAATTCACCCAGCTCCTCGACCGAGCTTCCTCGGCTGGCGTTCTCACCTTCATAGAGGCTATCGAAAACTGGGAACCGACGGACCACTCGCGCACGCCGATCCTCCGTCTGTCCTTCCCGGATCCCGATTACGACACCAGGCTCCAGGTTTGGCAGCATTACCTGCCGTCGCATGAGGAGTTCGCGACGCCGGTACCCGACAGCGCGGCTCTGGTGCAGTCACTGGCCGGCGCCTACCAGCTCACCCCTGGACAGATCGTGGAAGCCGTCGCGTCCGCTCACGCCAGCGCGACCGTGCGGGATCCAGCCCGAGGCCTCCTGACGACCGAGGATCTGGCCGACGGGTGCCGACTGCAGTCGGGCAGGAGGCTCATCCAGCTCGCGCAGCGCATGGAACCACGCCCTGGGCTGAACTTCGACGACCTCATCCTCGCCCGGCCGAACCGGCGGCAACTCGACGAACTCCGCGCAAGGATCGCATTGCGAAGTCGCCTCACCAACACAGGCTTCGAACGTCGCCTTCCCCATGCCAACGGGCTGTTGGTGATGTTCACAGGGTCATCGGGAACCGGCAAAACCATGGCCGCCGAACTACTCGCCCAGGAACAGGGCGTGGACCTGTACAAGATCGACCTTGCAGAGGTCGTCAGTAAGTACATCGGTGAGACCGAGAAAAATCTCCGCCGAGTGTTCCGCGAGGCCGAGGACGCCAACGCAATCCTCTTCTTCGACGAAGCAGATGCGCTCTTCGGCAAGCGGGGCGAAGTGCTGGAGGCCAAGGACCGCTGGGCGAACAACGAGGTGAACTTCCTGCTGCAACGTGTCGAGCAGTACGCCGGCATCGTGATCATCGCCACCAACTTGCGGCAAAACATCGACGAGGCGTTTCTCCGTCGCATCCATGTCGTGGTGGAGTTCCCGTTCCCCGATGCCGACGCCCGCTTGCATATATGGCAACGGATGCTCACATCGACCGGCGAAATCGAAAGCCCGGCCGCCGAAGAACTGCGGGAGCTGGCCGAACGTTTCCGAATCCCGGGTGGGAGTATCCGCAACATAGTGGTGGACGCCGCCTTCCGGGCGCTCGCGTCCGGAGAAGTTCCGCCCCGAATCACACTTCGGCATATCGCCGCATCGCTCGCCCGTGACTTCCAAAAACTTGGAAAACCCCTGACGGCAGGGGAGTTCGGTGCGGAGCTCTACGAGTGGATCACCGAAGACGTCCTGATGAGCGTCCCTACAGGTGGATGACAATGCTCGCCAGCAAGGTCAAGGCTGAACCTGAGGCACCTGACAGTGCGACGAAGACGTCGGACGTGGAACAGTCGTACCGTGCGCCCGCACCCAGCCCTGAGGCAGGTTCCACCTTTAACGTGCGCACCGCGTTGCCCCCGCCTAACGGGCACCCAGCCGAGACGCGAGCCGCCGACTTATCAACGTCTCCACTCAGTGCCCCGGTACGCGCCAAGATGACACGAGCGATGCAACACACGGCCGGCAACGCCCGGACCGGAAGCATGCTGACACGCGCAAACGGTTCTTCGGCCGAAACCCGGGCACCCGTTACGGCCCCTGCCCAGCCGACGCCGAGCAACCATGATACGGAACCAACTCGACAACATCCCGCCTCGGCGGAACGACGGCCACCGACGACCTCCGCGACGCCAACACCACGCACGGCGGCGCAATCAACCGCACCGACCGCCAACGCCACAAAAACACGATCGCACTGGCGCGGTCAGTCACTCGACGACACGAAACCGACGGCCCCGCCCGCGACATCCGCACCAGCGATCGGTGAACGCCCCCATTCTCTCACACCGAAAGTCCCGAAACCTGATGCCAACTCGGCTAGATCGGAAACAGCCGAGACGAACCGGCAGAGCGTGGACGGTTCGGGCATCGCAGCCGCCACAGCCAACGAGAAGGCCGCATCCGCCAGTCCTGCGACAATTTCCGATCACGAAGCATCACCACCAGCAGGCGCGCCTCGCAACAAGGTGGAGGGAACGCCCGAAGTCGCGGATGCGCATGCCACTTCAGGTGAAGGACACGCGGAGACTCCCGGGACCGGAGAACCACCGGCAACCGGCGACCGCGCCGCCGGCCTACGAGCCGTCACCTCCGAACTAACTGCCGTCGGAAGCCAAGAGGCTACCCACGGCACAGCGGGAGGCGCAGCACAAGAATCCCAGAACGCCGCCGACGTCACACCCGAGCAGGCACAGGGCGAAGGCAAGAAGCAGCAGGTCGACACGATGTCTGCACAGAAAACAGGCACCTTCGACAGGGCAGCATTCAAAACCAAGCTCCGCGAGAAGATCCGCGCACTCCAGGCGGAGGATTCAAAAAACATCAAGGAAGGCGACAAAGCAGGCCAACTCAATGCCGATGTGAAAGACACTGTGGCCGAGGGCAAGAAACAGGCGGCCGGCGGAATCGACGCCGCCGCCAAACAGGAGCCAACACCCGGCACCCCGCAACCAGGAACAACCCTTCCGCGACCGAAGATCGGCGAGTCACCCGAGGTAGACGGAACCAGGGCCGTGCCCCCGCCAGTGCCCAGCGAGAACGTCACCGTGGGCGTCCAGTGCCAGGCGATCGACGAGAAGATGGCCGCCGCGAACGTTACGCCCGACCAACTCGCGAAGGCGAACGAGCCGGCCTTCCAACAGGCAGCCGACGCCCGCACACAAGCGAAGACCGAATCCGCGGCGCTGCCGGACAAAGCCCGAGCGAACGAAAATGCCGTTCTCGCTGACGCAACGACGGACGCCGCCACGACCACACGTGCTGGACTCGCCGGAATGCACGGCACACGGGCCGAACGGCTGACCGCCTCCGGGGCCAAACAGGCCGACGGGAAAACCAAGCACGAAGAGACGCGGAAGCGGATCTCGGCACAGCTGAGTCAGATCTACACCGAGACGAAGACCGCTGTCGACGACCGTCTGAAGAAACTCGATGACGACGTTGCCAAGACGTTCGACGAAGGCGCATCGACGGCGAAATCGGACTTCTACATCTTCATCGCCGCGAACCTGCTCGTGTACTACGTCAGTGGCGGATGGATCGCAGACGCGTTCACCGGCGGCGACTCCAAGGAATCAATATTCAAAGAGGGTCGCGACACGTACATGAAGGCGATGGAGCGGGTGATCGACCAAGTCGCCGACGTGGTCGAAGCCGGCTTGAACGACATCGTCGAACTCGTCAAGACCGGCAAAGCGAAACTCGACGCAGCAGTCGCCGCGATGGACCCCGCCGAGCAGGAAGTCGCCCGCGAGGTCGAAACCACCATCCAAGGACAGTTCTCCGAGCTCGAGAAGTCCGTTGCCGACAAGCAGCAGGAGATCATCGACTCAATCGCGCAAAAATACTTTGCCGCCCAAAACGAAGTCGACGCGACGATCAGCGCCCTACGCGACCCCGTCGGAGCACTCATCGATCTCGCACTCGAGTCGGTCAGCGGAGTGATCGACACGATCCTGAAAATGAAGGAACTGCTGCTCTCCGCGCTTGCCAAGGCGCAGGAGGCAATCGACCTCATCATCGCCGACCCGATCGGCTTCCTCAGCAACCTTGTGGCAGGGATCAAACAAGGGGTACTGAACTTCGTCAACAACATCGGCACCCACCTCAAGAAAGGACTGCTCGAGTGGCTCTTCGGCGCACTCGCCGGCGCCGGAATCCAGTTGCCCGACAAGTTTGACCTAAGCGGACTGATGAGCATCGTCCTTCAGGTACTGGGACTGACCTGGACGAACATCCGCAAACGTGCGGTCGCCATCCTCGGTGAAAATGTTGTCAAAGCACTTGAAACGGCGTCCGAGGTCGTGACCATCCTGATCACCAAAGGGCCAGCCGGGCTGTGGGAGTACGTCAAAGAACAAGCTGCAACACTCTTGGAAACACTCAAAGAAAGCATCAAATCATTCGTCATTGAAAGCGTCGTCAAGGCGGGCCTGAAATGGCTTCTAGGCTTACTGAACCCAGCGAGCGCGTTCGTCAAAGCCTGCATGGCGATAGTCGACATCGTCTCCTTCATTATCGACCGCGGACAGCAGATTCTGGAGTTCGTGAACGCGGTGCTGGACTCTGTCTTGGCGATCGCGAAAGGGCAGATCGGGGTTGCGGCAGAGGCAGTTGAAGGAGCCTTGGCAAAGGCTGTACCTGTGGCAATTGGGTTCCTCGCAAGCCTTGCCGGTCTCGGCAACTTGAGTGCGGACATCAAGAAAGTGATTGAGAAGATCCAAGAGCCAGTCAATAAGATGATCGACTGGTTGATAAAGAAATCCGTAAGTCTAGTTAAGTCGATCGCGAAGGCGGTTGGATTCGGGAAGGACGAAAAAGGCGACCCTTCAGGTCAGAAGCGGCTTGATCGAGGGATGGCCGCCGCGGTATCCGTGGTCAACAAGTTTTCGGGCAAGGCAGTCGGAGAGCTTGTGCTTGGTCCGACTCTGGCCACAATTCGAGTGCTCTACCGCCTTAATCGACTCGAGCTCGTGAAAGTTGGGACGAACTGGGCTGTTGTTGGCGAAGTGAATCCCAAGAAGACGAAGCTGACCTCTGCCAAGGCGATGGACCCGGTTCAACTGCGCGAAGAACTTGTTAAGCGTCTAAAGGACCCATTAATGCGCCGCGGTCCTTACGCGCTTGGCCTCAAGATCGCACCTGAGATCTCTCATGAGAAGTGGAAACCGCGCGTTTCGCACACCACAAAGAAGGAGAGAGAGGTGTTTGCAAAGGAACTGCTGCCATTCATGACTGGACCAATGCGGTGTCACTCATGCGGAAAGGTGATAACAGGTGGGTTTGTTGTTGATCACATACCGCCCAGTTATGTCTTGGCTAAGATTCCGGGTGAGATTCTGGCAGATGCAGGAATCCACGGAGAGGCGGCTCGACAGACGACGAATATTCACTGCAAATCGTGCAGTAACATCCAGGGTGCAAAGACTGGGGCGATCAAGACTGCGTACGAAAGGCTAAACCAAGCAACCCCGAAATCGGCTCCATAAGGATTCCTTTTACTTCATCGCTGGCGTTCGCTGTTCCCGGTATGGCGATACCACCCGTTCTTCACCAACTCTGAGCTGCCCGCCGCCGAGGCCGATGTCACCCGCCGCGCTGCCGTGCCGAGGCCAGATCGCCTTCGCTGCCGCCGCCACCGAGTCGCCGTAGGCGTCGTTGGTGGTCATGAGCCCCGCCGTTGACCCTGCCGCTGTGCGCCGTGCTGTACGCCACCGCATTCGCGTTGGTTTCTGGGGTTCCGCTGGAGGTGAAGTTCAGGCCGCAGTTGCCCATCCGGGTGTAGCCCATCGTTGACCTGACTTAGGACATTTCGCTTAGTGCCCCGAGTCGAGGCCGAGGCGGGCGAGGATTTCGTGCTGAGTTGGCGGAATCTCGGGTGGGAAGTCTTCGGTGACCCCGTTGATGACGATGGTCGAGGTCCGCAGGGGCCGGAGCTGTTTGACCAGTCTCGCGATCGAGACTCCGGTCTGGTCCTGAATGCAGCGGGCGACAGCGAGTGCCGCGAACACGATGGTCAGGTGTGCTTCGATGGCGTCGCGGGTGTGGTGGAACATCGGCCGCGCCTGTAGATCTGTCATGGACATGCGGAACGACTGCTCGACGTGCCAGAGGTCGTGATACTTGGCGATGACCTCGCCCGGCTCCATGACCAGGACTCCGGACATGGGTTCAGGAATTGATGTGCGGTCGCTGGTGGGGTTTGGTGCTGTAGCGCAGGGTGAGGGTGGTGCCGGGGTAGACGGTGTTCGTGTCGTTGAGTGTTTGGCAGAGTTCGTCGATGGCGGCGGTGTGCCGGGGTGCGGGGAGCGGGTCGAGGCGGATGTGCAGGGTGTCGCCGTCGGGGATGATGTCGCCGGAGCCGGCGAGGGCGGTGCGGATCAGGGTGTGGGCTTCGTCGTCGGCGCGGGAGTAGCCGGTGCCCGTGGTGATGGCGCGGGCGAGGGATTGTGCGGTGTTGAACGCGGCCATCCGGATGGCGTGGTGGATCAGTTTCGTCTCGGTGTCGAGGACTTGTTGACCGGGGTTGACCTGCGCAAGCGGTAACCGGGCGGGGATCGCCTGGTGGGCCGCGAGCGCCGCGTCCAGTGTCTTGTCGGCGGTGTGGACATCGGCGTTGATCGCGTTGACCAGTTCGGTGGTCAACACCACCGAGGTGCCGGGCGGCGGCGACGACACCTTCAATAGTTCACTGTCTCTGACTGTTTCGGCGTGTTGCAGTGTCCGTCGGGCCTTCTCGACGTCGCGGTAGGCGAGCTTCTTCGCCGGGTTGGGGACCATCCGGGTTCCGTCGTCGTCGCCGGTCCGGTAGGTGTCGTGGGAATCGAAATCGAAACGCATGCGGGCGTAGCGAAAGTAGTTTTCCTGCCGCCAGCGTGATCCCATCCGGTAACGGACCTCCGCGGGCGGCAGGTCGGTGCGGGTGGTCAGGATGTGCATCTGCCGGGTCCGGGCGGGGTCGAACAGGCTGATCTGCCGCATCCCGAACACCTCACCCTGGCGTGGCCCGTCGGCGATGGGCAGCTCGACCCGGGTGTCGGCGAGTTCCCAGCGGTGGCGGCGGCCGCGAGAGTCGGTGTGGGTGTGTTCGGCGAACAGGGCCTCGTCGACGTCGTCGGCGGGGCCCTTGCGCCAGGTCGGTCACGAAACGGGGTGGCTTCGACGTCATCACGCGCCATAGACATAGGTTTCGCGTACTACTTGGGGGGCGCCTTAAGGATCGGAAGCCCATCGTCTTGTTGTGTCGCCTTGAGTTTGCGCTTCTGATCATTGGTGCCTCGGAAGGTCGTGTGTAGATAGTAAACGACCATTCCGGCTAAAAGGCCTATCGAATACCAAGCGAAACTATCTCCCTCGGCGCGATCGAACCACACGGTTACGACGCCACCGCCTAAGGCCGCTACCACCGCAGCAATATCGCTCACCGACGCGCCTTCCTTGAAGACGAGGGTTCTGTATGTCACAAAACCTACTACAAGGCCAAAGCAGATCGCGCCGATGCTTATGACAGTGGCACTGGTTTCCATGTCTTTTCGCCTCCCGGGTCTTCGAAGGGAACACCTCTGGTCGTTTCAACGTCCCCAAATGTCGCATAGAGTAAGCCTGATGGATTCAGAAGGTCGCCAAGTGTGGTCCATCGCGCCCTGACGACCGCCTCGCCTATGGAGTGTCCTTCGTCCAATGCTGTATGAATAGTTTCGCTGAAACGAACTGCGAACTGGGCGAGGACTTCTTCCCTGGGTCCGACTACTGCCCTGCTGCCGTTCAAGGAGAGATCCAGCCCAGTGCTCGTTGGTTCGTTACCGATTGTTCCGAGGGCCTCGCACGCGTTGAATATGACAAGCGGGCCCAGTTCAGTGATTCTTGCACCGCGCCGGAGCCGTTCTAACTCCATGAGTACATTTTCTACGTGGCTACTTCGCATGACCGTTACGGGTTTGTTCCTCCCAAAAGCGAAGGTGATAGTCAAGGACGCGGCCAGACCCGGATTCTCCGCTGCATGGGCGTATATCTGCACCAAGTCCGGAACTAGAGGGTTCGGACCGCGGGCAGGCTCCGAAAGTAGCAAGGACCTCGCTATGTCGGCCGGATCTTCATAAGCCCCGCGCGATGGGAAAGGTCCTAACAGGACGCCCTTCCCCTTGCCTAGAACCGCACGCATCTCATCAAGAGCATCAACGGCGGTACTTCGCAAGAAGAGTGTGACCATCTTTCCAGGCACGTGGGGATGAAGGAACTCTCCAGCCTGGAGAGGCGTATAGCGGACGATCGAGTTAAAGCCTCCGAAAAGGGCGGCTAGCAAACGAACGTCGGCCTCATCAGACGAGACCACAGCCTTTTCCATCTCACCCAACGGCAGGGAGTCCAGTGGCAACAACGCCTGCGGTGGGCCCTTGCTCTCAATGTGATAGACATGGCTGCTGATCGCACGAGCGTCTTCAATCATCCACCATTGGGCGCCCATGTGGTGTGTGAGTGCCTCCCCGAGAGGCAAGAGCCAAGGAAGCTGACCACCGGAAACTGTTCTCCAGAATTTACGCCCAGCCATGAACAATTCTGTCAACATGGCGGCGACATAGCCGGGATGGTGCTTATAGCTCAGGCATTTACTGTGTCTCTGTTCCAAGTTCCGAACATCATTCCGGAAGGCGCGTTTGTGTTCCATCAGCTCCGCCATGCTTAGCCTACCGATCATCCGGTCCGCCTCATCCCAAGCTGCCACAGCTTCACCCGTAAGGACCAAGGCTTGCTGGTCCTGGATATATTCGAATATCAGCATGGCCGGTGATGTGCGATTCATGGCCGTTGTTCCGGCCAGGTCAAATGCGTCTCAACAACCTGAACTGTTCTTCCTGCCATGGAGATATCTACGAGGATGGGCCCAGAAGTATTAATCGAGCGCTCTTCTATTTGCTCCTCACCATGCCTTGGTGCATCCCTATCCATGTCGTCTGTGATTAATTTGAAGAGGTACTCGGGAGAGACTTTGTCGGTTGGCACCCGCGCCACCTGACGACGAGGAAAAGCGGATCGGCCACTTCCTCCGGAAACTGTAATTACGAACTCCGCATGGGTTCCGTCGTTTCCATCTTCAATTCTGAGTGGTGTCCGGGAGAGCGCGACGGCGGACTTCTCTCTCGCCTCTCGTCGCGGTCCATTATATCCAGGCTTCGGCAAGAGCTTGGGTTCAAATCGAACCCGTATTTCTCCAACGACAACATCGCCCTTGGCGCCATCGGCGGAGATCACAACGTCGCCGGACCAATTGGTGCGCGTACTGGCAGGTGTCGTGAACCTACTCTCCAATGCGCTTACGCTTGGAGCTAGCAGCGTATCGCTCGCGGCGGCTGATTCGACGGCTTTGGCCCAGTATGCTCCGAGGACAAGACCGTAGAGACCTCCAAGCATGGCTGCTCCGGGCATACTGGCGTTACTAACATTAAGGCCGAGGGTGGCTAGCGATGCCAACAGTGAGAAGGCCCCGGCGAGAAACCCCGCAGGGTAAGTAAACACTGCAGAGATGCGCCTTGAGCGGATGTTAGCGGTTGCCTCGGGGGTTTGAGCAGCGCGCAACATTAGCGCGATGAGCGCAGCACTGGCTCCGGAGAGCCCACCTATGATTGTCAAGGTCTGAGCCGTTGGCGTCCGGTTAAGCATCCAGACGATCGCGGAGAGGCTCAGGGTTATGGCAAGGAATAGGATCACCGCCAACAGGGCGTCGTAACGTGCGCTAGGCGATGCTGGCTCTCTTGTCATTCTTGCCATTTCCGCCCCCGTAGGCATTGGCGCCACACCGAAGAGGTCTTGCTTGACACCCTGCAAGGAAGAGTGGGCCACCGTTCGGTATGCCCCACATTGGCGAATCTGGTCGACCCGCGGCGTCCGAAGACCCTCTCCGGCGATTCAGGCTGGTGCGCGATAGGCGAGTACCCCGTCGTATAGGAGTGGGCAGGGGCCCACGTCTCCTTGGCGTTCACCCTTTCAGTGTTAACCTTGTCGACTGCTCTTTTCAGCCGATTGGCCGACTCCGATTATTCTTGAAAACGCTGCTGACAGCGCAGCGATGATGAAGGCGCGGGCTTGAGTTCTGGATTCGCGGCCCGAAACTGTGTTTCGCCACGGGTTTCTGGGGAAATCAAACCTTGGGAAGGGGAATTCGGCGGCAACCATACCCGGATCCCTCGATGGGATGGGTTGCATACGCATGCAGTGCGTTTCGTTCGGGCGGCACTACCGCGACCTTCCCGACCGCGGACCCAGCCGTCCGCCCTCACGTCTCGTTCACGGCAAACCGCAACGTCGACAGACGTCACAACCACCGGCATCGGGGACGCGGCCCGGCGATCGGCGCCGGTACCGGTGTCGAGTTTGTTGTCGAGGGCGGGGTGACAGCCTATGAGGTCGGTGCTGCGGCTGCGGGGCCGCCGGCGCCGAGGATCTGGGGCGAGCAGGTGTTCGGTGCCGACGGAGTCGTGGTGGTGTGTGTGGGCGGCGGGGACGACCACTTGGCGGGCTTGATCGGAGAATCTCTCGAACATCACGCACGCCTTCCCGAGCGTCGCCGCGCGACGCGAACCGCTGCTGAATTCCCTGCTCTGGGTGGTCCTGGGCAGCGAATAGGGGTTATGGGTGGGATCAACGCGACGTCGGTACTTGCGGGCGTAATGGTGCTGTGACCTGGTGTGATGACATGTCCCCGGTTTGTGATGTGGGGGTGTCGGGGGAGTGCCGGCGCCGGGGTGTCGGCGGGCGCGCGGGTGTCTGTTTCGTCCGATTTCGCCGTTTTTGAAAGTTGTTGATTGACAACATGTTTGGATAACTAATTGTTAAGTAAGGTTTTACGTATGTTGTGCACAAATGTCAGCTTGCAAGGTTCGTAATCTGTTGTTGATCAACAAAATTGGGTGTTTTGAGATTTTCGACTGTTTTGGGGTATGTGGGGGTGGGTGGTATGCTGTGGGTATGACACGGAGCGGGAAGGCGAGTGGCTGGGGAGTCGGGCGCACCCCCGAGTCCCCAGCCTCGTTGGGTTTCCGGGGGACCGGATCGAACGGAACGATTAAAAGCACAGGTGAGAAGCTAATTTCGGAAACTCAGAGGAGCGAAGCGACTCGATCGACGGCAACGGGAATCGGCCCACTGCGAGCCGCGCAGCGGCTCCCGGGCGGGGAGCGACGCGACTCGCCCCCGCCTCACGGCGCGAAGCGCCGGGGGCAGCGC
>NZ_JASHKW010000025.1:0-160948 GCF_030056915.1 Rhodococcus sp. IEGM 1307
AGTTGCCATGACCAATCTTAACAACCGATGGCTTATTTATGACTCAGGACACTAGCCGGTCGTGCCGGTGACATCGACGATGTTCGCCGTGAACCGCGGGACGGTCATGCTGCCACCGAGCGTCGTGTCATACCGGTATGCACCCGCCACCTCAACGTAGAGCGTGACGAGGTCATCCTTGACGACGTTGGCCACCACCGGTGGGCTCGACCCTGCGATCACCACGTTGATGTCGTAGTCGTACCAAGCGTCCTGCTGAGTGCCAGCGACACTCGCCCGAAATTGGGTGGCCCCCGTGCCCGAGTCAAACTGCGTCACAACACCATGAATGACCAGCTTGCGCCCCTTCGCAGCATCAGGCGACCTGGCGAGCAGAGCAAGGTCCCGGTCCGAGATCACCTCGTAGGCAGACCTGTCGAACTTCGCGGCGTTGATCGCGTCGATACGGGCGCGCTCGGCGTCCACGGCCTGACGGCTGCGCTCGCTTTGCGCGGGCGACAGCACCACCCGGCTCGTGGGGGTCACCAACCCCAGGGACTCGTCATCGTCGTTCACGGTGGCGACAACCACGACGCTGACAACCACCAGCACGCCGATGACAATGCCGCCCAGCGCCCATGGCCACACGCGGTCGGCATTCGTCGGCCGCTTCGGTGGCTGCGGAGCACTCGTCCCCGGGCTGTCAGGGCGAGGCTCATCCCTGCGAGGCTGTTTGGGGTAGAACGGGTTCGTCATAGCCCCTCCGGGACACTCAGACCTTTCCGAGATTTATACCCCACACCCTCGCACCCGGTCCGCTTTGTCGAACAAGTCGCTGTGACACAGTGGGTCAGTGTCATTCGTTCGAATGACACCGGCGGAAGGGCGCAGTCCGCGGCGGACCGCTCTGGCGCATCGGCGCACGCGATCGCGCACGGTGACTGCCGGGAACACACGCGTTCAGGCAGTGCACGGACGGCTCAACGTGCCTACCGTCCACGCATCGGTTCACCGGCGCGCCCACATGAGCCGCGCGCTGCGGCGGCCGGGACGGGGCTTCGCCGACTCGGAAACCACCATAGTGGTGCGAATGGTGGTCGGCGGCAGTCATCCGAATCGAGTCGAGCTCACTATCGGCTGCGATCGATTTCCTATCGGTTACCGACAATCCGGGCGACCACCCAGGACGAGGCGCTCAGCGCTGCACCCGCGAGGATGACCACCCACAGTCCCCAGCCGATCCCAGTCGAGACCATCGTGTTCATGAACTCGACCTCGTTACCGTTGACTTCTATCGCATCGATGACCCCGATGCCGAGAACCAGGACGCCGGCCACCGGCGCAAGCCAGCGATCCCCGAACTTCGTGAGACCACCACGCGCGTGAATCGCGAACAACGCGGCGGCGGCCACCGCAGCCAGCACCAGCGAGATCACCCCGTCCCCTTCGGTACCCGCCACCCCAAAACTGAGAGACGTCGCCCAAGGACCGAGACTGCCGACAACGATCGCCAGACACGCAACGAACCCGGCGAGGACATTCGGCTTGTAGTTCACCGGAAGCGGCGCCGGCGGCCGTAGCGGCCGCACACCGACGAAGCTTCCCGGAACGGTCACATCCACCAAGGGGACGAAGGGCTTCGGCTCGTACGCCTCGATGGGTTTGCTGTTGGCCAGCCATCGCTCCACCGGACTCAGGTCAGCGTCGCCGCCACGCTCGCTCGCTTGATCCGCCATTCGCTGGACCAACCCTTCTCTCACGACAACACGAAGAACCGCTCACCCGGGCGTGATGAGAGTGTAAAGAACGTCCGAGATAGACAAATACGGAATAGGGAACCAACTACCACCTACCGCCACTTGGCCGAGTTGGCGACGCGCGGCTCTGTCGGTTGTTCGGTCGACATCGCGTTGCAGTGCTGGTGGTTTGATATCAATCACATACGCAGTAACGCGTCAGCCGACGCCGCAACGCCACCAAAATTCCGATGCGGGGGCTGCAACGATCGACGCACAGTTCACCCGAAGGGGGCCCAGGTATGGCCAGGCGACGTGGATTCTTCGCGGAGATGCAACACCAGGCACGGCTCGCCGAGCAACGGCAACGCCAGCAACAACGGGCCACCGCCCAGGCACACGCCCGCGCGGTCCGCGACGCGCAGCGCGCCCAGCGGGAGTTCGAACGCGCGCAAGCCGCCAGCGCCCGGATGGCCTCGGCCGACGCCGCCCATGCGGCGAAAGAACGCGCCCGGCTGCACGAACAAGCACGACTGGCCGAGGCCGAACGGCTCAACGCCGAACTGGCGGAGCAGTCCGAGGCCATCGACAGCCTCCTGTCGGCGACGTTGGCGGTCGACGACTACGTCGACCTGACGGCGTTGCGGCAGCAGATCGCACACCCTCCGTTCGACCGTCCCGATCTGACCACCCCGACCCGGCGCCCCGATTCGCTGCCCTACCCGCCGGAGCCCGTCTACACCGAACCCCCGGCGCCGACCGGGCTCGGGGCGGCGCTCGGCGGCAAGAAGAAGCATGCGGCCGCGATCTCCGACGCACAGGCGCTGTTCTGGCAACGGCATCATCATTGGCAGCAACTGCTCGCCGACCGCAACCGGGTCGAGGCGGAGAACGAGCACACGTATCAGCGGCTCGAGGCTGAGCGTGCGCAGAAGCTGCAGGCTGCGCAGGAGCAATACGAGCGCGACTGCCGCGAGCGGCGGGAATCGGTGCTGTCGGCGAATGTGAAACTCGAGCGGCTGATGGTGGCATTGCAGGAGCGTGAGCCCTGGGCGCTCGAGGAATACGTGTCCATCGTCCTCGGCAATTCGGTGTACCCGGACTGCTTCCCCGTCGAGCATGACTTCGCGTTCGACCCTGCCGACCGGGAACTGCGGCTGACCGTCACCGTCCCAGACCCGGCTGTCCTCCCCCTGGAGAAGGCGTTCAAGTACGTCAAGGCAAGTGACTCGATCACCAGCACCCCGCTGACGGCGAAGGCCCGCAAGGACCGGTACGCGAAAGCGATCTCCGAAGTGGCCATCCGGACCGTCCACGAGATTTTCGAGGCCGACCGAGACGGCATCATCGCGACGATCTCGATGGAACTCGGCACCCGCTCGATCAATCCCGGCACCGGGCACGACACCACCATCACCCTGGTGCAGTTGGCCACCGACCGTGACACCTTCACCCGACTCGATCTATCTCGGGTCGAGGCCCGCGCCACCCTGGACCACCTGCGTGCCGGGGTTTCCAAGAATGCGCACGACCTGGTTCCGGTCGCCCACACGCGCGGCGTCCGCGGCTAACGGGCGGAAAGGGGTTTATTCGATGACCAGTCCGGATCCCAGCGTCACCATCAAGGCGCTCCGCGAGATGCTCATGGTCAAAGAACGCGAGGCGAATACCCTGCTCGACCGGATCGCCGACCTCGAGCGCGACCTCGCGCAGGCGACCGAGAACGCCCACCGTGCCGCCGCACGACCCGCACAGGATCGCGCACCCACGGGTAGCGGCACCGATCCGGGCATCGTGGAGACCGACGATCGCCTGGTGCTGCAGGAAGTCGGCATCTACACCTACCACCACCCCCTCGAGAACGCCGCCCAGTACCGCGACCAACTCACCGACGTACAGACCGCGATCAAGGAGGCGGTCACCCGCGGTGAAGCGATCGTCTCCTCGAACATGTTCAGCTTCAACAACTCCCTCGCCAAGGGCCGCAAGATGACCGCGGACCTGTCGAAACTGATGTTGCGTGCCTACAACGCCGAAGCCGACATCTGCGTCCGCACCATCCGCGCCGGCAACCTCGCCACCGCCGTCAAACGCCTCGACAAAGCAGCAACGACGATCGCCAAGCTCGGCGACATCATGGAAATGCACGTAGCCGACGCCTATCACGCCCTGAGGATCCGTGAGCTCGAACTGACCGCGGACTACATGATGAAGGTGCAGGAAGAGAAAGAAGCCGCCCGGGCCGAACGCGAACGGCTCCGGGAAGAACGCAAAGTCGAACAAGAACTCGCCGCTCAACGCGAGAAACTCGACAAAGAACGCGCCCACTACCAGAACGTGCTCACCTCCCTCGACGCCGCCGACCCGCAGGAGAAGCAGCAGATCCTCGACAAGCTCGCCGACCTGGACCGGGCGATCGAGGACAACGACTACCGCCAAGCCAACATCCGCGCCGGCTACGTCTACGTCATCAGCAACCAAGGTGCGTTCGGACCCAACGTCGTCAAGATCGGCATGACCCGTCGCCTCGACCCCACCGACCGGGTCCGCGAGCTCGGCAGTGCCTCCGTGCCGTTCCCCTTCGACACCCACGCCCTGTATTTCTCCGACGACGCCATCACACTCGAAAACGCACTGCACAACGCGTTCACCGGGCAACGCCTCAACCACGCCAACCTGCGCCGCGAATTCTTCTTCGCCACCCCAGCCCAGGTCCGCGACGTCCTCGCCGCCCATGTCGGCAACCTCCTCGAATACACCGACCAACCCGAAGCCACCCAATATTTTCAAAGCAGAAGCAACTGGCCGGCAGACGCCGCAACCGGGCCGGCAATCGCGCCGATGTGACAGTGCGCGTGCAACTCGTACCGTGATCCCATCCTGGCCGTTCCCCGGACCCGGCCGCCAACGACCCGTTCGCGCAGCCGCCGCCGGAACAGGGCGGGCACCGGCTTGGGGCACGTCCGGCCGGATACGGCGGACACTCCGAGCCCTGACGCGATCACGGGAATGGTTTCGCTGTCCCGGCCGCCGCGATCTGGCATTCCTCAGACGCAGGGCACACCAAAATCCTTTTCCGACTGTGTCATTCACTTAAATGAACATCATGTGCCCGCGGCCTGCGCACACCGCAGGCCGACCTAGGATCGGCGCCGAGGGGTGCAGTGGCCTCCCACATTGCTACCGGAGGTGACCGATGAGCTTGCCCGTCGAGCCTGATCGTGCCGCTCATACACGGATCGGTTGCCGATGACCGTCGACCTGTCCAAGGCGGCCGCGACACCGTCGCCGAACCATGCTCCGATCAACCCGTATGCGGTAATCGCTCTCGTCGCCGCACTGCTCGGGTTGTTCCCCGTGGCGATCGTCTTCGGCATTCTCGCGTTCTGGCGACCGGCCGGGCGGGCCATCGCGGTCACGGCACTCATCCTGGGGATCCTGGAGGCACTTGCCGCCGGGACGATCCTGTATTCGGCTGGGACCTCCCTCTCGGACGCGGTCACGGACTCGTCGCCGGCCACCAGTTATGCCCTCCCCTCGGCGCAGGCCCAGGCCCTCACTCCGGCTTCCGCGGTCCCGCCCGCCCTCGTTCCCCCCGCTGCGGGGACCACCGAACCCGAGCCCGAAGCCGCCACCACTGTCGATGAGCCCGAGCCCACCACATCCCCCACGGTCAATGGGGACTGCGACACATCCGTCGACAACCACGCCACCTCCGCCGACGGCACCTTCCTCAAATGCACCTACGCCGGATCCACCCGCCCACACTGGGGGTGAGGTCCGTGCCGATCATCGGGCAGGCAGCCGAAGGGGAGAGCTGCAACCCCGCCGCCACCGGGATCGCGATCTCCCCCGAAGGCCAGGATCTGTTCTGCGTCAGCAACGGTCGCACCGGGACCGGTACCTGGGCACCCGGACCCTGACAACTGGCGGTGCCGGCAGCCTGTGCCGGATCTACTCCCTGGCCGAGCATCCACACAACAACCTGAGGAGCGTGTCCGGTGGTCGCAGTCGACGAAACGGATCTCGGCATCGACACGGTCGAACGCACCAACGTGTGCGCGATCGTCGCACTGTTCTGCGCCCTGACGGGCTTGTTCATTCCAGCCTTGGTGTTCGGTGCGATCGGCTACGTCGAGACCGGCGGACGCGAATATGAAACCGGATCCGGTCTCGCCGTTGCCGCTCTGATCCTTGGTGCCATCGAACTCACCGCCGTCGTGGTGGCAGCCGTTGTTCTGGTTTCCCTGCACTGAACCGAATGCCCGGCTGGTCATCGACGTACGTCGACGCCTGTGTGAGCGTTCCCCGAAGCGCCGGGCAGCGTCACCGCCTCTCACGGGACAACCCATCCCAGTGGTGCAGCCCCGCAAGGCGAATCGGACCCATCTCGCCCGTCGCGACGACCCTGCGAGTCGGCCACACCGACGACTGCAGTACGACCCGGAGACGTCACCCCACCACTGCGCAACGGCCTGCGTCCAGGCTTTCCTCGCGCGCGCTCGGCGCCTCGGCGCATGCCCGGCCGTGCGGTGTGGGCCGGTGGTTATCGTCCTTCGACCAGTTTGCCGTCGACACGCCGCGAGACCAACGGCTCGGCGCCGAGTCTGCGGTCGATGTGGATGAGGGTGACCTGTGTGATCGCCGCTGCGAGCGTACTTTCGAACGCCGCGCGGGCGTGGGCTGCGCACCGGCTCACCGAACCCTGCTCATAGAGCCGTGCGACCGCCGCGGGTGGTGTGAACCTGCCACCCATCGGTTCCTGCCCGCTGATCCCCCGGAGCCGGCCCTCCCACCACCGCCGCACCGCCTGCTCATGGGCGATCGACGCCGGTACTTCGACGTCGACGATGCGCACGTCGGTGTAGTCGTGCTCACTGAGCTGGGCCATGAGGATGTCCCCGAGCGGACCCCATTGCAGGGTGCCTTCGATGACGACGTTCTCGCGTCGTTGCAGGCACACCTCGCGGACGTCGTCGATGACTTCGGTGGATTCGGCGTGGACCAGGGCCGCGAGTTCCCGGGGGGCTATGGGGTGCGCATCGGCGAGCGTCGTCGACAGCAGGTCCGCGTAGTGACCGTCCGCGATGGCGCGGCGCAGGAGTTCGTCCTTGACGATGTCCGCGTCCAGATATCGGTAGCTGGTATCGACCAGGTGACGCTCACGCAGCGCCGTCGACTTGCCTGCCCCCGGTGGCCCCGCAGAAATTATCGCGGCGCAGTGCCCATCGCGATCGGGCTCCGCGAGGTCGAGATACCACTCGATGACCTCCTGCAGCGTCCGGTCTCGCCGACGATCAGTCGCGTACAGGTCGAGGGTGCTGCGGCCACTGTCAGGATGCAGCGGCTGCCCGTGTTGACCCAGGTGCACCAATTGCTGAGAAACTGCCTCGCGCAGTGGTTCTCCCGCCACGCTCACCGCCGGGCCGCTGCGCGCTGCGCCTGCCGTGCGGTGCGGGTGGCATCGAACAGGACGTCCCACTCGTCGTCGGCGAGCAAACCCCGCCGATACGCCCGCCGCACCTCATCCCAGCTGCCCTTGGCGTACGCGTCCACCTGCTGGTCGCCTTCGGTGGGTACATAGCCGTAGGTGTAGTTCCAGTGCACCAGCGTGTCCATCATCTCGTCATCGGTGATCACCCCGGCCGAGCGCTGGTAAATCACCTCCTGCGGGGTTCGCTCGAGTTCGCCGGGCTGCTGCAGGACCCGTTGCGCGAGCCGGTGGACCTGCGTTGCCGAGATTTCCAGGAGATCAGCGATCTGGCGCAGCGTGAAACCCTCGTTCTGCGCCTTGTCGATCAGCCGCAGCCGGTCCAGCCGCAGGAGGTGTTCTCGCGCAGAATTGGCAGCGAGAGCACTCCTGGTGTCGGTGACGGTCATACCCACCCCTTCCCGAACTCTTGTTCCAAATTGTAACACCAATGTGGGAAATCTGACCTGCTGGTGATCGGAGCGGTACCCGCCGACATCTCTGACGCCCGGAGGCGGTCGCGCACGTCGGCGAGCATGGCGAGATCACGTTCGAGGGCGGCTGCGGTGCGGTCGCTCACAAACGCATGCCGCCCCGAGCCGGTAGCGATCAGAATCGTGCAGCCCGGATGGCGCCGAGAAGAACTCCGGCAGCACGACCTTTGTGGGCCGAATTCTGCTTCGGGGGACATGCTGTCACCGCAGGTCAGCTACCCCACCCGGCGAACCAGTCCTCGACCGGACGAACCACCGGTCGTCCTGCCGGCCGGGTGTGTGCGGCCCCGTACTGTGCCCCATGTCCGCACGCCCCGGCAGCAACCTCACCACCGACGCCGCGCTGCCGTCCCTGGCCACCGACGATGCCTCAGCCGCTCCCCACATCCTCGCTGCGGCGGCCCGCACCGGAACGGACATCGAGCTGCGGATTCACACCTTCATCACCCGGTTCGACGTCGCCGCCGAGCAGTGGTTCCCCGCGACGGTCGGCTTCGTTGTCACGGTCATCGTGCACACCGTCGACGCGGGGACGGGCGGGCCACGGTATCTGCCGCCCGCCGAACCTGCCGAGTGGGCGCGGGCGATCTTCTCCACCGCCGGCGCCGCGCATGGCTACTTCCTCGGTGCCGTCGACCCGAACACCGGCACCCACCGGCGCGGGCAGCTCGCCTACCGGCTCTACCTCGACACCGACCGGCAGGCGATACCCGTGCCGCGGCAGCTGGTCACCTGCCCGCACTACCTACTACCCGGCCTCGACGGCAGAGCCGAGATCACCATTCCCACCACGGCCTGACCCCCACGGCAGAAGCCAGACGCCGCGGCGCCGACACCCCTCGACCGCACAAGGTCGCTCGAGACCATCGGGAAAGCCTGCGAACGAGGACATTTCGGATCGCCGACTGCAATACCGGATTTCGTGCGGCGACCCTTCGCCACGATGACGACTTCCGTAGCCGCATACCCCTCCCCATGCCCGCCGGCCACACATTTTTCGCCGCCGGTCACACCCTCGGGTCAGGTCAAATCCTCGGTGGGAGCGGACGCGGCATTGTCCTTGATCGACGCAATCCCGTTCTGGGCCGCCGCCTTCGAGGTGTACCCCTGGCTGGCCGCGATGATCTCCCCGTTGGCTGCCTTCAGGTGAAACCGGAACTTGCCGCCGGTGTCCTTGAAAAGCTCGAACTTCGCAGTCATCGCCCCTCCTCCGCGTGAGCCCACGCCGGTCGCAGACCCCGTCCCCTCACGGTAGGCCCGACAAACCCTCATCGGCGGCGGAACCACCATTACGGCGGCGCACTTGACCCCCAGCCGGGGCATGTCATCTTCGCAGGTCAGTCGATGTGTTCGGCCTCGGTCTCCCACCGCACCGGGGCGGAAAGCACTGCAATCGAGATCGGGCCAACGCATCACACCGAGCCGACGAGTTCGAAAATAGTGTGATGGTGTGGATCACAATCCCTGGACTTCCCCACCGTCGCTCACGAAGATCACTCATGCGCCGCTCGTCACTACGTGCAGGTTGACCGTGTAGCGCCCCTGCCAGCTGATATTCATCGTTGGCGGGGGCTGCGCTTGGCTGTCCCCCAACACAACCCACGCCGCCACTGGCTGCCACAGATGTCCCCGGGCCCGCGACTTCCGGCCGACAATGTCACTCACTTGACAGTCGCCGCCGCCGCGACCGTGGCCCGCCCATTCGGCGCTCGACCGACAAGCCGACACCCACCCCCAGGCGGTGTCAGGGTGCACCCGCCCTCGGCAACCCGATACGCCCGGGACCAGCGACGAACTCCTCCGTCGCCCTCCAGGGCTAAGTACCGCCGGGAGGCGGATCAGTTCAACACCTGGTCAGTCCTGCCACCCTGAGGAGAGCCCTGCCGCCCGGTCGCCCCCGGGGGTGCGGTCCCTGAGTGGTTTTCCACCGCCCAGCGTCGGTCTACCCGGCGGATCCTTCCGTGCTCGGGTCGGCAGTGAGGTCGTCGGTGTCGGCGAAGACCAGGCGACCGTCGTCGAGAGCGACAGCCCACCGATGCACCGGAGCCCAAGCATGCCCACGCTCCCCGGTGTCGATCAGCTCGGCGTAGTCCTCGACGATCCGACCGGTCTGCGCCGATTCGGACGTCCGGCGCACCAGCACCCGCGCGCCCGCGCCGAGCGGACCGGGTTCGGGTCTCGGACTGTGATCCTTCTCCTCGGGCATCGGTCTGCGCCTTCCGGTCGGCTACACGCCCGGAGCATAAGCACCTCGCCGACGAAACCTCATGCTCGACGCCGCCAGGCCTAGCAATCGACGACGAACCGACCCGGACTCCGGTGCTCGCGTCTCCGCCAACGGTGGCTCACACCGCTCGACGAGCACCAGCCCGTTACCTCGGTACCGCCCCGGGCGCCAATGACACCCAAAACGCTGTCACCGGGGTCGACGTTCAGGGACCGCCACTCCACTACCGAGACTTCTTCCCGGCGACCGCGGTCGCCGGATGCACGGCGACCAGGCCGAGACCTTGCCGTCGCTTACACAGCCGCGCCAGTTCGCGATACGCGGCCTCACCGAGCAACTCCGTCAGCTCCGGCGCATACGACTGCCACACCGGTTTGGCGCCGACATGCGCGTCCGGCGAGCCAGAGCAGTACCAGTCCAGATCCGCGCCGCCCTCACCCCACCCGCGCCGGTCATACTCGGTGATCGTCGTCTTCAGGACCTGCTCCCCATCGGGTCGCTCCACCCATTCCTGGGTGCGCCGGATCGGCAGCTGCCAGCACACGTCCGGCTTCACCTCGAGCGGCTCGATGCCACGCTCGAGCGCCATCGCATGCAACGCGCACCCGATGCCACCCGCGAAGCCGGGACGATTGAGGAAGATGCACGCACCCCGGTAGCGGCGGGTACGCAGCGCCGGCTCGTCCTCGAGCTCGTCCTCCTCGATGTACCCCCTCTTCCCGAGACCCTGCTTCATGAACTGCCAGTCCTCGGGTCTGAGCAGCTTCACCGACTCGTGCAACCTCTCGACATCCTCCTCGTCGGAGAAGAACGCGCCGTGCGAGCAGCAGCCGTCGTCGGGTCGGCCCGCGATGATGCCCTGGCAGGCCGGGGTGCCGAACACGCAGGTCCAGTGCGAGAGCAGCCACGTCATGTCCGCGGCGATGAGATGCTCGGCGTCGTCGGGATCGAGGAACTCGACCCATTCCCGAGCGAAGTCGAGCCCAACCTCGGGGCTCGGCGTCATCTTGTGCGACGGCACCGGAATACCTTCTGCCACAAACCTCCACGGTAGCCAATCCACATAACAGACAAGGACTGATCAGGTCCCCGTCAGGGAGCGAACAACACTCGACCCGAATCGCGCCGACGTGGGTGTAACGCCGCGGCCTCCACCGCGAATAACCAGCGAACGTTCTCGCGTCTATTTCGGGCACGGGAGGAGGCAACAACCCTCCTGATGTCGACACCCTCGGGTGGGGCGTGTCGTCACGTGTGTCGACGGTGCGAAGCGAAGAATCGACGTAGAACGCGACAGTCGAGGAGGGTGCGATGAACCTCAGTCGCATGCGCAGGCTCCGGCCGGTGCCCGATGCCGAGCCGCAGATGATGTTTCGCACCATCCACGGGTACCGGCGCGCCTTCCGCATGGCCGGTGACGGTCCCGCGCTGCTGCTGTTGCACGGCATCGGCGACAACTCGTCGACCTGGACCGAGATCATCCCGCACCTCGCCGAGAAGTACACCGTGATCGCACCCGATCTACTCGGCCACGGTCGCTCCGACAAGCCCCGTGCCGACTATTCGGTCGCCGCCTATGCCAACGGCATGCGCGATCTACTCTCGACCCTGGGAATCGACCACGCCACCGTGATCGGACATTCGCTCGGCGGCGGCATCGCGATGCAGTTCGCCTACCAGTTCCCGCAGATGGTGGATCGGCTCATCCTGGTTTCCGCCGGCGGTGTCAGCAAGGACGTTCATCCACTCCTGCGCCTCGCGGCGACGCCGATCGTCAGTGAGGCACTGAAACTGTTGCGCCTGCCGGGAGCGGTGCCCGCGGTGCGCTGGGTGGGAACGGTGTTGACTCGGCTGCACGGCACTGCCCTGCGCCCCGGTGCGGCGCTGCACGACACACCGGATCTGGTGCGGATCTTGACCGAACTTCCCGACCCCACCGCATACGAGGCCTACCTACGCACCCTGCGTGCGGTGGTCGACTGGCGCGGACAGACGGTGACCATGCTCGACCGCTGCTATCTGACGGCAAGTCTTCCTATTCAACTCATCTGGGGAGATCGGGATACGGTCATCCCCGTCAGCCACGCCCACTCCGCGCACGCGGCGATGCCGGGTTCGCGGCTGGAGATCTTCCGGGGCGCCGGTCACTTCCCCTTCCGCGACGACCCCATGCGCTTCCTCCACGCCGTCGAGGAGTTCCTGTCCGATACGCGCCCATCGCCGTTCGACGAGGCCAGGTGGCGGCAGCTGCTCAACATCGGAACCGTCGAGACGGCTCCCAACCCCGACGTCTCCACGCGTGCCCCCGTGCTCGACGCGGTGGGATCCGCCGAACGCAGCGCCACCTGATCCGGGCTCAGGTGACCGACGCCGGGCACCACAACCACCCGGTACCTAGGTAGATACCACTCGGCACGGTCACCGGGCGCGGGTAGGCGCCACTGCGGCGCCGATAGCGGCTTGAGCATGGCGGCGGTCGGCACGGACTTACGGCGCGGCATCGGAATCCGAATCCAAATTCCGTCCATGCGATCCGGGAGAGATCCGCTCGCTGCTGCGATCGGCTTTCCCTGTGGCAGAGGAGATCCGCGATGGTCTCCACCGGACGCGTAGCGCAACCGTGTCCCCGAAATGCTGAGGACGGAAGGCATGCGCAGGCCGCGCTGCCGCCGATCACTCTCCCCGGTGTCGGCCGGGTGTCCGCACGGCCGAATCCGGGTTCAGGTCCGGGTTCGGGGCGGAGCGGTGGAAGCCCGGATCGATCGTCAGGTCTTCGGTGTCGGCGAAGACCAGCCGTCCGTCGTCGAGCGCGATCGCCCACCGATGCACCGGCGCC
The DNA here is from genome assembly GCF_030056915.1 of Rhodococcus sp. IEGM 1307. Taxonomy (NCBI): domain Bacteria; kingdom Bacillati; phylum Actinomycetota; class Actinomycetes; order Mycobacteriales; family Nocardiaceae; genus Rhodococcus; species Rhodococcus sp. IEGM 1307. Next base: position 12,743 of record NZ_JASHKW010000025.1, read on the forward strand.
CACTCGTGCCCACCACCGCCAGGATCGGTCACCGCCGCATAGTCCTCGGCAACCTCACCAGTGAGATCGGCCTCGGCGCTCCTGCGGACCAGCACCCGGACCCCGACCGCCAACTCTGGGCCACCGACCGGCCGATTGCTACTGTTTCGGGCCATGCTGCGCCACCTCCCCATTTCGTGAGCTGCCAGGATCGAGCATAAGCACCGACCGGCCCGGTACGCGACCCGACCTGCACGAACACCATCCGCGATCGGAACGCCGCCGAAGCAGTCGGCGGTCATGGTCCCCCTTTTCGGCCACCCAGGTGCGCCCCACACAGCCGGCGTGCTGCGTTCGCGCGACAGCAACCGGCGCAGCCCAGCCAGCCGGTCGCGCGAAGTTGGTGCCATCGTCGGATACGAACTCGGTGGCCGCTACCTGTACCCCCTGTTTCCCATTCGAGCGGCGACCGCGAATGTTGAGCGTCTCTCGGTATGACGACCACCCAGCCGCCTACCGTCACCGCTGATGCCGACGGGCATCGGACCGACGGACGATCGTCTGCACCATCAACGTGCCGACCACCGCGATCCCCCGGGTCGGAGCTACCCGATTGGGCGATTCGGGATCGCGCACAGACGGCCGCACCATCGTCGGCATCCGCAATGACGGCGAGACGCGAAACATGCTGGCTCCAACACGAACTGACCCCTGGTGCGATCCGGTGTGGTAGTCAAGACTGAACCAACCATGAGCGGAGCTATCGACTGTGATCGTCGTTCGCCGGCCCGAGGAGGCCGACACCTACCTCGACGCCGGCGCCATGCGGTGCCCGTCCTGCCAGGGTCGGGTGGCCCGGTGGGGGTACGGGCGGGTGCGCACCGTCCGCTCGCTGGGCACGGCCACCGTGACCGTGCGCCCGCAGCGGGTCCGCTGCCGCGACTGCGGCGTCACCCATATCCTGTTGCCCACTGCCCTGCAGGCCCGTCGCGCCGACACCACCGAAGTCATCGGAAATGCGTTGGCCCACAAAGCAAAAGGCATGGGATTCCGGCGTATCGCCGAGCGGATGGACCGCCCGGAGTCGACGGTGCGCCGCTGGCTGCGCCGCGCCACCGATGAGCATGTGCAGTGGATGTGCCACCAGGGTAATCGGCGGCTGATTCAGATCGCCAGCGAGGTGTTCTCCGCCATCCGGTACGCCGGGAACCTGCTGTTGCACACCCTGTGCATCCTGTCCGCCGCCGCCGTCGAAGATCGTCGCCGTTTCGGGTTCACCGACCCGCCGTGGGATCTGATCGGCATCTACACCCAGGGGCGTCTGCTGTCCCCGCCGCGCAGCGGCTGACGCGTCCGGCCCGCCGGGCTCTGTCATGCCCGTATCGGTCCGTCATCGTGCCGAGCATCGACACTCACAACGACATGGCCACCGTCAGCGTGCCGACGACGCCGTCAACGTGCCGACGAACGCCGACATTTGCGTCTGCACTTTCGGTGACGCCATCGTCTGCAGATTCAGTGACCAGCAACACGCGAAGCAGCAGCCATAGGTCGCAGGCCGAGCACGACATGGCTCGGATGGACTCGGCCACCGCCATGCACCGCAACGACGCCGAGTGGCGGGCCGAGCCCTGTACGGGAGGCCGGCGCCGGCCGCCCGTCCCTGCCGCAGGAGCCGGGCATCAGCGGTGCCTCCCCCCACACGGCAAGTCCTACTTCCACAGCCACTGCCCGCCGAGCAACAAGCTCGACGAACTCGCGCAGCTCCAGCACCGCAAGCTCAGCGAACTCATCCACGAGCCGGTCGAGGAATACAGCCGCGAGCACTCCGGCTGAAACACCCCTGGGTGAGTCTTTCAGGCTCGCGGAGCAACGTGCCGAAACATCGCGTCGGATTCCGTCGCACAATCGAAGGAAGGGGAAACGGAGATCCTGCGGGAGGTGACCATGCGTCGGGAGGAACCGGCACCGGTGCAGGTGGCCGCGCCGATCCGGTGGTGGCGGCTGCGCCCGTGGAGCCGCAACCACCTGATGCGCCCCAGCGACCGTCTCGAGGCCACCATCGTGTTGCTCACCGCGGCCGTAGTTCTGCTACTGATCCCCGTTGCCGGCGCCTTCGGCACCGCGACCCATACCCGGCTCGAACATCAAACCCACACGCTGAGCGCCGGCGTCCACCACGTACCCGCAGTCCTGCTCGAGGACACCTACCCCGCACCCGACACCCCCGAATACTCGATCCGCCCCGTCGGCACCCAGAACACCGCCCGCGCCCGATGGACCACACCCCACGGGGAACGCACCGCCGCCGTCCCCACCGACACCCCCGCGAAGGCCGGCCAGACCATCACCATCAGCGTCGACGCCGACGGAAACCTCACCGGCCCCATCCCCGACAGCCGGGAAAACACCGTCCTCGCCGTGACCGCCGCCTGCGGCCTCTGGGCACTTACCGCCAGCGCCGTCCTGCTGATTGCAGCCCTCACACACCGACTGTTCCACCGAAACCGGTTGCGGCGCTGGGCACACGAGTGGAAACAGTTCGACAGGCCACCGAGATAGCCTCGAGCGACGTCGCGTACTCCATCCCCTGTCGGGCGGACTGCCCCCGCATTCCACGGGCGGTCAAGGCCGGAGACACCGACCGGCTCACGGTTGTGCCGACGCGATGGTCGAACGCCGTTGCGTACAAGTCACATGGAACGAACTGTCATCACAACCCCCGCATGGCGCGCAGATCAGCTCGGGACCCGCGGCGACCGTGCGAGACTGCTCAGCCCGTCGAGAACCTGATCGACAGCGGTGGTCGGACCACGGACATCATCACCCTCCGACGCCCAGAGACGACCACGAACGAACGCGAGCATCGCGAGTTCACGCTCGAGGTCGACTGCAGCCCGGTCGCTCACGACTCTCATCCTGCCCCGAGCAGGGGCCTTGAGAATTGTGCGCCGCCCGGCGACGTCGAGACAGCCGCTAACCGCGCGGCCTGCACGACCACATACCTCACAGAAAGAGGACATTCCCTCCCCGCTGGTCAACGGAGCATTCTTCACAGGCAAGTCGTGGGCGGTCGAATCACCGAGCGCCCACACCACAAGCGCCGCGGCGACGACGACCAGACACACCCACACCGTATTCAGGACTCGACCGGGAGCTCCATCTTCGGCGAATCGTGGACCGCCGATCAAGGCCGTTGCCGTGCCGCCCGCATCGGTGCCGATGCCGAGCGCGCGACCAAAACCGTAATGGCGCAGAACATGATCGAACGCACGCTCGACGCGGAAATGCCGTTCTCGTAGCTCACCGCGGACAAGGCCGACGGTCAGATGAAGTCCCTGCGAATCCGGCTCGAGGAACAAGAAGTGTCGTACGTGCCGGCCACCAGCCTGGGCGACGACGTGTTCACCCCCGACGGGCGCAACGGCCGGGCGAACGAGATGATCGCCGCCCCGCCGACGCAACGCCCCCGAATCTTCGCAGCGCCAGTATTCCCATGTGCGGGATCCGATTTCCATCTCCTGGACGCCCGGACGTGGCCACCGGCTGCCTGCGAAACGCCGTCTAGTTCGGCGACCTCGTAGACCGTGACCGCAAGGCCCTAAGCCGCCACGAGGGCACGATTCGCTGCGTCGGATGTAAGGCCGCCGCGATCGGCGCCGCGACACCCCTCGGCGCGCAGCCACGCGACAAGAGGCACCTCTCGCTGAGGGCAGCCCCGTACTCTCCCGACTCGACGACACACACAATTCGGATCTCAAAGTTTCGAGTTACCGAATCGAGATAGGTCAGCATCCGGATCAGAAAATGATCTTGAACGGTCGGCCCATCCGCACGGAAAATGACATTCACGGCAATTCCCGCGAGGAACCGAGCGCGGCGCAGACACAACCCGAAGCTCCAGTACAGCGAAAGGGGTCCGCAGGCAAAGTACGGGCCCCCTTTCTGCCACCGCACAGCCAGTTCACTTACTGGCCAGCGCTACTAGCCGCTGAGTGACCCAGCAGAACCCGAGAAGAAGTCGAGGACACCGAGAAGGGTAGAGACGTTCGAGAAGAAGTCGGCCAAGAAAGCAAGGTCCATCTTTGTAACTCCAGTTCGATTGTTCAGAGAATCGTGACACACAGCACACGATGTGAATATTTATACCGGTCCGATAACAATTCCGCAACGACAAGTTTGCGGTCAACCAGCAACGAGTGAAATCCGGCCCACACTGAGGAGAGGGCACATCGCGGTCCAGTCCGCGGTGGGGGTGGTGGAGACTCGGATCGATGGTCAAGCCCTCGGTGTCGGCAAAGACCAACCGGTGCATCGTCGACCGCGACCGCCCACCGATGCACCGGCGCCCACTCGCGCCCACCACCACCGGGTCCGGCTCACTGCCGCGTAGTCCTCGATGATCTCCCCGATGACATCGGCTGCGGCGCTTCTGCGGACCAGCACCCGGCACGCGAGCGAACCTGCACGAACACCCGACCGGCAGGCCATCCGGCCGCTGTTCCGATCGCGGTCGCCGGCGGAGTGCGGATGGCGCACTATCGGTCTCCGGCGAGCATGTACAGGTCGCGTCGGCAGGCCGGGCGGACTAATCCTTACGGTCGGGCGATCCGGTGACCCAAACGTCGGTGCGGGCCGCCCGGATCCGCATCATGCCGGAGTGCCGGGTGGTCGGCATGATCCCCGGCAGCAGGAACCCCCACATCTCGTCCACCCGCTGCTCGAGATCCACGCGATGGGTCAGGACCTGAGACAGGGTCTGGACCCCGGTGAACGCGCCGATGACGAACCGCGCGAACGTCGGCGGGTCGATAGTGTCGACAAGGACGCCTTCGGCGACCGCACGCGCCGCCAACCCTTGACAGGCGGCGATCCAATCCACGTACGGGCCCGCGGGGCCACGGTCGTCGGCGCTGAGCTCGAGGGTGATGCGGATCCCGGCCCGCACGATCGGATCCTGCACGATCTGCCGGGTCATCTCGTGGCAGAGCATCACGATTTGCTCGATCGCCGACGCCTCCTGCGCGGCGATGGCCTGCACCGCGGAGATCGAGATCCGGTGCTGCTCGGCGATTATGTGCCGGGCCAAATCCTCCTTGGACCGGAAATGAAAATACAACGCCCCCTTCGTCATGCCCGCCGCCTCGAGGATCTCGACGAGACTGGCGCCCTCGAACCCGGACTTGTCGAACATTTCCGCTGCCCCGCGGACGATCTGCGCCCGGGTCACCGCCGCCCGTTGCTGTTGCACCATGTACCGCACCTTCCGTGCCCTTCGCGCTGCAGCACGGTGACTTTCGATCGCACCCCTTGCAGCCTGCGCGACGCTACCACCGGCACCGGTGCGCCTCACCTCTGGAAAACCCCACGTCCACCTGCACAGCCGCCGACACCCGCTCACACGAAAAACAGACCACCTTGCCGCTTCGTCGGTGAGCTCCGCCCGGTCAGCTCCAGCGCCGTCGCTACTCGGGCGTGTCGCTATCGGCGGTCGCGGCACTGCTCGGCGATCTCGTCGGCGTCCCGTGCCAGCCAGGTCAGCTCGCCCACCGACCCATCCCCGGGCAAGAGCAGATCCGCCCATCGGCACTGCGGCCCGCGGACGCACACCAACGCCAACCCGGAATCGGACAACGTCTGCCACAGCTGCGCACCCACCGGCGACCCCATATCCCCATTCAACCGCAACCCACCGCACTTACCCGACGAACCGACCGGCCAGTCCGACCTCGAACACCCGCACCCACCACCGGGCACTGTGCACCACACGCCGACGATCTCTCATTGCCCGGGCGGGCAGAGGTCGGCACCAGGCGAGCCGATCGGTCAGGCACCGAATCCGCCCCGCCGCAAACACCCGCACTCGGATGCACGATGCCGACGCAGACGTGCTTGCACCGACGGCCGCCAGCCGCAAGTATGGCCCACCGAGAAAGCCATGTGACATAGGTCACGCTCGGGCGATTGGAGTGGGCGGCGGATCTACCATTTCCTCGCACCGGAACCCGAAGGAGCAGGTCACCAAACCACTACGGCGCCAGCCAAACCTGAACTGGCTAGCAGCAATTGGTGCACACACCGTTCCGCCGAGCTCCGTCGATCCGGTCGATAAATTCACACGCCCGCAGCACATCCGAGGAGACATCAGCGACGCCCACCACCCAGGCACACCAACGCGGAACCGCACCGCCCGACCAGAGTACGCCTCCTCCCCGGACGCGCACCGCGTGACGAGCGCCGTCAGGACTCCCGCGGCGGGTACCTGCTGTATGTCCCGGCGAGGCCCGGCCGGAGCGGACGACACTCCGACCGGGCCGCTTCGGCTCACCTGCGCGTGACTGCATCTAGGGCGGCCTCCGGCGCGTATGTCACAGCGGCCGACATGGTTTCAGATTACGTTGATCCTTCAGATGCAGGCTCGGCATCAAGGGCTCAGCCCGCCCCGCACGGACGCCCGCGCACTCCCGGCTTACGTCGTCGGCTTCACCCGACGCAGATCAGGACACCCACGACCGCTACTGCGACCAGCGAGGCGGCGCCGCAGATCAGCCACGCCCGCGTTGCCAGCTGCCGCCACCGATCGCACCGCTCGTCCACATCCGCGACAGCGACCGAGCCCACCGGATTCGGGTGGGACGCCCGGGACTGCGCAAGGCGGCGGACCTTCGCGTCCGCTCGTGCCGCCACACCGAACGAGACGGGCACCACCAGAAGTGTCACCACCAGCAGATCAACCATGAAACCTACGCCCGTCCCAAACATCATCGTCCCTTCCACAGCAAACAGGGCCCGTCACGCGTATCGCGCGTTGTTCACCGGTTACGCGGAGCCACGGGCACAACCACGCCCCTGTCAGCTCTATCGCCGAACTGCCACCTGATGTTTCACTCGCTGGCATCGGCGCAGGACCATGAGTGGTAGCGGGCCTATACGCCGGGCATCGGGAACTTCCACACTGCCACCACGACCACGCCCATGATGAGCCCGGCGTACAGAACAGTGCCAACCACCCCGACCCGCAACGTATTCAGCAGACTTGCGCCCCGGTTCTCGGCGATCCGTGCCATGACAACTCTTCTCTCACGTGCAGATAATTCTCGACTGCCACGTCGACGACGCGCACCAGCCACTTTGGACCGACTTCGACACCTGCACATTGGCCGAAATACCTACACCCATACCCGAAATTAGGTCTGGAGTATTGGGTCTCAGCTTAAGGTTGCAACCGAACACCCCGAGCACCAGACTTCTCCCAACAATTCAGCTGTGTTCTACATCACACGGTGGGCATCCGAACCATGCCTGGCCAAGCATTTCGCGACACCAGCACAAATCGTGCGAGGTTTTCCGACCAGCCCACCAGCAGTGGACCGACCGGGCCGTTGGTCGTCAGCGTCCACGGCAAGTGAGCGGTTCGCCGCACATACTCGATTGCACCGAACAGCTACGAATACGCCCGGACACGCTGCAGCACAGAACAACCGGTGGACAATACTTGATTGTCGCTCAATCACTCGATGCCGAAATCCGCCGGCACTGTTGTGGCGAAGCAGAACTCATCGGGTCCGGCGGTACCCACCCCCTGTCGCCGGCTCGCGCCGACCCTTGACCGAGAGACCGGCCACCGGATCGCGCACAGTGACAGCAACTTTGAAATCGCACTTACTGGTCGGTAATTCAAGGGTGCGAAAATAGTGCAATGGCATGGATCACACTCCCTGGACTTCCATGCTCCGGCTCATAAAATCGATGATGCGCTGCTCGTTACTGCGTGCAGGTTGTCCGTGTAGCGCCCCTGCCAGCTGATATCCATCGTTGGCGGGGGCTGCGCCTGGCCGCACCACCACGCATCAACCGGCGCCGCCGCCCCGTGGGCACCCCCCCCGACACGGCGACACCCGGCTGACGTTTCACCCTCGGAGCGAGCCACCGTCGCCCCCATCTCGTCCGTCTGCGCACGCATCGCCTCGACGCCGCCTCCCTGCCGTCCGGACACGACGCAGACCATCGGCATCCCCGAAGTCGGCAGACCGCTTCCCACTCGTACACGAACCCCGTTGGCCACCAGTCATAGTCGGCCCCGTTTCCCGCTGTCACACCACTGAGCCGACACCGACAACCAGCCCCACGGCTGACATCCCCACACGACGCCGCAGCGTGTATGCAGTCCCACGAGGCGGGCGAGGAACGAGCGCACAGATCGCTGCCATACTGTGTCCCCGGTGGGAATCGAACGAATGTCACTGGAATTGCCGGCCGGCGCGGTCCGTGACGAGGCGGAGAAAGAGGCGGTCGCACAGTTGCGGACCGAGGGCGTCCGCAACTGGTCCGATCTGTCCCTGCAGACGATCCTGACCACCGATTCGCCCGGGATCAGCCGGTACACCTTCACCTACTGGGTCGACGACAACGACCGTCACTGACCACCCCAGCGATCACGGACGCAAACTTTTCGACGCGGCCGCGTCGCCGGCCTCTACCTCACGCCGCGCTCCGCCCCGAATCAGCTCCAGGGCTGTCGCAACATCGGCGCGCCGCTATCCGCCGGCACGCGGGATCAGGGTCCGAGCGCGGCGTTGTGCGCGGTGAGAATCGCACCCAACAGGTAGTGCCCGTCGGCGGATTCGGGCGCGATCACACCCCCGACGGCGGTGACAGCCGGGTGGGTGTGCGCGGCCGGGTCATCGGCCAGCATCCAAGCGAGGGCGTTCTCCTCGTGCCGCGGCCGGTACTGCACACCATCGACATCGGGGTTCGCGGCGAGGATCGCGGCAACCCACCGGCGGGTGTGCAGATACCCGGAGGGGTCGCACTTGGACAACCAGGCGCCGCCGTTGAGCCGGGACGCCCCGGTCCCGGTCAGATCCACCACCCGGACCGTGCGGGGGTCCGCAGTTCACTCAGCACCCGGCCGGCGATCTTCGCTCGCGGGATCAGCCGAGGTGACTGATCGACCGGCAGGTTGCGGCACAGTGTCTCGGCAACCGCCGCGGCCGGAATGTCACCGACGTACAGGTACGCGTACGAGCCGTCGAGACTGTCGAACCGGCCCCCGACCCGCACTCTTGGCCGGGCGGTGGGGTTCAACTCCGCGGCGCCGCGGGTGGCACTGTGGATGCGCCACAGCGAGGTATCGGCGGGAATCGTGGTGATCAGGGCAGCAGGCAACGGGGTGGGTGGATCCGGGTAGGTCACTGCCGATTCAGTCCTGGATCAGGTCGTCGGCCATGTCCCGCAGATCCTGCTCGTGCCCGCCGGCGACGGCCAGCGCCGCCGGCGATCGCGGGTCGTCGGCGAAGTCGGTCGGACTCAGCCACCAGGACGCCCCCCCCCCCCCCCACGGGTCGCCTTAGCGCCGAGGGCCCGGTTGATCTCGGCGACGATCGGGCGGACCTGCCGACGGTCGGCATCGAACTGGAACGCGGGGTACAGCTTGTGCCCCGATACCGGCAGCGCGATCACCGTGCCGGCCGCCGACAGGCGGCTGGCGGTGTTCCGGCTGGTGGCTGCCTTGCCCAGGACACGGCTGACGGCGGTGGAGTCGAGCATCTCGTGCTGGTCGACGATCGAGTTCAGCACGGACGCGACGATCCGCGTGCGGGCCACCGCCGCCGCGGCCGGGTTGGCGACCGCACGCTCCTGCTGCCGTGCCAGCGCCGGGCTCATCGACAGCAGCGCCGTCACATCGTCCCGGACAGGACGCAGAGCCGGCCGACGGGAGAACTCCTCGACCAACAGCTCCACGAGGTCCGGATCCGACAAGGCATGGATCGAGTCGCGGGCCCGCTCACGGTTTGATTGAGAACGGTCAGGTTCGGGCGAGACGCCTGGTCATGGTCGCGATGGTGGCGACGAGAACCATCGCTTCGTGGTGTTCGGGCTTGGCCTCGTAGTCGCGGACACAGCGGCGATATTTGTTGAGCCAAGCGAAGGTCCGTTCTACCACCCAAACTCGGGGCCGGACGTGGAATCCGGTATCACCGGGCTTGCGTTTGATGATGCCGACCCATAGGGCCAGAACACTGTTCGCCCAGCCGAGTAGGCGTCCCGGGTAGCCGCCGTCAGCCCACACCAGCTGGATCGGGGCCCGTGTCGGCGACCGGGACAGTCTGCGAATCGATGATCGCCGAGGTCGGACAGCGATCCTTTCCGGCGCGCACCCGCAGCCGGTCGCGCAGGGTGTCGAGGATGCGCTGCCAGACCCCGCCACGGATCCAACGCACGAAGATCGCGTACACCGTCCCGACCGACGGAAACTCCACCGACAGTTGCCGCCACGCGATCCCACCGCGAACCAGGTACAGGATGGCTTCCAATATGATTCGGCGGCAATGCTTCTCAGGTCTGCCGCCGCGACCCGCGGTGTTGCCCGGCGCCGGCAGTAGCGGTTGCAGGATCCCCCACTATGCGTCGGTGACCGACGACGGGTACGCCGCGCAACGGTGCCCGCCCGCCGTGTGGGGCGGACACGACGGGCACGGTGAGATGACCGGCGATGGCAGGGGTGGGCTCCTCGATTCGGCTGCGGGCGTCGACCTCACCAACTCAACCAGGAGCCCACTTCCATGCACTGACCACCGCAGACGCACGCCGTCGTCGAGTTCTCAATCACGCTCTCATGACGGGAGTACGGATACGTCGAGTCTTTCCTCCGGAATCGCCCTACCAATCACGGTGCATTTACTGATCGAGATGTAGAGTTGTACGCCCGCGCGTTCGCCCAGGCCGGAGCAATCCGTAGCACGCTCGAGTAGTACCCGGGCATTCGAGCGAGATGCCGAAGACCGCCGCAGTTTAAACAAGAGCCTCTCTCCATCCCAGTCCTCGCATTGGGCGGCGAAAACCGGTGCGGCCTAAAGATTGTGGACATAGTGTCCCGGCGCGTACCGGGGACACAGGCTCGAAGTCACTGCGACCGGAGCGTCAAGGACAGCTACCAGCGGTTCCAGTGGCTGAAGTTCCTGTCATCGGCGCGCGGGGCGGGCTTGAAGTCGGTGCCGACCGTGTAGGCGATGGGGGTCAGCGCGACTTGGACGGTGTTGTCGAACGGGAGGCCGAGCAGGTCGGCCATCTCGCGCTCATAGGTGAGGTGAGCAACGGTCCACGCCGTCCCTAGGCCGCGTTCCCGCGCGGCGAGCATGAAACTCCAGGCCGCGGGAATAACCGAACCCCAGTTGTGCGCCTGCCCGCGGATCGAGTCGAGCTCCGCGCGACGGGCGACCCGCACCACCGGAATCATCAGTACCGGCACCTCGTGCAGATGTTGGACCAAGTGGCCGAGGCTGCCCCGAATCCGTCCCCACTCCGACGAGGAGAAGCTCATCCGGGTCGGAAGGGGGGCGGAGTTGTGCTCGTCGGGAGCGCCAGCCATGAGCCCGGCGCGCCAGATGTCGGCTGCCTTCGCCTTCGTTGCCGGATCGTCGATGAAGATGAAGTCCCACTGCTGCTGGTTGCGGCCGGTTGGTGCCTGGGTGGCGACCTTCACGGCTTCCTGGATCAGCTCGCGCGGAACGTGTCGGGTCAGGTCGAGGCGCCTGCGTACTGCGCGCGTGGTGGTGAGCACCTCATCGGCAGTGAGCCCGAGAGCTTGGTTGGCCTGGCTGCTGTTATTCACTGTGTTGCTCCTGGTCGGCCTTAAGGGATAAGGGTTTCACGGCGGCTAAAGCGCTTTATTCGTGACGGGCAGCGCCGCGTCGAGCAGGGCGGCTGCCGCATCGCGCGCAGCACGCACCACCTCGGGGTCGTGGTCCATCTGTAGAGACTGCGCGGCCCCGTCCCACAAGGCATGGAGTTGTATCGCCAACGTCGAGGGATCAGCTGCGCCCGCCTCTTCCGCCAGGTCGGCAAAGGTCTTGCGGATCCACCTGCGATAGTCCGAGGCCGCGGTGTCCACGCTCGCCGCGTGCGACTCGGCAGCGGCGTGGGCGAAGGCGCATCCGCGATATGTGCTGTCGGCGGCGAACTCGGCTTGAACGTCAAATGGCGCGAGCACCCGTGCCCGTGGGGCTCGACCGCGTGCGATAGCGCGTCGGAAGTGCTCCCTCATGGCATCGTGTCGGTCCTTTAGGTAGGCGGCTACCAGCTCGTCCTTGGAGCCGAAGGCGTCGTACAAACTGGCCTTCGCCACCCCTGCCCGTTGGAGGAGTCGACCGATGCCGACGCTTCGGATCCCATCCTGGTAGAACAGTTCCGCGGCGGCGGCGAGCAGCCGCTCGCGAGGTGTACCGTCCGCGTCGATTTGCATCTGACTCAACCTTCCCTTTTGCACGCACAACCGTCGCCAAGGCGACAGCGCTGAGAATCGCCAATCTATGACCAAGCCCGCCGCTACCCCGGGTCGGCGGCATCCCCACAGGCAGACCGGTCAGCATGGAGCATAGGTTAGCGCAGACAGACCAGTCTGTCTAGACGAGGAACGATTGTCGTCGACACATTGGAGGTCATCGGCGTGCGCACTGCACGATCTCGCCGAGGACCTAGCGAACACCGTCCAGGATGACGCTGGTGGCGATGACGATCGCCAGGGAGACGATGCGGTGATCGACAGGAGCCTCGACCTGTGTGGCGTCGAGGAACAGGTAGGGAAGCGGATGCGATCGAGCGGGTTTGGAAGCGTCCAGCTGTCGTGGTCGCCGACGCGACCGGGTCGATGACGTGGCGCTGCTGTAGGTGTTCGACCGACCTATGCACCCTTGCGATTGCTCCTGCGGGCTTCACCTTAAGTCACGTCCGCCATCTCGACGGCTAGCCACCCGGTTACTGACCGGGCCCGCAACGCGCATGCCGCTGCTCGTCGGGATCGGCGACCACGTGCGGGTCGACATCGAAGACGCCATCATCGAGGTCCACGGCCACAGCAAACAGGGTCGAGCTACGGCTAGTTCGGTGTGCGAGGCCTGAATCGCGACCGTCACCACCGGCCGCCCGCACCTGACTCGTCGCCCACGCCTCCGAAAAGCCCCTGTGGATCCCCCGTGGGGCCGCATGCCTGGTCGCTGTCACACTCTCCACCGTCCGCAACCTCCACACACCCGACTCGGTACGAACGGTGTAGGCGCGGGCCGAATCCGCATTCTGCGACCAACCGAGCCCGCGGCGGTTAGCGGAGCCGATGTGTCGGTGACAGTTCGGCTCGATCAGAGAGTCCGAACGCGGCCATTGCCCGGATTCCCGGCGACAGTTGGACGTCGCTCGAATACACCGACACAGTCTTCGATGAGACCCGCGGCATCTAGCCCTCACGGGTAGAGATCGCTGAGGTCCCGTTCGCCGCGTTCGGCTTGAGAAAGACCGGTGAGTAAGTTCCGGAAGGCTGGGTCGTGCGCCGCGTCCCAGGCCTCAACGCCACGACTAAGGACGGCCAGGTGACGGTCGTTCGACAGCTGGCGCCGCCACGCGTTCTTCACCAACAGCCACCTCGACCCCGTCGCCGCGGACAAGACCGACCACGCCATCATCGAAAAAGTCCACGTCGTCCTAAAGAACTCCACTTGACCCTCGCGCTGATTTCGGCCAACAGCGCGTGGGTCGTGCCGGTGACCATGGCGTTCAACCTCATTCTCGCCGTCGCGGCTATCACGGACCATCGACTGGGCGAAGTCGATCGAGGCTAGTGCCGCATCAAGCAACGTTTGCCCGGTTGACGATCTCTCGTAGTTTCTCGTCGGCGGCGTGCTTGTTTCGCCAGTTGATGTCGCGGCGGATCACGCTGGCCTGTTCCTTATGGGAGCCGTGGTCGTGCCGTCGAGCGCGAAGTACCGCAGAGCGGTGAACTGCGCCTCGATCCGGTTGAGCCAGGAACTGTTCGTTGGGGTGTAGGCGATCTCGACATTGTTTGCCTCCGCCCAGTCCGCGACCCGCCGGCACTTCTTGGTGGTCAGGTGCGGGGAGAAGATGTCGCAGACGATCGCCAACCGCACCTGTTCCGGGTAGAGGCCACGCAGGTAAGGGCAGAACTCGTAAACTTCGTCCTCGTCTTGGTCGGCTTGACGTGCCCGTAGAGCCGGTCGGTGGCCAAGTCGAACGCGGCGAACAGATGACGCACCCCGTGTGGTCGGTTGTACGTCGCCCGCCGCCGGCGCCGCGGCCCACGTTCGGGATCTTGGTGCCTGCCGCCGCGCTGCGCCCACTGCCGACCCGGATGCGGCTGCAGGTTCAGCGCGCCGAACTCATCGAGACAGAACACCACCTCCGGCTCGCCGGCTCGGGTAGAACCTCGCCGTCGGCGATCGCATACAGATGCTCCACGCGGGCCTTCTTGACCTGGCACTCCGGGTCGCGCGACCGTTTCCATGTCTTCACTTTTGAAAGGAGACGCCCGCCTGATGAAGCAGAACCCGCAGGCCCTCATGGCTGATGTCGTCGACCACCCCCTCGGCGACCAGGAACTCCTCCGTTGTAGTTCGCGTACGCCGCGGCGGTCGGGAAGCGGCTGGCGCGTCCGGTGCGGCCGATCAGCCGGGCGGCGGTGACCGGACCGATCCCGTCGACCTCGCGTAGGCGGGTGCCGTGCTCGTCGAGCACTTGGGTCATCTACTTCTCGTTCTCGGCGAGCTGACCATCGAGGCGCGTAGCAACGCGTGTAGCTGATTGACGAGACGAGTTCAACTGTTACACATGTTTGTTCGACGCTCGTCAAGCAGCGCCAGGATATCGGTCGGGCCCTCGGGATCGACCGGTCGGGCGTCGCCCTGTAGGGCGGCGACACATGTGGCCGCGGCGGCGTCGATGCGGTCGTTCTTGCGTCGGCCGCCGCGGGAGAGTTGCCGGATCCGGGCGGTGGAGGTGGTCGGGACGTCGAGGACCAGTAGCCACTGATCATGACCGACCCGAACGCCACCGCGGCGATGGTGCGCGCAGCCCTCGACCTGGTGGGTGTTCTCTCTGCTCCACGATCCATGCCGCGATCTGCGTGCGAGAAGTAAAACCTAGCTTGGAGAGGATGTGCTCGACGTGCCCCTGGGCGGTGCGTTGAGAAATGACGAGCTTGTCGGCGATCGCCCTATTGGTCAGGCCTTCGGCGACAAGTTCGGCTACCTGCTGTTCCCGCCGCGTGAGGTTCGTAAATCCCGGCTCTGCCGAGATATTGGCGCTGCCCTTCTCGTCGAGGGCGTCCGCTGCAGCGTCTTCGAACCGCGTTCCGCGGCCGTCCCGGAACTCCGCCTCGAACGCGCGGTCGCCGATCACCCGGCGGGCCTTTTGCTCAAACCGGGCGTGCTGGACGCGCAGGTTCGGGTAGATGGCGCTCGGGCTCGCTGCCGTCTTCGCGAGCGTTTCCGCAGCACCCATCAGTCTAGCGGCACGCCGGTGAGCTCCCTCATCCACCGCGATCCATGAGAGGACCTCTATGCATCCTGCAGCGGTTGTGCGGTCGTCCACCGACCGAGCGAGCTGCAGCCCCTGCATGACCAGATCTTTCGCACGGGAGTGCTCTCCACGCTGCCGGGCCCTTATCCCCGCACCACACAGCGCCCATCCTCGGTAGACGGACTCGCCTCGCGACTCGGTGAGCGCCACGGTCTCCCGCTGACACTCCTCGCTCCGCGTCTGGTTTCCATCCGCGTCACTGGCCAGCGCGAGCCCTAACAGCGACCAGATCATGTACAGCAAGTTGCCCTCCTCGCGGAAGACCGCGAGCGAGGATTCGAAGTGGCCGCACGCGGTGGCAGGCTCCTGGGCGAAAAGAGCGTGACGTCCGGCGGCATCGGCCATGAGCGCCACGCCGGTACGATCGTCGAACGTCGCTGCTAGAGCGCCCCCGCGCTCCGCATAGAGAGCCGAGGCATCCGGGTCGCCGTGCAGCCCAGACAGAACACTCAGCACGTATAGCGCCGTGATCCGCTCTAGACCGGGTTCGCCGCCCTGAACGGCCAGAAGCTGCGCGAGCCACCGCATTCCCTCGCGCAGCTTGCCCCGCACCCGCCAGTACGGGTACAGCGCCGTCGCCATACGAAGTCCCGCGTCCGCCTCACTCGCACCAGTGAGACAGAACTGCAGAGCTGCACGGATGTTGGGTTGCTCGGCGTCGAGGCGCGCGATCCAGGCCACCTGCCGCGGGCTAATCCAGTCGAACTCCGCCCGCAGCACCAAGTGTTCGTACCAGTCCCGGTGCCGCCGCCGCAGCGATGCGAACTCGCCGGTCTCCTGCAATCGATCGGTACCGTAGTCGCGCAACGTCTCAAGCAACCGGTACCGCACCGCTCCCGCGGCCTCTTCCCGAATCAGGATCGATTTGTCGATCAGGGACGCCACCCCGTCGACAGCCTGGTCCGAAGTCATGGTGTGGGCGCAGATGCCTTCCACTGCGTCGAGCTCGAAGCCGCCCGAGAACACTGTCAGCCGTCCCCACAACTCCCGCTCCGCCCGCGTACACAACTCGTAGCTCCAGTCGATACACCCCTGCAGAGTTTGCTGCCGGGACGGCGCCCCCCGGCTGCCCGTGGTCAGGAGGGAGTAGCGGTCGGTCAACCGTTGCAGGATCTGCTCCACCGACATCACCCGCAGCCGCACAGCCGCCAATTCGATCGCAAGCGGCAGACCGTCCAAGCGACGGCAGATCGCCGCGACCACGTCCCCATTGCTCTCGGTGATTTCGAAACCCGGGACAGCCGCACCCGCGCGTTCCCTGAACAAGTTCATCGCCTCGTAGTGGACGAGCCCCCCGCCGACCGCCGACCGCTGGTTCGGTTCCGGCAGCGTCAGCGGCGGCACCCGGAGCGTCGCCTCTCCCCCGATTCCGAGCGATTCCCGGCTGGTCGCGAGAATCCGCAAGTCCGGGCAGCTGCGGAGAAGAGAGCCGGCCAGGGCGGCTACCGGTTCGACGAGATGCTCGCAGTTATCCAAAATGAGCAACAGCTTCCGTGCCGCCACGTACTCGACAAGCTGCGCTTCGGGGGTTCCCCGGCCCTCGCGCAGGTTCAAGGCCGACAGCACCGCGTCGACAACCGCGCCCGTGTCGTACAGTTCGCCCAACCCGACCGACCACACACCGTCGACGAAGGCGCGACTCGAATCAGCAGCGACCCGCAGTGCGAGCCTGGTCTTTCCCACACCCCCCACCCCCGTCAACGTTACGAGCCGCGACATGGAGAGCAGACGACGGACCTCGGCGACCTCATGGCGGCGGCCGACGAAACTCGTCAGCTCATAGGGAAGGTTTCCCACGTTCGCCGTGCCACCGGAAGGCATGAAAACCGTCACTTTCGTCGCACATACCCCTGCGGACCACGGTACCTCCGCCGCAGCGGCGCGAGGTGGCTTGCCGACCAAGTAGCGACCGGGTCCGGTCGCCCACAAGCAGTGTCTCCACGATTCCACAAGGGGCGGGGCGGCAGGGTAGAGTTACACTCCGCCGTCGCTCTTTGATCGTCCGCTGCCGCCACATACTGGTGTCCATCGGCAGGCTGGCGAGACTGCCCGACTGCCACTGATAGTGCATGTCTTGTTGCAGTCGCGGGTCCTCAGCAGAAGCCAGACAGCACAACCGCGAAGGGTCGTGCATGAACAACCCGAGAATCAGTAGCGCTGAACGTCGGACTCCGACAGCGATGTTGCCAGGAACACGAAGGGCACACAGGCGAGGGCGAGGCCGTTCTGGCCTCGAGAACGCGTGGGTGAACGAGGACGGGAACCTTAGCCCTCGTCGTCGAGAAGTGGCATCGTGATCGGTGAGGTCCCCGTGGCGGTCCTCGGAGGACATACTTCGCAAACACCGTTTCCCGAGGCCGGGTTGGCCCCGTACCCTGTCACAGGGGCCGTACTTATCTCTCCTGATCGATCACTTCGTGCATGCCGTGGCTGCCACGTACACCCGCGCGTTCGCTTGGCGCCGAGGGTGCTAGTCGACATGCAGTGCGACCTCAGCGTGCGGCCAGGGCAGATCGGATTGTCTCTCGAAGCCATTGCGTTCCTGGGTCGGGCAGGAATCGCCGATAGGTATACAGTGCGATTTCGACCTCGGGAACCGCAAACGGGAGATCAAATGCCCTGACATCAGCGATCTTCGAGAAGGACTCGGTTACAGACTTAGGAATGACGGAAAGATACGGCGTCGTCTCGACGAGAACCGGGAGAGCAGCAAAGTGCGAGATTCGGAGGGCGATGTCGCGGGAACGGCGGAGATTGGACAGTGCCCCGTCGACCGCTGTATGTCCGCTTGACTGGTCTACAACAATATGTCGTTCCGCCAGAAAATCATCCAGTGTCGGTTCGTGTCCGATTCTGGGTGGTTGAGTTGCATAGTCCGCAAAAGCCGTCGGTTTGTAGTACATCACGAGTGATGTCATCGTGATCGATCCACGACGTACAGATCTCCGCATCCGTTTACCCCTGTCGCAACTCCGTCTCGAAGACATCGTAATCCAGTGGCGTGACTTGTAATTCGACGTTCGGGGCGGTCTATTGCTATCCGGGCCAGGATGGGTGGCAACAGAACCGCTTCTCCGAGGTCGGTTGCGTGAATCCGGAACTTGCGGGTAGAGGTTTCCGGTGCGAAGACACCCAGGCCTGAAACAGTGTTCTCTATGGCCTCTACGAGCGTCGGGTACATCGCAACAGCGCGTTCGGTTGAAGACCATTAGACGGGCGACTGAACAGATTGTCATTGAACTGTTTGCGGAGACGACCGAGCGCGTGGCGCACTGACGGTTGGGTGATCGACATACGTTCAGCGGTTCCGGTGACGCTGCGTGTCTCGTAGAGCAGCATGAAGGTTCTGATCAGGTTCATATCGATCGTCGACATCGAAACATACCTCTTCCACGAGACCCAACTCCTGCCGAGACTGCTCTGTTCGTAATCGCGCTGAGATTTGTCCTCCGCGACTATTGGCGGCTCCCCGGGAAGCATGGACGGTTGAGGCGGCGCCTCAGGATCGGCGCAATCCGGAGAAGGTGAGCTGGACGACGGCATCGGCAATCTCTTCGGCCGACCATCCGGTACGTGGCTGATACCACTCAATCAACGAGTTGACCATGCCGAACACCAGACGACTGGTGAGTGCGGGGTCGATGCCGGGCCGAAGGTCGCCCTCCTCGGCGGCGGCGACGACGACCTCGCTGACGAAGGAGTCGAGTTGCCGGCGGCGGGCGAGGGCGCGCCGTTCGACCGCGGAGTTGCCGCGGACTCGCAGCAGCAGCGTCACGTACGGCAGTTCGACGATGAGGAGCTCGGCAGTTCGCCGCACCATGTACTCGAGCCGGTCGATGTTCCGGCCCGTGGAAGCCTGCTGTTCGGTAGTGACGGCTAAGAGCGCGTTGAGGGCCCGCGACAGCGCCAGTTCCAACAGTTCCGCCTTGCCGGATACATGGTGGTAGATCGACGACTTGGTGATCCCCAACTCCTGGGCCAGGACCTCCATACTGGTGCCGTCGTAGCCCTTGTCGTTGAAGACCTTCACGGCGACCGCAAGCAGGGAGTCGAGGTCGTAGCCGGGGCGGCCGGGGCCACCGGTGCGGCGCGTGGTGCGTGCCGTCGTCATGGGCGCAAAATCCCTTCCAGGTGCAACGTGTCTAGCAGTAGAGCGCTGTCCATCGAGCCGAGCCGAGCCGGAGGGTCGGTAAAGCCACGTCGATACCGACCGTGGCCCGCGCGCCGGCCTCCGCCGTCACGAACTGGACCTAGACATCACGACCCGACGCGGTGAATTCTTGTTCGTTGCGACAAGCATCGCTTTTCCTGCGTCGCAATCGGCCGATCGGGCAGCTACTCCAGATTTAGCGCGAGTTGACCTCGAGAGTACACTAACGACCATTAGTAAGCCGTAGGAGTTGACTATGAACGAGTTACCCACCGCAGGCACGGGCAGCTCACCCTTCCTGCTATCCGAAGGCCGGTCGGTGTCTCAGCGAATCGCCGAGTTAGGCACACTCCGCAAGTACCGCCCCGGCGAGTTCGTATATCGGCAGGGTGAAAGTTCGTCCTACTTTCACCGCGTGGTGAGTGGTCGAGTACGGATCTTCATGAGCAACCCCGACGGATCGGAACGCGTGCTCTCATATGCCGAACCTGAAGCAAGCTTCGGAGAGTGCGGATGTTTCGACGGCATACCTCGATATGCATCGAGCGTCGCGGTCGAACCGTCCGAGGTGCTTGCCATAAGCCGTGGCTCGGTACTGGCCGCGGCCCAGAACGATCCGGAGATTCTGCTCGAGATCGCACGTCGGCTCGCCCACAAGCAGCGCGTGCTGAGCTTGCATATCGCAACCGACGGGCTACCCGTCCGGGCCAGGGTTGCGCTGTTGTTCAACCACTTGCTCGATGCTTACGGTGAAATCGAACCGGACAAGTCAGTCCGATTGTCCGTCCGGCACCGGATCGATGACCTTGCGCTGTTGATCGGCGTCACTCGTGTGACGATGAGCCGGGAGCTCTCCCATTTCGTCAGCGAGGGAATACTTCTCAAAGTCGGCCGCGACATCGTGATCGTCGATCCTGCCGCAATCCGGACCCTTGCCAGCGAGTACTTGATGTGACTTGGGGCATGTTTTTGTAGCTTAGGCGACAGACGGCCGCTCCTCGCGCAGGCACTCTACGTAGAACAGCCTCAGCCCGGCTTTCAACCTTTCGGAGTGATGATGACGACAGTGGAAGTGCAACCGCCCGTGAGGGTAGGGAACGTTCCGGCGAGCCTCGATGACCGCTACGAGCTCGAACAGGGGCACATCTACCTCAACGGGATCCAAGCGTTGGTGCGTATGCCGATCGAACAGGCACGACGCGACAAGCTGGCCGGGCTTCGCACCGGTACCTTCATCAGCGGCTATCCGGGATCTCCCCTCGGCGGATACGACCTCATGCTGCAGCGGAGCCGGAAGATCCTCGACCGCTACGGGATCATCCATCGACCCGGTGAGAACGAGGAACTAGCGGCGACGACCCTGATCGGAACCCAGCTACTCGACCGCTATCCGCACTCCCGCTATGACGGAGTCACAGGAATCTGGTACGGCAAGGGCCCCGGTCTCGATCGATCCGGAGACGCGCTGCGCCACGGAAATTTTGGCGGCACGTCAGCGAACGGCGCCGTTGTCATCTTGAGCGGCGAGGACCACGAAGCCAAGAGTTCAACCTTGCCTTACGAGCAGGAATATGCGTTCGCGCACGCCGGCATCCCCGTGCTGTATCCGTCGTCGGTAGAAGAGTTCATTGCCTATGGACTGCACGCGGTGGCCATGTCCCGGTACACCGGCCTATGGGTTGCCATGAAGCTGATCGGTCAGCTCTGCGACGGAGGGCAGACGCTTGATCTGTCGCCCACCTCGCCGCAGATCATCGTGCCGAAGTTCGAGATCAACGGTCGCCCGTTCCGCAAACTGCAGGACAACATGTTCTTCCCCGGCAAGACTGTCGAGACTGAACGTCACGTCTTCACTGAACGACACCCCGCTGCGGTGGCGTATCTTCGCGCGAATGGGATCGATCGTGTCGTCACCGGCGGCAAGAACGACAAGATAGGAATTTTGACCGCGGGCAAGAGCTACGCGGACACCGTTCAAGCCCTCACCGACCTCGGTATCAGCGAAACCGACCTCGGTAGGGCCGGAGTGCGGCTAATCAAGCTCGGCTGCGTTTACCCTGTCGATGCGGAGTTCATCCGTGAATCCGTGGTAGGCCTCGAACAGCTGATCGTTGTCGAAGAGAAGCGCGGCACCCTCGAGGAGAAGGTGAAGGACGCGATATGCAACATGCCGTCCCGCCCCCAGGTCTACGGAAAGCGTGACCGTCACGGTAGCGTACTCTTCCCGGAGTACGGCACCATGGAATCCGACGACATCGCCACCAGCCTGGGTCCCATTCTCCAACCCCGCGTGCGCGAATCCGTCACCATCGAGAATCGGATTACCGAACTCGCCGAAGTAAAGGCGCGTGACTACACCGCCATCATCAAGCGCGCCCCGAACTACTGCTCCGGTTGCCCACACAATGTGTCGACCAAGTTGCTCGATGGGCAAGTCGCTTGGGGCGCCCCCGGCTGCCATATCTTCGCGGCTCTAATGGATGACCAGCCGCACAAGAAGATCGACGCAACATTTCCACTGGGCGGCGAGGGTGTCGGATGGATCGGACTACACCACTTCACCGACATGGATCATGTCTTCCAGAACCAGGGTGACGGCAGTCTCTTCCATTCGAGCTACCTCAACATTCGGTTCAGCATCGCCGCAGGCGTCTCGATGACCTACAAGATCCTCTACAACGGTTATGTCGCCAACACGGGGGCGCAGAGCGCCGTCGGCGGCAAGGATGTTCCCCGCCTCGTTGAGATGCTGGCCCTGGAGGGTGTAACGAAGATTGCAATAATCGCGCGGGATCCGTCGGTGTACAGCAAGCGCCGCCTTCCCGCGATTGCGCACGTGCACGGTGCCTCCGACGTCGATGATGTGCTCGCCGACCTCGCGAAGACCGAAGGTGTCACCATTTTCCTCTACGACGGCGAATGCGCCAACGAGCGTCGTCGACAGCAGAAGCGCGGCAAGGCCCCCAAGCCTTCGGAGTTCATCGTCATCAACGAAGATGTATGTGAGAACTGTGGTGACTGCGGCGAGATCACCAACTGCATGTCACTGCACAAAGCTGATACCGAGTTCGGGCCGAAGACAAGAATTCATCAGTCCTCGTGCAACCAGGACACTTCGTGCCTCAAGGGTGACTGCCCCTCGTTCTTGACTGTCCGCAGCGAGGCGGGCTTGGCGAAGCCGAACCCTGCCGTCGTTGATGCAGATGGCATTCCGGATCCCGCATTACCCGAGCTCACCGGCCCCTATCACGTCTATATCCCTGGTGTTGGCGGCACCGGCGTCTTGACCGCGAACTCGTTGCTGTCCTGGGCAGCGATGCTCGACGGACTCGAAGTCATGAGCTACGACCAGACAGGATCCGCACAAAAGTGGGGAGCTGTCCTCTCCAGCCTCGTTATCAGTCCCGGCGGGCACTACAACGCTGCCAACAAGGTGGGACTCGCGCGAACCGACCTGTATCTCGCGGTGGATGCAATGGCCGGCGCCGACAAGGTCAACCTCGATCGATGCTCACCCGGCCGAACCGCTGCGCTTATCAACACCGGGCTTCTGCCGAGCGGTGACATGATCCGCGACGTTGACCTCACCGTCGATATCGATGCCCTGATCGAACCCATCACCAGGTTCACCAACTCCGAGCGCTCGGTGACGGTGGATGCGAAATTGATCGCCGAGACACTGTTCGGTGACTACATGGCCACGAATCTGGTCGCCATCGGCTTCGCGTATCAGGCTGGCCTCCTGCCGATCAGCGGCGAAAGTATCGAATCTGCAATCCAGTTGAACGGCACCGCGGTGCAGCAGAGTCTGCAGGCGTTTCGCTACGGACGTCTCGCGCACACCGACCCTGAACGTGTACGCAGGTTGATCACGCCGGAACCGCTCGACTCTGAGGCGGAGTACACCAACCGACGCGCCGGCCTTCGCCCGTCGGAGCGGGCAGCCTATGACGCGCTCGTGTCCAAGACTGCCCACCTCGCCGAGGAGGACCGCCGACTGCTGGCCATCCGCATAGCGGAACTGATCTCATTCCAGAACTCTGGTTACGCCGAGCAGTACGTCGATTTCGTCCTCGACGTTGCCGAGCAGGAAGTCGACCGTCTCGGCTCGCCGACCAATCTGGGCGTGACGCGGGAAGTGATTCACCACTTGTACAAGCTCATGGCGTACAAGGACGAGTACGAGGTCGCGCGACTGCATCTGCGTACCTGCCGCGAGCAGAAGGTGGCGGGGATGTTCGCAGACAAGCCGAAGATCCGCTATAACCTTCATCCCCCGGCGCTCAAGGCTCTTGGGATGAAGAACAAGATGTCGGTGTCGGAGCATCTCCTCAATCCGGCGTTTCGGGTGTTGGTATCGATGCGCGGGCTCCGCGGACGCCGAATCGATCCGTTCGGGCGCGATCATGTTCGGCGGGAAGAACGCCGTCTCATCGGTTGGTACCGCGATCTCGTGACCGAGTCGATCGCGCAGATGACGCTCGCGAATCGTGATGCAGTCCTGTCCCTCGCGCGGATTCCGGACATGATCCGCGGCTACGAAGACATCAAGATCAACAACATTGCTGCGGCTGAACACCAAGTCGAGGTTCTGCGGGGACAACTGAAGAACCGCATGACTCTGCCCCTCATCACGGTCAAGGAGAGCAAGTGACAACTACCGAAACGTCGACGGTCTTCAGCGGCGAACTCGACAAAGACACCGCACTCGCTACCGAGCGGCTGTCTGAACTCGAAAGTTCGCGGACCGCGCTCCCACCGAAGGCCAGCCGTTCGAGCGTTGAACAGCAGCAGGCTGATGACCTACTCACCCAGGGAAGTCGTCTGCGAAACGACTTCATGACCTTGCACACGGCCGAGGTGTATGACCGTCTCACTGACGGCTACCGTCGCGAGCTGCGAGTTTCGGACCTCGCCTATGCGGCGTCCGAGCAGTTTCCCTTGCTTGTTCCGACACGGGAGGCAATCGCGGAGGAACGTCAGCTACCACTGAAGCACAAGGACGGTGCCTCGATCGCGCAGGGGATCTTTGTATCCCACGTACTCAACGATGAGCGGGCCGGGTTTCACCTTATCCATTCGATGACTCAACCGACGCCTGAGGCGGTGAACCTTCTTTCGGAGTTCCGAGAGACCGATCGCATCGAGCTCGGTACGTGCTATCTCGAACGTGTCGGCGAGGTCGGCTACCTGACGCTGAATCATCAGAAGTATCTCAACGCCGAAGACGATGAATCGACATATGCGATGGAAGTGGCCACCGACATCGTGCTCCTCGATGATCGGATCTCCGTCGGAGTGCTGCGCGGAGCACATTCTGAGCACCGCAAGTACACCGGCCGCCGCGTCTTCGACAGCGGGGTGAACCTCACGAAGCTCTATCACGGCCAGGTATCCCTGATCGAGTTTTTCATCGAGCGCGAATTGGGCCTGCTCAACAAGTGGTACCGCGGGCACTCTCTCGGAGACGGCGCGGTGTCGACCGTCGAGCACCGGCGGGAGAAGCCGTGGGTCGCGGGGGTCGAAACGCATGCCATCGGTGGTGGTTGTCAGTATCTGCTCGTCATGGACCGGGTGGTGGCGCAGGCGGGGTCCTACTTCAACCTGCCGGCCAGAAAGGAAGGCTTCATTCCAGGTTGCGGCAATCTACGCCTTCCCCGCTTCGTCGGCGAGCGCGTGACTCGGCAGGGCATTTTCTTCAACCGAGAAATCTACGTTGATTCCCCGGAGGGCCGTCTCGTCGTCGACGACATCGTCACTTCCGAAACGGCGATGGACACTGCCCTCGAGCATGCCGCGCACGAGGCGATCGGGACCGGACCCGTCGGCGTGAATGCGAACCGCACTCAAATGCGAGTCGGGGTCGAACCCATTCAGGTTCTTCAGCGTTACGTCGCGAATATGGCCCTCGGGCAGGCGTATTGCATGTCCAGTCCTGCCATCATTCGCAATCTCGAGCTCGCGTGGGATCCGAAGCGGCGCGGTGGTGTCAAATGAGCACCCCCGACAGTCAGGACGCAGTTATCACGGCGTCCAAGTTACGCACGGTCGTGGAGAGCGACTGCGTGGCACGGGGCGGCTATCACGTGTTGTCCACGCCGAATGTCATCCAGTTGATCGAGGAAACTGCTGTCGACGCACTGCACCAGGTCGTGGAGACGGGGCAGTCGAGTGTCGGAAGTCGCCTCGAGATCGTTCATTCGAAGCCGACACTTCTCGACCAAGAAATCACCGCGACCGTATCGGTGCGGGAGATCGATCGCCGTCGCTATGTATTCGATGTCGAGGTTCGTGATGACGTCGAGTTAATCGCCCAGGGCACCCACGAACGATTCGTCATCGATGAAGACGTGTTCGGACGAAAGCTCTTGGCGAAGCAACACGTGACGGCGACGCGCTGATCGAACGGGTACACCCCTGGAAGACCTCCACGGAGTGAGTTCTCATGAATGCCGCGATGTCCACATTCCCGGGCCAGCCGACCGGGAATGTGGCGTCGCGGCTTCCTGCTGTCCAGGACAACTGTCCGCACGGTGTGTATCGAAAGATACAGAATCTGCACTGCCGCGTGACGACAATCACAGGGCGTCCGGAAGTAAGCCGTCCTCGGTCTCGAGAGGAAAAGTCGGAAGCCGCCGAAAATGGCGATCGGAATCGGTTTCAATAACGCTTCACACCAGTCTGTTTGTCCGATCAGGAGACACCATGCACAGCAACACGGGCATCGATCAACGTCCACCAAATAGCATGTCTCGAATTGCCTTTGCCAGCATGACCGGCACAGTCGTCGAGTTCTACGACTTCATCATCTACGGAACAGCCGCAGCGCTGGTGTTTCACAAGGTCTTCTTCCCCGAACTCGGGCAGGCGGCGGGCACAGCCCTCGCTTTCGCGACGTTCGGAGTCGCCTTCGTCGCCAGACCGGTTGGATCGATCATTTTCGGGCATTTCGGCGACCGGATCGGCCGTAAGAAGACCCTGGTATCGACGTTGCTCCTGATGGGCGGCGCGACCGTTGCCATCGGACTCATCCCGACGACCAGCACCATCGGCGTCGCCGCACCACTCCTACTCGTGGCACTCCGCATCGCCCAGGGACTAGCGGTAGGAGGCGAATGGGCCGGAGCCATCCTCTTGGCGTCAGAAAATGCGAAACCGGAGAAGCGAGGCTTCTACTCATTGTTCCCTCAGATGGGACCTTCGGTCGGATTCTCCCTTGCCAGCGCAACGTTTCTAATCACCGCGCTGACCATGAGCGATGACGCCTTCCTTGCCTGGGGCTGGCGAATTCCATTCCTCACAAGTGCACTGCTCGTGATCGTGGGACTCTATGTACGGCTCAGCATCCAAGAGTCCGAGGAGTTCCGTGGGACTGTCGAACGAAATGAGACCGTTGCTGTTCCCTTCGCCGAAGCGTTCCGCAAGCAGAGCAAGGAAGTATTGCTCGGCGCCGGCGCTGTCATGACACCCTTCGCGTTCTTCTACATCGGTGTGTCCTACCTGACGAGCTACGGCACTCAACAGCTGGAGCTGAGTCGACCGACCGTCTTGACTATGGGCATTCTCGGCGGGTTCGCGTTTGCTATCACGACAATTTGCGGGTCGATTTGGTCCGATCGCTTCGGCCGACGCAAGATGATGACACTGGGATGTGCCCTCGGCGCGGTGACTGGTCTCGTCGCCTTCCCCATCCTCGATCGTGCAACGCCGACAGCTTTCCTGATCGGACTCGTCCTCATCCTGGGTTCGGTGGGCTTCGTGTATGGCCCCGCCGGCGCCCATCTGCCCGAGCTGTTCGCGACCCGTTACAGGTACACCGGTGCCGGCGTCGCTTACAGTCTCGCCGGTGTGCTGGGCGGTGCCGTCACACCGCTCCTGGCGGCCCGACTCGAGGCCTCCTCCGGAAGCTATGCCGTGGGCGTGTGCTTGACAGTGATTGCACTCATCAGCTTGGTCTCGGTGCTCGCTCTGCGAGAAACCCGCCCCGAGTCGATCACCCCTCAGGGGCAGCGCGTAAGCGTCCGATAACACACCTGCCACACAACTCAGTCGAAGTAAACTGCAAGTAGTGCCGGGGGACGACCGTTCCCCGGCACTATCGGAATGAGGACTACTGTGTCACTTCTTTCGAGCGCCGCCGGCGCCACCAGCACCCCCCTGGTGGACGGTACGATCGGGCGCTACCTCAGCCACGTCGTGGAACAACACCGACACCGAGAGGCCCTGGTGGCCTGTCATCAGGACTATCGTGCAACATACGGCGAGATGTGGGAGCTGACCGACCGTATCGCTCGGGGTCTCCTCGCTCGCGGAGTCAGACGCGGTGACCGGGTGGCGGTGTGGTCGGCAAGCCGATTCGAATGGGTCGCCGTCCAATACGCGACGGCACGAGTCGGCGCAATCCTCGTGTGTGTGAATCCGATGTATCAGGCGTCCGAGTTGAGCTATGTGCTCACACATTCGGAAGCATCGGTGCTACTGATGTCGGAGCGATTCCGTGACAACGATTGCGCCGAAATACTGCGGTCGATTCGATCCCAATGCCAGAGCCTGCGTGAGGTGATCGTCTTTGAAACCGATTGGCATGATTTCCTCCACGACGGCACACAAGTACCCCCGGAGGCCCTCGCCGTCGCAGAGCAGGCGCTCTGCGCCGATGACCCGATCAACATCCAGTACACCTCGGGAACCACGGGACGGCCGAAAGGTGCAGTGCTCACGCATCGGAATATTCTGAACAACGCACGGCTGGTGTGCGGAGGAATCAAGTTCACCGAGCACGATCGGGTTTGTGTTCCAGTTCCGCTGTTTCACTGTTTCGGGATGGTACTGGGATCACTCGGGACCCACTGTTACGGTGCGACGTTGGTCCTGCCTGAGGAATCCTTCAGCGCGGCATCGACAATGACCGCGGTAGAGCGCGAAAGATGCACAGCCATTTACGGGGTACCGACGATGTTCATCAGTGAACTCGAGTTCCAACGATCCAACGACGTGGTCGTCTCGAGTCTCCGAACCGGGTTGATCGGTGGTGCTCCATGCCCACCGGATCTACGCGAAAAGATCCGAACTCATCTGCATGTCACCGAGCTCTCGGTGGTATGTGGGATGACCGAAACCTCGCCAATTTCCACCCAGGTACTGCCCGACGATCCAGCCGACAAACGTGACCACTCCGTGGGCAGGCCCACGCCCCATGTCGAAGTCAAGATCGTCGACCCCGGAACCGACAAGGTGGTCCCGGTGGGCGCTGTCGGCGAGCAATGCACCAGAGGGTACAGCGTAATGGCGGGCTACTGGAATAACACTGCGGCGACCGACGAAGTCCTCGATCCCGACGGCTGGATGCACACCGGCGATCTCGCCACCATGGACGAAGACGGATACGTGACGCTCGTCGGCAGAATGAAGGAGATGATCATCCGCGGCGGCGAGAACATCTACCCCCGCGAAATCGAGGAACTGCTCCGCACACACCCGCACATCAACGACGCGTACGTCATCGGTGTCCCCGACGAGCGACTCGGAGAACAAGTGATGGCATGGGTGCGGTTACAAGAGGATTCGCAAGAGACATCGAGCGAAGACCTCGCAGCATTTTGCGCCGGGAAGATCACGAGGTCAAAAATCCCTGCATTCTGGCGGTTCGCTTCAACCTTTCCGACAACTGCAAGCGGAAAAATCCAGAAGTACCGTCTACGAGAACTTGCGATCGAGGAACAGAAGATGCGAACTCCCGTGGCGCCTCGCACACACTCCGAAGCACTGTAACTGCGCATAGCTGCGGCGCATCCAGACACCAATGGTGACACGCGAATTCTCGTCACCGTCTTGATCCGCCGGTAAGCGGACCCCTATCGCCATGGTTCGCATCTAATCATCCGCTGACAGAAATACATCAGAATGGCCGAGCCCGTGCACAATCCGCCGACAACCGAACACAGTACGAACTCCTCACCAGTGGGATACAACCCGGATTCGAGTTGTCGATCTCTCGCCGAACAACAGATCCGTTCGTACCGGATCCGACGGCGCCGCAAGGCCGAAGCTACAACCAGGCAGAGGCACCTCAAACCGAAGTCCGAGGATGCGGCAGTCGTCGAGTTCGCCCTAACGTGGGCGCCGTACGGTGGGGCGACAGACGAGGAGACGTTCGTCAGGTTCGGAATGTTGCGCAAGCGCTTCGCACGCCGACTACGAGAGGCTCTCGACAACGTGGAGTGCGATCCAGCGTTGGACGGGCAATTGCGAACCATCTACCGATAGCACTGCTCCGCCGGCACAACCGTGGGACTCTCCATACGACTATCGCCCACGGCCCCCGAGCGCGCGGCGGAGCGGAGCGATTCACCGGAAATGAGGTGAATCGCTTCGACCGTCCAAATAGCCGATGCCTCACCGGTAGCCAATCTCGGTGTCAGGAACTCCGGGTCGGCGGGTTCCTGCCGTATACCTGCAGCACCAGACACCCCTGCGCCGACCAGATCGAAGGCTTGACCACAGACAACGCTCCGCGCACTACCGCTGGTGCGGAGAGGTTCCTGAGCGGGCAGTCGCGCTCGGCGATTGGGGGGCACAGTCGGCTTCCACATTGGGCGCACACATCGCGTGGTTCTGAAGTAGCACGGCACTGTGTTGGACATGAGCCGCACCCTCGAGCCGACCCCGCGGACGGTTAGGAGTTACTGCGCACATCGAGACTGCCTTCGGTGCGACAAGTCCGACTGCGTCTTTGATGCGGATCTACCCTACGACTCACCGACCAGAATCAGCTCGGACTCAAACGGGTACACGTCAACTGCTGGCATCTCGGGGGCGACCCGACGCCGCGCTAGCAATGAACCCCAGTCGGGGGCTGCCACTTAACGGAGCGGGGACGGCCACGAATGTTGCATCAGACCCAGTCGGGGCCCGTCGTAGACCTGCTCGCTCCAGACAGCTCGCCGATTATGACGAGGCTCGGCGAAATTGGATCTGGCGCACTTTTCGTGATTCTGTTGTCGGCCTCAGCTATACGGTGTGGATGACGTGCTTGCGGAGAAGGTCCAGGTTTGCGCGCCCGTACATCTGCCGTTTGAGCATCTTGAAAGTTACGTGGAATCTGGCCGTGGGGATGATCATGTCTCCTCGGTGTTGACCACGGAACTGAGGACATGGCTTGAACGGCACGATGGTGTTGGAGGAGAAGTGGCCGGTGCTGGGCCGGCATGTGCGGGCGGCCGGGTGGCTGCGGGTGTGGACCGATCTCGGGAGGGCGCCTCGGACGATCGACGCCTACGCACGGGGGCTTGCCGAGTATCTGGAGATGTGCGAGCGGGAGGGTGTCGACCCGCTCACGGCGAGCCGGGCGCATGTCGGCGTCTATGTGCGGGAGTTGACCGACCGGCCCAGCCGCCGTGGCGCGAATGTGGTGTCCCTCGATTCCGGATCCGGGCTGGCCAGCGCCACCATTGCGCAGCGGCTGGTGCCGGTGCGGCTGTTCTACGACCACCTCATGGAGGAGGGGTTGCGCGAGTCCAATCCCGTTGGTCGGGGCCGCTTCACGCCCGGCCGACGGGGCGGCGGGAATCAGCGCGGGTTGGTGCCCAGGTTGACGAAGCTGCCGTGGATTCCCACCGAGCAACAGTGGGCGGACATCCTGGCCGTCGCCGCCGTGGAGCCCGTCCGCAACCGCGTGATGCTCGCCCTGGCCTACGATGCCGCGCTGCGCCGTGAGGAGCTGTGCGCGCTGCGCACCGACGATCTCGACCCGGCCCACCGCACCCTGCGGATCAGGGCGGAGACGACGAAGAACCGGCTCGAGCGGGTCGTGCCGTATTCGGCTCCGACCGGGGTGCTGCTGTCGAACTATCTCGCGCACCGGGCGAGCCTGAGCAGGGCACGCGAACCGCTGTTCCTGTCGGAGTCCCGCCGCAATCATGCCCAGCCACCCAAGTCTGTGGACGTGGTCGAAGGTGGTGCGACGGATTGCCCTGGCCGCCGATGTTCCGCGGTTCTCCACGCACACCACTCGGCATCTGTGTCTGACCGATCTGGCCCGGATGGGCTGGGAACTGCACACGATTGCGACCTTCGCCGGGCATCGCCATACGGACTCGACGCTGCGATATCCACCTGTCCGGGCGGGATCTGGCCGACAAACTCGGCCGCGGCATGGACCACATCCATGCCTGGCGCATCTCGATGCTCACCGGCATGGACGCCCCGACCCCAGGAACGCCGCGGTGACCGCGCCGCTGTCGGGCGACGTCAACCCGGACTCCGAAGCACGTTAATGCTCACCGCTCGTCGCGCATCACTTCGACACCACTATCGAGGTCCGAGACGACGAGGTCCGGGCCATCGGCGAACTCGGCATACGAAACCTGCGGCGGCTGCAGTATCACGATCCGAACGCGCCGGGCTGGCGCGTGATCGGACGACTGCTGGGACCGCTGGAAACGGTCAACGCAGGACTGGATTCCCCGGCCACCGCCCATCGGCGGCGCGCCATGGCCGATGCGGTCGCGGTGCTGCTGGTGCGATGCGCCGAAGTCCGGCGGACCTTCTGGGGTTGGACCGCGGAGGAATGGATCCATCTGCTCGGCCGTGACCAGGCCGAGTTCCACCTGAACGCACCCTCCTGGGCCGGCGACGAGGTCCGCCCCTACCTCGCGGCGCACGCCTACCTGCTCGGTACCTTCACTGCGTTCCACCGGCTCGGCAGCTTCCAACGACTGACCCTGTCGCGGCGGATCTTCGGGCGCGACCGAGTCAACGGCGAGATCGCCCGGGTTCGTAAGGTGCTTGCCGAGTGGGGTTATCGGCTCGGACGTGACGACGACACGCTGCTACCGATGGTGATCTGCCAGCTGTTCCTGCTCAACCGCAGCCCGCACCTCGAGGACCTTGGCACCGACCTGTTCGATCGTGTCCGCCGTGACGGACTGCTCGGCGGCGCCCGGCTGAACGCTCTGCATGCCGTGCAGCGGGCGGTGAATGCTCTGGGATTCTGTGACCAGCCGTCCGCGACGACCGGTCGTGGCACTGCGCGGGCGGCCGGCGGGGCGCAGATCTGGCAGCAGTGGGTCGAGCCTGGTACGCGACCTCGACATTGACGCCGCGGGCACGCGGCAACGTCCGGTCCCGCCTGCTCAAGGTCGGCCGCTGGAGCGCAGCCGAGCATCCCGGGGCCGCCGATCCGACGGCGTGGACCCGGCAGACCTGCGCGACCTGGGTCGCCGCGCTGGACCGGATGAACGTCGGCGACTACGTGCACCGCACCACCGGAATCGAAAAGCGCCTCGGCACTCCACTGACGGCGTCGACCAAGGACGGTCACCTCTCGGCGATCCGGAGGTTCTTCGCCGACTGTCAGGAATGGGAATGGCTGCCCCGACGCTTCGATCCTGGGCGCGCACTAGCCACTCCACGCAGCATCACCGCGCTGCTCGGCCCGAATCCGCGGGTGATCGCCGACGAGATCTGGGCGAAGCTGCTCTGGGCGGGACTGAATCTGTCGCACGCCGATCTCCCCGAGACACAATCCGGGCACTTCTACCCGTTCGAACTGGTCCACGCGATCACACTGTCCTGGTTGTTCTCCGGACTGCGCAGCGACGAGATCGCCCGCCTGCGGGTCGGCTGCATCCGCTGGCAGCACGACGACACACCCATCGTCGGCGACTCCGATCAGGTGCTGGCGCGTGACGCGGTCTGCCTGCTCGATGTTCCGGCGCACAAGACCGGCACCGCGTTCACCAAGCCGGTCGATCCGATCCTCGGCCAGGCCCTCGACACCTGGCACGCGATGCGCCCCTCCCAACCGCAGTTTCACGACCGTCGCACCGGCGAGCGAGTCGACCTGCTGTTCGCCTTCCGCGCCCGCCGGGTCTCCTCGTCCTACATCAACAACACGGTCATCCCGATGCTCTGCCACAAGGCCGGTGTCCCGACCACCGACGTCCGAGGGAACATCACCAACCACCGAGCCCGATCCACGATCGCCAGCCAGCTCTACAACGCCAAAGAGCCGATGACCCTGTTCGAGCTGCAAGCCTGGCTCGGCCACCGCTCGCCGCAATCCACCCAGTACTACGCGAAAATCAGCCCCACCACGCTGACGCGGGCCTACACCGACGCCGGATACTTCTCCCGCAACGTCCGCACCATCGAGGTCCTCGTCGATCGCGACGCCGTCACCTCCGGTGCCGCCGGTGGCGACACGCCGTGGCAGTACTACGACCTCGGACACGGATACTGCACCTACACGTTCTTCGAGCAATGCCCACACAGGATGGCGTGCGCCCGCTGCGACTTCTACGCCCCCAAGGCATCTGGCAAGGGTCAATTATTGGAGGCCAAGGACAATCTGCAGCGCATGCTCGCCGCGATCCCGCTCAGCGACGACGAGCGCGCCGCCGTCGACGAGGGACAGACCGCCCTCGACAACCTCCTGGAGCGACTGGTCGACGTTCCGACGCCGACCGGCACGACGCCACGCGAGATCGGCGCCCCGCCGACCGCGACCTTGCTACCGATCATCCCGGTCAACCGGGAGAAACGACCATGACCTGACCTTGACAATTCAGATTCCACAGAATGATGCGATTGATGTGTCCTTCAACAGGGCCGGAGCTGTAGGGCAACGTCAGCCCTGCGGTGACGGCGTCGAGGTCTCGGCGCAAACCTGTGACGAAGGACCGAAGTGCCCGATCTCCTTTGGTGTCAACGGCCGTCATCAAGGCGCCGAGGTCGCTCCCGCGACGCTCGATCATGATCTCGGCGAAGTTGTGGACCAGGTCTCGGGTGGTGGCCAGGGCGGGACTGCGTTCCAGCAGCGCATCGAGTTCAGTGCGTTCGTCGTCGCTGAGCCGATCCGGGTGGCGGGTCAGCCAGCCGGTGGCCTGCCGGACCGACGGCGAAGCGGGTCCTGATGAAAGCGGATTGCGAGCGCTCCGCAATGGCTGCAGGTAACGGCGGACAGTCTTGTCGCTGCCGCGGTATCCCAACAGGGCGATCTCACGAGTGAGTCGGGCGGCATCGGTGCACCCGGCATTGAAGCGTTCGTGGAGGTGGGGCTTGAATTCGTCGAGCAAGCTGGCGCGGGACTCGGTCTTGGTCAGCAGCTCCTCGACCTCGGTGGTGCGCGCGAACCGCCGTACCGTCCTGCGGTCGAGTGAGAGCTTCCGCCCAATCGCGGAAATCGACATGCCCTGGAAGTCCAGTTGCCGGACAGCGGTATGCCGTTCGCGGGTTCGGGTGACGAGCCGGCCATCGATCGGCTCGCTCGCGGCGTGGACGATCTCATCGATGCCACCGTGACGACGCCGACTTGATGGGCATCCTCATCGGGCAGACGCAGGTCGGCGCGGTGACGAGTGACGGTCTTCTCCACCGCCTCGGCCAGGTTGTGCCACAGGTGCCAGCGGTCGGCCACCTGGACGGCGTCGGGAGCACCGATCCGGATGCCTTCGGCATAGGCGCCGGCGCGGTCACGGCACACCATCTCGGTGCCGGGATGCTCCTTCAGCCAGTCGGCAACGGTGTCCGAAGTGCGGTCGGCGAGCAGGTCGATCGGCCTGCGGGTGACCATATCCAGCACGGGGGTGCCATACACGTGACCGCGGCGGATCGCGAAGTCGTCGATGCCCAGGACGCTTGACCTCGCCGACCTTCGGATCGCTCACGGCCCGGACCGCCCGCAACAGGGTGTCCCTGCCGACAGCAACCCCGAGGCGAGTCGCAAGCCGGGCCCCGGCCCGCCCGGCCACCGCCAATCCGATCGTTGTGACCATCGCGCCGAGCACGGGCGTGCGTCGTGACCGTGATGTGGTCAGACCCGGTACCTGCTCGGCGAAAGTCTTCGCCGTGCAATCAATGGTGTCACAGAAGAATCGACGCACCCGAAGGTCGATCATGACCGGATGCCACCGATCGCGGTGCCGGCCAGCTGCCGGCGGTACCGAGAATGCACGCGAGCAGACTCACCATCACAGCCCGGACACCGTCCCCGGTCACCCTTCGGCTCTGCCGCGATACGGATCGTAGAACCGACCCGACGAACCCCCGCGACAACGACACCAACCAGGTGACGCAGCAACGCCCGCACACCCTCGAAATCACACTCCGACGATCCTCACCCGCCGCAGGTCAGCACACCGTGGCGACACGCCAACACCTTCACGAAAAGTGCGCCAGATCCAATTTCAACGAGCGCCGTCAATTACGCGCTATGAGCGCTCTCCTGTTGATGTTCGCGAATAAGCGATGCAATCGTCGACACGCTGTATACCGGGTCGGAGGATGTGACGGCTTCGTCTAGTCGAGCCAATTTCGACTTCACGGCAGCTCGGAGCCTAACTTCATACTCCTCGATATCGAGCACGAAGGCAGCCGCCACGTTATTCGGGGAAGGTCCTCCGAGCGGTTCCCAGAGCAACGCAAAGTCAATAATGTCGTTGTCACGGTCATCGTGCCACATTAGTTCAATGCCCTTCTACACCCCTGCCCGATACGCTGGCCTATTGGACTACAGATGGTCTCTGAAGCGCCAATTCTCGCGATATACCGGGGAAGCCGTCTACGCTCACTCTATTGATTGGCCTACAGCACCTGCACGTTGGTCAAACGAGTTGTTTCTTCTTGTGTAAAATTTGAATGAAGAAGGATTTGCAATAAACGCTCGAGGAATCGGTCCGGTGTCATTCCGAAGTTAACGAGAATCTCCTCTTCGGTTGCGCCGCCGTATGGTGCCCACATGCGCGCGAACGCGACCAAGTCCTCCGACTCGCTCTCAGGATATGTGTGTTCGTCGCCCTTTCCGGGGCGACGCCGCTGACGCCACCGACGATGCTCACGGGATCTCATGGTTGTGCACCTCTAGCTGTAATAGCCTCTATTGGAGGGATAATCTGGTGTCGGTGTGTAGATGTAGGTCGTGGGATACGTGAAGGCTCGCTCGCGTTGTCCTGCATGCCGTGCGGAGTATGCCTGGGCGCACTTTTCTGCTCGGGTTTGTTTCTCATCCTTACCCGCCAGCGAAGGGGGGAAGGACATCAACCGCGTCTTCGACTACGCATTCACGATCTCGTGTCAGCTCCTTCGAGACGAGATACGCGGACACCGAGAGGACCATCTCGATTTTTCTTCCATGCCGCTCGATCAAAGCTGACTGGATGGCGCCGAGGGTCGGTACGCGATCGAAGACGACGGTATCGGTTTCACTTCCCACGTGTTCCGCTGCTGCAGCGAAGTAGCGTACGAGGATGCTGTGCTCAGCCACCGATCGCTCCCATGCTTTTGACCGGCGGAGTGAAGTAGTCGCTGTCGATTTGGTGACCGGCCGGTTTAGCCCACATCGCGGTACGCCAGATGTTCGCGATCTCCTCGTCGTCGGCACCTGCCCGCAATGCCCCCCTAAGGTCCGACTCTTCGTCGTTGAAGAGACACGAGCGCACACTGCCTTCTGCGGTGATTCTGGTGCGGTCGCACGCACCGCAGAACTCGTCTGTAACTGAGGCTATTACGCCGACTCGCTGGGGTCCTCCGTCGAGGTGCCAGTACTCTGCGGGAGCCGACGGGTCGGTTCTCCCCGCTGGTGTGAGCCGAAAACTCTTTCCTAGCAATGCAAATAGTGTGTCGACGGACGGTGTCTCGTCACGTTTCCAGGCACCTTCGGCGTCCAGTGGCATCTGCTCGATAAACCTGAGGTCAACGTCCTCCTCGATACACCACCTCAACAGTTCGACGGCCGTGGTGAGCGTCTGACCGGTAAGAACGGCATTGATCTTCACAGGTGCGAGGCCGGCGGCCTGGGCCGCCCGTATCCCCGCCAGTACCGCTGGGAGCCGATCTCGCCGTGTCAGGTTCGCAAAAAGTACTCGGTCGACAGTATCGAGGGATATGTTCACCCTTGTCAGCCCGGCTCCTGCGAGCCCCTGAGCCCGCTTATCCAACCCGATGCCGTTCGTGGTGATCGACAGTGGCAAGGTGTCGTATCGAGTTCGGCATCCAGCGATGATCTCTTCGAGATCGCGACGCACGAGTGGGTCTCCCCCAGTGAATCGCACTTCGGTAATCCCGAGCCGGTCGACGGCAATTGAAACGAGCCGGATAACCTCCCGACCAGTGAGGAGATTGGCTGGTTCGATCGGGGGCAGTCCATCCGCCGGCATGCAGTAGGTGCATCGGAGAGTGCACTTCTCGGTGAGAGATACCCGCAGATCACGTGCGATTCGGCCGTACTGGTCGAGCAGATCCGGGACAGCTGGCCGGGCCGGCGTCGAGCGGTGGCGAGAATCCCGGATTGCAGGAAGCCCGAGCGTCACGGTCGTCATTTCGGTGTCGCCTCGGGCCTCGGCTGTGGTATGCCGACCCACTCGCCGTCGCCGGCTAGGAAGGTCTGGTGCTTCCAGATCGGGACACCAGTTTTGATCCGGTCGACCAGCAACTTGGACACTGTGAAGGCATCTTCTCGGTGCGGTGAAGAAACCGCGGTAACCAACGCCAGATCGCCGACCTGAAGGTGCCCGACTCGATGGACCGCGGCGATTGCCAAGCCGAATTGCCCTGCAACCTCCTCACAGCAGCTCCGCAGGAACCGCGCAGCGTCGGGGTGGAACTGATACTCGAGCCCTGTCACGACCCTGCCGTGGTCCAGGTTTCGGACCACCCCGGTGAACAGAACCATGGCGCCGCTTTCGGGCCCCGATACTGCGGCACCGACTGCCACGGGATCGATCGGCTCGGTCGTAATTGTCGTTGACACGCGGTGCATTGGTTACCCTTACTTTCTTGCGGGATTCGGCTCGGGTCCGGCGGCGACTGCGGCCTGGGTCGGTGATGTGTGCTGCTCGGCGGAACACGCCGGTGCGCTGCACGGGGATTCCGCACCGATGTCCGTGTCGCTTTGCTGCCCCAGACGATTGATCTCGTCGGCCGCTTCTTCGATCGCATCTACGATGCCTACGTAGCCCGTACACCGGCAGATGTTGCCGGACATCTCTTCCCGAATCCGTTCCCGGGTCGGGTTGACCTCCCGGTGTATCAGATCGAGTGCGGACATCAACATTCCCGGCGTGCAGAATCCGCATTGCAACCCGTGCCGATCACAGAAGGCACGCTGCAAGGGATGTAAGGTCCCGTCCTCTGCGGCCATCCCTTCCACCGTCGTCACCGATGCTCCGTCCGCCTGGACCGCGAACATTAAGCACGCTCTGACGGGGCCGCCGTCGACGAGAATTGTGCAGGCCCCACAGACCCCATGTTCACAGCCCAGGTGCGTACCAGTGAGTCCGAGGTCTTCCCGAAGGGCATCGGCCAGTGTCTTGCGGGGTTCGACCTCGATCGATACTCGTTCTCCATTGACAGTCATATCGACATGCATCAATTCGCTCCTACCATCCGATTTCCGATTGCCTGGGTGAGTGCGCGGAGGGTGAATTGTTCGGTCATTGCGACTCGATACTCTGCCGATGCGTGGAGATCGGAGACGACATTGATGTCGCCCGCGGCAGCGCGTGCCGCCTCGGCGATTCGGGCATCCGTGACAGGCGAACCATTGAGGATCGACTCGGCCTCGAGCGGACGGATAGGTACTGCGCCGACACCACCGATCGCGATGCGCACGAGCCCACCGACGACAGCAACAGACACGGTGACCAAGCCAAAATCTCCATGACGTCTGGAGAACTCCGCGAAGCCCCACCGTTCCGGGACTGGGTAGGACACTGACGTGACAATTTCGCTTTCCGCCAGGGAGGTCTCCAACGGCCCCACGAAGAGGTCGTCCGCGGAGACTATTCGTTTGCCGGCCGGGCCCTCCACGCCGATTGTCGCCCCGAGTGCCGTGGCGACGACCGGCAACTCAGCCGACGGATCGGCGTGGGCAATACTTCCCCCGGTGGTACCCCGCGTACGGATGGCGCTGTGCCCGATCCACTTCGCGGCCTCGGACAAGAGTGGAATGTGCTTCTGCTCGAGGAGATCGGCGTGGCGTACCAGCGCCCCAACGCGGATGGTGTCGCCAGCGACCTTGTCGATACTGTCGAGGCCGGGAATCCGGTTG
This sequence comes from Rhodococcus sp. IEGM 1307, assembly GCF_030056915.1. Lineage (NCBI taxonomy): Bacteria > Bacillati > Actinomycetota > Actinomycetes > Mycobacteriales > Nocardiaceae > Rhodococcus > Rhodococcus sp. IEGM 1307. The sequence goes on from NZ_JASHKW010000025.1 coordinate 52,285, forward strand.
ATGTCGACCAAAATCGAAGGTCGTCCCAGACGCATGGCCAGCACCGGGACCAGGCTTTGCCCGCCGGCAATGACCTTGCCGTCCCCGTCGGCGGATTCGAGCGTTGCGATAGCAGCTTTCACGCTCGAGGGGCGGCTGTAGTCGAAAGGTGCAGCCTTCATGAGTGGCTCCTCACTTTCCCTCGAATATCGGTCGACGGTTCTCCGACCGTGCGATCTGACTTTCCGCGAAGTCCGCGCTGGACCAACACCTGTCGAACTCGAATCCGAGGCTGTCATCCCATTCGTCGGGTTCCAGCAGTGCATTGAGCGCGTGCTTGGAGTACTGCAGCGACAGCGGCGCGAAGGTCGCGATCTCACGTGCAATTTCGACCGCGTCCGCGGTGGTACCGATACTGTCGACCAAGCCGCGGTTCTGTGCTGTCTCGGCGTCGATGGTCTCGCAGGCGAGGAGGAGAGCCCGGGCCGTTCCGCCACCTCCCAATACCGAAAGCCGCCGAATCGTCCAGGGGTCGACTGCCAAGCCGTTGCGCGCGGTCGGGACAGCGTAGACAGCATTCGGAGCCGACACTCGCAGGTCACACGCGATAGCGAGTTGGGTTCCCGCGCCGATCGCCGCACCATTGACTGCCGCAATTACGGGAACTGGTGCGGTCGTAATAGTGTGGAGTGTTGCGTACAACGCGTCCCTGAATCCATCACCGTAAACGCCGCCGAGGTCTGCTCCGGCGCTGAATGCACGTCCGGCACCGGTGATTACTAACGCGCGGTGGCTGTCGGAGATGCACGCTTCGACCGATTTGCCCAACTGCTCGAGGTGAGCGATGTCGAGGGCGTTTCGCTTCTCGTCACGGTCGATAGTGATGATGGCGATCGCGTCCTGTGTCTGCACAGTGATCATCGCAGCGCCTCCCATATCCTGCCCGGAGTGATGGGCAGATGGTGGATTTCAATTCCGAGGGCATTGTGAACAGCACCGGCGAGAACGGCGTTCGGTCCTAGGGTTCCCCCTTCACCAACGCCCCGAACACCGAGCGGATTGTCCGCCGGAACCGAAATATGATCGATGATCATCTCTGGTACCTCATGGCTGGTAGGCATCAGATAGTCCATCAAGGTGCCGGTGGATAGGTTGCCGGCGTCGTCATAGACCAGGTGTTCGTACATCGTTCCGCCGATTCCCTGTGCAATCGAGCCGATGATCTGTCCCTCGACCACTTGGGGGTTAATCACGCGTCCGGCATCTTCGGTGCAGACCCATTTCAGGATTTTCAACTCACCCGTGCTGCGATCGATCTCGATGATCGCGGCCTGGGCGCCGGCTGCGAATGCGCCGCGGATGGGATCGTAGAAGCGGGTTGCCTGTAAGCCTGGTTCGATGCCTTCGGGGAGCTTGTTGGACTCGAGGTAGGCGATGCGAGCCAGTTCGGCGACGGTGGCCAACGGTTTGTCGTCTTCCGGCCCCCACACTTCCCCGTTTTCGAGGGTGAGATCGTCCTCGTCCAGGTCGTGCAGTGCAGCGGCCAGCTTCAGGATCTTGCCTTTGACGACGACACCGGTACGGTGGGCCGCGCCACCGCCGATGACGGCCTGACGGGACGAGAAGGCACCGAATCCCCACAGCGACTCGTTGGTGTCGCCGATTCGGACATTGACGTCGTCGTAAGACACCCCGACCGCGTCGGCGACAATTTGGGCGATCGTTGTCTCCGAGCCCTGGCCTTGCGTTGTCACTCCGCTCAGTACGGTGACTTTGCCGTCCGGATCGATGCGAACGGTGCAAGCATCATGGCCTGTCCGGAACGGCATCCGCGGTCCGGCTGCCGCTGCACGCCCGAGACCGGTGAGTTCGTTGTAGCAGGCGAAGCCGATGCCGATCGGATTTTCTCCGGAGTCCCGTCGGCGTTGCTGTTCGATGAGGAAGTTGTCGTACCCGAGCGCGGCGACACATTTCTCGAGGCACTCGCCGTACCAGCCGGAGTCGTCCACGAGGCGACTCGGCATCCGATACGGGATCTCCTCGGGAGTGACGAGATTCTTGCGTCGGATGTCGAGATCGGTCATGCCCAACTCGGTGGCGGCCGCGGTCAGGAGGCACTCCATGGCAAAGACGGTGGCCGGACGCGCGACCCCGCGGTAGGGGCCCGCGTAGGACGTGTTCGTGGTCACTCCCCGCGTGACGCACCTGTAGTTGTCCAGGCGGTACGGGCCGGACAACAGCCCGCCCGCCATCAGCGGCTCGATTCCTGCGGTCCATGGGTACACCGAGTACGCACCGATATTGCACGTCACGTCCGCCTCGAGGGCGAGGAGCGTGCCGTCCTTCGCAAAGCCGGCCTTCACCAGATAGCGGTGGTCGCGGGCATGCGCGGCAGCCTGAAGATGCTCTGCGCGATCCTCGACCCATTTGATCGGGTATCCACGCATTTCACGTGCCATAACGCACAGCGCCAGGTCTTCGGGGTAGAGCACAGCCTTCGTCCCGAAGCCGCCACCGACGTCGGGGGCGATGACACGGACATTGGACTCGGCGAGCCCGAGAAGTTCGGCGATCATGTTGCGCACCAGATGCGGAATCTGTGTCCCGGACCAGAAGGTGAGCTTGTCGTCGACCGGATCCCACAGTGCGACCCCGGCGCGACATTCCATCGGGTTGCCGGCGTGCCGGTTCGTCGTCAGCTCACGTTCGACGACGACGTGTGACTTGGCGAAGGCCTTGTCGACATCGCCGGCATCGAATTTGCGCTCGAGCAATATGTTGTCGGGCGCCTCGGCGTGCACCGGCACCTCGGGTGGCTTCCAAGCGATTACCGTGGCCGGGAGCTGCTCGTAGTCGATATCGATGCGTTCCATCGCATCTTCGGCCTTGTATCGGCTCTCGGCGACGACAGCGGCTACCGCCTCGCCCGCGAACCTTGCCTTCTGCCAGGCAAGGATCGGCTGTGCCGTCTCGACATACGACGGCAGCGCTGACTGCGCACGCAACGCAACGGAACGAAACGCGGGCATGCCGCCTGTGAACACTCCGTGCACGCCCGGGATTTCGGCTGCTTCGGTGGCGTCGACGGACTTGATGGTCGCGTGCCCGTATGGGCTTCGCAGGAAGGCCACGTGACGCATGCGGGGAAGCTCGAGATCCGATACGTATCGGCCATGGCCGGTGATGAGCCGGCCGTCCTCCTTCCGGCGGACGACTTTCCCGACGGCGCCGCGTCCAGGTTCTGCGGCATGCTCGTTTGTCATGGCATCGAGTACCCGCCGTTGACCGACACGACCTGCCCCGTGGTCCACGAGGACTTGGTCGAGGCGAGGAGTAAAATGGTCGGGGTGACGTCGTCCGGAACGCCGAACCGGCGCAGGGGGTAGGCCGACAGGATGCGCTTGAGTTTTGCATCGTCGGCGTTACCTGTGTGCTCGTTCAGACTTCCGGTTTGCACGAGTGCGATCGATACGGCGTTGGCGCGGATCTTGTAGCGTGCCAGCTCCTTGGCCAGTGACTTCGTCAGTCCGACGGTCGTTGCCCGGGTTGTCGCGGTCACCAGTAGTCGGGACTCTCCAACGCGACCCGAGTCTCCCATCAGGTTGATGATGGAGCCCTCCACTTTGCAGTCGACCATCTGCTTGGCGACCGCTTGAGTGACCCGCAGGGTACCGGCGACCGTGATTTCGATCTGCGGTGCCCAGTCTTCTTCGGTGGTCTCAAGGAAGGGCTTGCTCTGAGTAACGGCGGAATTGTTGACCAGGATGTCGATCGGCCCCAGTTCCGCCTTCACCGCATCTACCGCGGATTGGACGGCCGCGCCATCGGCGAGATCCGCGCCAACGGCGATCGCCCGGACGCCGAGGGCAGAAGCTTCCTTAGCTGCCTCTTCGGCCCCTTGCGCGGACGAGTTGTAGTGGAAGGCGACGTTTGCTCCTTCTCCGGCAAAAGCCATGCCGATCGCGCGGCCCAGCCCCTTGCCGGCGCCGGTCACGAGCACCGTCTTCTCGTTGAGGTCGAGGTTCATCGGTTCTCCTTGTTGTAAGTCCAGGTTGTGGTGTCGTTGTCGGTTACGAGATGGCCGCCTCGCATGCCCGGGAAATGCGCGGCGAGGATTGTTGTATCGGTGTCGGCGAATTCGGCGACGAACTCGGACCGGACCAGAGCCGCCGCGACCGGATCGAAGTCGAAGGCGAAGTGCCAGTGCGGCTCGACAAGTTCGATCGGGGTGTGAGCGAGGTCGCCGATCAACGCGGCGCTGGCGTTCTCACTCGAGACGATGAATGTCGTCGAGCCGGGACTGTGGCCGGGGGTGTGCCGTGCATCGAAACCGGGGGCGAGTGTTTCGTCGCCGGCGAAGAGTTCGAGTCGGCTCTCGAGTGGCTTGAGTTTGCGCACAGCACCGGGCTCTGCTGACGGGCTTTCCACGAAGTGGTCCCAGTCGAGCTTGTGGACGCGGTACGTGGCGTTCTCGAAAACGACGGCACCCTTCTTGGTCGCCCAGCCGACGTGGTCGAAGTGCAGGTGGGTGAAGATGACGTCGGTGATATCGGACGGTTCCAGTCCCTGCAACCGCAGGGACTCGAGAAACTGACCACCCCGGTATTTTCCGTTGTCGATGGTGCCCACACCCGCATCGACGAGGATGTTTCGGTCCCCGAGCCGCACCAGGTATCCGCCGACTGCGAGTTCCAGGTTGCCCTGAGAGTCGAGCAGGTCCTCGTGCTCAGCCCAGGCGTCGACCGTCGACTCGGCGCGGAAAAGCACATCGCGAGGGTTCTCGACGCCACTTCCGTCGAGGAGTGGAACAACGATCCCGGAGCCGACCTTCATCGTGTCGCCTCACCGTCACCATTGAACGGCTGGAGGGCTCGCGCGAAGTCGCTCCCGCCACTGCGCTCGTCCCGACTCGCGGAGGGAGCCGGGAAGACGAGGTTGATCACCAGGGGAACACCCGAACTGATCCCGGTGTATCCGCCGGAATGGGCGGACTGGCCCGTGTAGCGAGCACCTGCCCCGCGTCCCCGCCGTGTGAGCGCGAAGATGAGGGCGAGCACCGCGGCCAGCGCTCCGGCTCCCGGCAGCGCGTATTTCATGACCGTGCTGCCCATGCTCCCCATGACGTCGAGCGGCTCGACATCGTCGATCGAGGTGGGTTTGGTCGGGGTCGCGGCGGTTCCATCCACGCCACTGCGCGCGATCTCCGCTTCGAGGTTCTTCACGAACTGGCCGAGAATCTTGTTCGAGACGTCGGCGATTACACCGCGGCCGAAGTTCGCAGCACGGCCGGACAGGGCCAGGTCGGTCAACACGTGAACTGCGGTGCCGCTCCCCTGCTCGGACAGGGTCGCCGTGATCGTTGCCTTGGCGTTACCTTGCCCACCGACATCCTTGCCCTCGGCCTCGATGACGGCGCGCCGGTTGGTTTGGTCCTTCTCGGCGAATCGACCTGCGCCTTTGTATTGGGCGGAGACCGGGCCCACCTTGATCTTCACAGCTCCCTCGAACGCGTCACCGTCCAGGCTGAGAACGGCTGCGCCAGGAAGGCAGGGAATGACACGGCCGAGGTCGAGGAGGACATCCCATGTCTGCGCTACGGGCAGATCGACCGTGAATGTGTTTGTTAGTTCCACAGAAACCATCCTAACTAATAATCGTTAGTAGTAACGTACGGTTGTAGGAGGCCGCTGTCAATGTCCGATCCGGCTCGGGTCAGAAGTTGTTATACATCAGCGTGCCAACCATCAGATTCGCTGTCGAACAGCGTCTTTCAGAATTCATCTGAGAGAGGATCGCCGGGCATGACAGCCGCGGCGTCCAGCCAAAGGAGGAGAATATGGTGAGCACCGCTTCAGTCGGTATCGCTCGCGGAGCTACTGTCGGCGACTTCGTTGCGCGACGGCCTACCACGACGAGGTGGTCGGACAACGACATGTACGGCCACTTGAACAACGCGGTGTACTACCAGTTGTTCGATGCCGCCATCAACGGGTGGATCATGAACGAGACCTCGATCGACCCCCTTACGGCTGAGGCACTTGGGGTGGTAGTGGAGTCGGGGTGCCAATACTTCAGTCAACTGTCTTTTCCCCAGACGTTGCTCGTGGGCCTTCGTATCAGCAAACTCGGGCGCTCGAGCGTCACCTATGACCTCGCCATTTTCCCCGAGAAGGCAGCCGATACCGATCCAATCGCTGCCCGCGGCCGGTGGGTCCACGTCTACGTCGACCGGTCGTCACGCCGACCGGTCCCCATCCCCGCGCATCTCCGGCAACTCTTTGAGACCGTTACGACCGACTAGCGCATATGTGGGTGGTGCCGCCCCCTGCGGCAGCACCACCCACATATTTCCGCTCCTGCGGTCAGGAGGTCTCGGCGCCGAGGCCCACCTGAGATCGCACCGTCAATTCCGTGAATGCGACGTCTTGCCGCGGGTCCGGCTTGCTGATCATTGCGCCGATCCAACATGCGACGAAGCCGAGCGGAATGGTCACGAGCACGGGGAAGGTCAGAGGGAAGGGTGCTTCCGCGGCTCCCCCTGGCCAGACCTGGGGGCCGAGGACGATCAGGACCACCGACGAAATAAGTCCCACGGTGATGCCGGCGACCGCGCCCCCGGTGTTGAACCGTTTCCACGCCAGGCTGAGGGCCAGGGCGGGGAAGTTCGCGCTGGCAGCGATCGAGAGCGCCAGACCAACCAACAGCGCAACGTTGATGCCGGAGCCGAGAAGGATCGTCAGCACGATCGCCACGGCTCCCACGCCGGCGGCGGCAACTCGTGCGACGATCGTGCCCTCTCGCTCGGTCGGTGTCCGCCGTTTGACCACGTTGAACCATAGGTCGTGCGAGAGTGCGCCCGAGGCCGAGAGAACCAGTCCGGCCACGACTGCGAGGATGGTTGCGAATGCAACGGCACTGACGAGTGCGATGAAGACATCTCCGCCGAAGCTCCCTTCACCACCGCCGAGATGCTGTGCCAGCAGGGGTGCCGTCAGATTCCCTCCGGCAGTGGCCTTCTCCGAACCGAGCGGGAGGATAGCGCGGGCGCCGTAGCCGATGATCGACGTCATGATGAAGAAGACTCCGATTACCCCCACTGCCCAACCCACCGATCGGCGAGCGGCACGGGCGTCCGGGACGGTGAAGAATCGAATGAGAATGTGTGGCAGGGCGGCGGTTCCGATCGCGTAGGCGACGGCCGACGACAAGGTATTCAGCGGATTCGCACTCGATCCACCAGGAGCAAGGTAGGCATCACCGTTCGGGTGGTTGTCGGCAGCGGCCTGAAAGAGGCCAATGGGATTGAAGTTGAATTTCCACAACACGCCCACGCACATCGCCCCACCGACGACGAGCAGCAGTGCCGCCTTGATGATCTGCACCCAGGTCGTGGCAAGCATTCCACCGAAAACCACGTAGACGAGCATCGCGACGCCGGTGATGATGACCGCGGGCGTGAAGCTCAGACCCGTGAGCGCGCGAATGAGAACCCCTGCCCCTACCAACTGGGCAATCAGATAGAACACCACGACGACCAAAGTTGCAGATGACGTGGCCGCGCGCACGGGGCGCTTACTGAAACGGAACGAGAGAACATCGGCGATCGTGAACTGTCCTGCGTTGCGCATCTTCTCGGCGAAGAGCAGCAGAATCAGCAGGAAGGAGAAGATCGCCGCAGTTGCAAGGACCCAGCCGTCGAACCCGGTCAGAAAGATCAGACCGGTGAAGCCCAGGAAGGTCGCGGCGGACATGAGATCGCCGGAAATGGCGAATCCATTCTGCACCCCCGTCACCGATCGCCCCGCGGCATAGAAGTCGGACTGAGTGCTCGTGCGCCGCGACGCCCAGAAGGTGACCGCGACCGTGATGAGCAAGACAGCGGCGAAGAACAGCAATCTTGTGACATTCATGTTGAGTGTCAGTCCTTTCCGGACGAAATCGCCTCGAGCGCACTCGCCTCGAGCGGTGCAAACGTACGGGTGGAGGTCCGCAAGTAGGCGGCGGTCACAATCCACACCATGCCGAACTGCGACAGGCCGAGGACGTAGGCGACGGTCAGGCCCGGCGCGATGAACGTGCCCATGAAGGAGTGGGCATATGCGGTCAGCAGGATAAAGGTTCCAAACCACACCGCCGAGGCGATGAGGGCGTTGCGCACGAACACTGACCTACGCCTGACCAGTTCACCGAAAGCCTGCGAAGCGGCGACCGCTTGGACCTCGGAAGATATGGGTGTCGGCGTCGCAGTGGGGGGATCTTCGACGGTCATCAGCTTCTCTCTCACGGGGGACTTGTCACCAGATAAACTAACTAAAATAAGTTAGTATCTTTTTGTGACCCTCTCACGTCAAGTCCGTTTGCCGGCCGCGACGGTCAGGCCGGTCCTGGACGAGGAGTTCGAACTCGTCGAACAGGTGCTGGCCGCCGACGAACGCTGCCTCGCCGCGCTCGCCGCCCGCGGACTCGACGTCGCCGACGTCCGGGTCGCTCCCCTCTCGGCCGGTGTCCTCGACTACCCCGGCGAGACGGGCACGCGGATCCTCCGGGGGCTCGCGTTCCGCCAGGACCACCCGAAGGATCACGCCTGGGCCCACCCGATCGACGGGCTCGTCGGATTCGTCGACGTCATGAACCGGACCGTCACCGACGTTCTCGACCTCGCGCCGTCCCGATCCCCGAGGAGTCGAACAACTTCGACGACCTCGCCGCCACCGGCCCCTGCGCACCACCCAGAAGCCCATCGAGATCACCCAGCCCGAGGGACCCAGCTTCGTCGTCGACGGCAACCGCGGCGACCGGGAGAAGTGGTCGTTCCGCGTCGGCTTCGACGCCCGCGAGGGTTGGTCGGACCCGAGCCCATGAACAGTTCGGTTCCGATCGCGCCGCCGATGGCGATGAGCTGGATATATGTCGGTTTGATAGGGCGCGTGACAAGTGCTGGGGTTCGTTGTCGACCATGTTGTCGTCGACAACGCCCGTCGGCGGAGGGATCGAAAGTGCCACAAATGTCTCCTTTGATGAGCGGCTGTAGGGCCCGCGGTGAACGCCGTCCGGCTCCGGGTAGCGGTATTGACGACAAGGTCGCCGGTATCCGCATTTGTCTCGCCGCCCAATAAAGGGATCAGGCCCAAGGAAATTCGTGTTGAGCGTCCGTTTCCGAACGGAATCGCATCGACTGCAACCGTTCTCAGGCTGTGCAATCAACGCAGATGGTGTCGGTCACGATCCCCCACACCGAAGCTAACTATTATGAGTTAGTATCGTCAGGTGACCGCCCTCACGTCAAGCCCGTCGCGATCCGACCTGCTCGGCGACCACCTTCGGGATGGCCGTGATGAAGTCACGCCCGGCGGACGACGCGCGAGCCCATTGACCCGCGCTGACATCGTCGATGCGGCGTTGACCCATTTCGCCGACCGCGGTTTCCACGGCACCTCGCTGAAAGACGTCGCCCACTCGCTGCACATCCGTCCCCCGAGTCTCTATCACCACATAGAGTCGAAGGCCTCGCTTCTGGCCGAGATCGTGCTGACCACGCTCGATCATGTCGCGGACGACTTCGAGACTGCAGTTGCAGACACGGAGGATCCAATAGACAAGATTCGGCGCGCCGTAGCTGCCTACGCCCGGCGCCACGCCACACACCCCCGTGAGACACGGGTGGTCAATCAGGAATCCAGACACCTCGAGCCGGGCGACTACGCAGTCGCACGTCTCGCGAGACAGGACCACGAACATCGCTTCCGCAGCATCATCAGTCACGGCGTGGCCACAGGCGCCTTCGATGTCGACTGCCCCAGGCTTGCCTCGTTCGCCATTCGCGAGATGTGCGTGTCGATCGCCCGGTGGTTCCGCCCAGATGGCGAGCTCACCCCCTCGGATGTTGCCGACCTGTACAGCCGCCAGGCCGTCGCTCTTTTGCGCGTTCCCCGGTAGAGGATGCGGCTGCCCCCTTTTGCTATAACGCGATCTGGAATACGCTAACTAACAATAATTAGCCCACTATCGGAGGAATCGTGCTTCACACCGATGTGATCGTCCCCGTACCCCAGCTGTTGGCCAAACATGCTCAGGAACGGCCGGAGAAGGCCGCATTCCGTGACGGGAACCGTACGGTGACGTTCGCCGAACTCGACACACGCACATTCCGGCTTGCCGGCCATCTCCTCGACGAAGGCCTCGAAACCGGGGACCGATTGCTGATGTACCTCGACAACTGCGTGGAAGTCGTGGAGGGCTATCTCGCCGCGCCTCGCGCGGGCACCGTGACAGTCTGCGCGAACCCCAGCGGAACTGCACCCGAGTTCGCCCACATTCTGCGTGACTCGGGGGCCGTTGCCGTTCTCACCGATGCCGCGCGGGTCAACACCGTATTGGAACTGATGGAGCAGTCGACGACCGTGAAGCTGGTCATCGTCGCTGGCGACACACCTCAGGGGCTACCGGCCAGCAGCCGTGCACGAGTGGTTCACTACGACGACCTCATCGATTCCGCACCGCGCACCGGCGCACCGGACAGCGCGGAACTCGATACGTGGTGCTGGATGCTCTACACCTCCGGCACCACGGGGCGGCCGAAAGGGGTCCACCTCACCCAACGCAGCTGCCTGTGGGTAGTAGGCGCCTGCTGGATCCCGATCGCCGGCCTTAGCGCGGATGATGTGGTGTTCTCAGCGCTGCCACTGTTTCATTCGTATGCCCTGAGCCTGTGCGTCCTCGCGGTCGTCGCCACCGGCGCGACCGAACAGATCACGCCCAAGTTCTCCCCAGGTGACACCCTGCGCATCCTCAAAGAGGAGGGGGTCACCTTCTTCCCCGGCGTTCCCACGATGTTCCGGTATCTGATGAACGCCTCGCACGATGCCACGCTCGACGCGCCCTCACTGCGGCTGTGTGTGTCCGCCGGCGCCTTGATGCCGTCCGCCCTGAACGAGTCGTTCGAACACTTCGCATCAGTGCCCCTCCTTGATGGCTACGGCATCACCGAAACATCGACGATGGTCACGATGAATTCATCCACCGGAGGTCGGGTACTCGGCTCGTGTGGTCTTCCCCTTCCCGGCCTGACCGTACGGCTGATCGATCCCGCCACAGAAACGGACGCTGCGCCTTTCGAGGAAGGCGAGATCTGGGTACAGGGTTCCAACGTCATGTTGGGATACCACAATCTCCCCGACGCCACAGCAGAGGTGCTCACGGACGGCTGGTACCACACCGGGGATCTCGCACGCCGCGACGAGAATGGATTCCTTCGCATCAGCGGTCGACTCAAGGAGCTCATCATCCGGGGTGGCGAGAATATCTACCCCTCCGAGATCGAGGACATTCTGATGGAATCCGGTGCGGTCGCCGACGCGGCAGTAGTCGCCAAGCCGCACGACGAGCTCGGCGAAGTCCCGATTGCATTCGTCGTCGCCGCAGAAGGCCACACGATCGACGAAGATGCCCTTCGCGACCGGTGCCGTGCCGCACTGTCCTATTTCAAGGTTCCGGAGGAGTTCATTACCGTAGCGGAAATTCCCCGCACCGGATCAGGAAAGATTCAACGCCACCAGCTGCACAGACCTGAACACGCGATTTGAGAGTCTGCGCCATACGCGTCAATCGGAGCCCTGTATCGATTTACAGGCCCGATCTCGTTTTTCTGGAAGGATTTTCATGAAAATTCGTGGAGCAGTCCTCGAGTCTGCGGGCCGCGAGCGGCCGTACGCCACGTCACGGCCGATCTCGATCGCCGAACTGGATCTCGATCCACCCGGACCAGGTGAGGTCTTGGTCCGCATCGAGGCTGCCGGGATATGTCATTCGGATCTGTCGGTCGTCGACGGGAACCGACCACGCCCCACTCCGATGTTGCTCGGCCACGAGGCCGCCGGCCGGATCGAGCAGGTCGGTACGGGTGTCGACTCCCTCGACGTGGGCCAGCGGGTGGTGATGGCCTTCCTCCCCCGCTGCAACGAGTGCGCCGAATGCAAGACCGATGGCAAGTTGCCCTGCCAGCCCGGCAGCGTCGCCAATAACGCCGGAACTCTCCTCACCGGCGGGATCCGGCTTCATCGAGACGGCCAGGACGTCAACCACCACCTGGGAGTCTCCGGGTTCGCCAGTCACGCCGTCGTCGATCAGCATTCGGTCGTTCCGGTCGGTGACGACGTACCTGCGGAGATCGCCGCCGTCTTGGGGTGCGCGGTCTTGACGGGCGGAGGAGCGGTCATCAACGCGGGAAAGCCCGAGCCGGGAGAGACGGTCATGGTCGTCGGTCTCGGCGGCGTCGGGATGGCAGCCCTGATCACCGCGATCTCCCTCGGCAAGGGCGAGGTGATCGGTGTTGACTCCATGCCTGAAAAATTAGATGTTGCGCGTAGAATCGGCGCCACTGCCACTTATTCACCACAAGAAGTCGCGCAGCTGGGCATACAAGCACCGGTCGTCATCGAGGCCGCCGGACACCCGCGTGCGTTCGAAACCGCGATCGCTGCGACCGCGCCAGGCGGTACAACCGTCACGGTCGGCCTGCCCGCACCGGATGCGAGATCGGAAATCTCGCCGCTGGGTCTGGTTGCAGGCGCCCGCACGGTCATCGGTAGCTACCTAGGCTCAGCAGTTCCCTCACGGGACATCCCGATTTATGCCCAACTATGGCGCGAAGGCAAACTTCCGGTCGAGACGTTGATTTCTTCTCGGATCCCTTTGTCCGACATCAATACCGCTATGGACCAACTCGCGGACGGAAAGGCCATCCGCCAAGTCATCGTCTTCGACGACAAGTGAGGAACCCTTGACCAGCACGCAAACTCTCCACGACAGCCTGCTCGACTCGATCCGGACCGGACTCTACATCGGCGGCCGATGGCGCGAGGCCTCGAATCAGAACACCTTCCCGGTCCACAACCCGGCAACCGGGGAGGTACTAACCTCGGTCGCCGACGCCACCGTGAACGATGGTGCTGACGCACTGAGCGCAGCAGCTGAAGCTCAAAAGTCCTGGGCCCGCACCTCTCCCCGCGACCGAGGAGAACTACTGCGGGCAGCTTTCGCCGCAGTAACCGCACGTGCCGACGATTTCGCACTTCTCATGACACTGGAAATGGGCAAGCCTCTCGCAGAGGCTCGCGGTGAAGTGTCCTACGGTGCGGAATTTCTGCGGTGGTTCTCCGAGGAGGCAGTCCGAATCGCCGGACGATACGCGCCCGCTCCTGACGGAAAGACTCGCCTGTTGGTGCACAAACGCCCCGTCGGGCCATGCTTGTTCATCACCCCGTGGAATTTCCCTCTGGCCATGGCTACACGCAAGATCGCGCCGGCGATCGCCGCTGGCTGCACGATGGTCGTCAAGCCCGCCACCTTGACACCACTGACCACACTGCTGTTCGCGCAAATCCTCGAAGAGGTCGGTCTCCCGGCAGGGGTGCTGAATGTCATCCCGACCTCCAAGGCCGGTTCCGTGACCGGTCCGCTCATCGCGGACCCTCGCCTGCGGAAACTGTCGTTCACCGGATCAACCGAGGTGGGACGCCAGCTCCTGAAAGCGTCCGCGGACCAGGTGCTGAGGACGTCGATGGAGCTCGGCGGCAACGCACCGTTCCTCGTGTTCGAAGACGCCGATGTCGATGCGGCCGTGGACGGAGCTTTGCTTGCGAAATTGCGGAATATGGGCGAAGCGTGCACGGCCGCGAACCGTTTCATCGTTCATCACGCGGTCGCAGAAGAGTTCGCGCGCAAGCTGTCCCAGAAGATGGCGGCGCTGACGGTCGCACCCGGCACAGACCCGGACTCCCAGATTGGCCCTTTGATTGACGAGGAATCGCGAACCAAAGTGCACGAACTCGTACTCGATGCAGTTCATACCGGCGCCTCCATCGAGACCGGCGGGAACGTGCCAGCCGGGTCGGGCTATTTCTACCCCCCGACCGTACTGACAGGTGTCGGTCCTACTGCTCGAATCCTCGACGAAGAGGTATTCGGGCCCGTGGCTCCCATCGTGACCTTCACCGAGGAGCAGGAAGCTGTAGAGCTCGCCAACAGCACCGAGTACGGTTTGGTCGCCTACGTATATACACGGGACACCGCGCGCACTCTCCGGATGAGCGAAGAGATCGAATCCGGAATGCTCGGAATCAATGTCGGTGTGGTCTCCAACCCGGCGGCCCCCTTCGGAGGTGTGAAGCAATCCGGTTTGGGCCGTGAAGGCGGAATCGAGGGTATCGAGGAGTACCTCGAAACACGCTACGTCGGTATCGCCGACCCGTACGCCTGAGTCGACGGCCGGAGCCGACAATCCACAAATCCGAGAAGTACGGATTGTCGGCTCCAACTCGGCTCGTACCATCTGTCCCCATTTCCGCGAGCTGGTGATGGTTCTGTCACACCCCGTTGCCTCGCGATTTCCAGCGTGGATGCTACGTCCCTCGCCAATACACGGAGGTGCTTGTGCGCGACATCATCGATCAGCTGGTTGCCTGGCACACCGAGGGCGTCTCCTACGCCGTGGCGACGGTAATTCGTACCTTCGACAGCGCACCCCGCCAGGCCGGCGCTGCGATGGCCGTGTCGGAGCACGGCGCCATCGTAGGAAGCGTCTCAGGTGGCTGCGTCGAATCGGCGATCGTCGAAATCGCCGGTGAAGTGATCAGCACCGGAGTCCCATCCCACGATCGGTTCGGCGTGTCCGATGACGACGCATTCGCGGTGGGTCTCACATGTGGTGGAACCATCGACGTATTCGTCGTCAAGTACACCCCCACGATGGGTCGAAGGGTTTGTAGCGCACAGGCAGCGCTCCGGAGCGGACAACCTTTCTCGCTGGGCACCATCCTCTCCGATGAGCGCTCGGAGCTACTGTTGTTCGACGGCACCGAACTGGTCGGCAGCACTGGGTCCGCACCGTCTGATCATGGCGCGACGACCCACATGGCCGGGCTTCTCGCGGCCGGCATCGATACCGTCGTTCACGTCGGCGGCCAAATGAATGGGTGCGGAAATGAGGTCGATCTGTTCGTTCACAGCTTCGCCCCACCCCCACGCATGATCGTCTTCGGCGCAATCGACTTCGCACGGGCGCTGGTGCAGGTAGGGAAACTGATGGGCTACCACGTAACCTTGTGCGACGCGCGAGCAGTGTTCGCCACGCGCGAGCGGTTCCCCGAAGCCGACGAGATCGTGGTGCAATGGCCGCATCGCTATCTCGAGAACCAGAGATTGGACAGCCGCTCCGTCCTTTGTGTTCTCACCCACGATTCCAAGTTCGACGTACCGTTACTCCTTCAAGCCCTCCGACTTCCCGTTTCCTACGTGGGGGCGATGGGATCCCGACGCACCTGCACACACCGCGAACTGGAGCTACGCAATGCCGGTCTCACCGACGCCGAACTCGGGCAACTGCACGCTCCAATTGGCCTCGATATCGGCGGCCGAACACCGATGGAGACCGCAATCTCGATTGCCGCCGAGATAGTGGCGTCTCGGGAGAATCGGTCTGGGAGTTCGTTGCGCGGCAATGACTTACCGATTCATGCGATCGGACAAACCACCGATTCGACCCTCACCGCGCCGATCCAGTAGTCGCATAGGCGACAAACAGACTACCTCTCAACGATGCCCAACCTAGCACCTTCGTCCAAACTGAACTGCTGGCCAGGGCCCTTCGCTCCCGGTATGGCATAGCGGAGTGACGCCGGTCTTCCACCTCACGGAGTTTTCAATGACACCACCCCGACTACCCCATCCGGTCAGGGATGACCGTGCCAGTCATGTCCGGTCGGCGGAGAGGTTCGTCGAGCAGTTTCAGCCGATGTGCGCTGCGCGCAGGCCGGCCGATCCGCACGGATGGGCGAGTGTCCCCGTCTCAGCACAGATCTGGGGCAGACTCTCGATGGCGCCGACCACACCGACGCGCTCCTTGGCCCGCATATTCACAGTTACGCTGGGAATGCCCACGCACTCCGCGGGCGCAGCCGAGTGTGGGGTCGTCAGGAACGGCGCTGCGCGTCCCCATCGCCCCCTCGCACGCGGTCGATGCCGTGCATAACCTCAGCCACCTCGACAGTGAGGGTCGCGCCTGCATGGTCGACGTCAGCGCGAAGTCGGGCACCAACCGAATCGCGGTAGCCACAGGGCAATTGGTCACCACACCGGAGGTGGTCGCGCTAGTCCGTGCCGACCACCTTCCCAAGGGCGACGTTCTCGCGACGGCCCGAATCGCCGGCATCTCCGGCGCCAAGAGGACCTCCGAACTGATCCCGCTCTGCCACCAGTTGGCGTTGTCTTCTGTGAAGGTGGAATTCGAGTTCACCGACACGGCGATCACGATCGAGGCGACAGCGAAAACTACGGGACCCACGGGAGTCGAAATGGAGGCGCTCTTTGCCGTCGCCGTCGCAGGCCTGACTCTGCACGATATGGTGAAGGCCGTCGATCCGGCTGCCGCCCTCGAATACGTCCGTCTCGTCGCGAAGGACGGTGGCACGAGCGGCCACTGGACGCGAGAGACTCCAGGCACGCTACACGCCGCTGATCCCGAACAGGAAACAGGCGGTCCCGCACGTGCCCCGCTCCGCGAAATGCGGAGCGGGGCATTTCCATTGCCGCTATGCGGATATCGGCCCGCTAGCAACCGTCAGTGACAGACATTTGACGGCGTAAGCCGCTGCCCGTCGAGCGGCGCTCGCTCGGGCCGGTGCAGCGATTCACCAGGTCTGTTGCTCAGTGGCTGTTGTCGTCAGCGACCGAAGATTTCGATCGAGAGGGCTGCGTCGGTGGTTCCAGGACGATCTCCGCGGCTCTGTGTCGGTTGGCGCGGCGCAGGCGGCGACGTCCCATGTGTCATCGCCCGGAAAGGATCACCTGACGTGTGGTGCGGGAGGCGATCAGTTCGGCCTACCCCGGCCCGAGGTCGCCGCCCCGACAATCTGGAGTGCGTAGTCGCTGTATTGCCGGGCAACATCCTCGGCAGTGAGCGGGCCATCTTCCCTGAACCACCGTGCCACGGATACACACATTTCACGGATCGCGAAGGACGCTACCTTGGCGGACTCAACTGAGAACACACCCTCGTCCAACCCATCGACGATTAGCTGCCGAAATCCGTGTTCATGTTGACGACGAATTCGCTGGGCCACCGATCGGTCCGGTTCATCCAAGTGCACGGTGTCCTGGTTCACAACCAGCGCTTCTCTTCGGTGCGTTGCGTGGCGGAGCGCGTAGACGGTTGTAGCGGCCCGCAGTCTTTCGATCGGCTCGTCATTTTCCGCCATGACCTGGTCGAAGTCGAGGACGACCTGGTCCAGCGTATCGAGGACGATCTGACTGAGCAGTGCTCCCTTGGAATCGATGTGGTTGTACAAACTTGGCGTGCGAATACCCAGCTTCTCGGCAATTTCCTTCAAGGAGGTTCCGTGGTAACCGCGCTGGGCAAACAAGGTCAGAGCGGCATCACGCACGTCTGCCTTCGTCACGGGAGGGACAGCGGCCGAGCGCCTATCTACATGCGTCTTCATGAGCTCACCATCTCGAATCCATTCGCTTCGCTACATACCTACAGAGCCACTTCGTGTGAAGCATCCAATAACGAATCATAGTTAGTTCCCCCGCGAGCTGCCCGCAACTAGTCGTGTCACCTTCGACACGCACGTTCCCGCCATCTCGAATGCAGGCGAACCGGCGGACCGCCAACGGCGCCGCCATTAGGTCGACGATCTTACTAGCTGCCGGTCCGGGCCGCGTCGGCCCGGACCGGAAGCACGCTATCGCCCCAGCGCGTCAAGCACTCGATGATGCACCTCGTCGACTTCCCCTACCGCGTCGATTGGGACGATCTGATCGGCATAGTGGTTGAGCAACGGCGCCGTTTCGGCCTCGTAGACCCGGAGACGATTTGCGATGACCTCCTCCATGTCGTCCGCGCGGCCACGTGCGAGCATCCTGCCGGTCAGAACATCGCCAGCAACGACGAAGGACAGAACTTTGTCGAGCTTCTCGCCGCGTGCGGCCAGGATGACCGAAAGAGCCTCCGCTTGTTCGAGGGTGCGAGGGAAGCCATCTAGCAAAAACCCCTCGGAGGAGTCGGACTCACTCAAACGGTGCTGCACCATTTGGACCGTGAGATCGCTGGGCACCAGCTCCCCTGCATCGAGATAGCTTCGGGTGCGGATCCCCAGTGCCGTGGCCTCCGCGATGTTCGCCCGGAACAGGTCGCCCGTCGAAATATGAGGCACATCTAACTTTTCCGACAAAAGCTTCGCTTGAGTACCCTTACCAGCACCAGGTGGACCAAGCAGGACGAGCTTCATTTCCACACCCTTTCGTGAAGGAACATATTCCGAACGACTCGCTTGAGGACTCGCCTCTCAACTTCGCGACAGAGCAAGGACCAGGCTTACTATCGATAGTTAGTATACCCCAGACGGGGCTGAGGGCCTCCACTCGTGGGTTCTAGGAAGCCGCCGTGAACCATCACCAGCTCCAAAGCTACGACGTTCACCGCTACAGACGGACCATTCTGCAGGCCGCCGACACGGGTGTCGATAGCGACCGCGCTTATTGAAGCGATCCAGAGCTCACGAGAAAGCACCATGCGACCAGAGGTCTCTCAAGCGCGTAGCGGAAATGTCGATTGCTGCCGGGCTGTTGCCGCAGTGGTAATCCAACATAGATCGGGCCGATGAGTGCCGGTAGGCCGAAATGCCGCTCTCTGGTCCTGCTTTTGACGCGGGACGTGGTCGCGGGCGAGCGCAGCCCCGGAACACAGCCGCGTAGGCGGTCGTAAACCTGGTCAATCAGCGGAACCTATTCGTGTTTCAGTGGACCTGCGGCCCTAGAGCGCCGCCTACCCCGTCGGCCGGGCGGAAATGCCCGATGGCCACGGCCCCAACAGAACCCCGCCAGTGGCTGGCATGGCCGCCGCCAGCTACCTGACGACCACTCTCGCTCCGCACGCGGCCGACCTCGCCGACCGCCTTCGTGAGACCGAGTCAGCGGAGCTGATGCGACCGCACCTGGTCGATAACTGCATCGCATCGCTCGAACCCGTGCACCTCTACCAGGACGTTCAATGTCAGCCGTTGCTGCAGCTGTCGTATCACGCGGTGGAACGCCGCTCGCCCGGGGATGCGACCCCGCACAACACTCTGCTGACGATCAACTGGAAAGCCATCGCGCGGCAAGCCGGCTACCGACAGAAGCTGCAGTCATTGTTGACACACTTTCGTCACCCCGCAGACGACACCCCGGCGACGGGCGGAACAGCCAACCCCTGGGCGCGAAACACTGCCCCGGTGAGCAAAGGCCACGCGGTAAGGGGCACGTGCATGGACACTCCCACAGGGCCGAATGGAAGCCAACGCCCTGGTCCGCTTCGTCCGAACGGCCGCGATCACACGGTTGCGGCCATGTCCGTTATGCGGGTCAGTGAGCTGTGTCGGCCACCCGAACACTACGGTGACGGTCTCGTCCACGCTCGCGTGGCCCACTGGAGCGGGTGATGTGTCTGTTCTGGCAGCGCCGTCCGGTCATCGCCAGCGTTGCACTGGAACTCGCCGGACCGGATTCTGAGGCGCCTCTTCACCGCGGCAGCCACCACCAATCATCTCGGCCACTGCGGTAGGGCTTCCGGTCAAGTTCACCTGGTAGGGCTGATGCTGCCCGTCCAAGTCTGTCGGTTCGTTGTTGACGACGCGTGTCTGCTCACCGCGTCAGGTTGACGACGCAGGTGTCGAGAGCCTGGACGACTTCGTCACCCGGGGAGATTTCAGGGGGCGGTGCCGGCCCGCTACCTGGCGTTTCTCATAGCCGAAGTACTCATCCATCTCCGCTCCCAGAGCGGTTTCGAGCACGTTCGCCGCGAGCCGGTTGAGCAGCCCGTTCGGTCCGACCAGTTCCACACCTTCAGCCTTGGCCTGCGCGATCAGGTGCGTCAACGGTTTCTGCCACCATGATCATGGGCCATCGCGCTGCTTCGGATGCAAGGGTCAGGGCGGCACCGGCCCGGGTGGAACCACCGAGCAGCATGCCTGTGTCAACACCATCCTCACAGCGATCCAACACTCGATCCTGCCTTCGCGCTGGCGAGAAGGAAATGCCGACATCTGGTCATTCAGGGCCGGCGAAACTTGATGGGAGCGTGGCAATCTGTTGGGCGCGCAGCGTCGAGTACACCAGGGCGGCGGCCTCCGGGGTTGCATCACCCATGAACGATTCGTGGAATATCTCGGCAGGCGGCGTCACTATGTTGTCGTGCGACGCGGCGGCCAATGTGCTGAACAATTCACCGAATTCCGACGGTACCTCGTCGAGAAGTGAGCACCCCGCGCTTGGGACGAACGCGCTCCAGAAAACGATCTGTTTTCAGCCGGGAGGCCAGACGCGGTGCGACGCCTGCAGCGACGAATCCACCCCAACTATGGGCAATCAGCGTTACACCGCTGCGGTCGGTTCGTTTCAACGTGGTCGACGAGAGAGTCGACGCAGTCGGCGAGGGGTGACGTCGCGGGGGTCGTCGTCGATACCCAGTCCTGGACTTGTCGGCGCACTTGCCCTGTGACCGGCCGCGCGCAGGCGGGCGGCGACCGGTTGCCATGACCATCCTCCGTGCCATGTGCCGTGGACAGGAACCAATTCTTCGGACACAGCCAGTGCGTGGTCCATGTTCGAACCCCTTATCGTCGTGAAATGAGGTGGATGTTGCCCCGCTGGGATGGTGGTAGCACTATTCGCGACGCTCTGAGGACCGATCTGATCCGATGCGTACGAAGATACGCGATTCGAGGATCATCGGATGCGGTTTCCTTTAAGGATTTCTTTTAGGAGGAGTTCCAAAGAATGCGCCCGAGACAATCGACCGAATGGATTCGGCCGTAACTGGT
The DNA here is from genome assembly GCF_030056915.1 of Rhodococcus sp. IEGM 1307. Lineage (NCBI taxonomy): Bacteria > Bacillati > Actinomycetota > Actinomycetes > Mycobacteriales > Nocardiaceae > Rhodococcus > Rhodococcus sp. IEGM 1307. The sequence goes on from NZ_JASHKW010000025.1 coordinate 73,122, forward strand.
CGCGGATTCGAATATGGATTGGCGGTGGCTTTGGAGACCACCAATTCGATATTGCCACCACTCATTCCCAGGTCCTGGAGTGACGTCGAGGATCCAATCTGTTGGCTGAGCGAATAGATCAGAGCGGCGGGATCGTCCGCGCCCACCGCACGTGACAGAATGTCCCGGGCACGCGGGGCGCCATCGAGATTGTAGGACAGTACATGCGGGAGGACTATCGCGTGTACCTCCGAGTGCGGGAGGTCGAATGTGCCTCCGATTATGTGACAGAGTTTGTGGTGCAATGACATGCTCGTAGCGCCCAAGCAGGCACCCGATAGCCACGCACCGTACAGAAGCTCGGCTCTGGCTGCTTTATCTGTCGGGTTCGTAGCTACCGCTGGCAACGCTTTGGTCAGTGCTCTTGCTGCTTCACCGGCCATCATCTCGATGATTGGTGATCCGTCTGGGGCATACAGCGCTTCTGCGGCGTGTGCCAGGGCGTTGAGCCCGCTCGAGACAGACAGTGACGCCGGGAGTGTAAGGGTCAAATCGGGATCGTAGATGACGGTGCGTGGCAGCACTTTCACATCTCGCCCCGTTGTCTTGTCGCCGTGATCGGTGATCCCCCAGATTGGTGTCATCTCGGATCCGGCGTACGTCGTGGGGATGGCGAGTATGGGAAGTCCCGTTTCCAATGCGAGCGCCTTGCCCAAGCCGACAGAGGAGCCACCACCAACGACGACCGCACCGTCGATCTCATGGGTGTTTACATACTCACAGGCGGCGGCGGCGACTGACCTCGGGACGTGCATCGTCGCATGTGGATACACCGAGTGCGCTCGATGTCCGCACAGATCGGCGACCGCGTTTCCGGTTGCCTGTTGTGGTGGTGTGCAGATTACGATGACGCGAGACAGCTGGAGGCGGTCGAGCTCGGCCGGCAATTCGCTCAAGCGGCCGCTTCCAAATATCACCCGCGACGGTTGAGATGTGTGGACGAAAGCGTCGGGTGTGCTCATGCGGTAACCCGCGCGGTATCGGCGACGGTGTTGAGTACTATGTCGAACTCGATCAGGTCGAAGGGGTTTGCGACCCCGTAGTGCTGCGCCAGTGGGGCATCATCGACCTGTTGCACGGCGCGTACGAGACTTTCCTTCACTCCGAAGACGGTGTCGTCGTCGAGGTAGGGGCTGCCCTCGATGAAGAGATGTGTGGTCACCGGCGAGTAACCCTCAGCCCCGCTGATGAAGTGAATGTGGGCCGGCCGATAGGGATGGCGGTGGCTGGCGCGCAGCAGGTTTCCGACCGGACCGTCCGCCGGAATCGGATAATACTTGGGAATGATGGTGCGAAACCAGAACGCTCCCTCGTCGTCGGCGGTGAAGAGTCCACGAAGGTTGCGCTCGGGTATCAGGTCCGGCAGTTGGATGTCGTAGAACCCTGCGTCGTCTGCTTGCCACACGTCGACCACCGCGCCCGGTATCGTGGACGAGTCCACAGACCGTACTTTCCCTCTGACCACGCACCTCTTGGCGTCGCCGGCCAGAGCGATATCCGACCCCAGCTCTAGTTCGGGTGAGTCAACGACATGGAACGGACCGAGCACCGTCGATTCGGTTGCACCGACGGGTTTCCGATTGTTGATTGCGTCCACCAGCATGGAGACTCCCAGCACGTCGGACAGGAGAATGAACTCTTGCCGTATGCCGTCGCACATGTGCCCGACATCGGTTAAGAAGTCGATACCCTGCTCCCATTCATGTTGCGTCGGTTCGATTTCCCTGACGAAGTTGTGCAGGTGAACGGTCAAACTGGTCAAGACCGCTTTGAGCCGATCATCCGGTGTCTCGGAGAAGCTCCGTACAACCGCATCGGTTGCGGTGGTCTCGGAGAAGTCGGTTGCCATCGGTTGCCTTTCGTATGGGGACAGCAGGATCGACCGTCACCCTTTCAATCGCAGATGACTCGATCAGGTGACTCCATGCTGGGATGAGTCTGTTTACGCGCGATGATCAGAGCGGAACGCCCGGTGTGTCTGCACCCTCCAACCATGCTCGGCCTTCCGCGTACAGGGTGTCCGTGGCTTCACCGGTCAGCCCGGGCAGGCCTTGTTTGACGTCGAATCCGGACGCAGTCTGCAGGTATGCGAGATGCCGATAACCCACGGGGAACGATGTCAGCAGCTCCGTATCGAGTGCGACGGAAGCTGCTGGATCGACCAGATTCAGTCTGTCCGTTTCGTACACAGGCTGACGACGCACAATTTTCCAATCGTGCTCGCGCTTAGCGAAGAAGTCGTAGAACCGGCCAGTGCAGACCACATCTGCCTGGACGCCGTGCACGCTTGCCCGCTGGTTGATTGTCATCTTCGTCTGCGCAATGGCACGGTCCCCCCGAACGTCGATCGACGTGCCGCCGAGGAAGTGGAGAATGCGAACACCGTTCTCGAAGCCCTTGCGGCTCACTGCGATGAAATCCGTTGCCGATCCTTGGAACCATGTGGCGGTCATGTACCCGTCGTCGTCCCACACCGTGGCAAACCTGTCCCAATCGCCGGAATCGCGCCACACAGCCCAATTCTCGATGACATCGCGGATCGCAAGGGCACTGTCTCGATCTGACATAGCAAGACCTTTCACTTCAACTCATCTGGACGTTGTCTCGATGGTGCCGGTGTAGCGGGGGTGCGTCATAGGAACTCGTGCCACTGAGCGGTCAAGTCCGCGAAACACCGGGTCGGTTGGTGCGGTGGAATCTTCAGTCGACTGCGCGACTGTCTGCGGGTGATTCGTCGCAGGGTCAAGGTTGGACTCGGATCAGCTCACCGGTTGCAGCCGACCGATGGGCGGACTCGATAATCTTCAGAGTCGCCGCTGCATCGTCGACTGTCACCATGGGCTCGGACTGGCCTCGTGCAACGTCAATGAAGTGACGAAGTTGTCTGGTGTACGAATCCCCACCCGTCGTGGCGTGAAAGCGGCGCGAAAGCGGGTGAGTCCAATTGGATTCACCATCATGGTAGTAGTGACCCAGCTGCGGGAAGGCCAACGATCCGTCAGTTCCGGCGATGGAATAGCAGGCCGTGTCCGGATTGAAGGGAAACTGTGGATCGTCCTGTGTCGATTGATCCCAGCCCCATGGCGCGACAACCGAGTCCGATGCGATGAAGGTGCCTATCGCCCCATTGTCAAAGCTGACGATGACTGCTGCGGTATCCTCGACTTCGTATCCTCGAATAGTGTTGCTGGCGATAGCTTGGATAGTGGTTACCTCCCCGACCAGGTGGCGCATAAGGTCCAAGTCGTGTACGAGATTGATGAGCATCACGCCCGCGCCGGCCGTGCGGTGCCAGGATTGCTCGAAATAGTCGGCTGATTTCTTCGTCAACCACATTCCATTGACGGCGACAATTCGACCGAGTTCTCCCGCCGAGATCATGCCACGCGCGGCCGCGACCGCTGGATGGTGTCGGCGGTGATGACCAACAAGAATCACACCGTCGCTCGCCTTGACGGCCAATGACAGCATCGAAGCCTCGTCCGCCGAAACCGCGACTGGTTTTTCGAGTAGGGCGGGAATGCCGGCTTCGATCGCCGCTAGCGCTGTCGGGACATGTTCGACGTTGGGGTTTGCGATGATCACAGCGTCGACGTCCGGTGCGGCGAGCAGGTCGTGGTAGTCGGTATAGCTGGGTACTTCGGTGGTTTCGGCGAGGGTCGTCGTGAAAGGGTCTGCGATTCCGACCAACGTTGCGTTCTGTTCGCGGGCGATGAATTCGGCATGCTTGGTACCCATGACACCGGCTCCAATGATTCCTATGCGCAGTGGGTGTGGGTTCATCGGTGTACTCATCTCTGTAATTGCCTTTTGACTTTTTTGGGTGCTGGCGCGAAGGTGGTCTGGACCGTCAGGTGGGTTGACCGACATGGACCTCGGACCTGATGTCCTACGAGCGGCGGAACGTACTTCCAGAGATGACATTCATTGAGTGCGTGCCACTCCGGCGAACTGCCCATTGCGGGTGACCCAGCCTGCAGCGTCCAGTGTTGCAAGCGTCGAAAACATGATCTCTTCGGCCACCACCGGAAGCGGAAGTGACTCCAAGGCATCTGATATGGGTTCGATCGATAAAGGAGGGAGTACGTCGACCGCGGTGCCGATACCCCGGAGAAAGCCCACAATATCCAGCGTGCCCCGTCCCGGATAGGTACGAAGATGGCGTGCTTCGCGCGCCAGAGATACCCCATGGCGTGTCGAAACGTCCGACAGCTGCACGCCGGCTATTTTCGCGAGCCGCGCCGTCGACAGATCCGACACTTCTCCGCCAGACCGGAAGAAGTGCACGACATCGAGCACTACGCGCGCATTTGCAGCACCTGCGGCGTCGACGAGGGTCAGCGCCTCTGTCAAGTTGCGTACGCGACTGTAGGGCATGAATTCGACCGCGACAGGGACGTAGGAGAGCCTGGTGCACACCGCAGCGAAATCGTCCTCGATTCGCCGCAGATCGCCGTTGAAGGCTGCGACGTGCACGCGGTCAGGCTGGAGGACCTCACTCAAGTCTTCGACCAAGGAGTTGGCGTGGCGAGTCGGGCCCTCTTCGCCTAGTCGCACGAGTTCCAACTCGGCAACACGCAATCCTGCATCGTCGACACGTCCGCGCAACTGGTCGAGGCCGATACCACGCTCGAGCGCTGCAACACATTGGCCGACGGTCAATCCGATACCGGTGAATCCACTTCCCGCAGCTGCGGCGAGAATTTGAGGAAACGGGCGGTCACGAAAACAGATCGCTCCCATCGACAAATGCGCGGGGGTATGGACGTCGGTGCTTTTCATAGTCGACACGCTAAGTGCAGGAAGCGGAAGGATCCAGCTCTGGTCGCCACTCAGCGGCGAGATCGGGACAAATGACGTAGCATGTTCTGCGTAGGACTGGCTCTAACCGGTGCATTAACTCGCCGACGGCGCGGGGAGTGATTCACTCAGTGGCACCATTGGAGTGTGGTCCGTGCTCGTTCTTTGTTGATCGCGATCACTTATGAGGTAGATGTGGCAGGAAATGTTGGGACACCGGGTAGTAGCGTGGCGAGCAGGTTGCTTTCAATACTGGCTTGCTTCGACACAGCGAATCCTGAACTCACGATGTCCGAAATCTCGCAAAGAGTGGGCCTGCCGACGACTACTACTCGGCGACTGCTCGTCGAGTTGACCGAATGGGGTGGACTCGATCGTCTTGTCGACAACCGCTACCGAATCGGGGTCCGATTGTGGAAAATCGGCGCTTTGGCCCCACAGCAGCGGGGTCTCCGAGAGGCGGCTTTGCCCCTGATGCACGATCTGTGGGCCGCCACCAGTGAGAACGTCCAACTCGTCGTACTGGACGGTTGCGAAGCTCTGTGCATCGAAAAAATCTCCGCAACTACTTCTGTTGCCAACCGTACCGAGGTCGGCGGGCGGCTCCCGCTCCACGCTACCGCTGTGGGTAAATGCCTTCTCGCAAACTCACCTCGCGATTTGTTATTGGAGGTGATCGACCGAGGGTTGACCAAGCAAACTCGGTACACGATCACCGAACCCGGGCGTCTGGCGGCCGTTCTACGAGAGGTGCGCCGCACGGGTGTGGCGTCATCGCAGGAAGAGATGACATTGGGCGTCGTCTCCGCGGCATCACCGATCATCGCCAATGGAGGGGTCCTGATGGGTGCGCTGGGAGTCGTCGCCCACTCGACGAAACAACTGAACCGCCTCGGACCAGCCGTTCGGACCGCGGCACTCGGCATCTCGCGAGTGGCGTGATGAGACTGCGATAGCTTGCTGTACGTCCCGGACCGCACCTGATCGCCGGCGAAGCGACCCCCGAGCACGGCTCGGGTCAGATCGACGCCACCAGCGTCCTAGTGGCCTCCCTCAACCTGATAGCAGCGTCCGCGAACGACAAGCTGGCCAGTTCGAGATTCGGCGTCTCGACCGACAGCGGCAGATTCACCGGTAGCGATGCGAGCAATCGTCGAAGATCCAGTTCCCCTTCACCTGGAACCATTCGCGCCGATCTGGCCTCGTAGCGCAGCGCGTCGATGCCAGTCGGCCCTAGTGCTGGTCCGTCACTGATCTGCACGTACGGCAAGCGGGACTCGGGGATCGTCGCGAGGACGTCGAACTCGGCGCCCGCGCGGAAGAATTGAAGCGAATCGATCAAGATACTGACGTTGTCACGTCCGACCGACTCGGCCAGGGCCACGGCATCGAACAAGGTTGGGACCGCAGAGTAGGTGATGAACTCCAGGGGCAGCGTCAGTCCGAACCGATCGGCGGCGTCGGCGAGGCGGCCGAATGTATCCGTCAAACGCGGTATATCAAAGTCGTATCCCACTGTCAGTACATAATCGGAACCCATCTCGGCAGCGGCTTCCAAGGCCGGCACCAGAGCCTTCACATCGGTGTCCTCCCGAAGCCATATCGCCTCGAAGTCGAGAATGCTGACGCCGCTGCTCGCGAGATGTTTGACAAATTTCGTGCGCATTGCAGTGTCGCCCACCAGGTCGAAGACCGTCTGGTCTGGATCCGGTGCCACGATCCGTACCCCGCACCGGTCGAACCCTCCAACTGCGGCTGCGTCGACGAGTTCGAACGGGTCGGCCCGCAACATGGTCAGGTGGTGAAGCGAGACAGATCGAACAGCTTGATTTCGGCACATGTGGAACCCACGTTCTCTCAATGTTGCGTTGTGAAGATAGCGGTATTGCACGTTCGAGTATTTTCGCTCCAACCGCTCGATACGAGGCTGCGGTGCCACTCAGTGGCGGTGAGAAGTTCCATTGATGTGATGTCGGCCGCACTGTGAAGGTGTCGGCGAAGTCGGCCACCTACGACGGCACGTGTTCGCGCGGTTGTCAGCCTCAGTTCTCGCTCCTGGAAAGGAACCCGTTGTGGCACTTGCAGCGGAAGTAGTAATTCGCGACGTCATCGATCGCAGCCCCATCAGTTGGTTCCAAAGACGGACTCTAATCCTGTGTTACCTCTGCATCGTCGTCGACGGACTCGAAGTCACGGTCGTGGGTTTCATGTCGGCCGCTCTCAAGGACGATTGGGGCATCAGCACCGCTCAACTTGCACCCGCTGTCACCGCCGGCCTAGTGGGATTGGCGATCGGATCACTTGCCGCCGGCCCCCTCGGCGACCGCTTCGGCCGGCGCACGGTGATCGTGTGGGCCATCGGCGCATTCACAGCGATGACATTCGCAACGGCATTCGCAGACAGCGTCGCTCTCTTCAGCGTGCTGAGGCTTCTCACGGGAGTCGGCCTGGGGGCTTCGATGCCGAACGTGGCGGCCCTCGTGTCGGAAGTCGTGCCCACGGGACGCCGCCGCTCACTGGTTGCGGTGATCTGGTCCGGGTTTCCCACAGGTGCAGCGGCCGGTGCCCTCGTGGTGCCTTTCGTAGTCGAGGCGTTCGGTTGGGAGGTTGCGATATTCCTGTGCGCTGCCATCGCTGCGACGATTTTCCTCGCCATCGCCGGCCTGCTACCGGAGTCCGTGCGATTCCTGGCGAACTCCGGAAGCGATCAAGCAAAGCTCGTGAAGTACTGCAACTACATCGAGCCCAACTCCGTGCATGCCCACAGCGCTTTTTCCCGCGAGACTGTCACACATACTCGCTCCTATCCGATCGGCGCACTTTTCGCATCACGATTGCGGGTAGGAACTGTGGCCATGTGGCTCGGATACATGGCGGTGATGTTCACGATCTATCTGACAAATACGTGGTTGCCCTTCCTATTCAGAGAAGCAGGCTTCGCTACAGGCACGATATCGCTGCTCACAACTCTGCTACAGGTCGGTGGAGCAGTCGGATGTGCCGCGATCGGCTTCATCCAGGACCGAGTCGGTGCGCACGTCACCTTGGTCTGGGCAAGCCTACTGGGCGCGGCAATGGCCATTTCAATCGCGATCTCGCCATCGTCGACACTTCTATTGGCAGCGCTGCTTTTCGTACTCGGAATGTGCACGAACTCCATCTCCACGGGGTACACGGCGATATCGGCGACTTTCTATCCCACCGAGATCAGGTCGACAGGGACCAGTTGGACCGCAGGAATGTCCCGATTTGGCGCAGTAGGCGGAGCAGCGGTCGGAACTACGTTGGCCAGCATGGGCCTAACGTTTCAGCAGGTATTCCTTATGCTTCTCATTCCAATCTCTCTCGGTGCAATCTGCATGGCACTGAAAGGCCTGTACTACCGGAACATCACGGTCGCGACCGATGTCGATGTGCAGGTGCCATCCTCGAAGCCTCCGCGCCTCCCTGCAAATGTAAACCTTGAGAAGAAATATGAAACGGAGCCTGACCATGTCTGAAAACACCTCCGCGAAACTCCACCACGTTTTACACCGTGTCGCACCCGATGTGTCACTACACGCCGTTGTGGCAGGTGCAGGGCCAGCTGTGTTCCTTCTCCACGGATTTCCCCAGACGTGGCACGAATGGACTCCCGTGATCGACGAGTTGGCCCAGCACCACACCGTGGTGGCAGTAGATCTGAAGGGCGCCGGCAACTCGTCCAAGCCCCTCATTGGATACGACAAGGTCACCATGGCAGCGGAATTGGACGGTCTACGGCAGGCGCTGGGATTCGAAACCGTACAGGTAGTCGGCCACGACATCGGCGGAATGGTCGCCTACGCCTGGGCTGCCACACATCGAGATACCGTCACGCGTCTGGCAATTTTCGATGTACCGATTCCGGGCGCAGAACTGTGGGACACAATCTACGCCGACCCGACGGTCTGGCATTTCGCATTCCATCAAAACCGTGACCTACCGGAGTTCCTGATCTCGGGACGGGAGTACGGATACGTCGAGTCTTTCCTCCGGAATCGCGCTACCAATCACGGTGCATTCACTGATCGAGATGTCGAGTTGTACGCCCGCGCGTTCGCCCAGCCCGGAGCCATCCGTAGCACGCTTGAGTGGTACCGCGCATTCGAGCGAGACGCCGAAGACAACCGCAAGTTCAAACAAGAGCCTCTCACCATTCCAGTCCTCGCGTTGGGCGGAGAAAACCGGTGGGGTCCAAAGATCGTAGACATGGTGTCCGAGTTCGGCAGTAACGTCACCGGAGGCTCGATCCCGGATTGTGGACATTGGGTTGTAGAAGAACGCCCCGACGCGGTTTTGGCCGCGCTCGCGAACTTCCTCGACCGTTGACCTTGGTCCCTCCGTTGCTCGCGGCGGTCGAATCCGCCATCGGACCGGGGGATGCACAGCGGCGGCCTGGAAGAGCAACGAACGACGAATCCGGCACCGGACGCGCGCCGGCCATTGCGAAATGACCTCCGCACCAGATGCCGCTCTGCGGCATCTGGTGCGGAGGTCAGCTTTGTCGTCTACGTGCAGTGACTCGCTCGCCTCCTACGCTTCGGCTCTCGCAAAAAACATCCGCAGGACCGAGGCCAGCTGATGAGGATTCTCTTCCGGCGGATAGTGACCTGCGCGTTCGATCATCGCCGAGGTTACGTTCGTGGCCACCTTGGACATCGTCGAGACCGAATGACCCGACTGACCGCGCTCACCCTCCACCGCTAGCACAGGCAGACTGAGTTTCGTGCGCCCGAGCTCACGATTGTCCGATCGGTCCTGAGGAAGGGCGCGATAGTGCGCGAACGTGCTTCTCAGTCCGCCAGGTTGTCCCAATGATCGTGCGTACTGATCCAGGGCATCGACCTCCACCGAAGTCGGATCTACTACTCCGACGGTACTGCGGCGCATCCAGTAGTCGATGAGCAGACGTTCACGACCGCGAACAAGTTCTTCAGCGATATCACCGGACATATTGAATCCGAAGTGCCAGCTTCCACCGTTGGAAACATCCATCAGTTCTTCTTGCCCGAACGCTGGAAGGCTACTTTCGATGAACGTCAAGGACCGTACTTCGTCCGGCCATTGAGCAGCGTACGGGTACGCCACGGCTCCACCGACATCGTGCCCAACGATATGAACCGGGCCGAGGCCCAAATGTTCGACCAACTGGCGAACATCGTGAGCTACGGTCTTCTTGTCATAGCCGCCCACAGGCCGAGACGTGTCACCGAACCCCCTCAAATCGGGTGCTATGACGTCGTATTGGCCAGCAAGGAGCGGGATGACTTTACGCCAGGCAAACCAGGTCTGTGGCCACCCATGCAGCAGAACAACGGGTTCTCCGCGTCCAGAGCGTACATAGTGAAGTTTCAGGTCGTCCAAGTAGATACTGTCGTGCTGCACCCCCGCATCACCGTTGATCTCTGGACGGCAATCGTCGTTCGTCAAATCTATTCCTTTCCGATGTCATGAACGTTGCTGAAAACTATCGAACGAAACTGGCGAAGGTAGTGACCTATCGACTGTCGCAGGCGAATGCACGGTCACCCTGGTCGAGGGAGCCGTCGAACCGCGCGATCCGGAGCCAGCGGCCACTACTCAGTGGCTGTTACTCGAGCTCAGCCTCCAATCACCCGGGGGAAGATCGAAGAACTCCGCTTGCAGGGGGATCTGCGCCTCGGCCATCTGGAGTCCACCCTGGACCGGACAACCGAGCGCGGTAGCCGCAAGTAGCAGTCGAGTGTCCGCTGGTTTCGTGACGACATCCGCTACCGCGAGGTCCGAGGTCGCCCCATCTAGGTCGATCGGAAGTGGATCTTCTGGGCGCATCCCAGCAGGACTGGCGTTCACCACGAGGTCGTACCCCTTTGCCGTAGGGTCCACAGATTTCGATGCGACGCCGTGCGCTCCAAGCCTCGCGGCGAGCGCACGGGCGCGTGAGGCATTTACGTCTGACACATAGACCTCGCTGGCACCAGCTTCACCCAGTGCGAGCGCTATCGCAGCACCGACACCCCCCGAACCGACGACAAGCACACGCTGACCGCGAACCGGCCGAATTCGGTCCTCGTAGGCTGCCAAGAATCCACCGCCGTCCAACATGTCACCGATCCACCCGCCCTGTCCGTCCGGACGAATCGAGTTGACCGCACCGATGGCATGAGCGCGTGCTGTCGCGACGGTCACGAGCTCGAGGGCTTCGATCTTGTGCGGAACAGTCACAATGAGGCCCTCAAGGTTCTTCCAACCTCGAGCGCCGTCGAGAAAGGTCTTCAGATCCGCTGGACGAACATGCATAGGTATACACACGATGTCGAAACCGTTCTTGCTGCAAAACTCGCTCCACAGGGACGGCGCTAGAACTTGTTCGATCGGGTCACCCACTATCCCCAGCACACGGGTGTTACCTGTTGGGAAACTATTTCGGGCCATGCAATCTCCATCTTCGGGGTCCGATCACTGTGCTTCGAATGGTCCATCCAGTCCGCCGTGTCTACTAGGGACAGCCGCCACTCAGTGGCTTGTCGACTACTGTGCTCGAGGCCGTCTTGTGGTTACGTGCACCTGTAGCTTTCGACTAGCGCGGATGATGAGTCCGATCCGGATACGTCCGCACGACATACAGCAGGAGAAACTAATGTCGGATCTTCTACGGACGGAGTATGTCGAACTCGAAGATGTAAGGCTGGCGTACGTGGTCACGGGCGATGCTCCGGAGGCCGTGGTGCTCCTTCATGGCTGGCCGCAGACCTCGAGGTGTTGGCGTCATGTGATTCCCGCGCTCGCCGATCACTACACGGTGATCGCACCGGACCTGCGTGGGTATGGCAAGTCCGTAGGCAAATCGAATGCGCGATTCGACAAACGCTCCACCGCTGAAGACCTGGGCGCCCTCATCGACCACTTGGGGTTCGACAGAGCCCATGTTGCCGCGCACGACCGCGGAGCCAGGGTCGCTCATCGTTGGGCGATCGATCGCCCTGATCAAGTGTCGAAGCTGGCGCTGCTAGATATCCTCCCAACCCGGGAAGTGATGCGAAGCTTCGACCTGCACTTGGCAAAAACATTGTGGCATTGGCTGTTTCACCTTCAAGATGAGATCCCCGAGATTCTGTTGAAGGATCGCGCTGAACCATACCTGCGGGCATTCATGGGCGACGCCATGCGCAAAGGTGCGATCGACGAGGAGACGTTCGCGCACTACGTCAACGCGTTCGAAGACCCCGTGCAGATGCACGCTTCGTTGGAGGACTACCGCTCCAGCTTCGGAGTAGACCTTACAGCCGACGAACTGGACTTCGAGCACGGTAAACTGCTCGACGTTCCGCTACTGATCCTGTGGGGCGCAGACGGTCCTCTACGGTCGAAGCCGGTGCTCGATGTATGGCGACGGTATGCCACGTCGCGCGTATCTGGACGTTCATTGACGAACTGCGAGCACTACCTACCCGAGGAACAACCATCCGAGGTGGCCGCCGAGGTAGCCACGTTCTTCATGCATCGCTGATCCTCCCGCAGGTTCTGGACCGACGGGCGGAACCCCCTGCGCCCGTGTCGCCGTCGTCACCGGCGCCTCCAGCGGAATCGGCGAAGCCACCGACGAACGACTCGCCCCTCGGCGCCAAGTCACCCTCCTCGCCTTCCTCACCGCCGTCCCTAAACACGTCAACCTCACCGAAATCACCATCCTCACCGCCGTCCCTAGCCATCTAACCCACCCACACCACCGTTCCCGCCCCCTGGCAACCCGAGGGCGGGAACGGTTCCCACTTGATCACAGAGGGACGAACACGACGTCGGTCTCCAATCCCCTTCGTGAAATCTCATTCCGGGGTGCCTCGAGGCGGGCCGACAACGTCTGCCCGGCGCCGACCCACATCCTTCCGTCAGGGCACTCAGCACGTACCCACAGCGCTCAATAGCCATGAGGTGACCACTGCAGTCGATTCAACTACTCGTCGTAGTGCTCGGAACGGGCATCATCTTCACCGTGTGGGGCGCTCGGACACGGCTGGTCCAACCAGCGCACTGCCGCTCAGTGGCTGCCTACGGCGTTTGAACCCGACTGTTGCTGCTTTCGCAGTTGCCACCCGAGTGGGTCCTCGTCCTGTTCCTTCCTGCGATCTCTTACTCTAGTAAGCGACGAGGCCTCCTACATCGCTGGCCGCACCCTGCCAGTGGACGCTGGCCAGACCGCACCGACGGAGCACCACAGTGGGAAATGATCCCTGCTGCCGCCAGGAGGCGCTTCACGGGACCTCGGCGCCGGAATCTTGTCGGCCACGCATGGAAGCCGCGACATGCCACGCAAGTAGCGCGAGCTGAGAAGGTCGATCGACACTACATGCGGGTGGACGATATGCAGGTGGACGGCCACGGCGAAGTGCTGACGATGTCCGAATCTCTCGCACCGATCGTGGAATAGTTCCGCATCGCCGCCGGCGAACATCTCGGCTGGGACGAGTACCGGACCGCCATGGCCTCGGAGTCCAAGGCCTTGAGAAATGAGTAGCTCGCCGCCGTGCTCTGCAACGGCCGCGAGCTACACTTTTCACTTCTTCGTGCTCAGGCTCCTCGCCGCCGCAATTCCATGCGGTACGAGTATCGGCGCGGATTGAAGTGAGAGGACGTGAACTCGACGAATTTCCCGTCCGCGTCGTAGTAGAGACGCTCGATTAGCAGTATGGCGTCTCCTGCTTGACATCCGATCAGTTCGGCTTCGTACTCCGGGGCGTTCATGGCGGTGATCTCTTGCCGTGCGCCCATGATCGGCTTGGTGAGCAGTTTTTCTGCCGCCCCGATCACGGTTCCCTCGCCGACCGACGGGACCCCCTCCGCGGCCAGTTTCGCACCGAGGTCGGGTTCGACGTAGTGGCGCGTCAGGACAAAGGGGATCCCCTCAAAGGAACGGCGAACGGTGGCCTTGCTGACCTCGATGTACGGCAATTCCAATCGGGACGCGATGGAGGGCTCGACGACGACCGTGAATGGTTCGATCACCTCGGTGTTCGTGTCGGGCCAGACGATGATTTCGTCGAGGGATCCGATCGAGCGGACGTAGCGGCCCCGGGTGTCCTGTTGGCGGCCGCTCACATAGGTTCCGCTGCCTTGCACGCGGTAGATCAGCCCGTCGGAGAGCAGTATCTGCAGGGCTTCGCGCACCGTGTGGCGGCTGACGTTGTGGACCGACTGCAGCACGCTTTCGGTGGGCATCTTTCGTCCGACCGAGTAGACACCGGCCTCGATGTCGGTCCGCAACTTCTCGGCCAGCACTTTGTACGCTGGGACACCACGCTCCGCGGGAGCTACCTTGTTCGTCACCACGGGCCCCTCCTTCTCCCTGATGCGGTCGGCAGGGTTCCATCCACCACACTAGTGCTCGTCCGGATGAATCTTCAACGGGGGCCGCTCCGCATTGGTGATCTACTGCGAAACCAGAGCATTCGTGGCCACAGAGTCCATCTCGACATCTGTAGCTCGAAAATTGATACTGATCAATCGAGTATGGAGGTGTGACCGTTTGCGATCACACCTCCATACTCAGTCCGTCCGGCGCCGGAGTCAGGCCGCCGACGGACTTCCGTCACCAGAACACGGCCGCGATACGGATGTCGGGCTTATCGCGGCGGTACTGGTGTCCCCGCCGCCGCCTGCATGTCGGCGGGGTGCGTCAGGCGGTGGTCGGTTCCACCTCCGTAAGCAGTTCGTCGTTGTGCTCGCCGAGCTGGGGCGCGGAGTCGGTGCGCGGTTCGTCGTAGGTGTCGGTGAGGAACGGTGTCCGGATCATCCGACGGCGACCGGCATGCGGATCGTCGATCTCGAGGAACATGCGACGCGCGTCGAGGTGTTGGCACTGGTAGAGCTCGTCGATGGTCTGGGTTTCTCCGGCGGGAAGCCCATGCGCGGCGAAGTGCTCGACGATCTCGCGGCGGGTGCGGGACCGTGTCCACCGTTCGGCTTCTGGGCGGATCACCGATGCGAAGTTCTCGGCCCGGTGAACGACGGAGTCCAGCAGCGGATGGTCGAGCAGGTCGGGCCGCTCGATTGCCACACACAGCCGCCGCCACATCTCATGGGTGGGCAGAATCAGTGCAACATAACCGTCCTCGGCTTCGAGAGCGCCGAGTGGCGAATACCGATCCACCCCGCGCACTCGATGCTCGCCCGTGAAATCCCACAGCATGAGTTCGCGTTCGAGCAGGGACGCCACCGAGTCGTACATGCTCTGATCGACGAACGTACCCGTACCGGACTGGTGACGGCCCTCAAGAGCGGCGAGCACGCTGACGGTGGCATGCACGGCAGTGAAGACGTCCGCGAAACCGGTCACCGTCGGCAACGGCGGGCCCCCCGGTTCTCCGGTCACCGCCATCAGCCCACCAATCGCCTGGATTGCGGTGTCGAAGGCCGGCCGTTCGGCGAATTCACCCCGATGTGTCGACAACCTCCCGTATCCGCTGATGGCGCAGTAGATCAGGCGTGGATTGATCTCCTTGAGCGCGTCGTATCCCACTCCCATGCGGTCGACTGCCCCGGGGCGAAGGTTCTCTACGACGACGTCGGCGGTCGCCGCCAAAGCCAGGTACCGTGCTCGGTCACTCTCCGCGCTCAAGTCCAGGGTGACGGACTTCTTGTTGCGGTTGTAGCTCAGGAACCCGCCGCTCATGGACCCGGTCTCGGTCTGCTCGAGCGGATCATAGATTCTGCGCGGATCGCCGCCGTCGGGCCGCTCGATCTTGATGACCTCCGCGCCCAGGTCGGCCAGCATCATCGCACAGTAGGGGGCGGCGATGTACTGGCCCATCTCGAGCACACGAATGCCGTCGAGGGGCCTCACGTCAGATTCCTTCGGTTCCGTGCGGGACGAGCATCGGCTTGATGTCCTCTTGCGCCCGCATACGCGTCAGCGCCTCGGTGGCCTGGTCGAGCCGGTACCGGTTCGGGACCAGTGCACCGAAGTCGTACTTGCCGTGCGTGTTCTTCATGAATTCGAGTGCCTTGCGGTACTCGGCGATGTGTCCGGACCAGGTCCCCATGATGGTCAGCTGCTGTCGGGTGATGAAGCCGGGCCGGACCGGGACTTCCTTGCCGGGGCCGTCGATCTGGCCGGTGACCATGTAGCGGCCGCCTTCTTTGATCATTCCCAAGCCTTCCGGGAATGCGGTGCGTGCGCCGGAGAATTCGAAGACGACTTCGGCGCCGTGGCCGCCGAGCAGGTCGCGGACCGCGGCGATTCGGTCTTCGGGTTCGGGGTGTTCGGCGACGGAGACGAGGTCGGTGGCGCCGTATTGCTTGGCGATGGCCAGGCGGTTGTCGGGGGCGCCGATGGTGATGATTCGCCCGGCGCCGAGGTGATCGGCGAGGGCGGTCGCGAACAGACCGAGCGGGCCGGCGCCCTGGATGACGACGGTTTCCCAGGGGTTCATCTTGCCGATGCGCTCGAAGGAGTGCACGACCGTTCGCAATGCGCAGCTGGCCGCTGATGCCCAGGAGGTTTCCACCTCGTCCGGCACGCGCACTCGTCCCGAGTTGGGGAAGACGTAGGCGTATTCGGCGAAGCCGCCGACCAGATACGGGGGACGTTCGCAGTTGGTGAACATGTAGTACTGGCGGTTGGTGCACAGGGTGGGCTGGTTGTCGAACCGGCAGTGCTCGCACTGGTTGCATGAGGCGTGGGTGAAGCAGATGCGATCGCCGATCTCGAGCGGTGTACCGAAGGTGTCCCGCTCGGCGCCGTCACCGAATGCGATTACCCGGCCGACCATTTCGTGTCCGGGGATGACGGGCAGATCCAGCGCTTGGCTGCCGCCGAGGGAGCCGTCCCACAGGTGCAGGTCCGATCCGCACACCGTCGCGGCTTCGATTCGGACCAGGAGTGCGCCCGGTTCGAGGGTCTGAGGCACTGGAATTTCGCGGATCTCGAGCGGCTCGCTGTGCTTGGTGAGCACCGCCGCCCGGCTGGTCTTGGGGATGTCGAAGGTGGTAGTCATCAGTTTGTTCTCCTCGTGGGCTCAGCCGAGTTTGAAGGGGTCGCGGCTTTCGCCGGTGAGTTCGACCCAGATGGATTTGGTCTGCAGGTACGCGTCGAGGCCTTCTATGCCGTTTTCGCGGCCGATGCCGCTCTGGCCGAAGCCGCCGTAGGGGACGTTGTTGGCGAGCACACGGTAGGAGTTGACCCAGATCGTGCCGGCCTCGAGGCGGTGCGCCACGCGGTGTGCGCGTTGGATGTCTTTGGTCCACACCGCCGCGGCGAGTCCGTAGGTCGTGTCGTTGCCGATCTGGACCGCCTCCTCTTCCGAGGTGAAGGTGATGACCGACAGCACCGGTCCGAAGATTTCTTCCCGTGCCACGCGCATCGAATTGTCGACGCCGCTGAGGATGGTGGGCTGGAAGAAGTACCCGTCGGCCAGGTCGGTGTCTTGCGGACGCTCTCCGCCGCACACCACCGTGGCGCCTTCGCTGACTCCGAGGTCGACGTAGTAGCGAACCTTCTCGAGTTGCTCGGCGAAGGCGATGGGGCCCATTTCGGTTTCGATGTCGAGCGGATCACCCATCTTGATCTGGGGTGCGCGCTGGGCGAGCCGTTCGACGACGGCGTCGCGGATCGATTCGTGGACCAGCAACCGACTTCCTGCGATGCAGGTCTGACCGGTGGCGGCGAAGATTCCTGCCATCACCCCGTTGACGGCCGCATCGATGTCGGCGTCGGGGAAGATGATGTTCGGGGACTTGCCGCCGAGTTCGAGGGTGACCTCCGCGATGTGGTCGGCGGCGCTCTTCATGACCGCGATTCCGGTGGCAGTCGATCCGGTGAAGGTGACTTTGTCCACCCCGGGTTCGGCGGTCAGCGCGGCTCCAGTGGCTCCGGCGCCGGTGACGACGTTGAACACTCCAGGCGGGAAACCGGCTTCATCAACGAGTTTCGCGAACTCGAGGGTGGACGACGGCGTCTGCTCGGCCGGCTTGGCGACAAATGTGCATCCCGCGGCCAGGGCGGGCGCGAGCTTGCTCGCCAGCAGGAACAGCGGGCTGTTCCAGGGCAAGATTGCGGCGACCACGCCGATCGGCTCGCGGCGGGTGTAGGTGAAGAAGTTCGTCTGGGGCGCGGAGATGGTGTCACCGAAAATCTTGTCGGCAGCGCCGGCGAAGAATTCGTAGGTCGCCGGTAGCCCGGCCATCTGGCCGCGTGTCTCGCGGATGACCTTGCCGTTGTCGGTGGTCTCGATGCGCGCGAGCTCCTCTGCTTGGGGCTCGATCAGCGCCGCCAACCTGCGGATCAGGACACCTCGCTGCGCCGCGGACATCGATCCCCACGGCCCGGACAGCGCCCGGCGTGCGGCCTCGACGGCCTTCTTCACGTCGGCCGGTCCAGCGAGTGGTGCAGTGGCCCAGGCCTGCCCGTTGTACGGGTTGACGGTCTCGAAAACCTCACCGGAAATCGCATCGACCCATTCGCCGTCGATGTACATCTTTCGGTGTTGGAGTTCGCTGTTTCGTCTCTCGGCGGTGGCAACGACGTTCTCGGTCATAGTGCTCTTTCTCGTTTCACGGCCGGACCGAGTGCCCGGCACTGTCAATTGGGGCCGCGGTATCGGCTTCGAGGTACCGCGCACATCAAGGAGGATGTGGGGATGCTGTCCTCACGTTCCGACGGAGATTCCCGCCAGTGCCGACCGGATCAACGGGTCGACGGAGGACGCCTGCGGCAACGTGGCCACGCTGTCGACCAGGGTCTCCAATTCCTCTGCCACCAGCGGAATCTCGGTGGCGAGGCGTTCGGCATTGCGGACGACGCCGTCCATGTGCCACGACAGCATCGCATCAGAGTCCTCGATGGCGTCGTGGACCGTGGTGTTGTCGATCTGGGTCACGGTGGCGTGTGCGGTTTTCGCTGAGCGTCCCGGCTCGGCGACGAGGTCGATCTTGCCGATGAGGTCGAGCACCTGGGGATCGGTGAACTGTTGCAGCAGGTCGTAGGTGATGTCGCCTTGGACGAGACCGGTCGCGAAGGCGAATCTGGCGCTCATGAGTGTCTGTGAGGTGCTGGCGAAGGGCCCCCGCGAGGGCATGCCCGGATAGGTGGCTTCGCGTTCGTTCATCCGCAGCCGGATCGACGCGACCTCGTCGGCGCGGAGACCGGACTCGCGCAGCCGCACCGCGAGCATGGCCGGCGCCTGATTGAACGCACACACCGGGTACGGCTTGAAGGTGACGTCGAGGATGTTCCAGGACCGGCCGAGGTCACGGGCGAGTGTTTCCGCTGCCTCCCGCGATCGCGAGAAGCAGTCGAGGAATCCTGCTTCGGCCTCAAACGCCGTCCGGGACCCCGCGACACCGGTTTCGGCGAGTTGCGCTGCCATCAGCCCGCTCGTCGCCGCGATCCCCGACTGGAAATGCCACTCGTCGGTTCCCGCACCGAACGATTCGGACGTGCCGCCCGAGATCGATGCGGCGATCGCCAGTGCGGAGGTCATGCGTTCGCCGCTCAGGCCGCGGATCCGCCCGACGGCAGCGGCGGCAGCCACCGGCCCGAAGACCGCCGTCGCACGAAAGGGCGGGGTGGTCAGGTCCGTGAGCGGCCCCGACAGTGCAATACCCACCTCGTAACCCGCGACCACCGCCGCCAGCAGGGTCCGGCCGTCGACAGCGCTGGACTCTGCGGCCGCCAGGGCTGCGGGGATGACGCTCACTCCCGGATGAAAAGTACCGTGTGTGTCTTCCTGCGCCCGGGCATGCAGATGCACTCCGTTGATGAAGGCCGCCGTCGAGGCCGGATGCCATTGCCCGGTCACCAGCGAGCGGGCGTATCCCTCCAGGTTCGGAGGCGAACTCACTCCAGGGCTGGCCTGCTCGGCCTGTCGACCGAAGCCGGCCGCAGACCCGGCCATCCCCACCGCCAACGCGTGGATGAGGCACCCTGTCGTCCGCTCGACGACCGATTGTGGAAGCGCATCGACCTCCAGACCTGCGGCGAAGACACCGAGTCGTTCGGCGATCGTGCTGCCAGACATGCGCACTTCCCTTCCATGATTCGTGGACACGTCAGTTGCGGTTCCTGTGGGAGCCGCCCACGGACGCGGATCCGATCCCCGCCGTCGCCACAATTTGTCCGTATGACTTGAGACACTATTGCGAAGTCTTACATCTGTCAATCATGACGCGAATGGAAACCGACCCCTTCCCATTTCCGCCCATGGACTAGACGCCAGTGGGCATTCAATTGCCAGTTCACAGCATTTTCATCGGCCAGTTCCCGCCCAGCGGCCGGCGCGCAACTTGTGAGGGGTTGACGCAAGCACCGACCCTGACTAGCTTCAAGTCATCCGTACAACTGTGGCTTACTTCACTGCGAGCTGCCAGGCGGAGGATCATGGGCGCGCCACAAGACCGATCAGATTCCCGCAGGACCAAATTCACGTCGTGGCGAAAGAAGTCCACGACGCTTCCCGAGGAGACCTCGATGACGAACCCACCCCCTGTATCGCCGTTACCCCCCACGATTGCGGGAGATGCACCGACGACTGATGCGCTGACCTCATCGGGGACGCTGGCACCCCACGTGTCTCGACGCGTGGCCGTCGCCGCGGGCATCGGCCACTTCCTCGAGTGGTTCGACTTCGCGGTGTACGGGTTTCTGGCCGCGACCATCGGGGCGCTGTTCTTTCCGTCCGGGAACGCCACTACGTCGCTGTTGGCCTCCCTCGCCGTTTTCGGCGTCGCGTTCCTCTTTCGTCCGCTCGGGGGGCTGCTGATCGGGGCTTTCGGCGATCGCGCCGGTCGCCGTGCGGCGCTCTCACTCGCAATCGTCGTCATGGGTATCTGCACCATCGGCATCGGCATCCTGCCGACCTACGCCACGATCGGCCTTGCCGCTCCCGCTCTTCTGGTGCTCCTTCGGTGCGCCCAAGGATTCTCCGCGGGTGGCGAGTATGCCGGCGCAGCTGCCTTCCTCGTCGAATATGCACCGGCCCGCCGACGCGGGCTGTGGAGCAGTGTGGTCTCCGCCGGCGCCGGCATCGGGGTCATGGCCGGGGGTGCGGTGACCTTGCTGCTGACCACCCTGCTGTCCGACGACCAGATGACGACCTGGGGTTGGCGCGTCCCCTTCCTCGTCGCCGGTCCGCTGGCCGTCCTCGGCCTCTACGTCCGGCTCCGGCTCGAGGACACTCCCGTATTCCAGGAGCTCCAGCGCGCTCACGAGGTCGAGCACGCCCCCCTGCGCAACGCCGGCAAGCACAGCCGATCCGGAATCCTCCTGGTGTTCGTCTGCACCGCGGTGACCGGCCTCGGCTTCTACTACCTCGCAACCTTCGTGGTCACCTTCCTCACTGTCGAGGTCCACATGACCAAGACCGCCGCCCTCGAACTCGCGGTGCTCGGGTTGCTCATCTACTCGCTCATGTGTCCCGTGGCAGGGATGATCGGCGACCGCATCGGTCGCCGACGCACGATGCTGCTCGGCGCCGGTGGCATTGCTCTGACCGCCGTCCCCTGCTTCGTTCTGCTCTCGACCGGCACCTGGTACCTCGCCCTGATCGGCCTGGTGATTTTCGCGGCCTTCGAGGCCCTGGCCAATGTCATGCTCGGCGTTCTCATGGTCGAGCTCTTCCCGGCCCGACTGCGGGTGACGGGTAGCTCGATCGGCTTCAACGTCGCGCAGGCCCTCATCGGCGGGCCCGGCCCGTTCATCGCCACCGCCATCGCAGCTGCGGCAGCGCTCATCGTCGCCCCCGCTCTCTACCTGGTCGCGATTGCAGCACTGTCGTTCGTGCTTCTGCTGCGGTATCTGCCCGAGACCCGCGGGGTGTCGCTGTTCAGCGAGGAAGCACCCTCCGCAAGGAAATGACAGACAGGCGTGATTGTGGAGACGCATTCGTATCTCAGGCGTCCCGCGTACCGGCTCGTCGCCGAACAACTTCGGCGGCGAGCCGAACGCGGTGAGTACGCCGTGGGAGACAAGCTGCCCACCGAAGACCAGCTTCGGCAGAGTTTCGGCGTCAGCAGACACACAATCCGGCAAGCGATCAGTCACCTGGTCGAGGAGGGCATGGTGCACCGCGTCCAGGGCAGCGGCACGTACTTGATTGGGCACGAGACGAACTCAGGTCGCTACCAGCGTGCAATCGGATCGCTCGACGAAATCATGAGCTGGCCCGGCACCACCACCCGGTTACTCGAGCCTTTCCGACGGGGAGTGAGCGAGCCCGCGATCGCCCGCCACCTCGGCGCGGATATCTCAGACGTCCGCTGCGCACTCGTCCAACGCTGCTACAACCATGCGCCTTTCGCCTTGACCCGGCACTACATGGTTTCCTCATTGGCGGACAACGTGATCGAGCGGGGACTGTGGGAGACCGACAGCACGATCATTCAATCGGCAGAGCGATTACTACCCGAGAGCATCGTCTCCGCAACTCAGAATATCCACGCCACCCAAGCCGAAGAGGCGGAGAGCGAACTGATCGGATGCTCGGCAGGAGACGCCGTCTTACTCATCGAGCGGCTCTACCACGACGCCGGGGGGCGGCCGGTCGAGTTCACCACCTCGCGACTCAATCCCCGCCGCTACAGCTACCGGATGGACCTGCGCCGGAGCCGCTGATGCGGGCCCACGATCCGTGCCCGGTGTGCTACTGGGCCACCACGAAGCGATAGGCGCGACCATCACACGGTTCACCCATCGGGAACGCACGAAGGAGGCGGTGTGGGCCTACAGCCGAACACCGACATCGGTCCGATCAACGTAGTCCGGGATCGATATGCCCCGTCCGGACGAGTAATCGTCATTCTCACCGCTGCGGCCATCACCGCTGTGGGACAGATGTACTCGGTACTGGCGCTACTTCCGCAGATGGCCGCTACCTTCGGTGTCGACCCTGCGCACGTGACGGCAACCTCCACTGTGTTCGGCGTCGCCTATGCTCTCGGCTTCCTCGCCGCGGGGCCGCTGGCGTCGCGGTTCGGGCCGCATACCGTGATGTCTTGCGGCCTGTTCGCCGCCGCGGTCACCACCCTGCTGGCAGCGCTGCCGTCTACGCTCCTTCTGGAGTTGATCGCTCGCGCGGGGCAGGGCTGCGCAGCCGCCGCCTTCGCCCCGGCCGCGTTCACGTATATCGCCGAGAGCATCGATCCGCGCCACCGCCTACTCGCTTTGAGCTGCTTGACCAGCGGTTTTCTCGCCGCTGCGGCGGTCGTTCCCGTCGCTGCGCAGATGATCGCCGCTGCAGCTGGCTGGCGCGCGGTCTTTGTGGTGGGCGCAGGCGCGCTCGTGGTGGCAACCGTGGCAGTTGCTGTGTTGGTTCCGAGGGCGCGGCCCAGGGACCACCCCTGTGGTACGCGGCTTTTCGGAGTTCTGGTGACGATTCTGGGCAGGTGGCGGTTGGTCGCGCTGTTTGGTGCTGCAGCCACTTTCCTCGGTGCGTATGTCAGCGTCTTCACCACCATCTCGCTGGTGGGGCCGCCTTCAATTGCCGGAAATCCCGAGGCCCTGCAGGTGCTGCGATTGGCCACCGTGCCGGCGCTGCTCGTCATTCCATTTCTGGGTCGGGTGCTGAGGCGGTGCCGACCGGCCCGCCGGGGCGCGGCGGCGATGGGTGTGGCGGCGATGTCTGCGGGCGGATCGGTTCTGTCAGATTCCCTGGTTGCCTTGTCGATCACGGTGCTGGTGCTCGTGGCGGCCATTGCCATTACGGCCTCGGCCATCGTCGAATCACTTCTGGCGCAGGTACGTCCGGAGGAAACGGGCGGCGCAACGGCACTGTACGGATCATTTACCTTCCTCGGTGCCAGCGCCGGTCCGGCGCTCGCTTCGGGGGTCAGTCCGTGGGGATTTGGCATCGGCATGCTTACGGCGGCCATATGGCTCGCCATCGGGGCGGGCCTGATCCTCTTCTCTGCCGCGGGAACCGTGGCCCGGCGGTCCGTTCAACACAACACCGACGATGCGGTGTCACCCCTGCGGTAGGGGGCTTACGGCAGGCCGGCATCAGCCGCGAGCGCCGCCAACAAGAAGTCGCGGGGCACGTCCGACGATTGCGGCGGATGAGTTGGTGGATCGTCGGTGTCGACGATGTGTTGGAGGGTGTCCATGACGTGTTCGCCCCCGTCGGCGAGGAACCGCACCAACCCGGCCTGCGAGCAGCGGGCTACCACCTCGGTGAGCACCTTTCCGGCTTCTTCGCTGCGGCCGGATGCGGCGAGGCAGCCGGCCAGCAGTCGGCGGGCCCGCAGCGCGGCCCGGTGGCGTTCGCTGTCCGCGAGGCGCTCTGCCCACTCTCTGGCCCACTGGCATGCGAGGTCGGTATTCGCCGGGGATCCGGTTCGCACCAATCCTCGGATTGCCGCCTCCTCCCGGTACTGCGCGATCGCCTCGTCGAGACCGGACACTTGCTCGGCGCGTTCGGCATAGGTGAGGTCCGCAGGTTGTGCATCTGAGGACGGCAGGACGAGATCCAGGCGCGCCGCTTCGTTGACGATGGCGCTGTGGAGCCTCGGCAGCTGCATCTGCGTGGAGAATCGTGCGCCCTCGTCCAGCCGTTGAACCGCCGCCGAACGGTCACCGCGAATCGCTTTGATTCGGGCTCCGACGACGTACCGGGTGATCTTCAAGTCGACGGCCCCCGCGTGTGGCCCGAGGTCGTATCCGTCGTCGAGCAGTCGCTCGGCCTCGACGATCTGACCCTTCTCGTACAGAACTTCACCGAGCAGGCCCCCGGCCAGCCGAGCTGTGTACGACCGACGCCCATCCACTTGCTGAGCGATCTTCATCGCGGTTCGGAAACTCGATTCCGCCAAGCTCACGTCGAGTTGCTCGAAGGCGGCTATACCCACCCAACAGTGTCCGTGCACCGAGTTGTACGGCCCGTTGTTCCGCTGGTGATACGTTGCGGCCCATTGCTGAAGGGCATAGGCGGCGCGATAGTCCGCTTGGCAGATTGCGGCGAACGTCGCGACGTTCGCCGCGACGGATACGACCCACGGCCTGAGGTCATCGGGTCGATCGAGACACGGACGCACCAAGTCGTCGATGCGAGAGGCGCGGTCGGCGCGCAATTCCACGACTGCTCTGACCACCGACGCTTCGGCGGCCAGCGCGGGGGTGTCCGGGTCGCTGCGGTGGGTGAGCGCGGTATCGACGCGGTCGAGTGCCTGCAGAGCCGGGTCGGGGTTGTAGAGCAGGATGTTCGACCAGGCGGCGGCGAGCTGCAGCCGCGGATTCGATACCGCGCTGTCGATCGGCAGCTTGTCGACGAGTCCACGCAACGTCGACATCTGCGAATGCTCGAGCAGATACGTCCCGTCGCGTTCGATCAGTTCCACCGCACCGGTCGTATCGCCGGCACGCAGTGCGTGATCGACCGCTTCGCTGAGGAAGTGGTGCTCGGCGAACCAGGTGGAGGCGGAGCGATGCAACTGCGCCGATCGTCCGGGAAAGTCGGTGTCGAGGCGGCCGCGTAGGAATTCGGCGAACATGTGGTGGTAGCGGAACCAGTGTCCTTCGTCGTCGACTCGGCGCAGGAACAGGTCGCGTTCTTCGATCAGCTCGAGCATCGCCTGGCCGCGTCGCACGTCGGTCAGGGTGGAGGCGAGGTCGGCGCAGATGCGGTCGGGAATGGCGGTGGCCAGCAGAAATGCGCGTGTGTCCGTGTCGATGGAGTCGAGGACGTTCTCGGCGAGGAAATCTCCGATCGCTTGGTGGCGGCCCGAGAGGTGTTCGATGAAACCGGCGGGGTCCGCGGACGAGCGCAGAGATAGCGACGCCAGCTGGATGGCGGCGGCCCACCCGTCGGTCGACCTCGCCAGGTTGGCGATGTCACTTGTCGCCAGGTCCACTCCCGATGTTTCGGTGAGGAAGGTGCGTGTTTCTTCTTCGTCGAATCGCAGTACTGCCGAATCGATCTCGACCAGTTCGTCGAGAACGCGCATTCGGCTCATCGGCAGTCCTGTTTTGCTGCGACTGGTCACGATGACCTGGATGTGGTGGCACCCGTTGTCCAGTAGGTACGTCAGCGTCGCCACACTCGAGGGATCCGAGACCCGATGCCAGTCGTCGACGACGAGGGCCAGGTGTTGGTCCTGACCGTGCAGTGTGTTGATCAGCGTTGTCAGCACGTGCGGGCATGCGTGGTCACCGTGTGCTTCGAAGGTGTCCCGCAAGTCGGTCGCCACGGCCGGCAATGCGGTGGTGACGGCTTCGATGAGATGCGCGAGGAACCACAGCGGATTGTTGTCGTCTCGGTCGACGGTCAACCATGCGGTGGCGATGCCCTCGTCGGCGAGCTGACGGAGCCACTGTGCCGCCGTGGTGCTTTTTCCGTAGCCGGTGGGTGCGTGAATCACGGCCAGGCGCCGCCGTCGATCGGTGTGGAGAGCCTGCATCAGGCGGGCACGGGGGACCAGGGTGCGGCTCGGTGGTGGTGGTCGGAATCTGGTGGCGGGCGTGGGAGGTGCCGAATACCGACCGGAGGGTGTCGGCGTCCGCGAGTGCGGTGACGGGGATTGGAAACCGGATGCTGATGAATGGTGTTCCGGGTCGGCGCTCAATTCTGGTGCGATCCCCTCGGGTGCGCTGCTCTCGGAGTTGTGGTGGACGCGGCGTAACTGGTCCGCAAATTCGGCTGCCGCGCGGGGACGGTTGCCGCGATCGCGGTCCATGGCATGCTCGATCGCAGTGCAGAGTTCCTCGGGGATGTCTCCCCGCACGTCACGTAGCAAGGGACCGGTCGGATTTGTGATGCGCCGGAACTGAGCGATCAGAGGCTCACCGCTGCGCCGTTCGAAGGCCGCGTGTCCGGTGAGCGCGCTGAACAGGGTCGCTCCGAGGCTATAGATGTCGCCGGCTGGGCTGGGGGGATGCCCGAGCAGCACGTCGGGGTCGGTGTAGGCGGGTGATCCGGTCACGACACCGGCCGTGGTCTCGAATCCGCCGGTGATGCGGGCGATGCCGAAATCTGTCAGCTGCGGCTCTCCGAAGGTGTCGATCAAGATGTTCGCGGGTTTGATGTCTCGGTGCAGGATGGATTGCTGGTGGGCGGCCTCGAGCGCGTCGGCCACCTTGATCCCGAGGTGCAGGACACGGGTCCAGGAAATCGGACCCGACTCGATCAGTGCCTGGAGGGAGCCCGGCTCGTGGTAGTGCATGACGATGTACGGTTGGCCGGCGCCCGTCGTTCCGACGCAATAAATCGTGACTATGTTGGGGTGCCCGGACAGGCGTCCCATTGCTTTTTGCTCACGGAGAAAGCGGGCCACGCCTTCCGAGTCGTGATAGGTGGTGAGCACCTTGACCGCGACGACGCGATCGAGAGTCCGCTCTTCGCAGCGGTACACCATCCCGAAGCCGCCCCGTCCGATCTCGGTGGCGCACTCAAATCCCTCCGCCGCCAGCTCCGTGGCGATGTCTGGAGTCTGGTCGCGCTGTGTTGCCCCCGGATCGGTCTCGGCCATCTATCACCTCGGACCGGCATCTGGTGCCTTGAATCGGCTCATCACCCACCTCGCCTACTGAATCGAGGATAATCTGGCAGTCGACCGAACTGGGCTGAACGTGGTCAAATTACATGCCCGATGACCGAGGTTGTGGCCGAGTAAGGTGTCAGGCAGAATTCGCAGCCTCGTCCGAGGCACTCTATCCTCCCCACCCCTGTATAGGTGGGCGCTTGCCATTGAATCGAGGGCCAGAACCGTGTCAGCCTTCCACTCGGAGACCGATGTCGCTCCCGGCGCCGGATCTCTGGAGGGCCGTCGACCGGTGATCGAGGCCTGTGTGAACCTGGACGCCACCTCCCGGAACACGAGGGCCCTGGCCGCTCGGGCCGGGACGGCGTCGTTGATGGCGGTAGTCGAGGCCAACGCGTACGGCCACGGTGCGGTGCCGGTCGCGGTCACCGCCTTGGCGGCTGGGGCGCGGGAACTGGGGGTTCGGACGATCGATGAAGGGTGCGCACTTCGCCGGGCCGGTATCGGCGCCCCGATCCTGGCGTTCGCGCCGGTACGTGGGTACGGGGAGGACTGCCTCGACGCGGGAATCCGAACCGGCGTCGCCGTAACGGTGGAATCCGCCGATCAGGTGGCGGCCGTGAGGGCGGCGGCACGGTGCGGGACAACTGCGACGGTCCAGGTGGCCGTCGACTGCGGACGTCCCCCCCAGCGGGTCCCGCACTGGGCAGATCTGATCCGGTCGCTACGCGCGGCTCAATCGGAGGGGACGGTGCACGTTCGCGGCATCTACTCGTCGACCGGCGACGACACGAATGCCGACGCTGTGGTGGATCGAGACCGCGCCCATTTTCTCGAGTACTTACGGTTCGCACGCGCAGCCGGGGTGACCTTCGAATCCGCCCATCTCGCCGGCGCGCAGGCGCTGCGTCGCAGTGACTTACGCTTCGACCTGGTCCGCGCCGATCTCGGTCTGTACGGCGTCGCGCCAACAGGTTCTGCCCTCGAAGCGGAACTGGTTCCGGCCCTGACGTTGTCGGCGGAGGTGGCGCTGGTGAAGAAGATCGCGGCGGGCGACGGGGTCTCGTACGGGTTCCGGTGGGTGGCAGGGAGGGACTGTTCGATCGCATTGCTGCCTGTGGGGTACGCGGACGGGATTCCGCGTGCGCTGGGTGGCCGTATGTCGGTGCTGCTGGGCGGCAGGTGGCGCCCTCAGGTCGGGCGGGTGTGCATGGATCAGATACTGGTCTACCTCGGGACCGACACCGATGTCGTGGAAGGAGATCGCGCCGTGTTGTTCGGGGGAACCGCCGGCAGCACCGCGGGTGCGCAGCGGTGGGCTCACGCGCTCGGGACGACGCCCGCCGAGATTCTCGGCGGACTGCGTGGTCGGATCGAGTGGCGTTATGTCGGTGGCGCGCCGGGCACCCCTGGCGCATAGCTCCACGGACGCGCCGCCCGCGGAGCTATGCGCATCCTCGGAACTATTCGTGAGTGCCGGTCAGTTGTCGTGACGCACCGAGTCGGGGTTCCCGGTCGGTATCTGCCGGTCGCTGCTCGGCATCGTCGATCGCGCATGGTCGCCTGCTGAGCGCGATCGTCGAGACGGCCCCAGCCACGCTCCAGAGTGTGAGCCAGGTACAGATCAGCCAGGTGGAGTGTGTCCAACTGTAGAACAGCGTCGCCATGAACGGGGCGGTGCCACCGATGACACTAACTGACAGCGCCTGACTCAACGCGACGCCGCTGAACCGGACATCGACACCGAATCGCTCCGCAAGGAACGCCGGCTGCGGAGCTTGCAGTGCCGAATGCACCACCGCCAGCATGAAGGTGATACCCAAGAACGCGGCCCAGCCCGACCCGGTATTCATCAGCCCGAACAACACGAAACCTCCGAACAGAGCGGTGACGCACCCGGCGAGAATAACGGCACGGCGTGAGAACCGATCACTCAGATGACCGGATACCGGCAGGCTAATCAGATAGACGATCGATGCGGCGAGCAACGCATTGAGCATCGTGGTGCGGCTAATGTCCAAGACTGTGGTGCCGTAGGAGACGGCATAGGTGGAAACCAGATAGAACAGTATCCCTCCAGGAGCGATAACGCCCGCAGCCAGAGCGACTTCCCGCCATTGATTGCGCAGCAGTGAGTTCACCGGGGTGCTTTGCTGGGCCGATGCGGACTGCAGTGCGGTGAAGTCCGGAGTTTCCTCGACTCCGAGACGAATGAACATCGAGATGGCGAAGAGGATGCCGCTGAGCAGGAACGGGATCCTCCATCCCCAGGTGTCGAAAGCGTCGCCGGAAATGTGGTCACTGACCGTGATGGCGATGGTCGACAACAGGAGTCCACCGGGCACCCCCATTTGGACGGTGCTGCCATACAGCCCGCGCCGGTACGGGGGTGAATGCTCGACGAGCATCAGAGCGGCTCCACCCCACTCTCCGCCCATCGCGATGCCTTGCACGAAACGGAGGGTGACCAGCAGGAGCGGAGCGAACCAACCGACTTGCTCGAAGGTCGGCAGTACGCCGATCAGAACCGTCGCGGTGCCCATCATCAACAGCGAAAACACGAGCGTCTTGCGCCGACCGACCTTGTCCCCCATTCCGCCGAAAAGAACACTGCCCAACGGCCTGGCCAGGAATCCGACCGCGAAAGTCGCGAAGGAGGCGAGGGTCCCCGCCAGCGGGCTGTATGACGGGAAGAACAAGGGCCCGAACACGAGGGCTGCGGCGGTGCCGTACAGGAAGAAGTCGTAATACTCGAGGGCGGTGCCGGCGAATCCTGCTGCGGTAACCCGCAGCATCTTTGTGGTGGAGCGTTTTTCAGACACGCCCATGATGGTTCCTCCAGATAGAACAGTAAAGGTGAGGGATGGGCCACGGTGACGTGGTCCACGGTGGCTGGAGTCGAGCACTCATGCGGATAGCTCGCCGTCGATCACCAGTTCGGCGCGACGCCGAATGACGAAGCCGCTCGACGGGAGAGCAGGTAATCGACGGATGCTCAAGATCTGCACGGTCTACCACCGCGGTAGGGCATCGAGGAAAGTGGTCAGCGCCGTTGTCACGGCGTCGGGGTTCTCCTCGGTCACCAAGTGACCCGCGCCGGGGATTCGGGCGAAGGCCGATCCCGGTATCCGGGCATGCATCCGTTCGGCTGCGGCGACGTCGATGCCGTTGTCGTCCTCACCGTGCACGATGAGGGTCGGAATCTGTATCTCGGAAAGTCGGGAAAGGCGTTCACTCTTGCCGATCCACGAGTTGTACTCGCCCCATACCGACCGTGACGATCTCGTCCGCCACTTGCGCACCCACCGATCGATCAAGTCGGGACGGTTCGCGATGGCCTTCGAGCCGAAAATGATCGGAACAAAGGTCTGTGCAAAGCTCGCGGAGATCGGGTCTTCGCTCTTCATGGGCCTGAACACTTCGGCGAACTGAGCCTTCTCCTCGCTGGTGTAGGCGTCTGCCATCGTGTCCATCAGGACCAGCCCGGCCAGCCGATCCGGGTGCTTCAGTGCCAGCTCGATCGCCATGAAACCGCCCACCGACATTCCCACCAGTACGAATCGGTCGACTCCGGCTCGGGCAGCCACCTCCAGACAATCGGTGACCAGGGAGTCGAGGTCGTATTCAGTGCCGTATTCCGACGTTCCGGCCCTGCTGGTGTAGGCGACGGTTCGATAGCGATCAGCCAGAGCAGCGGTTTGCTCGGCATACATGGTCCGGTCCAGGAGCGTGCCGTGGCTGAAGAGCACGGCTGGGCCGTGACCCCGGTCTGCGACGTCGAAAACGTTCATCGGTTCTTTCCTTCAGGCCAGTGAGTCGTGTCGCTCGGCCGAATGCCGGTGGGCAGACACGGTGACGTTGCATTCGATGGCAAGGGCATCGGGCTTCGGTTGGTTCCGGTTGTGCAGCAAAGCATGTCAGTGCACCAGGTCCTCGAGGTTGGCGTTGAGCGCCTTCGGCCGTGGGACCATCCACAGGCCGACCAGCGCGATCAGCGGTAGAACGGCACCGAAGACGATAACCAACACATTCCAGCTGTAGATGGTCAGCAGAGGGGCGACGATGAGCGCGAGCGTCCCGTAGCTGGTCCACAACATGCCCGAACCCCATGCTCCACCCGTGCCGCGAATACGCGTGGGGAAGGCTTCCTGGAGAAAATTCGAGGACCCGCCCCAGAGACCGATGGTGATCAAGACGTACACGATGAACCATGGCACGATCGTCGACGGTGTCGCCAGGTACACCATGAAGAGTGCGCATACGGATCCGAGCACCCCGACGGCGGTGAGGGTGTAGTGGGCACCCTTACCCCGTGTGACGAAACTGGCAGCGAGGATGGTGACGATCCCGAGCCAGTTTGCCCAGGTGATTGCCCGGTTGGCCTCGAGGAACGAAATGTCCTTACCCTGTAGGAAGCTCAGTCCGAAGTAGGACATGATGGCGTATTGGGGCACGATGAAGAGGAAGAACAGGGTCACCCCGATGGTGCGGCGACGCATATCGGCCGCCCACAGCTGGGAGAGCACACTTTTCTCCGTCTTGGCGACGTCGATGTGGAACCTGCTCGCCCCAGTTCGACGGGCATGTTGGAGATCCTGGAAGTGCGGTGTTTCCTTGATGACGAAGGAGACGGCGATACCGAAGGCCAAGGGGAGTATGCCGACGATCCAGAACACCGCCCGCCATCCCATGCTGGCGGCGATGTGTTCGGAGAAGAAAGCCGATGATCCGAATCCGATGGCCCACCCCACTGGTACGGTCCCGGTCATCCATCCGCGATGCTTCGCGGGTACCGATTCCGCAATGAGGACGGTAGCCAGTCCCCACGAGACATAACCGATGGTTGCAATCGACCGAAGAATTCCGAATGACGTTGTGTTCCAGGCGAATCCAGTCAGAATAGTGAACGCCGAGCAGATCGCGATAGCCGCTACGAAGAGCGGTTTACGTCCGAATCGGTCCGTCAATGGGCCGATGAGGAACATGGCGATGACACCACAGGTGAAGAATCCGCCTGCATAGATGTATCCGACGGCACTGTCGGAGAAACCCAGGCTTTGTTGGACGAGGGGGTAGCTGGTGGGGAAAATTGCGGCGTCGGCCGCGATGGTCGCATAGCCGAGCACCCCCAGCACCATGACAGCCCAGTGATAGGGCCGCAGCCGATCATCCGCGGCAAGAGTGGTGGTTGGTGGTCTTTCGCGCAAACCGTCGTCGTCAACGGCGATTTCTGTCATGGGGTCTCCTGGTGACGTCAAGGGGGCTCAAGGAGGAGCAAGATCGCGCAGTGGCGTGCGCCACATAGTTTGCGGGTTTTTGCATCACTTATCAAGTCTTCTGCCTTTTCCGGCAAAACATTCCCCGAAGCGCTCACCCAAAATGAGCTTTCACCTGCGCTTATATGGGGACTGGTTTTCCGAACGTGTCACCACGGCATCGTTCGGTAACGATAAATTTGATACATTCGAGGAGCCCCAGCATTGAAAGAGGAGCAAGTGTCGACAACCCTTCCCGATCGTGACCGCTGCCATTCGCGGAACGAGGCAGTTCTCGACGCCTCCGGGTGGCTCGCTGTCCACCGTGCCGTGACCGCATTGCGATCAGATGGGCTGGATGACCGCGCGGCCCGTGGCGCAGCTCTCGACATCCTCGGCCAGCTCATCGCCGTTCCGTGCGACACCGATGACGGGGGCGCTGGAACGCACGGCGCATCATTGAGCGGTCGAGAACGCGACGTGCTCGAGTGCCTGGTCGACGGCTCGTCCAACCGAGAAATCGGACAGCAGCTCTACATTGCCGAGAGCACCGTGCGCTTTCATGTCAGCCACATCCTGCGCAAGCTGGGCACGCGGACACGGGCGGAAGTCATTGCGCTCGTCTTGAACCAGCGGCGATTCGACTACCCGGTTTACTGACAAGGCGGACGCCCGCCAGCGCCAGGGCCATTTCTTCTCGTCGTCGACGGGGAAGTCCGGTGATCCCGGCCACTGACTGGTCTTTCGCCTGCCGTTAGTCGTCGTCGGCGAGGATCCCATCGCGCTTGAGCTTGGCGATCACGTACTCCCCCTCGAACTGAACGTGTTCGCGCGATGCAGCGTCTGCCCCTGCCCCGTCCCCCCGCTCCAAAGCGTCCAGCATCTTCTGGTGACTCCGGTTGGCTTCGGGACTCGCACCGGGGGGTGCCTCGTATACGGCCCGTGGCAGGTTCTTGGCAAGCTGCCGCAGCACCGACAGTAGGCGCCGGCTGCCACCCGTTTGGTTGATGAGGGCGTGGAACTCCCAGTTCAGGTTGTGAAGAAGCTCAGGATCGTCGCTCTTCTGCATGAGTTCGTGCAGCTCGTGCAGCCGTGCAAGTGTTGGCTGGGTGATCCGGGATGCGGCGCGTCGCGATGCGAGCCCCTGCACCATTCCGTAGATCCGGTAGTGATCGTCGATGTCCTCGCGCAGGATGGGAACGACGAAGGAACCACGATGCGGTTCGGAGTCGATCAATCCCTCGGCTTCGAGGGCGATGAGCGCTTCCCGAACCGGCAGGCGACTGACCCCGAGATCTTTGGCGATTTGGTCCTGGGGCACTCGCTGCCCCCGGATCAAAGACCCGTCGAAGATCATCGTCTTGATGTAGTCGACGACCTGACCACTCATGTTCCGCCGCAGGACCTGAGGACGAGCGTCCTCACGTCGGCCACCGTTCCGTGCAGCACTGCTCGGCACATCGATTCCGGCGTCGAACGCTGTCATATCGACTCCCCTTATTTGATCAATCATCAACACTAGAAGTGTAGCGCGGTCCCGCTGGAAGAGCGTTACGCCATCAGCCGACAGCTTCTCCCATCAACAGCGGCATCAGATAAATGGCCCTGAACAGGCCCTTCTTCTGTCTATGTTTCGCCGGGGCGGCGGAAGGGCCGCGTGTCGGACGCGCTGGCGATTGGACGGACTCGACTTGGGCCCCTCGATGACGTAACGTGAGTCACACCTGATGTATCACATATCCATTTGAGAGGCACGATGACAATCACCGCATCGACTGATCACCTTCTGTCCTCCGCTGTCGTCGAGCGTCTGAAGACCGCTCCGCACGTTTTCATCGACGGCGAACGACGCTCAGCGCTCAGCGGAGAGGAGATACCCGTCTTCGACCCGGCAACCGGCCGCCAGATCGCGGTTACGGCCTCCGGAGGAGTGGACGATGTCGCCGCCGCAGTCGATGCCGCCCGGCGCGCGTTCGCCGAGTCTGCCCCGTGGCGGCAGATGAGTCCACTGGACCGCGGACGCATCCTTCATCGCATCGGCGATCTGATCTACCAGCACGCCGACGACTTCGCCCAGCTCGAGGTCCTCGATGCGGGGAAGGTTCTCGGCGCAGCACGAAACATCGATGTCGAGTTCGCCGCGCGGGCGTTCCACTACTACGCCGGCTGGCCCACCAAGATCGTCGGTTCGACCGTCCCGGTGTCTCATCCCAACATTCACGTACGCACCGAACGCGAACCGGTCGGAGTGGTGGGCGCGATCACCGCGTGGAACTTCCCACTTCTGCTGTGCGGTTGGAAGATCGGTCCCGCCTTGGCGTCCGGGTGCACGATGGTCCTCAAGCCTTCCGAGGAAACACCCCTGTCGGCGCTGTGGCTGGCGGAGTTGGCCATCGAGGCCGGACTGCCTCCCGGCGTGCTCAACGTCGTGCCGGGCACAGGCGGCATCGCTGGTCAAGCACTGGTCACCCATCCCGGGGTCAATAAACTCACGTTCACCGGTTCGACGAAGGTCGGCAAGCACATCGCCCGCCAAGCTGCAGACGACGTCAAACGGGTGACCCTGGAACTGGGCGGCAAGTCCGCCAACATCATCCTCCCCGACGCCGATGTGGAGGAGGCGGTGACCGGTTCTGCGGGTGGCATCTTCTGGCACTCCGGCCAGACCTGCAGTGCCCCATCCCGTTTGTTCGTTCACAAGGACATTCACGACGAGGTAGTCGAGCAGCTCACCTCGATCGCAGGGCAGTTGCGGATTGGACACGGAATCGACGAGGGCGTCGACTTCGGGCCCCTCGCCAACGGTGCGCAACTCGAGCGCGTCCAGGGATACGTCCAACGTGCAAAGGTCGAGGGCGCCACGGTCTATCAGCCCGCGCAGGTTCCCGCCGATCTGACCGGACACTTCTACCCCCCGACGATCATCGCCAACGTGACCGACGACATGGAATGTGTCCGCGAGGAGATCTTCGGTCCGGTCCTCGTGGTTCTTGCCTTCGACCACATCGACGAGGTCATCGAACGAGCAAATGCCAGCGACTACGGCTTGGCCGCGGGTATCTGGACGAAGAACGTGAACACCGTCCAGACGATGACACGCAGACTGCAGGCCGGGACCGTCTACGTCAACGGCTGGGGATTGACCGATCCAGCAGCTCCCTTCGGTGGGTTCCACCAGTCCGGCTACGGCCGTGACCTGGGCCCTGACAGCCTCGACGGATACCTGGAAACCAAGTCCGTCTGGACCATGCACAGCTGAAACCCCCTCGAACGATCGGAAGAACAATGAAGACACGCGCTGCCGTACTGACCGCACCCCACGCCCCCTTCGAGATCGTGGATCTGGACATCGACGATCCCGGCCCCGGGGAGGTCATGTTGCGGATGTCTGCGGCCGGACTGTGTCATTCGGATCTGCACATGATGGACGGCGATCTAGCCGTGCGCTATCCGATGGTGGGCGGACACGAAGCGGCGGGCATCGTCGAGAAGGTCGGCCCCGGAGTGAAGAAGGTCGTGGTCGGTGACCATGTGGTCTGCAGCTTCACACCGAGTTGCGGCATCTGCCGGTACTGCTCGACCGGACGCCAGAACCTCTGCGATGCCGGATCCACAATTCTCGAGGGCAGCATGCCGGACGGCACTTTCCGGCTGCACAAGGACGGCACCGACTACAGCGCCTTCTGCATGCTCGGTGCCTTCTCCGAATTCGCCACCGTGTCCGAGTACTCGGTTGTGAAGGTCGACGACTGGCTTCCACTCGACAGCGCGGTGCTCGTCGGGTGCGGCGTCCCGACCGGATGGGGCACCGCAGTCAACGCCGGCAACGTTCGCCCCGGAGACACCACCGTCATTTACGGGATCGGCGGACTGGGCACCAACGCGGTCCAGGGTGCGGTGCACGCCGGAGCGAAGTACGTCGTGTGCGTCGATCCGGTCGAATTCAAGCGAGACACCGCGCTCAAATTCGGAGCGACCCATGTCTTCTCCAGCGCCGAGGAAGCACAGGAAAAGGTCACCGAACTCACCTGGGGCCAGGGCGCCGACCAGGCCCTCGTGCTCATCGGCACTATGGACGAGGAAACCATTACGGCGGCATTCAAGGTGATCGGAAAGGGCTCGACAGTGGTGGTCACGGGCGTGTCCAACGCCGCCAACCTCACTGTCCACGTGTCAGGCCAGGAAATGGTGTTCATGGAGAAGACCATCAAGGGCACTCTGTTCGGGTCGTCGAACCCGCAGTACGACATCGTCCGACTGCTACGACTCTATGATGCAGGTCAGCTCAAGCTCGACGAGCTCATCACCACCCGCTACAAGCTCGACGAGATCAACCAGGGTTATCAGGACTTGCGGGACGGTAAGAACATCCGCGGAATCATCGACTTCTCACTCTGAACGCCGCGCACTCGGCAGCCTTCCGGACTCCTGCGAGGTCGGGAGGCGCCTTGGCTTGCCCGAATCCGGTAAACCCGCCCCACCAATCCCCCAGCAGCACAATGATTCCCGACCGAATCTACGGGATACGCCTTCCCTTGCCAAAGCGCTGCTGGACATGGCAAAGTAAAAGTTGTCCGTACGTATCAGTTATCCAATTGGAGTTTCAGTGCAGGTACACCGTCCCCCATATCGCGCCGCACTTCGCGCGGCCACCGCGGTGGTCGGGGTCGGCACGACCGAATTCGGCAATCTACCGGGTTCCTCCGCCGACGATTTGGCCTTGACCGCACTCGAGGCCGCACTCGCCGACGCCGGATTGACCGCGCGCGACCTCGACGGGTTGATCGTGAACCGGGTGAGCAGTTACGAGACGGTGGCCTCGCGGATGGGAATCGAGCCACGCTGGACGGCGCAGCTGCCGGCAGAGGGACGGATGACCGGCATCGCCATCCAGATGGCGGTACTGGCCATCACGACCGGGATGGCCTCCACCATCGCGCTGGTGTACGGCAACAATGGGCGCTCGGGTGGGCACACCTATGGAGGCGGCGGCGCGAGCGCCAGCGCGGCCGCCGAGGGATACGGCTCCAATCCGGCGCTGACCTTGCCGTACGGGATGACCTCGCCCGGAGCCTTTTACGCGATGATGTTCCAGCGGCACTGTTCGCAGTACGGCACCACCGCCGAACAACTGGCGCAGGTCGCGGTCACCCTGCGAGACCACGCATCGCTGAATCCCCACGCCGTGTTCACAGATCCCATCTCGCGTGAGATCTACCTCGAGTCCCGATTCATCGTCGAACCGCTGAAGATCTACGACTACTGCCTGATCAACGACGGCGGGGTAGCCATGATCCTCACCTCGGCGGACCGGGCCCGCGACTGTGCTCAACCGCCCGTGCATGTCCTGGGGTTCGGACAACAAGGTCAGCTACGCAACTCCGATTTACCCCCGGACGACTTCTGGCGCGAGGCGATCGCCACCGCAGGGCAGCAGGCGTACACAATGGCCGATTGCAGCCGGGCCGACGTCGATGTCCTGATGGCATACGACAACTTCAGCCCCAATGTGCTTTTCACCCTGGAGGGCCTCGGATTCTGTGCACCGGGCGAGTCCGGAGCATGGATCCAAGACGGCCGAATCGGGCTGCGCGGTGAGCTGCCGATCAACACCTCCGGCGGTCATCTGTCGGAAAGCTACATGCAAGGGTGGGCGCTGAACGTCGAGGCCGTCCGCCAGCTGAGGAGAACCTGCGGAGACCGCCAGGTACAGGGTGCGACCATCGCCCAATACCTGTGCGCCGCTCCAGTAGTGACCTCGGTCGTGTACGGAGCGCAGGCATGAACCCCCGCTATCTGTTGACCGCCCACCTCGAGGGGCTGGCCCGCCGCGAGCTGTTGATCAGCACCTGCGCGGCCTGCGGAACCCAGCAGTTCCCCCCGAAAGCGGTCTGCACTCGATGCGGAAGCACGGAGAGCCCCCGGTGGAACCGGGTGAGCGGCGAGGGACAGTTGTGGACGTATGCAACCTTCCACAAGACCTATCTGACCGGTTTCCGCCTACCGAGCCCGTACGTCGTCGCAGTCATCGAACTCGACGAGGGCGCCAAGATCTACGGAAACCTCGCCGGGGTGCCGACGTCCTCCTCGCTCCGGATCGGGCAGCGGGTCCGCGCCGAATTCACCACCACCGACGACGGAGCGTCACACCTGATCTTCGTCCCAGCCGACAAGGAAGGCACATGACCCACACAGCCCACTCCCCCGGCCCGCTCCGTGGACTGCGCGTTGTCGAGATCGCCGCGCTCGGGTCGGCACCGTTCGCCGCGATGATGCTCGCCGACGCCGACGCGGAAGTTCTGCGCATCAACCGGCCCGGCCAAAATACGAAAGATGTCGGCATTCTCGGTCGAGGCCGGGCCGGCGAACTGAGTCTCGATTTGAAGGACCCACACGAACGCGACCGTGCTCTTGATGCCATCGAGCACGCCGACGTGCTCATCGAAGGATTCCGGCCGGGTGTGATGGAACGTCTTGGCCTGGGGCCTGACATCTGCCTGGGACGAAATCCTGCATTGATCTACGCCAGAATGACCGGCTGGGGGCAGGAGGGACCGCTCGCGAATACCGCTGGGCACGATATCAACTATCTCGCGCTGACCGGTGCCCTCCGGTCCATCACCCGCCAGGGGGAAGTTCCCGTTCCGCCGCTCAACCTCGTCGGTGATTACGGCGGCGGCGGGATGCTTCTGGTCACAGGAATACTCGCCGCGCTCTACGAGCGGGTGACGAGCAATGTCGGTCAGGTCGTCGACGCTGCGATGATCGACGGAACCAGCTTGCTGATGAGCGGTATCTGGAATCGGAAGTCCACCGGGAACTGGTCGAGCGAACCCGGCACGAACAGCATCGACAGCGGTTCGCACTTCTACAACGTCTACCGAACCGCAGACGACGCTTTCATGGCCGTGGGCAGTATCGAGCCGCAGTTCTACCAGCGGCTGCTCCGCGGTCTCGGGCTCGCCGACGCCGACCTGCCGGCACAGCAGGACCGGGCGCAGTGGCCGGCCATGAAGGAACAGTTCGCGAGTATCTTCCGGACGAAAACCCGCGAAGAATGGACGGTGGTCTTCGCCGAACTCGACGCGTGCGTATCCCCCGTCCTCACGCTCGACGAGGCGGTGACCGACCCGCACATGCAGTCCCGGAGCACTCTCCTTCGGGAGGATCGCGTCGAACCGGCGCCCGCTCCGCGATACAGCAGAACACCGGGCGCCGCCAGCGGCAGCGAGAGCAAGCCCGCAGAGACCTTGATGACGCGGTGGGCCTCGACCAGCTGCGCGACGGCGGCGACGACCAGAACAGGACAGCACTGATGGCGGCACCCTCGATCATTACCAGAACGGTCGACAACGGCCTGACCCTTGCAGAGAACATCGGCTTTACCGAGGGACCGGTGTGGACCACCGACGGCCGATTGTTCGTCACGAGTGTCAGCCGCGGCGCGCTGTACGAGGCCTTCCTCGACGGTCGCCAGGCTGTGGCGGCCGCCGAAACCGGTGGCGGACCGAACGGCATGACGCTCGGCTACGACGGGCAACTGTGGATCACCCAGAATGGTGGCGACGTGATGCCTACCCGATCACAGCTGCCGGTCTCTCCGTCCATCCAAGTCTGGGACTACCGTGCTTCCACCACGCCGAGCACCATCTCCAGCGGAAATGTAGACGCCCCGTCGGACTGCACGTTCGGGCCGGACGGCGCCCTCTGGTTCACCGACCCGAACGGACACGGCTTCGGCGACGCGGCCCTGCCAGGTCGCGTCTGGAGATACGATCCCGCGGCCGATCACGCAACAGTCGTTCTCGACGACGTCTTCTTCCCCAACGGCATCGCGTTCGGGCCCTACCCGGACCACCTGTACGTCGCCGAGACCGCCCGAAACCGGGTACGCCGCTACCTGGTCACAGCATCGACCGCGACCGTCGATCATGACTTCCCGGAGATCACCGTCCCCACCCCCGACGGCATCACCATCGACGCGCAGGGCGGGCTGTGGGTGGCGGGCAGCAAATCGGGAACCGTCACCTACTTCGACCCGGCCGGGCAAATGCGCGAGCAGTTGGCGATCGGTGAAGGAACGATGCCCACCAGCGTCTGCTTCGCCGGCCCAGCGCTCGACAGTCTCATTGTCACCGTCGCCAAGGGCGGGCGCGTACTCGCCTTCCCCGTCGAGATCCCCGGCTCACCCACCCCGCCCGCAGCGGCCCCACCCGCTTCGTCGCCCGCACAACCCGAGGAACTCCCATGACCGCATCAGCTCCTACCGCACACACCTGGGGGGCATTGCTGCACGAAATGGCCGACCGCTTCCCCACCCGCGCCGCGATCTCGTTCGAAGGCACCGATTTCACCTTCGCCGAGCTCGATCACGAGGTCAGCCGATGGTCGAAGGCACTGCTAGCCATAGGGATCGGCCGCGGTGACTCGATCGCCATCTTGGCAGGTAACCGACCCGAATGGCTGTACACCGCGATGGCCGGGGCCCGGATAGGCGCCGCCGTCGTGCCGATCAACACCTGGTACAAGACCGATGAGCTCTCGTACGCGCTCGACCACGGCGATGTGAAGGCCCTGCTGTTCTTCGACCGGCTGCGCGGCACGGACTATGTGCCCATCGTCGCGGGCACCGTCGCGGCGGCCGCCAAGGAACCCGGCACCGACGGTGTACTCCACGACACG
Source organism: Rhodococcus sp. IEGM 1307 (assembly GCF_030056915.1). Taxonomy (NCBI): domain Bacteria; kingdom Bacillati; phylum Actinomycetota; class Actinomycetes; order Mycobacteriales; family Nocardiaceae; genus Rhodococcus; species Rhodococcus sp. IEGM 1307. Next base: position 114,359 of record NZ_JASHKW010000025.1, read on the forward strand.
GCATTGCCGGCTTTGCGGCAGGTCGTCGAGCTCGGAGACCACCGCCTCCCGGCTGCGGTACCGCTACACCAGTTCCTCGGGCGCGCAGAGCAGATCAGCGATGCGGTACTGGCCGACGCCGAAGCCGCAGTCGAACCGGACGACCTCGTGTACCTCATCTACACCAGTGGCAGCACGGCGCGACCGAAGTGTGTCGCGCTCGAACACCACCACGCCATCGTCAATACCTTCAACATCGGCGAACGGCAGGCGCTCGACGAGCAGGACCGGTCCTTTCTCGCGACACCGCTGTTCTACGGACTCGGTGTCGTCCAGGCCCTCGGCGCGACCTGGACCCACGGCGCGTGCGTGGTTCTCATGGAGGTGTACGAACCCGGCCGAGCCCTCGAACTGCTCGAACGTGAACGCTGCACCGCCTACTACGGACTGGGCAACATGACCCGGAGCCTCGTCGACCATCCCGACCGCGCTCGCCGCCAACTCAGCCTTCGCAAGGGTGTCCTCGGCCTGAGCAAAGCAGACCGCCAACTCGCCCGCGCCGAACTCGGCCTGACCCTGGGTACCAGCATCTACGGGTTGACCGAGTCCTACGGGTTGTGCGCGCTGACCGATGCCCACGACCCCGTCGAGCGGGCCGAGGGCACCATCGGCCGCCCCCTCCCCGACTGGGACATCCGCATCGCCGACCAGGACACCGACGACCCGCTACCGGCCGGTGAAATCGGACAGATCCTGATCCGCGGACACGTCATGCGCGGGTACTACAAGGATCCTGACCGCAATCGCGAGGTCATGACCACCGACGGCTTCTTCCGCACCGGCGACCTCGGATACATGGACGAGCGCGGGTACCTGCACTTCCACTCCCGGCTCTCGGAGATGATGAAACCCGGCGGCATCAACGTCAGCCCCCTCGAAGTAGAGCTGCTGGTCGGGGAGATCGCCGGCGTCCGCGAAGTGCATGCCGTGGGCATCCCCGACATCGTCCGCGGTGAGGCGATCGTCGTCTTCGTCGACGCCGACCGCGACGACGTCACCCTCGCCCGGATCCAGGACCACATCCGCAGCAAGGCCGCCAAATACAAAGCCCCGCACCATGTGATCTACGGAACCAGCGCCGGCTTCCCGCGGGTCGCCAGCGGGAAGGTGCCCAAGGCCCGGCTACGCGAACTTGCGCTTACCTCACTCGGGCTCGACACCTCCGGGATGCCCACCCCGGCGGCTCCGCTCGCCGACCACTGACACGGATGGACTCTCACGTGAATTTCGACATCCCCGAGGAAGAACAACTCCTCATCCAGACCGTCCGCGACTTCATCGACCGCGATGTGAAGCCTGTCGTGAACGAGATGGAACACCAGAACGAGTACCCCGAGAAATTCATCGAACAGATGAAGCAAATCGGCATCTACGGGCTGGCCGTTCCCGAGGAATTCGGGGGCGCCCCGGTCTCGATGCCGTGCTATGTCCAGGTCACCGAGGAACTCTCACGCGGCTGGATGAGCTTGGCCGGCGCGATGGGCGGTCACACCGTCGTCGCGAAACTGCTCACCACCTTCGGAACCGCCGAGCAGAAGGCCACCTACCTTCCGCGGATGGCCACAGGCGAACTGCGCGCGACCATGGCCCTGACCGAGCCCGGCGGCGGCTCCGACCTCCAGGCGATGCGCACCCATGCACGCCTCGACGGAGACGAATACCTCGTCAACGGTTCGAAGACCTGGATCAGCAATGCACGCCGGTCCGGGCTCATCGCCCTGCTCTGCAAGACAGACCCCCAGGCCACCCCGAAGCACAAGGGCATCTCCATCCTGCTCGTCGAGCACGGCCCCGGTCTGACCGTCTCGCGTGATCTCCCCAAGCTCGGATACAAGGGGGTGGAGACCTGCGAGATCTCCTTCGACAACTTCCGAGTTCCCTCGTCGGCGGTACTCGGCGGCGCCGAGGGACACGGTTTCGCCCAGATGATGAAAGGCCTCGAGACCGGTCGGATCCAGGTCGCCTCCCGCGCCCTTGGTGTTGGCCGCGCCGCGCTCGAAGACGCACTGCACTACGCACAGGATCGACAGTCATTCGGCAAGCCGATCTGGAAGCATCAAGCCATCGGTCACCAACTCGCCGACATGGCAACCAAACTCACCGCCGCACGTCAGCTGACCCTGTTCGCGGCCAGTCGATTCGACGCCGGGCTCCGCGGTGACATGGAGGCGGGAATGGCGAAGTTGTTCGCCTCCGAGGCAGCGATGGAGATCGCATTGTCCGCGTTGCGTATTCACGGCGGATACGGCTACTCGACCGAGTACGACATCGAGCGGTACTTCCGCGACGCCCCCCTGATGATCGTCGGTGAGGGCACGAACGAAATACAGAAGAACGTCATTGCAGCGCAGCTAGTTCAGAGAGGCGGAGTGTAGCCCATGACTTCCACAGGTTCACCACTGAGAAGCGACGTCGTCAGTTTGGAGCCGCAGGGCCTCAAGGGTATCGCCTGCCGAGTGTGCAGCCGACGCTCCTTCCCGGAGCGGCCACTGTGCCCCCATTGCGGGTCTGACGCCGTCGACAACGTCATCCTGGCCGGCCGGGGTCGAGTCACCAGCTGGACCATCGTGCACCAAGCCCCGCCCCCATTGCAGACGCCGTACACCCTGGTGACCGTCGACCTCGACGACGGTGTCCGACTGCTGGGCGCGGCGACAGTTGCCGTCGAGATCGACGACGAAGTAGCCGTCGAGTTGTTCACATTGAAGACCGATTCCTCCGGAGAACCACTGTGGTGGTACCGCTTCCGGGGCACCGAGGAGAACCGATGAGCGAGACCTACATCGCCGGCGCCGGCATGGTGCGATTCGGCAAGTACCCCGTCGACGTCACCTTCGAGAAACTTGCGGTCGGCGCCGCACGCGAAGCGATGTCCGACGCGGGCGTGACCACCAAGGACATCGAATCCGTCTACGTCGGACATGTCTTCGGCGGTCCGGTCGCCGGTCAACGCGTCGCGGCGCAAATGGGCCTCGGCGGCCTTCCCGTCTCCAACCACGAAAACTACTGCGCCAGCGGTGCCACCGCGATCCGCGAAGCCTGGATCGCAATCAAGGCCGGCCTGTACGACATCGTGCTGGTCATCGGTGCGGAGAAGATGACCGACCGTGTCTCCGGTGGGGTCATGCCCGACCCCACGGACCTCGATGCCATCAACGGCCTTGTCATGGCCGCCAATCACGGGATGAGCGCTCGGCGGTACATGTCCGACCACGGTGCCACCCGCGAACAGATTGCCGCGGTGGCCGTGAAAAATCACGCACACTCGGTGCACAACCCATTCGCTCAATACCAGCGGCCGATCAGTTTGCAGGAAGTTGTCGACGCCCGAACCATCGCCGATCCCCTGGGACTGCTCGATTGCAGTCCCATCAGCGACGGTGCCGCCGCGGTAGTGCTGTGCAGTGCTGCCGGACTCGCCAAACTCGGGCGATCATCAGCTCCGCGCATCGCCGGCTGCGCGCTGGTCAGCGGCAAGATCGTCACTGCCGACACCAACCTCAACGACGAGGACGTCTCACGCCGCGCGGGCGAACAGGCCTGGGACATCACCGGATACGGGCCCGAAGACATCGACCTGGTAGAAATGCACGACTGCTTCACGATCGCCGAGATCGTCCGCCTGGAAGGCCTCGGTGTCGTCCCCGTCGGCGAGGGCGGGCGGTGGGCCGAGAACGGTAACACCTCGATCGGAGGCAAACTCCCCGTCAACGCAAGCGGTGGCCTCCTCAGTCGTGGACACCCGGTCGGTGCCACCGGTGTCGCGCAAATCTGCGAGCTCACCTGGCAACTCACTGACCGGGCCGGTCAACGGCAGGTCGACGACGCGAATATCGGGCTTGCATACTGCAAGGGCGGCACCGTCAGCGGCACCGACGGAGGCTCTGTCACGGTACTGCTGGTGACGCGATGACCACCTCGACGTTCACCACGATCGATCTCGCCGACACCACCCATGCCGCCGACGTACCAGCTTCCTCGGTCGTGGTGCTCGTCTACCGCGGCACAGAAAGTGGCCAGACGCTCGATACCGCGGACCTCGAGCAGGCGGTGGCACATCCGCTGATGGCGGCCTTTTCCGCCGTTCAGCATCACTGGACGGCCATCACCGAAGCGCGCCATCGCGGCCGGGTGATCGTCCTTGCCCCGGCGACGGCGGCACTGGGAGACCCACTCAGGCCGTTGGACTGCGCGGTAACCGGGGCTCTGATCAGCTTCGTCCGGTCTGTCGCAATCGAGCTGCAGCGGCACGGCGGCGCCGCGAACGCAGTCTTCTACGACACCGATCCCAACGAACCAGCCGTTACCGAGCTGATCGCGGCGCTCACCGCCGAGCATGCCGCTGCGGTGACCGGTCAAGAAATCTACGCCGCCAACGGCACCGACCTCGGAAGGCTGCACCCATGAGCTCCGACGACCAGAGAGTTGCAGAACGGCCTCGCGTCGCCTTCATCACCGGTGCTGCCGGTGGTATCGGGCGAGGCATCGCCGAACACTTGGCCGGACTCGGATACAGCATCGGCCTCTCCGACATCTCCGAAAGCGCACTGCAAGCAGTGGCGGAGGACATCACCGAGACCACCGGTGTCGCTGTTTCCGTCTTCGCCGCGGACCTCGCCGACCGGGAATCCGTGCAAGCAGCGGTCGATGCCACCGTCTCCCGGCTCGGTGGGCTCGATGTTCTGGTGAACTGTGCGGGGATCCTCAAGGACGCCCGAATCGAGAAGATGGATCCCGCGGTCTTCCGGCAGGTTCTCGATGTCAATCTCATTGGAATGCTGACCACCACTTCCGCCGCATTGCCGGCCCTGCGCAGCTCGGGAACCGGCCGCATCATCTCGCTGACCTCGCGCGCCTGGCTGGGCAACTTCGGTTCCACCAACTACGCCGCCTCCAAGGGCGGGATCGCCGGCGTGAGTAGAAGCCTCTCGCTGAGCCTTGCAACCGATGGCATCACCGTCAACTGCATTGCGCCCGGGTTCATCGAAACCCCGATGTCGAATTCGATGCCCGACGACATCATCGAGCGGGTGCGCCAATCCATCCCGGTCGGTCGAGTGGGGCAGCCCATCGATGTCGCACGCACGGTTGCGTTCCTCGCCGACGCCAACGCCGGTTACCTGACCGGGCAGAGCATCCCGGTATGCGGAGGACGAAGCATCAGCGGCTCGATGAGGAAAGACACCGTTTCGTCATAACAAGACGGGGTAGAGAGTGGCCAGGGCCGAAGTGTTCAGCGAGTCTCCCGAGTGATGACATCGTCTCGCTGCTGCGCATAAACGACGCCCGGCCAGCTAAAGCGAGACGAATGATCACCCGCCACTGCATGCTCGACGAGATTGACGGCAATTACGTCTTGGCGACGGCACGATCGTTCACGGCAATCCAACGACCCTGAGGACACGGAGGAAAAGATGCCGCAAGTTACTGACATTGAAGCCCGAATCGACCGCCTTGAAAGCCAACGTGCCATCGAACGCCTCATCGCGCAGTACGCCCATGCCTTTGACCTGCAAGACATCGACACGCTGCGCGGCATCTGGCACGAAGGCGCCACGCTGAGGCTCGGCGAACCCTTCGGCAACTTCACAGGTGTGGATGCGATCGTAGGCGCGGCCCACCAGCTCTGGTCCCAGAGCCCGCGGATGCATCATTGGATGTCGAACGCTGTGATCGACATCGACGGCGACACTGCCACAGCCACGACCGCGCTCGATTGCTTCGTCACCAACATCGAGTCGGGCCCTACACAGGTGGGCGGTATCTACCACGACCGATTCGAGCGACAAGACGGTCAATGGGGCATGGTCGAGCGTGTCTTCGACCTGCACTACTTCACGCCGATCAAGAGCTGGACGCCGGCGCACGGCAGCGAAACAACTCCGCTGTCGGTGCCTGACCCTCGCTAGTCATACCAAACACGAAAGGCATCAACATGACTACTCCCGTCCAAACAAACGATCTCAGTGACAAAGTCGCAATCGTCACAGGCGCAGCCAGCGGTATTGGGCGAGCCACCGTGGAATTGTTGGTAGAGCGCGGGGTCCGGGTCGTCGCTGAGGACCGCAACGTTGCCGTCGAGGCGCTCGCTAGCCCGAGCGTCGCCCCTCTGGTCGCCGATGTCACCGACGAGGACAGTGCCCACCGTGCCGTTGCGCTCGCCCAGCAGCGATTCGGCGGGCTCGACATTCTGGTCAACAACGCCGGGATCATCATCAACAAAACCGTCGCCGATATGACACTCGACGACTGGAATTCCATTCTCGCGGTCAACGCCACGGGCGCATTTCTGCACTCCCGAGAAGCCGTGCGGGCTATGACGCCGCAGAAGTCGGGTGCGATTGTCAACGTCGGTTCCTACGCGTGCTTCCAGGCTTTTCCCACAATCGCGGCATACGCAGCCTCGAAAGGCGCACTCGCCCAGCTGACTCGAGCACTGTCCCTCGAGGTCATCGAACACGGAATCCGCGTCAACGCCGTCGGGTCGGGCGACGTGATCACCCACATCCTCGATGAGATACACGAAGACGGATCGGGCTTCCTCGCCGAGCACGGCAGCGGGACGCCAATCGGCCGCGCCGCCCAACCACGCGAAATCGCGCAAGTCATCGCATTTCTGGCCTCGGAACAAGCAGCGTATCTCGTGGGATCGATCGTCATGGCCGACGGCGGGATGAGCGTCGCCGCCGGATGATGACAGGTGCGGAAGGGGGCGGGCGCCGCCACGTCGGGTCCGTCGCCGAGAACTTGTTGACCCGGAGCTCGATGACACTGGAACCACCGCCCGATTCGTCGTCGCCGGCGGTATCGGTCCGGCGCTCGCTTAGGCCACGTGCTCGGCCACTGGAGTGCCTACGCAACCGACCGCCGAGGCGCTCCCCGATACGCCCATAGCCAACCCAACTCCAGCTATCTCGACACCGAGGGCAGCCGGTCGCACTCACAGCAGCGCTAGCAACCCTTCCTCGACTCGATCACCCCTATGGGGAGGAATGTCATGAACTCCAGTCCGTCCACAGACACAACTGCCTCGGCGCCCAACCTGGGCGGCGAGACCGCCATCGTGACCGGCGGCAGCCGCGGCATCGGAGCTGCGATCGTCAAAGCGCTTGTAGGTGCCCGAGCGACTGTCGTGATCGCCGGCGGCTCGGAGAAACACGGCCGCGACCTGGCCGCCGACCTAGGCTGCCACTACTTGCCCCACGACGTCAGCTCCGAACAGTCCTGGGAGACACTCCTCTCCCGTGTCCGGGATGACTTGGGCGACGTCACGGTTCTGGTCAACAACGCTGGCGTGCTCGATCCGGGTCACGACATCAGCGAAACTAGCGTAGAGAATTTCGAGCGCCACTACCGCGTCAACCAGCTCGGCGTCTTCCTCGGAATGCGCACAGTGGCAGCAGAGATGAAGCAAAGGGGCTCGGGCTCGATCATCAACCTGTCCTCCATCGGCGGTCACCGCGGCTACGCGAATCAGATCGGCTATTCCACGACCAAGTGGGCGGTACGCGGCATGACAAAATGCGCTGCGGTCGAGCTGGGACCGTATGGGGTGCGCGTAAACTCCGTTGCGCCCGGATTCATCAGCACCACGATGATCGACGTCATGCCAGACGAGCAAATCGATGCAGTCACCCATGCCACTCCGTTGCGGCGGCGTGGCACGGCCGACGAGATCGCGCGGGCAGTTCTGTTTCTCGCATCCTCGGAATGCTCGTTCATGAATGGCACCGAACTGGTCGTTGATGGAGGTTTGTCCCTCTAGCTGTATGAGGCCGCATTACAGTTCTATCGTTAGCGAACAATGGCCTCGGTCACGGTACAGAGACTCGGGTTCCCTCAGCCCGAGCGGCATATGCACAGCGGTGGTCGGGGACGTGAAGCGGCGCCGTCACCGCTGTGTTCCGGTCGCGACGATGCGTCGCCGCAGCTACTGGGTCTCGTAGCCGGACCATGTCATCATCTCCTATCGCGTCGTGCCTGGCGTGCCCACCCCGGTCACCTGCACATCGGAATGCGGTGTGTCCGTCCTCGTCACTGAACGACGCGCATTGGGGGTACGGTAACCACTGCAACCTCGGCCCGGCAACTCCACCGGATTGGGCGGCAGGCCCGAAAAGTACTGCTGCCGAGTTGTTCTGGATGCGATTCTCTACGTGGTTCGCGGTGGGATCGCGGTGGCGGCAGCTGCCGGTGGAGGTCCGCCGGCGTCGACGGTGTACGGGATCTTCGTCCGCTGGGTCCGCGCCGGGGTGTGGCAGCGCATCCACGACGCGCGGCGAGCTCGGCTCCGCGTGCGGGCCGGACGCGACCGGTGCCCGACCGCGGCGATCGTCGACTCACAGACCGTGCCCGCCGCCGACACGGTGCCCGGATCCCGTCGCGAGTGGGACGGGCGGAAACGGACGAATGGGGTCAAGCGGCACATTGCGGTGGATGTCAACGGGCTACTGCTCGCGGTCGTGGTGACCGCCGCCTCGATCCAGGATCGCGACGCCGCGCACCGGCTGCTGGCCGGACTGCGGGGCGGCTTCTCCAGGCTCGTCTGGGGCGACGGCGGCTCCCCTGGGCGACTGCTCGGCTGGGCGAAAAGCGTGCTTGCCCTGCAGATTGAAATCATCGGAAGGATCCCCGGCGCGTGCGGATTCCAGGTGCGGCCCCGGGTTTGGGTAGTCGAGCGCACGTTTGCCTCGATCAACAAGCACCGCCGTTGCGTCCGCGCTTATGAGACCCGACCCGACCACCACGAGGCCGTCATTCACATCGCCATGATCGGCCTCATGACCCGACGCCTCGCACGGACATGACCGAGTTTCCGAATGCTCTCTGCGATCGCCACATCACTACCCAGCCCAATAGGAGACATTCCCGTGGCTATGGCGGCTGCCTCCCCACCACTGGAGCCACCCGATGTACGTACAACGTTGTACGGGTTCAATGTTTTTCCTGAGGCCAGGTTGTCTGTTTCGGTCCAGTAGGAGAACTCCGGATCCTTCGTTTTTCCTATGGGAATGGCTCCAGCGTCTTTCATCCGCCTAACCGAAGTCGCATCGACAGTGGGAACGTGTTCCGTGAAGAGACGTGACCCTCTCATGGTCCGCACGTACGCAGTATCTAACTGCCGGGCAACGAAAGATCCTTACCGCGCTCGAGTTGCCCGAACCGCCCCGGTTTTTCGACTTCGCAGCAGCCGACGCATCAGTCACGCTCCCACCGCAGCGAAGCCTGTAGTAACACGACCCCAACCCGGCCTCTCCGCGTTACCGTTCGTCAACGCGCATTTTCACGGATTCGTGTGCTCATCATCTGTGGAAGGCCGGCCTGACGTCGCGGCGGTACGCGGACAAGTGGATACGCTCAACCCATGCGCAACATCGAAAGCTCGATCACGGTCGGAATCATCGCCGTCTTGCAACAACAGGTCCTTTACACAGCCTCGGGTGATGCCTCCAACGAGCAGAAACCGCACCGGCCTCCGCGCCAGTTTCGGAGGTCAGGACTCCGACTCGACCGGCACCAGGTAAGCCAGCCTCGTTGACCACGCATACTTGCCCGGAGCATCGACCACCGATTCGATGAGAGCGTCGTCGCCGTTCTGTAACTCCCTCGGCCGGCGGCCGGGATGCGTAAAATTTGGTTGATGATCAACGTGGGCGGCTCGTCCGTTCACCCGCGCGACTACCCACGACCCAGGCAGCGACCTGTGTCCGGGAGGTGAAACCCAATTTCGCCAGGATGTGCTCCACATGCCCTTGTGCGGTGCGCGGCGAGATGACGAGGCGGTCGGCGATGGCCTGATTGGTCAGGCCTTCGGCGATCAGGTCGGCGACTTGGTGTTCTCTCTTCGTCAGTCGCGTCGACGCGTCAGTGTCGTGTGTGGAGGTGCTGGGCGGATCCTCGTGGAGGGCGTAGGCGATGGCCGCATCGAGGCCGAGCTGTTCGCCTTTGCGGTGAGCCGCTCCGAATGCTTTGTCCCCGAGTTCCTGCCGGGCCTTTCTTTCGACGTTCTGGTGGTAGGCGATCAGATGGGAATGAATGATCGCAGTACCTCCCATCGAACGCGCCACTCCGTCAGCCGCGCCCATCAGGACAGTTGCCCGCTGTGCGTCGTGCACTTCGCAAGTAATCCAGGCCAGCGCCTCCAGGCACGAAGCTGCGCTGCGCGGACTGTGAACTTGCCGGGAAAGGACCAACGATTGCTTGAGAAGCCGGACCGCACGATCGGCATCACCCTGCTGCCACACGACAACCCCCAAGGCCCACAGCGCGAGCGACCGGTACATCTTCTCGCCGTGCGTTTCCGTGATCGCGAGAACACGTTCGAGGCTTTCGATCGCCTGCCCCGGCAAGTCTCTCAACCCATAGGCCACACCCAATGAGAACAGGACGCTAGTTTCGAATGTTCTTTCGTCGCATCCTTTGAACTCCGCGAGCGTGGTTTCCAGTCGCGAGCACGCGCGCGCCAAATCACCACTGAAGAGGGCCTGCATGCCGTCCGCGCCAACAATGAACGCACGCGCCATCGGGTCGCTGGTCTGATCGGCGAGCGTGCGCCCCTCCGCCACGAGCGCCGCTCCGGTTTCGAGATCGCCTTGCACAGAGGCCATTACGCTGGCACCGAAGAGCGCTTGGGCCCACTCGGGAGTGGACTGGCCGGTCTGGCGGGCGAGCAATTGGTCGATCCAGTATCGTCCCTCGCTGTAGAGGCCTTGGGAGTTCCAGAACCAGAACAGTGCGGCGGCGATACGCAGGCCGGCGGCGGGGTCGTCGTCGACGCCGAATTCGAGGGCCTCCCGCAGATTCGCGTGTTCCCGTTTCAGACGGGCGATCCAGTCGAGTTGGCGGGCGCTGATCCACTCGGCCTCCGCATCCAGCGCCAACGCCTCGTACCAATCCCGGTGCCTGCGACGCAATGCCACAGCCTCACCGGTCTGCTCGAGTTTCTCGAAGCCGTACTCGCGGAGGGTCTCGAGCATCCGGAACCGCACCACCGACCCGTGATCCTCCCGGATCAGGATCGACTTCTCCACCAAAGATGTCAGCGTGTCGAGCAACTCGCCCGGCTCCAGCCCCTCGCCGCACACCTGCTCTGCGGCGTCGAGTTCGAAGCTTCCCGCGAACACCGCCAGCCGCCCCCATACCAGTTGTTCACCGGCGGAGCACAACTCGAAACTCCAGTCGAAACACAACCGCAGCGTCTGCTGCCGCGTCGGCGCACCCCGGCTGCCGCGGGTCAGCAGGGCATAGCGGTCGGTCAGCCGCCCCAGGATCTGCTCGGGCGACATCGCCCGCAACCGGGCCGCCGCCAATTCGATCGTCAGCGGCAACCCGTCGAGCCGGTGGCAGATCCCCGCCACCGCCGCCGCGTTGTCCTCGGTGAGCGCGAATCCGGGAACGGCGGCAGCGGCGCGTTCGGCGAACAGGGTGACCGCATCGTATTTGGGTAACCCCCGCAGCGAGGGCTTCCGCTCGGGATCCGGGACGGCCAGCGGGGGAACCCGGAGTACCGCCTCCCCTCCGATGTTGAGGGGTTCACGACTGGTGGCCAGCATCCGCAACCGCGGACAGGTATGTAACATGGGGACGGCGAGTTCGACGACCGCGTCCACCACGTGCTCGCAATTGTCGAGAACCAACAGCACCTCCCGCGATGCGAGGAACTCGATCAAAACCTCCCGCAGCGTCCTCGCCGAGTGGTCCCGCACTCCGACAGCGGCGGCCACCGCATCGATTAGCGACGACCCGTCACGCAGTTCACCCAACTCGACCAGGCGCACACCGTCGGAGTAGTCGCGCTGCACCGCGGCCGCGACCCTCATCGCCAGCCGCGTCTTGCCGACACCGCCGATCCCGGTCAACGTCACCAGCCTCGACCCGGCCAGCAAATTATTCGCCTCGGTCAATTCGTGCCGTCGACCGACGAAACTAGTCAATTCTAGAGGGAGACTTCCCGTCGCGCCCACTGTGGAGAGCGTCGACGAACCTCGTCCGCCGCGCGAGATCGATGGGTCTCGGTTCCCCTGCACATCGGCTTCCACACGGAGCGCCATCTCGTCGTCCGGGAAGCCATGACCGCGTTGCAGGGCTCGCAGCTGTTCCCCGAAGTCGGCAGCGGCGCCCGGGCGCTGACCGGGCTCGCGGGCCATCGCGCGGGCGATCGTATCGGACACGTCGTCGGGGATCCCGTGCTCACGCAGATCGGGCACCTCCTGCGTGGTGATCCGCAGGAACTGCGCGACCACCTGCTCACCGCTGCGACGTTCGAACGCGGCATGCCCGGTCAGGGCACTGAACAGAGTGGCACCGAGCCCGTAGACATCGGCCGCCGGACTCGCCGGATCACCCCCGAGCACCTCCGGCGCGGTGTACGCCGGCGACCCGGTGACCGCGCCGGTGGCGGTCTCGAAGCCACCGGTGATATGCGCGATACCGAAATCTGCCAACTGCGGCTCGCCGTAATCGGTGAGCAGGATGTTCGCCGGTTTGACGTCCCGGTGCAGGATGCCGAGCCGGTGCGCCGACTCCACCGCGCCGGCCATCTTCACCCCCACCCGAAGAACCTGATCCAGTGGCAGCGGACCGCCCTTGCGGACTCGGGCCTCCAGTGAATCCTGCGAGTGGTACGGCATCACGATGTACGGAAGTCCGCTGTCGGTGGCGCCGACCTGCAGAATGTTGACAATATTCGGGTGCCCGGTCAGCTGGCCCATCGCCCGCTGCTCCCTAAAGAATCGGGCCCGGTTCGCCTCGTCGAGGTCCACGGTGAGCACCTTCACCGCTACCGTGCGATCCAGGCCCTCCTGGGCGCAGCGGTAGACGACACCGAAACCGCCGCGGCCGATCTCTTGGACATCGTCGAATCCCGCGTCTGCCAGTTCGGCGGCCGGGGACGGCGGGTACCGCTGCGTGTCGAGCGGATCACCTTCACCCATCGAACGGTCTACTCACCCCGTCGAGTCAAGGTTCCCACGTACTGGCCCACGACGGCACGACCAGCGCAGATACCACCGTGGACTCACCGCTCCATGGCGTGTCATCAAGGATATCGCTGAGACGAGTCATGAACCTGAGATACCTAGAGGAGACGCGTAGAATCTTCGGCGAAATCTCTTTCAGCTGATCCGCCCGGAAGCACTCCAAAGACAAAATCCGCGCCAACCCTGTCATTGACGTCTATTTGTATTGAGACTCCAAGCTGCAGGCACTATTTGCACGTCGGATGCGTCGTCTTGTAGACGAAATCGACAAGCGCGCCGGGGCTCTCCTCATGGTCCCAACCCCAGTCCCCGGCTCGCGCCGGTGAGTCCAACAATCGCTCGCAGGCACCGGACACATCGACCTCTGCCAACTGTAGGCCCGGTTAGGCCGGACGCAGAGCTAATCAGCGGCCTTCACAGATCCTGCAGGACTGGCGGCGGATCCCACAGGATCCCCCTCCAACCATCCAATTGATCGGAGAAATTCTGTGTTGTGGTGTCCGTCAGCGGCCTGTGATCTCTCGTCGGCAATGCGGTCATTGTGCACTTCTTCGAGTGCAGGGGCGGGCCATCATCGTCTCGGTGTCGGGGCAGGACGCCGAGCCCGTGGTAGCGGCGCCCTCCGGTCCTGCGGTCAAAGTGCCGCAGGAATCAACCGGCACGTCAGTTCGGAGGTGGGTCAATGATTGATCCTCGACGGTTACGGGTGCTACGTGCGCTCGCCGACCGCGGCACGGTAACTGCCGCTGAAACGGCGCTGAACCTCTCTCGGCTGTGTCGCAGCAACTGATGGCACTCGAGTCTGAGGTTGGCCAGGAACTGCTGCACGACACGGACACGGCAGGAGGGTACGACTGACTTCGGCCGGTGAGTTGCTAGCCCGGCATTCGGACGCGGTGCTCGCGGAGCTCAACCGGGCTGATGCCAGCATGGCGGCGCACGCCCAGGGCACGATCGGCACCGTAGGAATCGCCGCCTTCGCCTCGTCGGTCATTCATGTGGTCGGCCCGGTCGTTGACTGCACTGTGCTCGGGTACGCCCTCTCATCGTGAACGTCCGGGAGGCCGAGGGCGGGGCCAGCATGTCGCTATTGCTGGATGGCGCGATCGACGTCGCCGTAGCTGTCGGCTACCTGGCGTGGGATGTTGTGCTGGCGGCGAGCCAGCAAGCCAGTTTCACGCCCCGAATTTCACACGTCTCCGACGACTTCCACGCCGAGGCCGCGTTAGCCTCAGTGCCTTTCGGGCGGGTGGCGCACACCATTAGTCGAGATCAACTGCGGCGGGGCCGGCTGGAGTCGAATGGTGGGGTACGAGGACGCGGCCGCCCCACCGTGATGTCGCACTCGACGGGTGGTGCGCTCCGAGACCCACACACCGCGCGGCACATGAATCGACCGAGTCGCTGTAGTCGGCGCCGTTACGATCGGTGATGGCGGGGAACGCCATCACGAGGCAACGAGCGGGGGAACACGCATGTCTGGAGATTAACTCGGAACCGGCTGGTACCTCCGCCGCGCCACCTACCCGTCCCCGAACCCAGTGGTGGCGCTGCTCGACCTCAACCCGAACACGTTGCATATAACCACCGCACCTCTCGCCGACCGTGGCATCACCGCGGCCGCGCATACCGGCAGCGTCCTCGCCCCACTTCCCACGGACATCGGCGTGTTCGACTCCGTGTCCACGAACTTCGTGCTGCACTGCGTGCCCGGTACCTGGGCGGAGAAGGGCCGCGCGTTCGCGCATATCGTCCCGGTCACGGCCGACGACGGGGTTACTTCGGCTCGACCATGCGCGCCACACGCATCGAGTCGTGCATCCGTCGGAGTCTGTTGCCCATTGCATTTGAGGCCGAGAGCCACATTCGCTTACGCCGGGCCCCACAAGTTGTGCCGGACCCGACGCAAAGGCCGCGCGTCAGAACGAGACGTAGCGGTCCAGGTCCAGTACGTTGTCCGTGTGCGTTGATGGCACCACACCTGAGTAAATGGCGGTGTAGCAGTTCGGACAGCTCAATTGGCGGAAAACGACCTCCGCGTCCACATAATTCTCGGGATGTGCGGTCACGTGGGGTCCGGCGAGAGCGCTGGGGCCTTCGAAGAAAGCAACGTTGAGGGTCTCGTCCGTGCGGGGGTCCCCGAGCTCGTGTCCACAGTGTGCGCATGCCACTACATGAATGCCGCCCGATTCGATGGCGACCAGGTTGTCGTCAATTCGTTTGCCAGTTCCCGGCGCATGGCTCTTCCCCGAGCCGTTCGCAGGGGCGATGGATCGTGCTTTCCGCTCCGCCCGGAGTTCGGTTCTTCGCGCATCGGTGGCGGCAAGATCTACGTCCCCGTCGTTGATCAACACACCGTAGGACTGCGCGGCCCCTTCGAGGGTGACCTTGCCTTCGGCGAGGTCGTGGGCCACCAGATGTGGATCACGTAGCAGTGGGTCTCCATAGCCGCCGCCACTCTGCCAATGCATGTAGAGCAGATCGCCGGGTGCGATGAGGGTCTCCCCGTAGCATGGCTGAAGCTCGTGCTCGCCCCTCAGTGCATCCAGGCTGAACGGCACCTCACGCTGGGCGAACCCCTCCTTGACGCCGGTGTTGCGGGCAACTATGCCGACCGCAGTGTTGCCCGGGTAGCCGCCCGCCAGGCCGCCGTTCTGCGAAACGCCCTTGCCTGCCGAGGCGACAACGAGTCCGACCGGCACTTCGGTGCCGTAGGGGATGAAAGCGGCGGAACCGCTCAGTCCGCCTCGCTGCCGGCCTGGTCCCCCTGTGTCGGGTTCTTCTCGCCGCCACAGTGTCATCAATGGGTACAGATACTCGGTCATTTCAACATCGGGGAGACGACCCATGGGGATGCAGAACACTCCGCCGGTGTCCATGCCATCCACCTTGGGGCGCGCGCCGTAGCCCGCTGCTACCACGTCCATGACGATGTTGAGGAATGGCACAGGAACCTCCCCCCTCTGATCGAGTCCGGCCATTACCGCGGTGTCATGCGTGCCGCAGCAGGCGGCTTGCACCCTATCGCGAAACTCGACGGTCCGGTCCATCATCTGGCTGAGGCATTCAGCGACTAATTGCCCTAGCGCCCACGCTGGCCCGATTGGTGCGCGACTGACTGCAGCCGGGTAGGTGGCGTTGACGATAGAGCCTTCCTCGGCGATCAAGTCGAAGCAGCGCATCAGCCCACCGGCGGACCACGGAATGTCGTCGGCGAGCATCGGCATGATCGCGAGCATTGCGCCGCCGCGCAGGCCGGCGTAGGTGCAGTTGATGACACCGGCCTGTTCGTCGGTACCGGTGAAGTCGAAGGTCAGATGATCATCGAGCTTTGTCATCTTCAGCTTGATCTTGTGTACACCGCGATCGCCCTCGTGTGACTGATCCTGATATCCGGACGTTGACCACGTTCCGTCGGGGAGACTCTTGAGCTTGCCGCGAAGGCGACCCTCGGCATCGTTCATCATCCGTTTCATCACGGCCTTCACCGTGTCCGCGCCATAGTGCTCGATGACCTCAAGCAGTCGCTTTCGACCAACAGTGTTGGCGCCGACTTTGGCGCGAAGATCGAGGCTGACCAGCTGTGGGACGCGAGAACGGCGTACCCAGGCGTCGGCCACGTCCTCCTGGACCTCGAAGTCGCGCACCACCTTGATGGGCGGGGTCGGGAGGGCTTCGGAGAAGACGTCCGTCGCAGACGGGCTGAAGGATCCCAGACCCACACCACCGAGGTCGGGTTCGTGACAGATTGCCGACGTCCAGCCGAACAGCTGGCCCTCATGGAAAATCGGTTGGAAGACGATCACGTCATTCTGGTGCAGACCGCCGCCGACCCACGGGTCGTTCGCAAGGAACATGTCGCCCTTGTTGATACCGGGGTTCTTCACCCTGTTCTGCAAGGTCCAGTAGATCGCAAGGTCGATAGCTCCAGCCAGCATGCAGTTGTACAAACCGACCTGAACTTCCTGGCCCACCTCGTCGCAAATGGCAAAGTCGAAATCGTTTGCGTCGGTGACGATCGGCGATCCTGACATGCGCTTGAGGGTCTCACCCATCTCGTTGGTCACCGACCACAGACGGTGGCGGATCACCTCGTACGTGAGCGGGTCGAGGTCGTCGATCTGCTTCTGCGTGACCGTGTGAACGGGCAGCGTCCCGTCGAGGCTTTCGATCAGCACTTCTGGGTCGATCGGCCGGCTCGAGAAGCGCTCGGATCCGGGGATTGTCGTTGCTGACATTTCGTTTCCTCAGTTCTGGATTCAGTCGCGAGTGATGATGTGAAGGTTGCCGAGGCGGTCGACGGTGCCGCTCATCTTTGGCGGAACAACCACAGTCGTGGTCTGCACCTCGATAACCGCAGGGCCAGCGACCACATGGTCCGCCCGCAGCTTGCGGTAGTCGTAAATCGGGGTCTCCACGAAGCCGATCTGAGCGTCGAGACATACCCGACGTGTAGCGACCTGCGCGTCTCTGGGGTCGCTGTCCGAAGCCTTCTCAAGTTCAGGCATATGAGGATCGAACGGAAGCACGCCCGTAGCCTGTACACGAAGGGTGATCGACTGGATGCCTGCTGCCGAGAAGCCAGTCCCTTCCCCGTACAAGCTCGCGTACTTACGCTCGAACTCGTTCATCGCATCCACCATGTCAGCCTCCGTCAGCCCACCCGAGGGGACTGTGACACTGACCTCCGCGAGCTGAGCGGTATATCGCAAGTCCATCTCACGGAAATACAGGATCTCCTTGAAAGAGAGCCCCTGACGGTCGAGTGCTTCGCTGAGTCGCTTCTCGAGGTCTTCGAAGTGCTTCTGGGTTGCGGATGGGGAGACGGGCATCTGTCCTGGATCGGAAAGCTCCTGTGCCAGTACCACGTCCGACGCCGCGAGGCCGAAAGCGGAGAATCCGGAGGCGACCGGACCGAGCGGCACGACTACCTCCCGGATGTCGACCTCAGCCGCGTAGCCCGCACAATAGGCAGGGCCGGCGCCGCCGAAGGCATACAGCACGAAGTCGCGAGGATCGTGCCCAGCTTCGACCACGGTCTTGCGTAGCAGGTCGCCGGTCTGAGCGTTCTGGATCGCGTAAATTGCCGCTGCTGCATCTTCGACTGAGAGTCCGAGTGGCTCGGCAATGTGGGACCGAATCGCTTCGCGCGAGGCCTCGACGTCGAGCTTCTTGCGTCCGCCGACAAGGCCTGTCTCCGGAAGAATGCCTAGTACGAGATTGGCGTCGGTATTGGTCGGCTCCACGCCGCCGGCCCCGTAGCAGGCGGGGCCGGGAACAGACTGCGCCGAACGTGGGCCAACTTGCAGGTTCCCGCCTCGATCGATCCAGGCGATGGCGCCGCCACCGGATCCGATGGCGTGAACCTCGAGGGTAGGCACGTTGATCGGGTGGTGATTGATGATGGTCTGGCTGGTCCGGACGGGCTCACCGTCGACCACAAGCCCAACGAGGAACGTGGTTCCACCCACGTCAGTCGAAATTATGTTCTTGTGGCCGAGCTGTTGGCCCAGGTTCACAGCACCAACGACACCGCCAGTGAGCACCGAGCCAATGGTGCTGATGGCTGTCGCGGGAGCCTCCGCGGCGGCGATGGCGCCACCGTTGCTCTGCATGACCAGCAGGGGGCCCCGCAAGCCGGCATCTGCAAGGCGGGATTCCAGCTCGCCGAGGTAGTCACGCAGTCCAGGACCGATCTGGGCGCTCATAATCGTGGTCGAAGAGCGAGAAAATTCCCGGATGCGAGGGCTCACCTCATGGGAGAGAGCCACGAAGACATCCGGGTCGATCTCGTGAATGATGTCGCGAACCCGAAGCTCGTGCACCGGATTACGGAACGACCACAGCAAAGAGACTGCGATAGAACGAATATCCTGACCGAGAACGTCTTCCACTGAGTTCCGCACGGACTGCTCATCGAGCTCGATGACCACGTTTCCTGCGTGATCAACCCGCTCGGTAATCTCGAAGGCTTGACTCTTGGGAATGAGATGGGTCTTGGTTTGGCCCATGACGTTTTGCAGCTCGTGCGGAGCTGAGCCGAGATAGCGACCCTCGACGTTCATGATGTAGATCGAGTCGCGGTGCCCCACGGTTGTCAGGAAGCCGACGTCGGGGACATTGCCCATGACCAAAGCATTGAGCGAAGAAGTCGTTCCATGCGCGATGTGGTGGGTCTTGCCGAGCATGACCTCGACTGGTTCGCCAAGGTTCTCGGCCAGCTGAACGATGACATCCATGACGCCCTGCGAGTAGTCCGGCGGGGTGGAAGGGGTTTTAGCAGCAACAATCGATCCGTTGCCGTCATCGAGGACCGCATCGGTAAAAGTGCCACCAACGTCTACTCCAATGACGTAGGCCATTGATACTCCCTGTCTGTACAAGCTCGAAGTTTGCTATCGATGTGATCCACAACATAGTAAGAACTTACGCACTTGTCAATGTGTAAACACAAACGTCAAACTTGGAGATGGGCTCGCGGACTCGGCACCGCGGCACGGCTCCGCCAACGAGGGCGGGTCATGCTGACGTAGGAGAACGATCTGGAGTACATGCCCTACGCAAACGAGGTTGGTCGGTCTCGGCGACTCGGAAGTAGTCCCGCCGCTTTTATCTGTGTCCCGGCGATGAGACGGGTGGAGGTAGGACGTCCCTGACCAACAGGCACCGGCGCCGGGCCATCCATTAGGGGCGGCACCGGTGCCTGCCGATCAGTCGACGAACGAAAGCTGTCCGGTCGAGGGACCAAACTTACAGCTTGTCACCGGTCGAGGCACCCATCATGGGCACCGTCGTCGTCCACGTCCTCCGACATATCGAACAGCACATAGGTCGCTCTCGGGGCGAGAAAGTAGTCCACGAAGGCGAGGAACGGACCGGCGAAAATCCTGAAAAGTGTTGTCATTGCTTCCTAAGACAGAAGTGGAATCCGCAGTTCGGAGAATCCGTAATGGGCCGCGGAGAACTACAGGACGAGGCGACGGCCTTCCCCTCGGTGCTTGTGGAGTGCCTCCGATGTGCAGATGATTCGTGCACAGATCCAAGTGGTGCGCGGTCTGGTCCTTTCTCCTTGGCTGAGTGGGCCAAACCAAACGGGGTCCACTCTTCAGCGGCCGGCGGTTGTATGACTACTCGCCGCCCGGGGATTCGACCGCAAGGCTCCGAGGTCGGCGGAACATGTAAAATTCATGAGTCGACGTAAGGATGACTGCGCCTTCGTTGGCGAGCGTCTTGCTCACCGTGATCAGTGCCCTCGTGTCGTCGCGCATGTCGATGCTGTCGATGACCAGCGAACCGTGCAGTGTCATGCCGGGCCGGGCCGGGGCACGGAAGCTGACGTCGGAGATCCGGCGGCCAGCCAGAATCGCCCAATGTCGGTATACGTTCAGTATCGCGAGCCGTTGCAGGATGGCCATGGAATACAGACCGCTGGCGATCGTCCCTCCAAAGTGCCCGACCCCGGCCTGTTCATCGTGAATGTCGTGCGGATCCCATTGCCGCGAGAATTCGAGGACTTCATCCATCGTGACGGCGTAGCTTCCCAGGTCATAGGCGGTACCCGCTACTACGTCCTCGGCGTAAACAACTTTGTCCACCAGTGGCCACCCTTTCGTGCGTGTCACTCAACGGTTTTGGTCGCATGGGTGCTTCCATACCGAACCGCTCGCCTTGTTGAGTACGCCCCGAGCGAGCACGAGATCTGTCGACGGCATCGCACAGCTTCCGTGCGAGCAGTTGAAGTGTACCCGACTTTAGTGTCGAACCTTTGACTCAAGTGTTTCCCTGTTTTAGGCTCGTCTCCCGCATTCATCTCAAGCGAAGCGCAAAATAGGAGTGCAGTGATCGACTGGGCAAACCGGCTCTCGCCGTATCCACCGGACATGGTTGACCGATATCGAGCGCTCGGCCTGTGGGGCGACTTCCCACTGGCGCGTGAATTCCACGAGGTGGCTCGACGACACCCGGCTCGCATCGCCGTCGTCACCGAGGAAAGTTCGTTGACATATGCAGAACTCGACGAGCTCACAGACCGCCTGGCGATGGGCCTGCGCGATCACGGCCTGGAGTCCGGTGGACGGGTCATCGTGCAGCTCACGAACCGGATCAAGACAGTGGTCGCGTGGTACGGCATGCTCAAAGCCGGACTCATCCCAGTGTGCACGCTTGCCGCTCACCGTGCACACGAGATCGGCTCGATCAGCCGCAAAATCGAGGCCGTCGCCCATTTGGTCGAGCACAGTGCGTCCGGCTTCGACATGGTTGCCTTCGCTGTCGAGCAGACCCAGGGGCACCCCACTATGCGCCACGTACTGACGCTTGACGCCGACGCGGGCGCCGCGGGTACTCGCCTCGAGGATCTCATCGAGCAGTCAGATCCGGCACAGTCGCGCCGCGTCGTGGAATCCCTGCAGCAGCACATCGATCCTGATGAAATAGTGACCTTCCAACTGTCAGGGGGCACAACGGGCGTGCCAAAAATAATTCCGCGACTTCACGCGGAGTACTGGTACAACGCGAAGGCATATGCCGCCGTCCGCCACTGGGACGAGAACTCACGCGTCGCCCACCTGATACCGATCATCCATAATGCAGGCATCACCTGCGGTGTCCACGCGGCGCACTCCGTTGGCGGAACGCTCGTGCTGGCCACGGCGAGCCTCGATCAAGCGCTACCCGTCATGATCCGCGAAAGAGCCACGGCGATCCTGATCGGCCACGCTCACTTCGGAATGGTCGCGCACCCGTTGTTCGACGAGACCGCGGGGACACTCGAGCAGGTACTCCTCTCCGGAGCCAAAGTTCCAGAAAAGGTCTTTGACGCTTTCGAGAGTCGGGGCGTGCAGGTCGGTCAAAAGTTCGGGATGGGTGAAGGGCTGTTCACCACGACGGACTTCGGCTTGCCACGCGAACTGCGATTGACATCAGTCGGCCTACCGATCTCCGACGAAGACGAGTTCAGGGTCATCGACCCAGGCACGTTGGTCGAACTCCCCGACGGAGAGGCGGGCGAACTTATATGCCGCGGTCCGTACACAATTCGGGGCTACTTCGACGCGCCAGAGATCAACCAGACGAGTTTCACCAGCGATGGCTTTTACCGGACCGGCGATCTCGTGAAAGTCGTCGTCATCGGCGGCCGTCGCACCATCGCGATGGAGGGACGCATCAAGGATTTGGTCAATCGGGGCGGCGAGAAGATCAGTGCCGAAGAAATAGAGGGGCTTTTGGTGAAGCACCCGCGGATCTCATCGGCCGCGGTGGTCGCGATGCCAGACGATCGGCTGGGAGAGAGAGCATGCGCCTATTTGATCGCGCAGGGTCAGCCCTTGAGCGTCGCAGAGGTGCAAGAACACTTACAGAATCTTGGTGTCGCGAAGTTCAAGTGGCCCGAGCGTCTGGAGTGGATCGGTGAAATGCCAAGGACACCCGTAGGAAAATTGGACAAAAATCGGCTGCGCCAGGACATTCTCGTCAAACTGCAGGGCCCTCCCAACTAAGACGAGGGTTGCGAGCTGGAGTGGTCCGGAGTTCGCCGCTGCGGGTAACGCTCCCCTGCAATCTATGCCACGGAACATCGCACTTCACTGGGTCGGAGTTCGCGGGCCCAGATTTCGCGGCTCTGGCCTTGCACCCCGCAGCGCTGTATCGACCAACTGTTGGGTCGCGGCTGCCGACAACGGCTCGCCCGTGACCAGCAGGCGGAAGTAGAGCGGTCCGGTCAGCATGTCAATCAGCAGGTCGTGGTCTACGTCGGCTCGAATATCTCCTTCTTCGGTGGCCTCAGCGAGTAGGCGACGCGTCAGTTCGAAAAGTGGCCGCAGGAATCGCTGCCGAAACGCGTGGGCCATCTGGGGGTCGTGCTGGGCGTCTCCGAGCAGGCCAGCGACGACCGCACCGTTGGGTCCCCCTAGGAATTCGGTGGCAATTCGCAGCTGTCGGCGCAGGCTTTCGATCGCAGGGCCATCATCGACGAACCAGCCGACCGGGTCCCGCTCTTCGAGGAGTGCGTCCATGGCGACGTCGGCGCGATTGTTCCACCAGCGGTAGATAGTGCCCTTGCCCACGCCGCTTCGTTCTGCGATCGAGTCGACGGTGAGCCGGGCAAACCCCACCTCCTGCAACAGCGCCTTGGTCGCTTCCATGACGGACTGGCGCACTCGTTCTCTCGGACCACGACGTCCGATTGCGGTGTTGGCGTCGGCACTCGAAGCAACATTCGGAATATTCACAGAGACAGACTACGGCCCAAAAACTAGACGATCCGTATCGTTCTGTTGTATCGTGATGCGTGTCACGCACCAAGCGCTCGAAAGGACTTTCAAATGCAGGCAGCGACGAAGTGCCCGTTCGATCATCACGCGATCAACGACGTCGAGACGGTGTGGGGAACGTACGAAGGCCTGCGCGAACAGGGCGTGGTGTTCTCGCCGGAGCACGGTGGCTTCTATGTGCTGTCGAAGCATGAGCACGTTCTTTCGGCGCTCCGCGACCCCGACACCTTCGCCTCTGGCCAGGGCACCCGAATCCCTGCCATCGGTGATGGGCTGATCATCCCACTCGACACCGACCCGCCCCGCCATACCGAATACCGCGCACTGATCAGCGAACGAATCACACCTGACTCGGTGCGCGGCATGGTTGGTGCGCTGCGGGGACTGATCGAAGGGCTCGTAGACGATTTCTATGCCAAGGGCGGTGGTGACTGGGTCACTGAAGTGGGCCTTCCACTTCCACTCAATGTCTTGGTACATGTCGTCGGGTTCACTCCGGAGACGGTCACTCACTTCCGCGATCTGACCGAGGAGTCATGGAAAGTCATTTCCGAAACGGATCTGCTGGAAGCCCGCGCCGGTCTTCAAGACCTCGTTCGCGGAGAAGTTCAGAGGCACAGAGAAACCCGGCCCGACGACTACATCACGTGGTTGCTCGACAAGGAGGTCGACGGTCGACCGATCGCCGACGATGAGCTGGAAAGGATCCTTCTCGCCTTCGCGGTTGCCGGTCATGAGACCACGATGAACGCCTCGGGTTCGATGCTCCGCTACTTGGCCGACGACCCGGCTCGACAGACTCGTCTGCGCGAGCAGCCGGAACTGATCCCTGCGTTCGTCGAAGAGGTTCTCCGCTACAGCTCCCCCGTGCAGTGCATTGGTCGCTTCGTAACCCGTGACGTCGAAGTGGGTGGGATTAACATTCCTGCCGGCTCCCGCGTCCTTCTTGTCTATGCGGGAGCCAATCGCGATCTGGAGAGGTTCGATCGCGCCGACGAGTTCGACGTCGACCGAAGCGCTGCAGGCCATCTCGCGTTTGGATTCGGTCGCCACCAGTGCCCAGGAGCTTTGCTGGCACGTACCGAACTGCGTTTGATACTCGAAAAGCTCATCACTCTGCCGGAGGTCGAGTACGCCGGCGATCCCGACTTCGGAGCCCTGGGCGGTGGCACGATGAACGGTCCCGTGTCCCTCCCACTGCGCTTCGCTGCGAACCTGTCCCCGAACGAAAGAGGAGTTGCCTGACATGGCAGATCAGATCACCGTTTCTTCGCCCACCGAGGTGCTCGAGCTCGATCTCGACAAGTGCAACGGGTACGGCAACTGCGTGCTCGCTGCGCCCGAGATGTTCGAGCTCGACTTGACTTCCAATCTGCCCATTCTCCTCAAAGACGAATGGGCAGATGATGAGCGAGCAACATTAACCGCGGCCGTTGCTGACTGTCCGGCTGCCGCACTCCGGCTACGTAAGCGTGAAGGCTGACGTGAGCCCTACCTCGACATCCAACCGCGTAATCGCTATTGCTGGCGCCTCGGTGGCCGGCGTGCGTTGCGCCACCGCGCTTCGAGACCAGGGCTTTCAGGGCGAGTTGGTCTTGCTTGATTCGGAGGAAGGGTCGCCCTACGACAAGCCCCAGCTCTCCAAGCGCATCCATACTGGCGATGAACTGAATTTGATCGTTGAGAAATCCGTCCTGGTCGAGCGGGGAATCACATTCTGCCCCGGTGTTACTGCTACGGGACTGGACGTGGATGCCCGGGTCCTGGAGACCTCGCAAGGTTCGGTCACATTCGATGAGTTGATCATTGCCACTGGTTGCAGGCCAAAGCCACTCCCGCACCCACTTCCCGCACGGGCGGGTTACGTACGCACCCGGCAGGATTGGGAGCGACTGAAGGATGCAGTGCAACGTGGTGGCCACCTACTTGTCGTGGGCGGGGGCTTTCTGGGACTGGAGGCCGCGGCTGCTGCCACCTGTCTCGGAATGAAGGTCACGGTCGTGGACGTGGCGCCCCGAATTCTGACCCGAGGCATTCCGGAGGCGGCGGCAGCGGTGATCGCTAGTAGGCATGCCGCGGAAGGGGTAGATTTTCGCCTGAGTGAGCAGAATCCGATGCTGGATGGAGATGACCACCTGGTTTGGATCGATGGCACACAGGGGCACTACGCGCTCGCATCGATCGGTGCTGTGCCCAACGTGGAATGGTTGGCTGGCTCTAGGCTCACGATCGATGACGGGGTGGTCTGCGGCGACGGTTTGGCGGTGGCTCCCGGGGTTTGGGCCGTTGGTGATTGCGCACGATGGGTCAACCCCCGCTACGACCGACTCGAGCGTCATGAGCACTGGACGACCGCAGTCAGACATGCTCAACACGTGGCGAAGTCGATCGTCACTGGCACATCCGCGCCGATGGTAGAAGTGCCCTACGTGTGGTCCGACCAGTTCGATCTGAAGATTCAATCCGTCGGCCGGATTGGCACAGAGGAACTCCATTTTGTCTCCGAATCCGGCGGGCACGTCGTAGTTTCTGCAACGGACGACAGGGTGAGCGGCGTGACCACCATCAACGCCCAAGCGCTGTGCCTCAAATCAAGGCAGCTCTTGAAAACCGATGATCCTGCTGTCCACCGAGTGATCGACACCCTCGGACTGGCAGACTTCACACACGTCAGCTGACCGAACCGCACCCCACCTCCCCGACACGTCCGGGTAGTGGAGGGACACGAATGAGGCAACCCACGACCACATCAACATAGTTCACCTTCGCGAGCAGCCGAATCTGATTCCAGGCGTTCGTCGAAGACGTTCTCCTCCAAGGCGTTCCCGTGCGGTGCATGGGCCGCCGTGGTTTACCCAGTAGCAAATCGAGAGGGACAGGGCGACGATGCAAGAGATCGACTTCACGAACTTGGGCCTGCCGCAGGGCACAAAGATAGCAATCATCGGCGGACACGGCGGCATCGGCGCAGCGATGACCTCGCGGGCCCGCGAGGCTGGTGCAGACGTCATCGCATTCGACACCCCGTCGGCTATCTCGGAACGCGGCGAGATCCCCGGTGTGCTCAACCTGGAGATCGACGTGCTCTACGAGACCTCTGTCTCAGACGCCGCCAAAGCGGTTCAGAAGCAGTGGGGAGAAGTCGACGCCGTCGTCTACGTCAGCGGCATCGGTGACGCGGACACACCAACGCTCGATTACTCGGTTGAGCGGTGGGACAAAGTGCAGGCTGTCAATCTGCGCGGCGCATTCTTGGCAACTCAGTCATTTGCGCCACTGCTCAATCGGGGTACTGGAACGCTGACCTTCATCGGCTCGACGGTCGCTATCCAGCCGCCGCCGGGGCTGGGCGCCTACAGTGCCTCTAAGGCCGGCGTCGTCGCCTTCGCCAAGTCGGTCGCCAAAGAACTCGCACCGGACATCCGTGTGAACGTCGTCTCCCCGGGCATCACCGAAACCGCATTCCTTGCGGGCGGGTCCGGGCAGGGCTTGGGAGGCCAGCCCATCTCGGGCGAGAGCTGGTTCGGGGACGAGGCCTATCAGAAGCGTCTCGCGATGATCTTGCAGGGCCGCCTGGCCAATCCCGACGACATAGTTGCGCCCACCCTGTTCCTGATGGGCGCCGGCGCCCGCTACATAACTGGTCAGACCATTCATGTAAACGGCGGACTTTACCTGCCCTGAACCCGCTTCACAATCGAATCACCGAGGGAGAGCAATGGAGACGTTCAAAATGCGGATCGGCGCCGATTGGTGCGAGGCCGCTTCCGGAGAATGGATCAGCACCGAGAACCCCTACACGGGTGAGGAGTGGGCACGCATCCCGCGTGGTGGTGAAGCGGACGCGGATGCGGCCGTTGAAGCCGCCCATCAAGCGGGACAGGGCGAATGGAAAACGCTGACCGCAACTCAGCGCGGTCGGTTGCTATACCAGTTTGCCCGACTCATCCGCGAGAAGGGGCAGCGATTGGCCGACCTCGAGGTCACCGACATCGGCAGACGCCGGAAAGAAGCCCTGGGGGTGGTCGATCACCTCGCCAGTTATTACGAGTACTACGCAGGCCTGGCCGACAAGATTGAGGGCTCCGTCACTCCGTTCGACAAACCAGGATTCCTGCACTACACCGTTCACGAGCCTATGGGCGTTGTGGTTTGCATCGTTCCGTGGAACGGGCCGCTGTTGCTCGCGAGCATGAAGATCGCGCCCGCTCTCGCTGCCGGGTGCACCGTCGTCGTGAAGCCGTCCGAATTCGCCTCAGCCTCGATCATTCACCTCGCTGAGCTGGCCGAAGAGGCCGGCTTCCCGCCAGGCGTCTTCAACGTGGTGACGGGGTACGGAAAAGAGATCGGCGACACCTTGACCTCGCATCCGTTGGTCCGCAAGGTCGCTTTCACTGGCGGACACGTTGGCGGGCGTGCAGTGGCACAGTCCGCTGCCCAAGGGTTCAAGCACATCACGTTGGAACTTGGGGGGAAGTCGCCGAACATCGTCTTCGAAGACGCGGACCAGGACGAGGCTCTCGCTGGCGTCAGCATGGCCATCTTCAACACCTCCGGGCAGGCTTGCCTTGCGGGTTCACGACTGCTGGTACAGCGATCAATCGCGGACTCCTTCGTAGAGAAGCTGGCCGACCACATGCGTAAGGCCAAACTCGGGGACCCCACAGATCTCGACACCGACATCGGCCCAATCGCCACGAGACCACAGTTCGACAGCGTGCTCAACCATTTGCGCATCGCGAAGAAAGAGGGCGCCACAGCTGTCTTGGGTGGCGACCGGGACAGGCTGACCGGCGGAGAAGACGGGTTGTTTGTCGAGCCGACCATTTTCACCAATGTCACAAGCGACATGCGCATCGCGCGCGAAGAGGTCTTCGGTCCAGTACTCGTCGTCATCCCGTTCGACACGGATGAGGAGGCCGTGCAGATCGCGAACGACACCAGCTTCGGACTCGCTGCCGGCCTATGGACGTCCAGTTTAGAACGCGCGCTAGAGATCCCCCGACAGTTGCAAGCTGGCACGGTATGGGTCAACACATACCGCACCGTAAGCGTGATGGCCCCGTTCGGCGGCTTCAAAGACTCGGGCATTGGTCGCGAGAACGGGCGAGCAGCGGTCGAGGATTACCTCGAAACGAAGAGCATTGTCATCCGACCTAGCACCAGCACCGTCTGAAGAAGCACACCGGACAGGAGAGAATGAGGATGAAGGTACTGATCAGCGGTGGTGGCATTGGGGGTCTTGCACTTGCCTTGTCGCTGCACCAGCGCCTCGACGACGTCGAGGTCCACGTATACGAAGCAGCGTCTACGTTCAAGCCTCTGGGGCTAGGGATAAATTTGATGCCGCATGCCACCCGAGTGCTATCGCAGCTAGGCCTGGGCGAGCAGCTGACCGAGCTAGCAGTCGAAGCGCAGGAGTTTGCCTTCTACACCTCGCAAGGCCAGCACATCTACAGCGAACCCACCGGGTTGCGCGCCGGCCACGCGTACCCGCATCTCTCCATCCATCGGGTCGACCTGCATCACGTTCTGTACCACACGGTCGTCGACCGTATCGGCGCGGACCGAATTCACACCGATCGCAGGCTCGTGGATCTCGCACAGGACGACAACTCTGTCACAGCCGAATTCGCCGATCACACCGGTAAACCGATAGATACCGCGACTGGCGATGTACTCATCGGCGCAGACGGCCTACACTCCGCAGCGCGTAAGAAGTTCTATCCATATGAGGACGCCCCGGTCTTTCACGGCATCAACATGTGGCGCGGTGTCACGCTGGCGAAGCCGTTTCTCACCGGGGCCAGCGCCACCCGGATCGGTGCGCTTCGTAGGACCGGCAAGCTCACGGTCTACCCGATGCGCGACGACATCGACGGCGAGGGTACGCAGCTTATCAACTGGGTCGCTGAGATCGTCACGGACAAAGCTTCCCCGACGGATTGGAGCGCCCCGGGAAGAGTCGACGACTTCATCCAATTTTTCGAGGACTGGAAGTTCGACTGGCTCGATTGCGACGCGCTGCTCCGCAACGCCGAGAGCATCCTGTCTTATCCGATGGTCGACCGAGACCCCCTGGAACGGTGGACTTTCGGTCGGGTAACCCTGCTTGGAGACGCCGCCCACCCAATGTACCCACGTGGCGGAAACGGCGCCGCTCAAGCCATCCTTGATGCGGAGGCTCTCGCCGGTCATCTATCTCAACAACGCGACCCGAAAGCAGCTCTCGCAGACTACGAGAAAGAGCGCCTGCCTATCGTCAACAATATTGTGCTCACAAACCGGGCCAGCCCGCCTGACGTTCTCATCGAGACCGTAGAAGAACGGACCGGCGGCGCCATCTTCGAACGTATCGAGGACGTCATCTCGATTGAGGAAATCACAGCAATCAGCATGGGCTACCAAAAGGTGGCCGGGTACGACACTGCGACCGTGGCCAGCAAATAGCTTGCACCCGCCCGGTTCCAACCGGGGGGTGCGGTTCGGTCAGCTGACGGTGTGAATAATGTAGTTTCCTCTGTGCCAATCCGGCCGACGGATTGAATCTTCATATCGAACTGGTCGGACCACACGTAGGGCACTTCTACCATCGGCGAGATGTGCCGGTGACGATCGACTTCGTTACGTGTTGAGCATGTCTGACTGCGGTCGTCCAGTGCTCATGGCACTCGAGTTGGGTTGAATCATCGCGCGCAATCACCAACCGGCCCAAACCCCGGGAGCCACCGCCGAATCGCCGTCACAAGATTGCCGCTTGGTCACAGGCATCACCGGCGTGCTTGGTCGACGCGGGGCCGCAAGGGGAAGGTCAGAACTCTCCGGACTGCATTGGGGCACACGCACCGACTCCGAGACGAGTCATTCGGATGCGGTACCCGCGTCTCTGTCGGCCGTGGTGACCTCGGTGGTGGGATTTGACGGTTCTTCCTCTGGCGTAGGTTCACGACGATGCGGTGCTCGGCCTGCATCCCACAGCGGATGCAGGACTCTGCATCGATCGACAGGTTCGCCGGCTGCAAGTACCTTCAGTGAGCGGGTCGCCCAGTCCACTGCTGCGCACTGCACTCTCCGAACGCCGGCGAAGTGTTGTCGTTCAAATGTTGGGTCCCCGCGCACTATTTCAATCTTCCGACACTGACCACGGGGTGCTGCCAAACCACGTGGCGTAGTGCTCAGCAGGTTTCGGCCTGGACTAGTCTGCATGCCTCAGACACCGAGCGATCCCCCGGAAATGCGCACCCTGCGAGACCTCAAGACCGGAGCGTCTTTTCCAACCGGTCAAGATTGCTGCGAATTGCCTTGATAGCGTCGTGCGGGCCTTCGATGGCTCGTCCTCCACTGGGGTCGAGGAGGCCGGCTAACGCTGTGTCGGCGAACTGTGTGCAGATGGCATCGAGGCTGTCGTTACCGTCAGGGTTGAACCACCAAGAGACCCAGTTGACCATGCCGAGGATGCCGAGTGCGGCGACACGGGCGTCGACCGCACGGAAAGAGCCGTCAGCGACGCCGCGCTCGATCGCGGTGGCGAGCGAGCGAAGGACTGCACGGCGGCTCTCGGCGTACACGGCGGCGACGGGGTCGGGAAGATCGGCCTCGGAACGAATTATAAGGCGGAAGCGAACTGCGTGGTCCCCTTGGCGCCGCGCCAGTGACGCTACGATCTCGCGGAGTTTTGTGGAGGAGTCGAAGTCGGTGCGGCGGGTGATCGCATCGATCGTTGCGGCTGAGTCCTCGATGATTTCGGCGATCAGCCTGGCAAGAAGATCGTCTTTGCTGCTCACATAGTGGTACAGCGCCGGTCGGGTCAGTCCGACGGCGTCGGCGATGTCCTGAAACTTCGTGCCGGCAAATCCGCGTTCGGCGAACAGTCGGGTCGCATGACTGTAGATCTCCTGTTCTACCAGGCTGCGGCGGACGGTGGCGCCCCCGCGAGGGCCCGGTGCGGTCGAGTCAGGTTCTGTTGCGCTCATGGACACACGTTATCGAGTCGCGCTCGGGTCGACCGCCGCGTGCCGCAAACGTAGCGGGGTATCGGCTCGACGGGGTATCCAGATGATGAAGGCGGCTCCGATCGCTGCTGGAATCGCAAAGGCGTGGAACTGCCACGACGGGCTCAGGTCAGCAATCACCATGGCGCCATAGGTGGGGCCGAGGATGCCGCCGATTCTGCCGACGCCCAGCACGATGCCGAGTGCGGCGGCCCTCAGATCCGCGGGATAATAGCTGCCCACGTAGGCGTTTATCAAGATTTGGGTTCCGTTTGTGCCCAGGCCGGCGATCGCGACGAGGGCGACCATGACCAGAGTCGACGGTTTCGCAGCGAGAAGTGATAGCGAGCCGGCGGCGCCGAGAAAGGCTGCGACGATGACCGGCTTGAATCCGATCCGGTCGGCGATTGGGGAGGCAAGCAGAGTGCCTGCGGTAGCGCCGATATTGAGAACGAGTAGGAAGGCAAGCGAGGAGGAAACACCGTAACCAGCTTTGATCATGAGCGACGGAAGCCATGCGTTAGCGCCGAATAGCACCAACAGACAGAAGAAGACCGCCGCGCTGAACAACAGCGTCGAAATGAGGTGGCGAGACGTCACTAGGGCGCGGACGGTCTCGAGGCCGGCGCCCCGCGCGGCGGTGCGCGGCGTGATTACCGGAAGCGGGATGTCAAGACGCTCTGCGGTGCGTCGAGCTTCGTCGTGACGCCCGCGCACGGATAGATAGGTGAGGGACTCTGGCAGTCGAAGCCACAGCATCGGCACGATGATCAGGGCGGGAAGGGCACCGATGGCGAACATCAGGCGAAAACCATAGTTCGGGGCGATCCAGGTCCCGAGAAGGCTTGCGAGTATGCCGCCCAGGCCAACGCCCGCAAAGACGATGGCGGTGTTGAGTCCGCGGCGTGAAGCAGGCGAGTACTCGATGACCATGGCGACAGCGGTGGGCAGCAGGCTGCCGGCGCCGACACCGACGAGGAACCGGAAGGCTCCGAGCTGTCCGGGAGAACCGGCTGCGGCGGCTGCCAGCATTGCGATCGAGAACAGAAAGACGCTGCCGATGAGCACACGGCGGCGTCCGACGCGGTCGTTGAGGACCGCGGCGCCCAGGGCACCGAACAGCATGCCCAGCACTGCCAGTGAGCCGATGTGACCGGCGTCCTCAGGAGTGAGGGACCATGACGAATACGTCAGCAAGGACGGCACGACGGTGCCGTACATGATGATGTCGTAACCCTCGAGCATCAGGACCAGGAACGCGAGGACTAACACGATTCGCGGTGCACGATCGATGGTGGTCTCCGTGGAGGTGGGCATCCGGAACTCTTTCGCGTCGGGTGACTATTGGGGCACTAACGTAACTGAAAATTGACAGTTTCGTTCATATTTTGACACAGACGTGAGGGATGCAGGCACAAGCCGAGTGGCTACGACTACCAAGATTGACGTTTGTGTTGACATATTGTCACATACGTTTAAGGTGGCTGGAGTCGAAAGGATTCCTCACTTGAAGCACGTACGCGTGGGACTAGTGGTCCCCAGCTCTAACGTCACTGTCGAGACCGAGATGCCAGCGTTGCTGGCACGGCATGCTGAGGCGACGTTCTCCTTCCACGCCAGTCGTATGCGACTGGCGACGGTGTCGCCCGCGCATCTGGCTGCAATGAATGCACAGCGTGAACGCTGCATCTTGGAGCTCGGAGACGCCGATCCTGATGTGATCCTCTATGCCTGCCTCGTCGCTCTCATGGCGGCTGGACCGGGTGAACATCAGCGGGTCGAGAGCCTCGTTGCAGAGCAACTCGCGACGGGTGGCTCCGAGGCCAAAGTTCGCTCGAGCGCCGGCGCACTCGTGGAGGGCCTTCGCGCCCTGGGCGCCAGTCGCATCGCGCTAGTCACGCCGTACATGCGACCGCTGGCGGAGAAGGTTGTCGACTACCTCGAGGCGGAGGGTTTCGATGTCGCCGACTGGCGTGCGCTCGAGGTCGAGAACAATCTCGAGGTCGGCTGCATCCCCGGTGACCGCGTGATGGAGGCTGCTCGATCTCTCGATCTCGACGGAGTTGACGCGCTGGTTATTTCAGCTTGCGTCCAGATGCCTTCGCTCCCGTTGGTTCAGGCGGCCGAGGATGAGCTGGGACTGCCCGTCCTCTCTGCGGCCACGGCGGGAGCGTACAGCATTTTGCGCGCCGCGGGTCTTCCGATCGATATCCCAGATGCCGGCTCGCTTTTGCACGCCGACTCCTCTATCCATCCCTGAACTCCCCGACGGAAAGGAACTTCTCATGAGCCAGCTCGATGATCAGCATCTGGTTCGCGGCGTCGACCATGCCGCGTTCCCGACCTTCGACCCGGTCGGTACCGTCCACTTCTACCGCGACACGCTCGGGTTTCCCGTCGTTCACTCGATTTGCGCAGCTGGTTGGGGCTCTGACGACCATCCCGACTTCATTCACTTCTTCTTCGATATCGGAGGAGGAGACCGGGTGGCGTTCTTCTACTACTTCGGTCTCGAGCCACTCTCCGAGGGCTCCAAGGGTGACGTGTACGCGAGTTTCGGTGATGACACACCCGATTGGTTTGTCCGTTCGCGCCACCTTGCGCTCCATGTTGATTCCGAGGAGCACATGCTCGAATATCGCCGCCGCCTAGACGACAGCAAGTGGCCGGTCGAGATGCAGATCCAACACGAGACCATCGAGTCGATCTACACGCACGATCCCAACGGTTACATGGTCGAGATCACCCGCGCGCTGCGTCCGGTTACGCCTCAAGAGGACTTGGACGCCAACCTGACCATCAACGCACTCGTCGACATCGCGAACGAACCGGGTGCAGGGATGGACGCACTTTTGGTGCGGAAGGCGGAGCTGATTGTTCAACGCGCCGAAGAGTGGGAGCGCGAGCAGGCCGAGGTACCGGCCACTGCGCTCGAGGCGTCACCGAAGGGTCCGGTGCACGCATGAACGGGCGTCGGCGACTGTTCATACTCGATGTACCCGAGAACGAGGCGATCGCCAGCGTCGCCCGCGATTTACCGAACGTCGAGGTCAACAAAATTGGACCTTACTTCGTGGTCGAATCGGACGTACCGGTCTCGATCGACCGTCGGGCGACCGGAGTACGTCACGCGGTTTGGTACAGCTGCGTCGCAGGTCTCGCAGGCTGGCGTATTGTTCAGTGGGACAAGGACGCGCTGCGCGTCGGCGAGCGATGAGCAGGGCTGCCCAGGGCCTCGGGGCGGGACGATACGTCGACCCGATCGGCGCCCCCGAGGCCGTCACGACAACGGTTCACCAACTCACAACGACGGACGGCGCTTCGGTTGCGGGAGTTTTACGCGTTCCGCAAGGTGCCCGAGTCGTCGTGACCATCATGCACCCGCGTCAGGACGTCACTCATCACGCGCTTGTCCCATATCTCTTGACTGCCGGCCACGCTGTATGGACGCAGGGCTCTCGGTCCCCGAATAACGACTTGAGCCTGATCCACGAGCAAGCAATTCTCGACCTTGCCGCCGGCATGAGCTTCATACGCCGCCACGGTTTCGACACGATTCTGTCGCTTGGGCATTCCGGCGGCGCGACGCTCGCGGCGTTCTACTGTCAGCAGGCAGCACTCGCGCCGAGCAGCCGGTTGACCGCGACACCGTCGGGACGGCCTGTGCCACTGGCCGATGCGGAAATGCCGCTGCCCGATGGGGTGATGTTCTTGGCCCCTCATCCGGGGCAGGGCCAGCTACTCCAGCGCGTGATCGACCCCTCAGTCATCGATGAGTCCGACCCGCGATCGATCGACCCGGCGCTCGACCCCTTCGACCCGCGTAACGGCTTCCGTGATGCGCCGAACTCGAGCGACTATGCGCCTGAGTTCGTTGCGCGCTATCGCAAGGCTCAGGTTGCACGAATTCGGCGCATCGACGCCGCTGCCGCTGTGATAATAAAAGAGTCGCAGGCAGCCAACAGGGCCTTCAAAACAGATGGAAATCCCCGAAACCGCCGGGCCGCACTCGCCCCGCGACTGATCTTGGTGCACCGCACTGACGCTGACCTTCGCAATGTCGATCTGTCACTCGACCCGAACCGCCGGCCCTACGGGTCCCTGTTCGGTCGGCGACCTGATCTCACGAATTCAGGACTGGTCGGTTTCGGACGACTCTCAACCGCGGAGGCTTGGATGTCGACGTGGAGCGCCACAACTACCAACGCCGATTTCGCAGCATGCGCCCCGGGCGTGACAGTGCCGACACTGCTGCTGGAGTTCAGTGGCGACCAAGCATCTTTCCCCGCCGACATTGCACACTTTGCTAGCCTCCTCGGGGCGTCCGACCTCGAGATCGACCAGATCGACGGGACCCACTTCGGCGGACCAATCACCGAAGGTTCGCCGACAGGCAACGAACTCGCTGGCGCCCGTATACAACTGTGGGTGTCCGCGCGCTTCTGAAAACGACATCCCAGCAACGCGAGTGTCAAGCAGCAGTCTTCTCGGCGTGATGTGACCACGCGATCGTTTCGTCGTAGCGGGTACGGGTTCTGAGGCATCCGTGCAAGATGCCGACGAGCCGGTTGGCGAGCTGCCGCAGGACCGAGCCCGCGGTCGCGTAGTTTGTCGTAGTAGGCGCGGGCGCCGGGAGAAGCCTGCAGGGCCGAGTACGCCTGCGAGTTCAGCGCATCGACGAGCCGATCATTATGGACGCACCGCACTGCGACAACCTTCTTCTTGCCGGAGGCGCGGGTGATCGGACTGGTGGCGGCATAGTTCTTAGGCCTTCGCGGTGGCATACCGTTCAGGGTCGTCGCCGAACTCACCGAGGACCCTGGCGCCGAGCAGCAGTCCCATCCCCAGCTGGGACAGAACGGTCTCAGCGTCCGGGTGCCGGCCAAGAGTGCAACGACCTGCACACTTGATCTCGGTGTTCAGCGTTGTCAGAATCGCACGGCGGAGTGGGTGGTGGCCGCGTAGGCGGCGGTGATCGCCGCCGCCCGGCCCAGCTGCTCACCTCGCAGGGCTACCTGGATCCGATCGGTCTTGGGCTCGATGTCGCGGCGGCGGGCGTTCCGTAGCGCCGCGGTGATCTGACCGCGTGTCAGTCGCGCCGCCGAGGCCGGGTCGGGCGCCTGCCCAGCAGCTCGAGGGCATCGAGGTCGGGTCGGGCGCCTTGCCGAGCAGTTCGGGGGCATCGACGGCGTCGAGGTCGTCGAACGCTTCCAACGCGGCCGGGAAGTACTCGCCGATCGCCACCTCGGCCTCATCAGCCTCGTCGCCGAGCTGCCCCCGATTAGCGCATGCAACCGTGCGATCCCGACCACTCCTTACGGAAGCCGCGCCTTGCTCAGCTTGCGCCCAGCGGATCCATCAGCTCGACCTCGTGATGGTCCTGAGCCCACTCGTCTCCGACAATCAGCGATGGGAAGTTGCCTGCCCTGCAGGTGCGGCAGCACTCCGCGCCAGATGGTGGTCACCGCGGCCGCGAAGGTGACCCGGGCCGTTTCAATCGTCTCGGCGAGTTGCGCGGGTCGCATCGCCCCCCGGCAGGGCCCGGCGAGCTCCCGACATCATGGCCGGATAACTGCTCGCCCTGGACGAACATCATCAACGCCGACAGGATTCCCCAGGTGATGGTGATCCGGGCGATCCATTTGCGCGGTTCGACCCGGTACATGATCAGGTTGCTCGGAATTTCGAGGAAGGCGTAGCTGATGAAGAAGATGCCGGCGCCGAGACCGAATGCGGCGGCACAGATGGGTCTTGGCCAGAGCGTCGTTTGGTGCAGTCGATGTAGGCCATAAAGTACGCCGCGCACATCACCGACAGCAGCCGCAGCACCGCCTTGCGGGTGGCGCGCTTGTGCACCTCGTCGGCTGCTGCGAGCACAGAATCGATGCTCATGTGATTTCCTTCGGGTTGTTGCAAAGAGATTTGGGGTGGATCGGAGCGATCGGCTCGGTGCAGTGTCGGGGTCGCGGGGAATCAGTGCACTTCGAACAGGCCGGCGGCGCCCATGCCGCCGCCGATGCACATCGTCACCACGACGTAGCGGGACCCGCGGCGGCGTCCTTCGAGGAGTGCGTGTCCGACCATGCGTGCGCCCGACATTCCGTAGGGGTGGCCGATGGAGATCGCTCCGCCGTTGACATTGACCTTCTCGGGGTCGAGACCGAGGAGGTCGCGGCAGTACAGGGCCTGAGACGCGAACGCCTCGTTCAATTCCCACAGGTCGATGTCGTCGACCGAAAGACCGTGTTGGGTCAGAAGTTTCGGGATCGCGAAGATTGGTCCGATGCCCATCTCCTCCGGTGAGCAGCCGGCGACCGCGATGCCTCGGTACGTTCCGAGCGGTGCGAGAGAGCGGCGCGATGCTTCGGCCGCGTCCATCAGCACCACGGCGGCGGCACCGTCGGACAGCTGCGAGGCATTTCCGGCAGTGATCGAGGACTGCGCAGAGACCGTGCCGTCGGGAAGGACGGGGCGCAGCGCCGACAGTCCCTCGATCGTGGTCGACGGGCGATTGCCTTCGTCCGCGTCGAGCACGAAGTCCACCGATCGCGGTTCACCGGTTTCGGTGTCCACGACGATTCGGGTTCCGGCGAAGGGAACGATCTCCTCGTGAAAGAGGCCGTGGTCCTGCGCGGCGGCGGTGCGCTGTTGTGAGAGCAGCGCGAAACGGTCCTGGGCTTCCCGGCTGATGCGGTAACGGTCGGCGACGATCTCGGCGGTCTCGAGCATGGGCATGTAGGTGGCGGGGAGTTTCTGGGTCAGCCAATCGTCGGCTTCCCGGTGCCGGTTCTTGTGCTCGTTCTGGACCAGGGAAATCGATTCGACCCCGCCGCCGATGGTGACCGTCATGCCGTCGACGATGATCTGCTTGGCTGCGGTGGCGATTGCCATCAGGCCGGACGAGCATTGCCGGTCGATGGTCATTCCGGGCACCGTGACCGAAAGGTCCGCGCGCAGCGCGGCCTGGCGCGCCACGTTGAACCCGGTGGCACCTTCGGGCATTGCGCAGCCGAGGATGACATCTTCGACCTCGGCCCCGTCGAGAACGGCCCTGGCCAATGCCCCGGTGATCGCGTGCGCGGCCAGGTGTGGTCCGGATGTGTCGTTGAATGCCCCTCGGAACGCTTTGCCGATCGGCGTGCGCGCGGTGGAGACGATGACTGCTTCCCTCATCGGCCCACTCCCGAGCTCAGGTCCGCGCCGGCGGCGATGGCGACGTAGCGGCCGGTCTGCTCGAACGCGGATTCGGTGATCACCGAGGAGGACATGTCGCTGATCTCGGACCACCGTTCGGCGATCACCTCCGGGGAGCGGACATCCTCGGGCAGGTACACCCCGGCCGACTCCTCCATCCGGGCCACGGCGAAGACGCCGGCACCGGCAGCGAGGATTGTCTTGGTCGGGGCGTCCTCGGAGACCAGGTACAGCGCCCCGGGAGAGATCGATTCCGGAGTCAGCGCTGCCAGTGCTTCGTCGTCGATGAGGTCCTCGGTCATCCGGGTGGCGGCCGTCGGAGCGAGGGCGTTGACCCGAATGCCTTTGCGGGCACCCTCGATCGAGAGGACGTTCATCAGCCCGACCACTCCGGACTTGGCGGCGCCGTAGTTGGACTGGCCGAAGTTGCCGTAGATGCCCGAGGCGGACGTCGTCATCAGGATGCGGCCGTATCCCTGCTCGACCATGTGCGGCCAAACCGCCTTGGTGCAGTGCACCGAGCCCATCAGGTGCACGTCGAGGACCTTCCGGAAGTCGTCGAGGTCTACCTTGGCGAACGACTTGTCGCGCAGGATGCCGGCATTGTTGATCAAGATGTCGACCCGCCCCCACCGTGCGATCGCCTGGCGCACCATGTCCTCGACCTCGGCGACGTCGGTGACATCGCAACGATGCGCGAACGCCTTCCCGCCACGCTGCTCGATCTCGGTGACCACTCGCGCTGCCGGACCGTCGTCCACACCGCCACCGGTGACCGACCCTCCCATGTCGTTGACCACGACCTTCGCGCCGCGTTCGGCGAGCGCGAGGGCATGCGCACGGCCGAGACCGCCACCCGCGCCCGTCACGATGGCGACCTTGCCGGAAAAGTTGATGTGCATACGGAAATAGCCTTCCACCAGGGATACTACCGAGTATTATCGAGGGTCATAATAGCTGTCAATCGTGCGCGACACCGCGATGCCGAGAACGAGGTGCGCCACCCGGGGAAACTCCGTGGTGCCT
Organism: Rhodococcus sp. IEGM 1307; assembly: GCF_030056915.1. Classification (NCBI taxonomy): domain Bacteria; kingdom Bacillati; phylum Actinomycetota; class Actinomycetes; order Mycobacteriales; family Nocardiaceae; genus Rhodococcus; species Rhodococcus sp. IEGM 1307. The sequence continues at coordinate 153,857 of NZ_JASHKW010000025.1, forward strand.
CGCCGGGAGCGGTGTCCTGATGATCGCGCCACCCGAACGAAGTTGGAGAGAACTGTGAGCGCGAGCGCCGAACTGGAACCGGACGTCAAGGGGCGGATTCTCGATGCCGCGGCGGACGCCTTCATGCTCCGTGGGTTCGCGAACACCACCATCGATGACATCGCAGACGATGTCGGTGCCACGAAGGGCCTGATCTACTACCACTTCCGGTCGAAGTTCGACATCTTCCTCGCGGTGTACGAGGACGGCATGCGCCGGGTACGGGAGCGGGTCGAACCGTACGTGGGCGCACCCGGGACCGGACGCCAGCGACTCGTGGCGATGTCGATCGCTCACGTGGAGAACCTGATGATCGATCTCGGATACCACCACGTGGTCCACCAAGGAGTACGCGATCAGGCATCAACCGCGCTGAAGGTCCGACAGCGTGACGCGCTGGCCGCCCTCAACGAACTCAGACGTGACTACGAAGGCATGTTCCACCACGTCATCACCGAGGGAATCGCGGACGGCTCCCTACGCAACGTCGACGATGCACTCGCCACCCGAACCCTGCTGAGCAACCTCAATGCCGTCGACGTCTGGTACCGAAAGATCGAGGGACAGACCGAAGAGGACGTCCACAACCTGGCCAGTCAAGTAGTGGACATCCTGATCGGCGGAATTGCCGCAACACCAGTGGAAAACTGATCTCACGGATCCAATTCGACGCTAGTCATTCCTCCAAAGACTCCAGGAATAATTCCATAGACGGAGTTCAACCTACGGCGCGCCAACTAGCCCGTGAAGGTTTGCCCTGTTGTGACCCGACACGCCGGCAGTTTGCCGGGACTGCGGGATGGGGTTCCCCGTGGTTTGAGACCTCCCCTGCAGGGCGGCCCCGGAGGGCCCACCTCCATCACCAGCACGACACCGCAACTTTCGGCCCGATCCTCTACATCGCAACCTCCAGGTGCGTTCGTGGCGCACGTTTTTCGTCATACTCGTCCATAGGGGCCTCCTACGCTGTGATGGAAACTTGAGACCCAGCATTCGCCGGGAACCACCTGGAGCGGGAGGCCCCGCCCCTACATCAAGGGTGTCCACTCCAAGGGGGCAGCCTCACCCCGCGCGGCGACCCGGAACTGGCCGACGCCGACCTCAGCCCGCACATCCTGCGCCACAGCAAGGCCATGCTACCTCTACGAGGCCGGCGTCCCGCTGCCCTACATCCGCGACATCCTCGGACACGTCGACCTGGCCACCACCGAAATCTACGCACGCGCCTCCACCGAGGCCAAACGCAAAGCCCTCGAAGCCACCTACACCGAAATCGTCACCGACGAGCTACCCGAATGGAACCACGACACCGGACTCCCGTTGGCAATGAACACTTCCGAAGTAATCACTCGGCTTTTGTCGGATTCCGTTATACAGCAACCTAACCCGTGACCCAGCGCACAGCGCGTGGGTGAACGGCATCGGCCGTCAGGGAATCCTGACGACCGTCCTCGGGCTTGCCGTCAGGGCAGGAGATCAGGCCTGGGGCAATACGACGAGTCTTGATATGCAGGGTTGCCAGTAGCGTTGGATCGGCCTGTTCAGTTGTTCGATCCTTCGTTGGACTCGTGACCGAATGGAGGAGCGACACATAGAAATCTCCCAGTGCCCAAATACCCTGAGGTGGCCGCGAACGTGGCGAGCAATCTGTTGCCCGTCGGTCTCATCGACGCCCAAGACGTGAGCAATGCGGTCCTCCTCCTGGCGTCCGACGCCAGCCGGTACATCACCGGCTTGCAGATGACAGTCGACGCGGGCTTCACCTCCAAAGTTTAGTCAACTCTCGACGGTAGAGATGCAGGAGTAGAAGGCGTCTCCACCGTCGCCGTCACGGATCCGGTTCCGGTGGTGCCCGAGTCAGTTCCCCTGCCTCGATGCAGTTCGAACTCAAGGTGCGAACTGACTGAGGTCTACTGCACAAGGCGTTCGGAATCAAGCCGGGCTGATGACGACAATCCACGCCGACAACAAACCAGCGTCGCTACGACGCCCCGCACGGCGACATCCGTCGGACCGTGCCGCTCTGTTCACGTTTCGAACCGCCTTGTGGAGGACTCGCAGCGCATGGGCTCGCGGACACCGCCCGACCGCTCATCGGTGACGTCGTCATTGCAAGGTGCACGAACTGCAAGGCTGTGAACGATCGGGCTTGTAGATGTGGGCCGTCGTTCTTCGTAACTGGACCGGCAGTGCCATTCGTTGCTGTGTCTGGTCCTGCCTCGCCATGAATCTTCCGAGCACATTACCTATCCGCGCGGTCGGCGCGGTGAGCGTCGGCGCGGTCCTGTCTCGTCCGCTCCGCCTGGGCGAGTCTTTCTGCGCGCCTGTCGTCGATGTGGATGGCGATGCGGGCTTGAATGCACTGGCTCGGAGTGTTGAGGTCGGTGACCGTACCCTCGTCCGCCACCACCGAGCAGTACGCACCGCGTTCGGCGCCGGGATGTATCACGGTGTCGGCACCCGCGGCCGCGACGCTGCCAAATCCGGCGACAGCGATCGTGGAGCCCAGAATGGAGGTTCGAATGATGTTGCGATGCATGCTATTTTCCGATCTTCGGGACATGATAAAGCGGGTGGGATTTTTCAGTCGTCGGTGACGCTGATGGTGACGTCGATGTTGCCGCGGGTCGCGTTGGAGTAGGGGCAGACCTGGTGGGCCTTGTCCACGAGGGACTGAGCCTCGCCGCGGCCGAGGTTCGGCAGGGTCACATCGAGGGTGACTTCGAGCCCGAAGCCGCCGGCGTCGTTGGGGCCGATTCCGACGCGTGCGCCGACGGCGGAGTCGGTGATGTCGGCCTTGTCGGCACGCGCGACCATCTGCAGGGCGGAGTGGAAGCAGGCTGCGTAGCCGGCGGCGAAGAGCTGTTCTGGGTTGGTGCCGTCGCCGCTGCCGCCCATTGCTTCTGGGATGGCGAGGTCGAGATCGAGGCGGCCGTCGGAGGTGCGGGAGTGGCCGCTGCGGCCGTCTCCGGTGGCGAGCGCTTCAGCGGTGTAGAGAGCGTTCATGAGAGTCCTACTTTCCTGGTTGTGAAATGTTGTGTGAAGTGAAAATCTTTTGCTGCCCCGAACGGTCCTCGGCTGGTTTAGATGTCGAGTCCGAGGAGGGCGTTTTCGACGACTTCAGGTAGTCCGGGGTGGATCCAGTACTGTCCGCGGGCCATGTCGGTGGCGTTGGTACCCAGGCTCATTGCTTGAATGAGTGGTTGGATGAGGGTGGGGGCTTGTTCGCCGATGATGTGTGCGCCGAGGAGTTTTCCGGTTCTTCTTTGGGCGATGATTTTGCAGAATCCTTCGCGGTCTTCCATGGCCCAGCCGTAGGCGACGTCGCTGTAGTTCTGTATTTTGACCGCGATGTCGAGGCCGGCGTCGCGGGCTTGCGTTTCGGTCATGCCTACCTGCGCGATTTGTGGGTGGGTGAAGACGGCGGCGGGCACGAAACGGTGGTCGAAGGCCTGCAGCGTCGCGGGGTTATTCCACGCGTGGGTGAGCAGGTTCTCTCGGATCACACGGGCTTCGTGGTTGGCGACGTGTTTGAGCTGGAACTTGGAGGACACGTCGCCGAGTGCGTAGACACCTTCGGCGGTGGTGCGTCCGAATTCGTCGACGACGATCCGGCCGTGGTGGTCGAGCTCGATTCCGCCGGCCTGTGCGCCGATGCGGTCACCGTTGGGGGTGCGGCCGACAGCGACGAGCAGTGCATCGCCCAGTACGCGGGTTCCGTCTGGTAGTGCCAGGCCGTCCTGTCCGTCTTCCGATATCGCGATCGGGGCGTCGGTATTGAGGCGTACATCCCAGTTCTTCTGTGCCAGTGCGGTGAACCTGTCGGAGATGTCGGTGTCGAGGTTTCGCAGGAGGCCGTCCTTGCGGGCGACGATGGACACCTTCGTTCCCAGTGCGGAGAACACGTGGGCGAATTCGGCTGCGATATAGCCGGATCCGAGAATGACGAGATGGCGGGGTTGTGCCGGCAGGCGCATGATGTCGTCGTTGGTGTGGAACGGGACGCCGCTGCCCAAGACCTGCTGGGGTATCACCGGTCGGGACCCGGCGGCCACAACGATCTGGTCGGCGGTGACGATCTCGCCGGTGCCGGTGGCGATGGTTTTCAGGCCTACGAAGCTTGCGTGACCAGAGAACAGTGTGACGTTGCCGCTGCCGGTTTCCCGGTAGTTCCTCCCGCCGACCGAGAGTGGGTCGAGCCGGTCGAAGACTCGGCCGACGATGTCTGTCCACCGCACGGTCGGGGTGGTGGTGTCGATGCCGTAGCGGGCCGAGTCACGGATGGTCTGTGCGACCTCGGCAGCGTAGACGAACATCTTGGTGGGGATGCAGCCGACGTTGAGGCATGTGCCTCCGAACTGCGCGCCCTCCTCGAACAGTGCCACTGACATGCCGGCGAATCGCTCGTCGGGGATCGAATTGCCGGATCCCGAACCGATGATCGCGACATCGAAGTGCTTGTCGCCACTCATGACAACGTGCCGGTCTTGCCTAGGAGCATGCTCACTCGGATGGCCGAGACGAGGAAGAAGAGTCCGCCGAGGACGGCGTAGCCGCCGATGCTGGCGATGTTGTCGGCGCCCTGCAGTGCCTGTGCCAGGAACGACAGGCCGGCCAAGACCGAGATGCCACCGCTGAGCATTTGCGGGATCTGACCGCCGGCGTGGCGGCGTTGCACGGCGGTGACGAGCTGGGTGATTCCCGATATGGCCGCCCACGCTCCCCATACTCCGAGGGCTGCGGCGATGGACATCGTCGAGGCGACCCCCACTGCGATGGCGACGATGACGCTGACGGCCACGTTGATCGTCTCGGTCACCCGCGGCGCCGACGCCCGGCCCTCGGAACGAAGCTGCCAGTACACGGCTCCGGCGTCGACGAACGGGTAGATCACCAGCAGGATCGTCAGCAGCGGCCCGAGGTGGGGCTTGGAGGTGATCAGGATCAGAGCCCATGCCAGGGCGAAGGCGAAGCGGAGGAAGTAGATGCCGCGCAGCGAGGCGAGGAGCTGTGCCGGCGAACGCGTGATGGAGGTGGTCATCGTGAGTCTTCTTTCGTCGAGAGTGTGAAGGGTCGGTGGCTCGATGCTCAGGTAGAGTTACTAGTACGTCTACTTGACGGAACTATAAGTTGATAGCAGCGAAAGCGCAACCAGCTCGACATTCAGGAGACCCGATGCCCGCCGACACCACGGACCAGGCGCCACGCACCTCGGCGCCGTCCACAAGAGACAAAATCCTCACCACTGCAGGTGAGCTGTTCTACGCCTACGGAATTCGGGCAACGAGCGCCGACCGCATAATCGAGCAGGTCGGCATCACAAAGGTGACCTTCTATCGCCATTTCCGCACCAAGAGCGATCTCGTGGTCGCCTACCTGAAGCAGAAGGCAGCCGGCGAACGCGCATGGATAGAATACGTGCACCGCCAGGGCGATCCAGTGGGATCGTTGCGCACACTCGCCACCGACATCGGGGCCGCGAGTTGCAGCCCCGGCTTCCGGGGCTGTGCGTTCATCAACGCTGCCGCGGAGTTCTCCGACCCCGACGACCCGGTCCGCATCGTCGTCGACGAACACCGCCGGTGGATGCTCGGCACATTCGCCGACATTGCCGCCGAAGCCGAGATGAGCGAGATCGATTCCACGGCAAGGCAGTTGATGCTTCTGCGGGACGGGGCGATGGTGAACGGCTACCTCGGCACACCCTCCACCGTCGCCGAATCACTCGGCGCGGCATTCGCCGCCATCATCACCACCCAGCGGTAAAGTTAGTCACACCCCCACCGACCCACCGCGCCGACCGGTCGATCGGGTAGTTCGTGTTCTCGAATGGTGACGGATCTCGTGAAGCCAGCGAAGACAAGCGGGCAGTCACAGCTAACGGAGTCCTACGCCACACCGAGCCTGCGTTTCCGAGCTTAGCGGCAAGCCGACGCTGAACTGTGGGCATGACCGTATGCGGGCCCACCCCGACACTGCTCGATGCACACGACCGGTCTACCTGCCCCCGGATCCGGCCTCGCGCACCACGTACCTGCCCGGGGAGATCGCCCAGTGCGATTTCTGGTTCCCGCCGATCACCCTGCCGGTCGATCACGGGCAATCGCGGACGCCGACAAAGCTCCCGGTCTTGACGATGACCTGTGGTTCTTCGCGTTGCTGCAACGCAATGTCCTCGACCGTCGCCGCTGGAGCAGCCGTGAGGAACTACGGTTGGCGATCGTCGGGTGGATCGAGACGACCTACCACCGGCGGCGCCGGCAACGCGGTCTCGGTCGACTGACACCCGTCGAATATGAGACGCTCCATCAGACTGCACACGCGGCCTGAAACTACACACCCCGTGTGTCAACCAGGGTGGGGGCAGTCCCAAACTGGCGTAGAGCCCGAATCAGCCCATGGCATGCTCGCAGACGGAGTTCGGCTCGCTAAACGCGCAGCGGCCAACGATTCAGCACTTTGTGGGTCTCTACACCTAGCCTAAGTGATTGCCGATGATCCAAGTCGTCAAGGACATCTACGTCGGCACGTAACTCGGGCACTCGCAGGTCAAGTGCGGCGAGTCCTGCATCGCTGTGCGCCCGGGCTGAGTTTGGACCGAAACGGTGCACCATCATGTCCGCCGACGTCGCTGTCACACACGTTGTGCCCTCACCGGCAGAGTCAATCAAAAAGGCCCGCTTGTGTTCGTGCGCAGCGAGGAACAACGCATCGAAAGCACCTGAAGTCGCATAGGGCAAATCGGGGAGGACAACCGCCACAGGCCCCATATGGCGCACTTTTTGCAACTGCGCAACACCGAGATCTATCGCCGCCGCGAGACCGGTTTCGCCATCCGCCACGATCTCACATCGCCTCCGAACACATCGACGAATAGTTTCATCGCCCGACACCACAACGATCCGATCCACCGCTGCACTACCTTCGAGCGCGGCGATCGTGTCAAGGAAGAAAGCAAGCGCGATTTGTGAGCGCAGTGCATCCGAATCCGTAAGAAGGCGGCTCTTAGCCGTGTTCAGGGATCTGATAGGCACTACGACCGCGTAGCGATCG
>NZ_JASHKW010000025.1:161048-161195 GCF_030056915.1 Rhodococcus sp. IEGM 1307
GGCTCGGGCTCGGGCTCGGGCTCGGGCTCGGGCTCGGGCTCGGGCTCGGGCTCGGGCTCGGATGCGATCATAGTAGGGAGGCCACCGGATTCCGTCGGGCGTGTGTGGTGGTGCGTTCGCGTGCCGGGCGGCCGATTCCCTCGGCGA
>NZ_JASHKW010000026.1:0-144678 GCF_030056915.1 Rhodococcus sp. IEGM 1307
TCTCGATGAGTCAACGAATCAGACTTCGCGGGCATCTTGACATGAGGCAACAGGGACCCGCACCTGCCCCGCGGCTCGCGTCATGCAGCGATCGTCGCGTGCATCTCCCACACGATGATCTCGGCGCCGGTGTCGGTGGTCACCTGTTGGCCGCCGCCACCGCTGAGCCGGACGGCGTCACCCTCGGCGAGGATGCCGACGCCTTCCATCGACGCTTCGCCGCGCGCGACGAACACGTGGAGGAACGGGGCGTCGGGCAGGGTGATCGGCGCTTGCCCGGGCTGCAGACGTGCGACGTGCATTGCGGCGTACTTGTTCTTGATCCGGATCGCCGAGTGGTCCGCGTAGTGCGGCATGCCCGATGCGACGGGCACCAGTCCCCCGGCGAGCAACTCGTGGTCGATCTCGAGTTGCTCGTAACCGGGTGTGATGCCGGCTTCGTCGGGCACGACCCACATCTGGATGAAGTGGACCGGATCGGTGTGCTCGTCGGCGTGCTCACCGGTGACGCCGTCCAGTCGCCACGAGTCGTTCTTCTCCGAGTGCAGGATTCCGGTTCCGGCGCTCATGCGCTGGGCCAGTCCGGGGTAGATGACGCCGGAGTGTCCCATCGAATCCTGGTGCACCAGTGAACCCTGGAGCACCCAGGTGACGATCTCCATGTCCTGGTGGGGGTGGGTGTCGAAGCCCTGACCCGGGATGACGATGTCGTCGTTGTTGACCATGAGCACCCCGTGATGGGTGTTGGCCGGGTCGTAGTGGTTGCTGAACGAGAACGAATGCTTGGAATCCAGCCAGCCGGCGTCGGTCTTGAACCGGTCGTCGGCTCGGCGGACGTCGATGCGGGGTGGGGTGATGGCGGCAGTCATGAGCGAATCCTCTCCAGGTTTCTCAGAGCCAGGCTTCTCAGAGTCGGGGTTCTCACAGAACGTGTGAGCCGTACATTTCGCCGAGCGGGTCGGCGATGAGTTCGAGGCGGGCACCGTCGGGGTCGCGGAAGTACATCGACACCTCGCTGTGTTCGACCAATTCGACGCCGGCGTCGATCAGTTTCGTGCGCAGGTGGTTCCAGCGGCCGGGTTCGACGCTGATCGCGATGTGGTGGAGTCCGCCGAGCACTTCCCGGTACGGGCCGACGTCGAGGCCCGGGAAGTCGAAGAATGCCAGCAGGTTGCCGTTGCCGATGTCGAAGAAGAAGTGCGACGACCCGGCGTAGTCCCGGTTCTCGATCAGTTCGGTGAGCGGAAACTCGAGTAGGTCTTGATAGAACCGGACGGTGCGCTCGACGTCACTGCTGATCAGCGCGGTGTGATGGAGTCCGCGGGCCGAGGATGCGGGCCTCGACGCCACCGGCTTCAGATGCTCGGCGCGGATCCGGTCGCGTTGCTCCGCGAACCTCTGCGAACGCTCCTGCTCGTCTGTGGTGCTCATTGCCCTGCCCCTCTCCGCGGAGCGCAGTGATTGCGCTTTCAACTAAATTCAGACTACAGCAAGTCGTTGCGCTGTCAACTACTTGGGCTATGCTGGTGCTGTGGAACCGACCCGATGGCTCAGCGCCGACGAACAGAACACCTGGCGCGCCTACCTGGACGCCACACGCCTACTCCTGCAGGCGCTCGATCGACAGCTCACCCGCGACGCCGGCATCTCGTTCACGGACTTCGAACTGCTCGTCGTGCTGTCGGAGGCGCCGCAGCGGCAACTGCGGATGCGCGAACTCGCCGACGCGGTGACCACCACCCGCAGCGGCGTGACCAGGGCCATCAGCAGGCTGGTCGACACCGGCTGGGTGCGCCGCGTCGAATGCGAAGACGACAAGCGGGGAACATTGGCCGAACTGACCGACGCCGGAGCCGAGAAGCTCGCCGCCGCCAGCCCCGGACATGTCGCGGAGGTGCGACGCAACATGTTCGACCTGCTCAGCCCCCGCGACGTCGGCATCCTCGGTCACGACTTCAGCGAAATGCGCACCCACCTGCTGGAAAACCCCTGAGCCCGGAAAGGTCGACCATGAGCAGCACGGCACCCGTGAACGAGTACGTCCACATCGACAAGCAGAGTCCGGCCGTCTATCAGGCGCAAATCGGCGTCGCCAAGGCCGTCCGTCATGCGACCACCGAGGTCGGGATGGACCGGCGATTCGTCGAGCTGATCAACGTGCGCGTCTCCCAGATCAACCGCTGCGCGTACTGCCTGGACGTTCACGTCGCCGCGGCGCTCGCGGCCGGCGAGACCCAGCAGCGCCTCGCGGTTCTGCCCGCCTGGCGGGAGACGGAACTCTTCTCCGACCGGGAGGTTGCGGCGCTCACCATGGCCGAATCGATCACGACCCTCCCGGACGCGCATACCCAGGAGGCCGACTACGCGTTCGCGCGCCAGTTCCTCTCCGAGCCGGAGATCGCCACGGTGAGCTGGATCGCCGTCACCATGAACGCCTTCAACCGGATCTCCATCGTCAGCCGCCATCCGGTCCGGCCGAAGCAGTAATACCGCCGTTCACCAGCCTTTCGCAGAATTTAGTTGACTTCGCAACGACATCGGCCTAACGTAGTAGTTGCAGATTCAATTACCTCGATTTCGAGTGACCGTTCCACAGCCCAAGGAGTTTTCATGACCACCGCCACCGCCACCCTGCCCAACCTCACCGCCGGAACCTGGGCAATCGACACCGTCCACTCCACCGTCGGCTTCTCCGTCCGCCACCTGATGGTCAGCAAGGTCCGCGGCACCTTCAACGACTTCACCGGCGCGATCACCGTCGCCGAGGACGGCACCGCCGCCGTCACCGCCGAGATCCAGGTCGCGTCCATCGACACCAAGAACACCGACCGCGACGCCCACATCAAGTCCGCCGACTTCTTCGACGCCGAGCAGTACCCCACCGCCACCTTCACCTCCACCGCCGTCCGCCCCAAGGGCGACGACTACGTGGTCGAGGGCGAATTCACCCTCCACGGCGTCACCCGCCCCGTCGAGCTCGCCCTCGAGTTCAACGGCGTCAACCCCGGCATGGGCAACGGCCCGGTCGCCGGCTTCGAAGCCACCACCGTCCTCAACCGCAAGGACTTCGGCATCACCATCGACATGCCCCTCGAAGGCGGCGGAGCCGTCGTCGGCGACAAGATCACCATCACCCTCGAGATCGAGGCCGGCCTGCAGGCCTGACCCCACTCGCACCAGCGCCCCGTCATCCACCCGGATGGCGGGGCGTTTCGTCGTTAATACGACGCAACACTTTCGATCGACGTGATCCAGGTCATTGTGATCTTGGGCGGGCTCGAGTGACCCTGGCCCCTTCGATAACGGCGACTGCGAAACGAAGGTGACCACATGGGTAGCGACTCCGAACTCTCGTTCGCGCTCGACCTCACGCTGGACGAGGCGCGGCGGCGCACCGCTGTTCTCGAGGCGATCGGCGAGGACTGGGACCCCGTCGCCGTGCTCGCGGAGGAAGAGCGGGCGTACGACATGCTGTACTCCGGCCTCGACCCCGAGCAGCAGCGCATCTACGACGAGCTGGTCCAGGCGGGTGTGCTCCCGGATCGGACGGTGGGCCGTGTTACCGATTGATCCGACCGCGGACTTCTCCCGTCGCGCCTGGTTGCCCTGCCCTGGCTGCGATCACGGCTCGGACTGCCACGACTGCGGGTCCGGCCGCAATTGCGACCGGCATTGGCAGTACCTGCTGAGCAATCAGGGAACCCACGTCCATCTGCAGTGCCCCGACTGCACCCACCTGTGGAGTATCGACACTCGCCACGGGCGACCGCAGCGGCGGCGGAAGGCGGCGTAGGCGCCGGCCCACCGCTCGGTCATCCCCGACTCCGCGGCCTGTCGGCGAGCAGTTGGGTGAGCCGGTGCGCCTGGCGGAGGAGGAGTTCGCCCAGTTCGCGGCGGCGCTCCTCGCGGAACCGGCTCTCCACCCCCGTGATGCTCAGCGCCCAGGCCGGTGATCCCTGGGCGTCGAAGACGGCGGCGCCCATCCCCCAGCTGCCCTCCACCAGCAGTCCGGGATTGACGGCGTACCCGTTCAGGCGTGTCTCCGCGATGCGCTCGGCGATCTCGTCCCGCCTGTGCTGTGTTCCCCACTCGCCGGTGACGTCGGCGCGCGACAGGTAGTCGTCGATGTCGCGGTCCGGCAGGTGGGACAGGATGACCAGACCCGCCGACGCCACCCCGAGCGGTAGGCGGATGCCGACGTACAGCACGTGGGAGCGCAGCGGGAAGCTGCCCTCCTCGCTCGCGATGCAGACCGTTTCGTCGCCGCGGCGGGCGGACAGGAAGACACTCTCGCCGGTCTCGCGGGCCAGATCGCGCAGGACGTCGCGGGATCGGTCCGTGATGTCGTACCGGCTGGCCGCGAGCGAGCCGAGCAGGTATAGCTCGGGTCCCAGCGACCATTTCCCCGACTTCTGGTCGCGGTCCACCAGCCCCTCCTCGGCCAGCGAAACGAGGAGACGGTGCACGGTGGGGCGGGCGAGACCCGTCTCCCGTGCCAGGGCGGACGTCGAGGATCCCGACGATTCGAGGGCGGCGATGGCCCGGAAGAGGGCGCCCACCCGCCGAATGACCTGCGGCCGCTGCGCGTCGTCCATGACCGCAGTATACGTTCACTCAGTGAACGCTCTCCGGCACTACGTTCAAACCGCGAGCACTCTCTCCGAAACCCTTGAAATGCATGAAGCGACCCCTTTTAGTGGAGCAAAGCTCGTCGCACGAAGACGTTCATCAGGTGGACGATGAGATGCGGAAGACGGTATCGCCGGTACGGCGGCCAGGAGAAAGGATGCACATGGGATCGAGAGTGTTCGACACCCCGGAAGAAGCAGTCGCGGACGTGTCCGACGGCGCGTCGATCGCCGTGGGCGGGTTCGGCCTGTGCGGAATCCCCGACTCGCTGATCCGCGCGCTCGCCGACTCCGGTGTCGGGAATCTCGAGGTCTTCTCCAACAACTGCGGTGTGGACGACCACGGACTCGGAATTCTGCTGGGCGCCCGCCAGATTCGGCGTGTCACCGCGTCGTACGTCGGCGAGAACAAGGAATTCGCGCGTCAGTACCTTTCCGGTGAGCTCGAGGTGGAGCTGACCCCGCAGGGCACGCTGGCCGAACGCCTTCGGGCGGGCGGAGCGGGCATCCCCGCGTTCTTCACCCCCGCCGGTGTGGGCAGCCCGGTCGCCGACGGCGGACTGCCGTGGCGGTACGCCGCCGACGGTTCCGTCGCCCTCGCGTCGCCCCCGAAGGAGACCCGCGTGTTCGGCGACAAGCGCTACGTTCTCGAACTCGGCATCACCGCCGACTTCGCCCTGGTCCACGCACTGCGGGGCGACACCGCCGGCAACCTGGTATTCGACAAGTCGGCCCTGAACTTCAACCCCCTCGCGGCGATGGCCGGGAAGGTGACCATCGCGCAGGTCGAGGAACTCGTGCCCGCAGGCACCATCGATCCCGCCCAGGTGCATCTGCCCGGAGTCTTCGTTCAACGCATCGTCGAGACCGGCCCCCAGAACAAGCGGATCGAGAAGCGGACGGTCAGCAGCACGGAAGGAGCCACTCGATGACCGGCACCAACGGATGGACACGTGAGCAGATGGCCGCTCGCGCGGCCGCGGAGATGGTCGACGGCGAATACGTCAACCTCGGCATCGGACTGCCGACGCTCATTCCCGGATACCTCGGCACCGACGTCACCGTGACCCTGCATTCGGAGAACGGGATCCTCGGCACCGGCCCCTACCCCACCGACGAGAACGTCGACCCCGACCTGATCAACGCCGGCAAGGAAACGGTCACCGTCAATGCCGGTGCCGCATTCTTCGACTCCGCGCTGTCGTTCGGCATGATCCGCGGCGGCCACATCGACACCGCCGTCCTCGGCGGCATGCAGGTCTCCCGCACCGGCGACCTCGCCAACTGGATGGTCCCCGGAAAGATGGTCAAGGGCATGGGTGGCGCGATGGACCTCGTGCACGGCGCGAGCCGCGTCATCGTCCTCATGGAACACACCGACCGGGACGGCAACCCCAAGATCATCGACGCCTGCACCCTGCCGCTGACCGGCCAGGGCGTCGTCAACCGCATCATCACCAACCTCGCCGTCATCGACGTGGTCGGCGACGGCACCCTCGCTCTCCGTGAGGTCGCTCCCGGCGTCACCGTCGACGAGGTCGTCGCCGCCACCGGAACCCCCCTCGAGATCCGCGAATCCGCACTCGTCTGAGCAATATTCGTCACGACACCAAGGACAATCCCATGACTTCTTCCGCCAGGTCCGTCATCGTCGCCGGAGCCCGGACCCCCGTCGGCCGGCTGACGGGTTCGCTCGCGTCACTCTCCGGATCCGATCTCGGTGGCATCGCCATCAAGGGCGCCCTCGACAAGGCCGGGGTGGCACCGGAACTGGTGGAGTACGTGATCATGGGGCAGGTCCTCACTGCCGGTGCCGGTCAGATCCCGGCCCGGCAGGCCGCGGTCAACGCGGGCATCCCGATGTCGGTGCCCGCCTTGACCGTCAACAAGGTGTGCCTGTCGGGTCTCGACGCCATCGCGCTCGCCGACCAGCTGATCCGCGCCGGCGAATTCGATGTCGTCGTCGCCGGTGGGCAGGAGTCGATGTCCCAGGCGCCGCACCTTCTCCCGAACTCGCGGAGCGGTTTCAAGTACGGCGACACCACCCTCGTCGACCACCTCGCCTATGACGGCCTGTACGACATCTTCACCGAGCAGGCGATGGGTGCGCTCACCGAGGACCGGAACGCGAACACCGACAAGATCGGTCGCGAAGAGCAGGACGCCTTCGCCGCCGCCTCACATCAGCGCGCCGCGGCCGCGTGGAAGAACGGACTCTTCGACGACGAGGTCGTACCCGTCACCATCCCGCAGCGCCGGGGCGAGCCGCTCGTCGTCACCGAGGACGAGGGCGTCCGCGCCGACACCACCGCCGAGTCGCTGTCGAAGCTGCGGCCCGCCTTCAGCAAGAACGGCACCGTCACCGCGGGTTCCGCGTCGCAGATCTCCGACGGCGCGGCCGCCGTCGTGGTGATGAGCAAGGCCAAGGCCGAGGAGCTGGGACTCGAATGGCTCGCCGAGATCGGCGCCCACGGCGTCGTCGCCGGACCGGATTCGACGCTCCAGCAGCAGCCCGCCAATGCCATCGACAAGGCGTGCACCCGTGAGGGACTCGACCCCTCGGCGCTCGATCTCGTCGAGATCAACGAGGCCTTCGCCGCCGTCGGCATCGTGTCGACCCGGCAACTCGGAGTCGACCCGTCGAAGGTCAATGTGAACGGCGGCGCCATCGCCATCGGGCACCCGCTCGGCATGTCGGGGGCACGGGTCGTGCTGCACCTCGCGCTCGAGCTGAAGCGACGCGGTGGTGGAACCGGCGCCGCCGCTCTCTGCGGCGGCGGCGGACAGGGCGACGCCCTGCTTCTCCACGTCCCGGGCGAGTGATCACCAGTCACGCACAGTAGGTTTTGCGTCACCACCGGGTCATGATCGACCCGATGCGAGCGCGGCGACGGCCGGCGCGAACATGGTGGACTTGATGGCGCCGAGGGTGCCGGTGTCCTTCCCCGCGAGCGGCGCGATCAGGTCGACAGCGGCGCCGAGGACCGCCCCTTCGGGGGCGGTCCCGTCGACCAGCCCACTCGTCTGCGCGTCGGGGCCGCCGTAGCGGCGGCCGGTGGTCATGGCGGTGATCGCGGTCTGCGGTGTCAGCTTGGCCTGGATCAGCGCGGCCATCCCCGGGGTGAACGGAATGTGGATGTCGACCTCGGGAAAGCAGTAGTACCCGCGGTCGGACCGCATCATCCGGTAGTCGTGTGCGATTCCGAGCATGGCACCGGCGCCGAACGCGTGCCCATTGACCGCGGCCACCGTCGGCAACGGGAGCGTCAGAATCCGGCTGAACAGGGCCTGCACGCGCCCGACGTACCAGTCTGCGCGGTCACCGTTGGCCATCAGCCAGTCCAGGTCGAGGCCGTTGGAGTAGAACTTCCCGGTGGCCGTGGTGACCAGGGCCTGCGCGCCGTGGTCGTGGGCGTCGTCGAGGAGCCGGTCGACGGTGTCGAGCCACTCGGGGGAGAAACGATTCTCGTCGTCGCCGAGGTCGAGGACGGCGATCGTGTCCTGGTAGGTCAAGGTGGCGGTCATCGGGAACCTTTCGTGTTGCTGTCGTGACGTTTCCCCGGGGGCGGGGGGTCGAGAGTGAGGACGGCGCGGACCGCCGCCTCCAGGCGCAAGCGCATGGCGTCGTCCGGTTTTCGCCGGGCGTGCAGCAGCAGTCCGGTGGGGAGCCCGACGACGCACGCTTCGATCACTTCGACCGCGCGACCGTCCTTGCGCCCCCACAACGCCAGCGCCAATCGGACGAACAGTTCGACGAGGACGGAGTCGAGGCGCGACAATTCGGCAGCGACGTCCTCGGGGACCTCGGAGCCGAGCAGTTCGTCGCGGCGCACGGTGAGAAGGAGCCGCGACGACTGCGGGAATCGCTCGGCGAAGACGGCCGGGGTGTCGGCGGCCGCGACGACGGCGTCCACGGGACCGCGCCCCAGAGCCTCCTCGACCGATTCCTGTTGCAGGTCGAGAAATCGGTGCGCCGCCCGCAACCAGGCGCGCCCGACCAGCCCTCCCCGCGAGCCGAATGCGTGATAGATGGCGCCGTTGGACATCTCCGCGGCCGCGGCGACCGCGCGCAGGGTCACCGCGCTCGGTCCGCCATCGACGGCCAGCCGTTCGGCGGCATCGAGCGCGGCGTCGAGGTCGTGGACTCGTGGCCTGGGCATACGGCGAACAATAACAGATCGTGCGTTCTATTACTCGCGGGTAGGTAGCGACCGATCGCGCCGCGGGAACCGCCCGATGATTGGCTTGCCGTTGTGCGCCGAGTCACAATGGGTTAGCTTTGTTCGGACATAAACACATTACGTGTTCTGTACATGGAATACGTCGAGGAGATGTTCATGGCCAGCGATCTCACCCGAACTACCGCCCCGTCCCTGCCTGCCGACGCCCCTGGGCGGCACTCGCACAGACTCGGCATCATCGCCGTCGTCGCCACCTTCGGCGGCCTGCTATTCGGATACGACACCGGAGTCATCAACGGCGCACTCGCACCGCTGAAGGAAGACCTCCAGCTCACCTCGTTCACCGAGGGCCTGGTGGTGAGCATCCTGATCTTCGGTGCCGCGATCGGCGCTCTCATCGGCGGACGGATGTCCGACCGGTTCGGACGCCGGCACAACATCCTGGTGCTCGCGATCATCTTCATGATCGGGACGATCGGCTGCGTGCTGTCCCCGACGTGGGAGGTGCTCGCACTGTTCCGCTTCATCCTCGGCCTCGCCGTCGGCGGCGCATCCGCGACCGTGCCCGTCTACCTCTCCGAGATCTCCCCCACCGAACGACGCGGCAGCGTGGTCTCCCGCAACGAGGTCATGATCGTCGTCGGACAGTTCGCCGCATTCGTGATCAACGCCATCATCTTCAACATCTGGGGCGAGCACGAGAACGTCTGGCGCTTCATGCTTCTGGTCGCCGTCATTCCGGCCATCTTCCTGTTCGCCGGAATGCTGCGGATGCCGGAGAGCCCGCGCTGGCTGATGTCGCAGGACCGGCACGACGAAGCGCTCGCCGTGCTTCTCCAGGTTCGGTCCCCGGTGCGGGCACGTGCCGAGTTGGAGGAAGTTCGGGCGCTCGCCGAGGAAGAGAAGCTCTCACAGACCGGCGGGGCCGCCGACCTGTCGGTGAAGTGGATCCGCCGCCTCATCTTCATCGGCGTCGGCCTCGGAGTGTTCCAGCAGGCCACCGGCATCAACTCGGTGATGTACTACGGCACCCAGCTGCTCGGCGACGCCGGATTCTCCTCCAACGCCGCCATCGTCGCGAACACCCTCAACGGTCTGTTCAGCGTGCTCGGCGTCCTCACCGGCGTCGCCCTGATCAACCGGATCGACCGTCGGAAGATGCTCATCGGCGGCTTCACCCTCACCACCACGTTCCACGTGCTCGTCGGCCTGTCCGCGTTCCTGCTGCCCGACGGCACGCTCAAGGCATACCTGATCCTGACGTTCGTGGTGCTGTTCGTCTTCTCGATGCAGGCCACGATCGGCCCCCTGGTGTGGCTGATGCTGTCGGAGATCTTCCCGCTGAAGATCCGCAGCTTCGCCATCGGTGTCTGCATCTTCGCGCTGTGGATCGCCAACGCGGTTGTCGCGCTGCTCTTCCCACCCGTCGTGGCCGCACTGGGAATCGGTGCCACGTTCTTCATCTTCGCCGGCCTCGGCGTGCTGGCTCTCGTCTTCATCAAAACCCAGGTCCCGGAGACCCGTGGCCGCTCGCTCGAGGAACTCGAAGATCAGTTCCGGCGCGACTACTCGTGACAGTCGCCGCACCGTGTCCCCTGAAAGGTTGATCCCATGACAGTGCTCGTAGCCGTGACCGACTCCTCCGAAGGATCGCACGCCCTCCTCGCCGGCAAGAAGGAAGCCGCGATGCTGGGTGCCGACCTCCTGGTGGTGAACCTCTCCCTCACCGAACCCGAAGAGGTGCACACTCTCGCCGACGACGGTGTGACCGTCCTCGACCGCATCGGACGCGGAGACCGCGATCCCGCGACCGCCGTGCTCGACCTGCTCGACGAACGACCCGACATCGAACGACTCGTGATCGGCGTCAAACGACGCAGCGCGGTCGGCAAGGCGCTGCTCGGCAGCGTGAGCCAGCGCCTCATCCTGCAATCCCCGATCCCCGTCCTCGCGGTCAAAACCCCTCAGTAGGAGCCGAGTTGAGCAAGCAAGGGAGCCTGCGCCTGGTCGCGGGCATGGTCGGCGGCGGGCAGGGCGCCGACATCGGCAAGACCCACCGCTACGCGATGCGCCTCGACGACCGATACGACCTGCACGCGGGGGTCTTCGGGCGAGACGGCGCATCGTCGGCGCGGATCGCCGAGAGTCTCGGTGTGCCGGCCGACCGCACCTATCGCGACTACCGGGAGATGGCGGAACGGGAATCCGCCCGCGAGGACGGCGTCGACGTGGTCGCCGTGACCACGCCGAACGACAGCCACTTCGTCATCGCGCGCACGTTCCTGGAGGCGGGCATCTCGGTGGTGTGCGAAAAGCCCCTCACGCCCGACTCGGCGTCGGCTGCGGAACTGGTCGCGATCGCCGAGTCGTCCGGTGCGATTCTCGCCGTCCCGCACTGCTATTCGGCGTATGCGATGGTCCGGCAGGCGGCCCGGATGGTGCGCGACGGCGACCTCGGCCGGATCCGATTCGCCGCGGTCGAGCACGCGTCCGGTTGGGCCGCGGCACCCGTCGAACTCGGCGAGCACCGGCAGGCACGCTGGCGCACCGACCCCGGCGTCGCGGGATTCCCCAGCGTCGTCGGCGATCTCGGCACCCACGCCTTCCACCTCCTGCGGTACATCACCGGACTCGAAGCCACCAGGGTGTCTGCCGAACTGGACACCCTCGTCCCCGGACGGCGGGTGTTCGACAACGCTACCGTTCGCCTCACCCTCTCCAACGGGGCACCCGCGACACTGTGGGCGAGCATGGCCGCCACCGGCAACGAGCACGGCCTGCGCATCCGGGTGTTCGGCGACACCGCGAGCATCGAATGGCGACATGAGGACCCCCCGCACCTGACGGTGCGCGACCTCGACGGTGGCACGACGATCCTCGCGCAGGGGATGCGCACGCTGTCCGAGGACGCCGGCCGGCTCACCCGCCCCGGCCTGGGACATCCCGAAGGCTTCCTCGAGGCGTTCGCGAACTTCTACCGTGATCTCGCGGACGAACTCCGCGCCCGCCGCGACGACACCCCCACCACCGTCCGCGATCTGTCCTTCCCCACCGGACGCGACGGGCTGATCGGCGTGCAGTTCGTCGAGGCGACGGCCGCCTCGCACGCCGCCGACTCCGCCTGGGTGGTTCCCGCTTTCGCACTCGACAGGGTCGGTATCTGACATGCAGCGTTTCGCCCTCATCGGAGCCGGATTCATCGGTGGAGTGCACGGCGCCAACCTCGCCGCGCACCCCGACGTCGACCTGGCCCTCGTCTTCGACATCGACCTCGCTCGCGCGACGGACCTCGCCAAGCGGCACGGCAGCCGTGCGACGACCGATCTCGCGGAAGTCTTCGACCCCACGGCAATCGACGCCGTCTTCATCGCGTCGTCCACCGACACCCACGGCGAGCACCTTCGCGCCGCGGCGACGGCGGGGATCCCGGCCCTGTGCGAGAAGCCGATCGACCTCGATCTCGCGCGCGCCGTCGACATCGTGCGCTTCGCCGAGACCCGATCGCTGCGGGCGATGGTCGATTTCAACCGCCGCTTCGACCGCGACTACGCCGAACTGCAGCGGGTGGTCGCGTCCGGTGAGATCGGTTCGGTCGAGCTGATCCAGATGACCAGCCGCGGTCCGGCGATGCCGCCGCTCGAGTACGTCGCGGTCTCGGGTGGGCAGATGCGTGACCAGACCGTCCACTTCTTCGACCTGGCTCGGTGGATCTCCGGGCTCGACCCCGAGTCCGTCTTCGCGACCGGTTCCACGCTCGCCGAACCCCGCCTCGCCGAGTACGGCGACGTCGACACGTCGGCAGTCACCCTGCGTCTGCCCGGCGGCGCGCTCGTCCAGATCGACTGCACCCGGCGGATCGGCTACGGCTACGACGAACGCATCGAGGTGCTCGGTTCGACCGGCATGGTCGAAGCACGCCGTCAGCGCGCCGGATCCGTTTCCCGGTACAGCGCGGGCCGCGTCGTCGACGACGGCTTGCACGCGGGATGGTTCGAACGGATCAGAGGCAGCTACCGCACCGCGCTCGACCACTTCGTCGACGCGCTGGAAAACGGTGCCGCGATCGGCCCGACCCTGGCGGAGGCGCTGAAGGCGCAGGCGATCGCCGAAGCCGCGACGCGCTCACTCACCAGCGGCCGGATGGAACCGATCGAGTACCCGGCCTGAACCCGGTCACACCGGGTCACCGAGCACGACGACGTCGGCGCGGGCGCGGCCGGGCGCGACCAACGCGGTGTTGCGTTCGTCGCTGCGCCGCACCCACTCTCGCGCATCGTCGGGCGACTTGCCGAACCGGATGTGCCGCTCGACGAGCCGGGTGACGCGCTCCTCGTCGTCCGGCGCGAGGAACCATGCCTCGTCGAGCAGGTCACGCACCCTCGCCCACGGCTGCTCGTCGAGGAGCAGGTAGTTGCCCTCGGTGATCACCAGCGGCACGTCCGGCGGGACGGCGATCGACCCGGCGTAGGACTCCTCGACGTCGCGGTGGAACTTCGGGGCGTACACCGTCTCGCCGCCGGGTTCACGCAGCCGGCGCAGCAGGGCCACGTAGCCGGCGGCGTCGAACGTGTCGGGTGCGCCCTTGCGGCCGGCCCGGCCGAGGCGGACCAGTTCCGCACCCGCCAGGTGGAATCCATCCATCGGCACCACCACCGCGGACGGTCCCAGCGCCGCCAGCACTGCCGCGGCAACGGTGCTCTTGCCTGAGCCCGGAGGTCCGGCGATACCGAGAATCCGGCGCGTGCCCGGCTCGGTCAGCGCCCGGGCGCGCGCAATCAGTCCCGGCAGTCCACCCTCATACCGCACCGGACCGCCAGTCGTGCCCATTGCGTGCTCGTCGTCCATAGGCAGACCCACCGTGGGCGGGTAGTAGAAGCCTTTCGCCCGCGCATCGTCGGTGAGCCGCGACCCACCGGTGACGACCTTGCCGCCCTCCTCCTGGGCCAGTTCGACGTAGCCGTGCACCTTCTCGAGGTGTCTTTGCTCGATCAGCGGGCCGAGGAAATTCGACGGGTCTTTCGGGTCGCCGACGGTGAGTTTCTTCGCCTCCTCGGTGAACCGGTCGAGGAATTCGTCCATGATCGAGTTCTGCACCAGCAGGCGGGAGCCGGACAGGCACACCTGCCCGTTGCCGCCGAAGATCGCCCGGATCGCCATCGGAACAGCGACGTCGAGGTCGGCGTCGTCGAAGACGATGTTCGCGGACTTGCCGCCCATCTCCGCCGAGACCGGGGTGTGGTTCACCGCGGCGGCCTGGAGGATCCGCACGCCGGTGGCGCTCGAACCGGTGAACGTGATCCGGTCGACCCTCGGGTCCGCGGTGAGCGGACCGGCGACGGCCTCGCCCCCGAATCCGTGGACCACGTTGAGTACGCCTTCGGGAAGGCCGGCCTCGAGGGCGAGTTGCGCGAACCGGTGCGCGGTGAGCGGCGTCTGCGGTGCGGGTTTGAGAACGGTGGTGTTGCCGAAGGCCAATGCGGGGGCGATCTTCCACGTCGCGAGCATCAGCGGCGCGTTCCACGGGCTGATCGCCGACACCACCCCGGCGGGTGGGTACAAAACGTAGGAGAGCAGGTCGCCGTCCTGGTAGGCCTCGTTGGCGGCCATCGACACATAGTCGGCGAAGAACCGCAGATTGTGTGCCACCCGCGGGATCTCGGCGTGCAGGGACTGGTTGATGCTCTTGCCGCCGTCACGGGTCTCGATCAGCGCGAGTTCCTCACGGTGTTCGTCGACCTTGTCGGCTACTGCGTGCAGGATCTTCGCACGCTCCTTCGGCGACATCCGCGGCCACGGACCGTCATCGAATGCGGTGCGGGCTGCGGTGATCGCGGCCTCGCCGTCGTCGGCGGTTCCGCGGGGGACCGTCCCGAGCAGTGAACCGTCGTGCGGATCACGGGTTTCGAAGGTCGCCCCGTCCGAGGCGGCCACCCAGTCGCCACCGATGAGGTGACGAACCTCGGTCGCCCCGGTTACGGATTCCGTCGTGGTCATGGTGCTCCTTGCCTGTCAGACCCCGGCCGGGGCCGGGGTCTCGTAGGTGCGGCCTGCGAGTTCGGAGGCGACGTCGATGATCATGTCTTCCTGACCACCGATGACACCGCGACGGCCGAGTTCCATGAGGATGTCGCGGGCGGGCACCCCGAACTTCTTCGCGGCCCGCTTGGTGGGGTGGAAGAACGTGGAGTACACACCGGCGTAGCCGAGGACCAGTGCGGTCTCGTCGACGATCTGCGGTTCCTTCATCAGCGGTGCGACGATGTGTTCGGCGGTGTCGATGAGCGGGAAAAGGTCGACCCCGGTGTCCCAGCCGGCGCGTTCGAACGCGGCGGCGAGGACCTCGGTCTGCGCGTTGCCGGCGCTGGCGCCGAGACCGCGCAGGGACCCGTCGATGAACGTGGCCCCGTTCTCCGCGGCGGTCAGCGCGTTGGCGATCCCGACACCGAGGTTGTTGTGGGCGTGGAACCCGATGTCCGCGGTGATCGCCTGCCGCAGAGCGGCGACCCGGTCCCCGGCGTGCCGGGGAACCATGGCACCGGCGGAGTCGACGACGTAGACGACGTCGGCACCATAGGAGTCGAGTTTGGCGGCCTGCTCGGCCAGCGGCTCGGGCTCGAGCTTGTGGCTCATCATCAGGAACGTCATCACCGTCAGCCCCTGCTCCTTGGCCCACTCGACCGGCTGCTGCCCGCAGTCGGCCTCGGTGCAGTGCACCGCGATGCGGACGGTCTTGATGCCGGCGTCGATGGCCTTCTGCAGTTCGGCGAGCGTCGCGATGCCGGGCACGTAGAGGGCGGCGATGTCGGCGTTCTCGACGGCGTCGACGGCGGCGCGGACGTAGTCCGGGTCGGTGGCGGCGGCGAACCCGTACTGGATGGACGAGGCGCCGAGACCGATGCCGTGCGCGACCTCGATGGTCGACACTCCGGCCTTGTCGAGCCCGCGGGCGATGTCGGCCACGTTCTGCGGGGTGAACTGGTGCGAGACGGAGGACATGCCGTCGCGCAGGGTGGTGTCGACGATCGTGACTTTCTTACTCACTGTGCTGCTCCCTGGACGAGGTTCTGCTGGGCCATGACGTCGGCGACCTGGACGGCGGCGGCGGTGATGATGTCGAGGTTGCCGGCGTAGGTGGGCAGGTAGTCGCCGGCGCCGACGACCTCGAGCATGACGGTGACCAGGTCGCCGTCGACGTCGACCAGACGTAGCGAGTAGCCGGGGACGTACCGCTGGACCTTGGCGACCATGTCGACCACGGCGCGTTCGATGGCGGCCGGGTCGGGGTTGCGGACCTTGGCGTAGACGGTGTCGCGCATGTTCATCGGCGGCTCGGCCGGGTTGATCACCGAGATCGCCTTGGCATGGTCGGCGCCGGCCACCTGGGCGAGGGCCTTCCCGGTCTTTTCGCTGAATTCGCTGAGGTTCTGCCGGGTGCCGGGGCCGGCACTGTGGGAGGCGATGGCGGCGACGATCTCGCCGTAGGAGGCGTCGGCGACCTCGTTGATGGCGTAGAGGATCGGAATGGTGGCCTGGCCGGCGCAGCTGACCATGTTCACGTTGGGTGCGCTCAGGTGCGCGTCGAGGTTGACCGCGGGGACGACGTACGGGCCGACCGAGGCCGGGGTGAGGTCGATGGCGGTGATTCCGGCGTCGGCGTAGCGCGGCGCCGCGGCGGCGTGGATCTTCGCCGACGTCGCCTCGAACACGAAGTCCGGCAGTTCCGGTTGGGCCAGGAGCCAGTCGAGTCCGCCGGCGGAGGCTTCGAGGCCCTCCTGGCGGGCCCGGGCCAATCCCTCGCTGTCGGGGTCGATGCCCACCATGCACACGGGTTCGACGTGCTCGGACCGCAGCAGCTTGTACATCAGATCCGTACCGATGTTCCCGGATCCGACGATCGCGGCTTTCAATCGACTCATCTTCTAGGCCTTCCCTGGGCAGGCGGGGTGATGCGGTCGACGCTAGGAAGAATTCGCAGGTCCGGGACCGGCGATTCGGCTGTGCCGGACAGCGAGCGCCATCACGCGACCGCTGTTCGGCTATCACGAAAAGCGCTGACCGCCCCGGACCCCGTCCGCCACGCTCGTGACATCGACCACAACCGGTGCAGCAGGCCCGGACGTCGGAAACCAGGAGAAGCCATGAGTGACGCTCGTTTCGACATCGCGCACCTCGCCCGTGCCGAACTGTTCAGCCCCAAGCCGCAGGAGACGCTGGACTTCTTCACGAAGTTCCTCGGGATGTACGTGACCCACAGGGAAGGGCAGTCGGTGTACCTTCGCGGATACGAGGACCCGTATCAGTGGAGCCTGAAGATCACCGAAGCACCCGAGGCCGGGATGGGCCACGCCGCGATGCGGACGAGTTCTCCCGAAGCGCTCGAGCGACGGGCCAAGTCACTGACAGACGGCAACGTCGACGGCACGTGGAGCGAAGACCAGTTCGGGTACGGCAAGACCTTCGAGTACCAGTCACCCGACGGACACAATCTGCAGCTGTTGTGGGAAGCCGAGAAGTACGTCGCTCCCCCGGAACTGCGGAGCAAGATCCTCACCCGGCCGTCCAAGAAGCCGCTGCAGGGTATCCCCGTCAAGCGCATCGACCACCTCAACCTGATGTCGTCCGACGTGACCGCGGTGAAGGACTCCTTCGAACGGCACCTCGGATTCCGGACCACCGAGCGGGTCGTCGACGGCAACGTCGAGATCGGGGCGTGGATGAGCTCGAACGTGCTCGGTCACGAGGTCGCCTGCATGCGCGACATGACCGGCGGGCACGGCAAGCTGCACCACCTCGCGTTCTTCTACGGCACCGGGCAGCACAACATCGACGCCGTGGAGATGTTCCGCGACTACGACATTCAGATCGAAGCCGGCCCCGACAAGCACGGCATCACGCAGAGCCAGTTCCTGTACGTCTTCGAACCGGGCGGCAACCGCATCGAGCTGTTCGGCGAGGCCGGCTACCTGCACTTGGACCCGGACGCCGAGACCAAGACCTGGCAGATGTCCGACATCGACACCGGACTGGCCGTCGGAGGCGCCAAGCTGCCGTGGGAGTCGTATTTCACCTACGGCACCCCGAGCCCGCTGTCCCTGGACCAGCACATCGAAAAGTACGCCCACTTCGGGCCCGGTGCCCCCGATCCCGACGCCCTCGCGGCGGAACTCTCCGTCCCCGACGAGTTGGAGCACTCCCGCGCTGTCGCCGACGCGTCGCTCTGACACACCCTCGGTGAGCGCCAGGGTGGTCGCGGCCTCGTGCCGTGACCACCCTGGCGTCGCGTCGTCTTCGCGATCGAAGACCCACCGGTGTCAGTTCACTCTGCAGCCCTCGGCGATCGGGGTGTCGTTCAACCGGTCGACGATGTAGGACACGGCGCCGTTGGTGTCGTAGCCGTCGATGAGTTCGGGGCCGAAGTGGTTGGGGATGGTGGTGCCCGGTGCGATGGGCGGTAGGTCGTTGGTGCGGAAGGTGACCTGTGCGCCTCGGTCGCACCAGTCGGTGGCGAGTTGGCGGGCCTGCTCGTAGGGCACGGTGTCGTCGTTGCGACCGCTGGTGACGAGCACCGGGCTGCTCGGGGTGAGGGTGCCGAGGCGCTGCGCGTCGAAGACGGGGGCGGCTTCGGGGATGTCGCGTAGGTTGTCGAGCAAGGATTTGTGGTCGTTCGTGTACGTGCTGGTGCGCAGGAACGGCTGGTTGGTGATGACGTCACCGATGCACTCGGTGCTCACCGTGTTCAGCATTGCCTGGCCCTCGGGAGTGATGCGTTCGTGCAGTGGTTTCTGCAACTCGGGATGGCGTGCGACGAAGCGTTGATCGCGAACCCGATGGCACCGCCGATGAGGTTGCCGTCGATCTGGGCGAGCACGGTGAGGAGGTCGGCCGGCGGTCCGCCCGCCCAGGTGCCCTTGACGTTCAGTTCCGGGGCGTAGGAGGACTGGAGCTCCGCGGCGGCCGCGGCGGCTCCACCGCCCTGGGAGTATCCCCACAGGGCCAGTGGCGTCGTCGGATCGCTGCCGCCGAGTGCGTTCGCGGCGCGCGCGGCGTCGAGAACGGCGTGGGCTTCTTCGAGCCGGTTGACGTAGGTGTGGACTCCGGGGGGTGCCGAGGCCGATGTAGTCGGTGACGAAGACGCGCGCTCCCATCGCGCTCCACACGTTGGCCGACAGCGCTTCCTGGTTGGCGGACAACGAGAACGGGGCCGTGGTCACGTTCAGCCCTGTGGAGAACGCGTGCGACGGGGCGCACTGATCACCCTGCCCGACCGTGCCGGGCGCGATGATCACGGTCGGCCGCGTGCCGCTGCCATTCCAGGGCCGGGTGGCGTCGATGAAGGTCCCGGTGACCGCTGTCGGGGAACCGTCCTGCAGCCGCGACGTGTACATCACCCGCTGCCCGGCGCCCGGCCAGGTGCCGTCCGTTCCGGGCACCGAGGCGAACAACGGCATCGGTTCGGTGCGGATGATCGATCCCGGAGCCGACGCGAATTCGGCTGGCAGAGTGTAGAAGTCGTCGCCGGGGGCGGCGTGTGCCGGATGAGCGCCGGCAGTGAGCGCGACCGCGGCGGCTATACAGCTGACGACGGCGAGGACGGCGACCCGGACAGCGTGCGGTGTGTGCGAGCGGCGAAGACGAGAAGGGGTGGTGCGCATGGTCAGATCACCGTTCCGACGTCGCGGGCGACCAGGTGGTCCAGGGCGCGTTCGGCGACCGCGGCGATGGTCATCGACGGGTTGCAGGCCGCGGTGTTGCCGGGCATCAGGGCACCGTCGAGCACATACAGACCGCGCTGGCCGAGCACCCGGCCCTCGAGATCGCAGACCGAGCCCATCGACGCCCCGCCGAGCGGATGCCAGGTGGAAGGGAAGATCGAATTGGTGTCCGTGAGTATGGATCCCGGCCCGGCGATCTTCCGCACCATCGGGTCGATGCGGCCGTTCTGGATGACGGCGTCGCCTTCCCTCGGCCAGCGCAGTACCGCGTCGTCGGTGGCCGAGTCGTACACGAAACTCCCACGGCCTTCGCTGACGCCGTATCCGACGAGCATGGTGCTGCGTGCGTCGAGGGACAGTGGTGGCATCGACGCCTGGATGACCGTGACGGCGGTGGCGGGGTCGTCCCAGTTCAAGCTGCCGTAGACGACCGGGCCGCCCTGCGGAGCGCCGAATCCTTCTTCGAGGCTCGTCCAGACGTAGATTCGGTCGGCGTTGGTTCCCCAACCGGTTCCGAGTTCGTCCGGCAGATCCGGGATGCGGCCCGTCGACGCGGCACGCACCAGCAGCTTCGTGGTGCCCACGCTTCCGGCGGCCATCACGAGGGCATTCGTGGTGAGGATCTTGTTCTCGAGTACGTTGCCGGACGTATCGATCCGGTCGACGTGCACCGTCCAACGGCCGTCCGGGGCGCGTTCGACATCGGTGACCTGGTGCAGGGTTTCCACCCTCACCCGGCCGGTCGCTTCCGCGGCAGCGATGTAGGTGACGTCGACCGAGTGCTTGCCGCCGTTGTTGACCCCGAGGGCGCCGTCGCCGTTGGTGTACGAAGGTTTCATGCGGCCGCGGAGTTCGTCGAGCGCGAAGTTCCAGTCGATCGGCATCGGGATCTTCGACACGGGCAGTCCCGCTCGCTGCACGTTCTGTGCGAACACCCTCGCGGCCTGGTAATTCGGGCTGTCGATCAACTCGTCGGGGGCGACGGCGAGCCGCAACATCCGCGCGACCCGCGGGTAGTGAACCCGGTCCATCGTGGCCCAGTCGAGCGCTTCGGGCAGGTGCGTGTTGAAGACGGCCTCGGCCGGTTGCAACGTCATCCCCTGGTAGACGAGGGAACCACCGCCGACGCCGGCGGCGCACAGTGCGGTCATGTTGTCGCCGGGCACCGCCTCGAGCAGACCGGTGTACGGCTCCAGCGCCACCGGCTCACCGAACAGTTGCGGACTGGACCGGTACCAGAGGATGCGCTTGTCCGGGGCGGTCGCACGGGGAAAGGTGTCTGCGTCCGGCCCTGTGGGCCAGCGTATTCCACGCTCGAGCACCAGAACGGGCACGCCGGCCTCCGCGAGCCGGAGCGCCGCGACGCCGCCGCCGAACCCCGACCCGACGACGATGACCCGGTGATCTTCGCGGGTGAGCGGCACGGTAGTCCGGCGGCCTCCGGTCACGGCCTGCGCGATGCGCGGACTCGCCAACGCGACGCCCGCGGCAGCGGCCCCGGCCAGAATGGAGCGGCGATTGAGTGCAGACACAGATTTCCCCCAGATCACAGACGGACTCACTCGGCGAGATGTCGAAAGATCAGCGTGGAGCATTTCTCTAAGGCGAGCTCAAACTAGACACTCTGAGCGAGATGTGTCAAGAAGTAACTGTGACTGCCGTTACGAGCTGGACGGCATCGCCGGCGACAGCCAGCGGGTGAGAAACCGGCGAAGGTCGTCGTCGGTGTGAACGGCGTCGTCGTCGAAGAGGACGACCGACAGCGCCAGCCGAAGTGCGATCTCGACGATATCGTCCAGGCTCGACTTCACGCCGGGATCGCGCTCGACGAGGGGCTCGAGCAGTTCGCGCGCTACGGGTTTCGCGCGGGACATCATGCCCGTGTCGAAAACAGGGTTTCCCCGTTCCGCCTGCAGCAGGGTAGCCAGCACCGGATGCGCGCGCACCGCGGCCCGGCCCGCGACGATGAGTTCGACGACGTACTCGCACGTTGTGTCGGTCGCTTTCGAGCGGGAGTGGATCCCGCCCAGCACCTCGACGGCGAGACCGGCGATCGCCTGCGACACCAGTTCTTCGCGCGACCCGAAGTTGGAGTACACGGTCTGCCGCGTGACGCCCGCACCCTGCGCCGCCGCCGCGATGGTGACCCCCTCGAAACCGTCACTCGCGATCAAGTCGAGCGTGGCGTCCAAGATCTTCCTCCGCGACCGCATGCGACCATTATCGATCACGATCCCGAAGGGCCCGCACCCTCGCTATTCGCGTTGCGGATAGGCCCGTTTCAGTTGCGTCTCGTCGGCTCGCCCGCAGCCGAATTCGCCGATGACTTGCCAGAGTTGTTCCGCGAATCGAGTTGGGCACATCCCGAAGTTGACGAGGGTCTCCTCCTCCGGGGGTCCGCCGAATGGCGCCCAGGTTCGGGCGAAGTCGAGGATGTCGTCGACCTCTTTGCCCGGTCTCGGCTGTCGGGCGCGGTGTCGTTCGGCTTCTCGTCGTCGATCGCGCCACCGGCGGTAGCGCCGGACGTCCACCTCGAACTGATCGGATTGCTGTGAAGGCACGTCTAGGTGGCCTTGCCGCGCGGGATGGGACTGGTGCTCACTTCTCCGGGCGGGACCGAGGGTTCGGCGTCCACGTCGGTGGTGCCCAGCCGGGCATAGAGATCGGGGTGGCGTCGCGCGAGCCGCGTACCGAGCGCCAGCCCGATCGCCAGGCTTACCGGTGTCACGGCGACGAGGACCGTGTTCACGGCGGGTCCTGCGGCAGTGAGCAAGTCCATCTTGGCCACGATCAACCACGTCGCGTAGGTCAACATGGCGAGGGCGGCTGCGGGGGCTACCCGCACCCTCCACACCGAATGCCCGCGGCGATCCCGCCAGAAGAATGCGAGAACGGCGGCGGCGGCCATGGCCTGGAGTACGACGATGCCGACGACGCCGGGCGAATTCACCCACAGCAGGAGCTGAAGGTAGGGGTCGGCGCCGGCGAGCGCGAACCCGACGATCACGACCATCGCAAGCAGACTCTGCACGGCGCTCGCCACGTACGGCGACTTGTAGACCGGGTGCAGTGTGCCGAGGACCCGCGGCAGTACGTGCTCGCGCGACAGCGCGAAGGCGTAGCGGGTGATCGCGTTGTGGAACGCGAGCAGGCTGGCGAGGATGCTCGTGATGATCAGCAGTTCCATGAGCGTGCTCGCCCAGCCGCCGACGTAGTTCTCGATGGCGTCGAAGTACATTGCGGCGGGATCGGAGGCTGCGAGCGCGAGCGCCTGATCCGGGCCGTAGGCCTGGATGATGATCCACACCATGAAGGCGTAGAAGAGGCCGAGGAATGCGACCGCGAGGTAGGTCGCCCGGGGGATCGTCCGGGAGGGGTTTTTCGCTTCCTCCCGATACAGGGCGGTCGCTTCGAACCCGATGAACGCGGCGAACGCCAGGGTCAGCACCCCACCCAGGCCGGGGCTGAAGACGTGGGCGGGAGCGAACGACTCGACACCGAGCCCCTCGGCGCCGCCCCGGAGAAGGACGGCGGCCGCGAGCAGGACGAGGATCCCCGTCTCAGCGGAGAGCAGCAGGATCAGGAACCGGGCGCCGACATGGACCGATCGCGACCCCAGGAACCAGACGAGCCCGACGCCGATCAGCGACCACAGTCCCCACGGAAGATTCAGTCCGACCAGATCCGCCATGGTGGACTGGGTGAAATACCCGAGGGCGCCGAAGATCCCGATCTCGAGGGCGTTGTAGGAGACGAGGGCGAGTACCGCGGCCGCGAGGCCCCAGCGGGGGCCGAGTCCGATCGAGATGTACGAGTAGAACGCTCCCGCGTTGTGGATGTACTTGCTCATCGCGGTGAAGCCGATCGCGAACACGCCCAGCGCGAGTCCGGCCAGGATGTACCCGCCGGGCGCCCCGATGCCCGCGACGTTCAGGGCCAGGGGAGCCACCCCCGCCATCACCAGCAGCGGCGCGGCGGCCGCCACGACGAAGAACACGATGCCGGAGGTGCCGAGGGCGCCGCCTTCCAGCTGCGTGCCGGAGGCGGGTCCGGGTGCGGATTTCTTCATGAGGGACGTCTCCAGTCAGGGCAAGGGCGCGGCGGCGGGGAAACCCGGGGGCGCGGATACGCGACGAGGTTCTAATCGAATGTGTTTCGATTAGACTAGAACGTTGTGACCGGCGCCACAAGGGCATAATCGAATGAATTTCGATTGGAGAGGTGGGTGCACCGATGGGCAGACCTCGCGTCGCACGCCTGGACCGCGAACGCATCGCGGAGGCGGCGCTCGAACTGGTCGATCGTGACGGCGACTTCAAGATGCCGGATCTGGCCCGGCACCTGAATGTGCAGGTGTCGTCGATCTATCACCATGCCAAAGGCCGCGCGGCCGTCGTCGAACTGGTTCGCCACCGCGTCGTCCGGGAAATCGACGGATCGGCCTTCGAGCGCCTGCCCTGGGACGAGGCCTTCTCCGAATGGGCCCGGTCCTATCGGGCAGCGTTCAGCAGGCACCCCACCGCCATCCGCCTCCTGGCCACCGAGACGGTGCGCGATCCCGGCTCGCTCTCGGTGTACCACTCGGCGGCGGCCGGACTGCGCGACGCCGGCTTCCCGGACGACCACATCATGGCCGTCATCACCGCCGCGGAGAATTTTCTCCTCGGGGCCGCCCTGGACGCGGCCGCGCCGGAGGTCATGATCGAAGCGGATTCGACGACGACCGACGACGCCCTGACGCGGGCGCTTGCCGCCGCACCCCGCGGCCCGGCGAGGGCCGAGCAGGCGTTCGAACTCGGCCTGGCGGCCCTGCTGGCGGGCTTTCGCAACCTCCTGCAGGAATGCGGCGCGGTGCAGCGGTAGCGCCGAACCTCAGTGAACCTGCGTGCCGCCCAACCAGGTTCGGGTCACGGCAAGGTCACTGAGCGCCTGCGTGGACGACAGGTCGTAGGGGTCGACCGGCAGCTGGATCATGTCGGCCCGCATTCCTGGCCGGAGGCAGCCCCACAGGTTCTCCTCGAATCCCTGATAGGCGACGCCGGCCGAATACGCGGCGAGGGCTCGTTCGAGGCCGACGCGTTCGCGCGGCAGCCATCCTTCCGTCGGTACGCCGGACGGGGTCTGGCGGTGAATCGCGGTGGCAATTCCCTTGATCGGCTCGTAGGCGGTGATGGGCCAGTCACTGCCGAAGGCCACCCGTGCACCTCGTTCGGTGAGGGTTCCGATGCGATACTGCTGCGCGCTTCGTTCGGCCCCGATCCGCGGAATCGTCAATTCCGTCATCAGGGCGTCGAGTTGGGCCCACAGCGGCTGGAAGTTGGCGATCGCCCCGAGGGACGTGAACCGGTCGAGGTCGTCACCGTCGACCAACTGCAGATGTGCGATCGTGGCGCGCCGATCACGCGGACCGTTGCTGCGGTCCACGTGCTCGATCGCATCGAGCGCCATGCGCACCCCGGCGTCGCCGATGGCATGGATGTGGATCTGGAACCCGAGCCGGTCCACTTCGGCCGCAGCCCGAGACAGTTCGTCCGTCGTCCAGTTGCTGATGCCGTGGGAGTGCGGACAGTCCGTGTAGGGCGCCAGAAGCGCCGCCGTACCGGCCTCGATCACCCCGTCGGCGAAGAACTTGACCGTTCCCGCCCGAACCGCGTCGCCGCCGCGTTCCTCGACCTTCCGCCGCGCCAGGACGAAGGCCTCCCGGTCGGCCTCCCAGCTCTCCGGGGTAGCACGAAACGCGAGGTTGGCACGGGTCGACAGCCTCCCGCGGTCCGCGGCGGTCAGCCAGACCTCGACGTCGTCGAGTTCGGTCCACGCATCCTGCACCCACGTGATGCCCGCGGCGGCAAGCATCTTCGACACTGTCGCCAGCGCATCGACCCGGTCGTCGAGGGTCACCTCCGGCACCAGTGCGAGAACCGGATTGATCGCACCCCATTCACGCAGAGTGCCGAGCAGCTCACCGTCGGCGGTTCGCACGATCTCTCCGCCTGCCGGGTCCGGGGTGTCCCGAGTCAGTCCGGCACACCGCAGCGCCGCACTGTTGACCCACGCGGTGTGATGGTCCATCGTGCGCAGGACCACCGGCCGGTCCGGCACCACACTGTCGAGCCACCGGGCCTCGAAGCGCCCGCTCTCGGCGAGCGTCGGCGAAACCCCGTCCCCGAATACGCAACCGGCTCCGGGATTCTCGTCCGCCCACCGGCGCACCTCGCGCAGGACCTCGTCGACGGTTCCGCAGTCGCGGATCGAGGCACCGCGCAGACCGAGCCCGCCCATCAGCGGGTGGACGTGCCCGTCGCCGAACGACGGCAACAACGCGCCCCCGCGCAGGTCGATCAGTTCGGTGCGGCTCGACTGCAGGGCACGAGCCCGCTCCCCCAGCGCGACCACGCGGCCGCCGGCCACGGCAAGCGCGTCGGTGACCGGCCGGTCGGGATCACCGGTGCGCACCGTGCCTCCAACGACGAGCAGTTCGGCGTCCACGGCACCTCCTCAAATTAATCGAATATGATTCGATTAAGCTAGGTCGTGCTCGGGCCTGCGTCAAGAGTTGCCCGGTCGCGGGGCGGAAATGGAGAGTTCAGCCGCCCTCTTGCGAATCGTAGACCGGTCGTATACAACTGGTGTACGGCCTTTTCGTGATCGGCTTCACAGTCGGATGAGGCAAGAAAAAAAGCGGGCTCGGCAGCTGTTGGAGCAGCCACCGAGCCCCGGCAGCACCATCTGCGCGACCGTTCGAGTCGCCTACTTGGAGGTAGGCGCAAGGACGTGCAGCTCGTCACGTAGCGACGATTCGACCTAGGAGTCGACTATGGCAACCGCCAACAACAAATCTATCAATCGCAGACCCCACACCAGCCTGCCCGTCATTGCAGGTTCGAGCCTCGCCGGTACCGCAGTCGAGTGGTACGACTTCTTCCTGTACGGAACAGCGGCGGCGCTGGTGTTCAACAAGCTGTTCTTCCCCACCGAGGATCCCCTGGTGGGAACCATGCTCGCGTTCGCCACCTACGCGGTCGGCTTCGTGGCGCGTCCCCTCGGTGCCGCGGTGCTCGGGCACTACGGGGACGTCAAAGGCCGGCGGGCCACCCTGATCGCCAGCCTGATGCTGATGGGAGTGTCGACCTTCCTCATCGCCTTCCTGCCCACGTACGCGTCCATCGGCGTCGCCGCACCGTTGATCCTGGTGCTTCTGCGGCTGGTGCAGGGCTTCGCCCTCGGTGGCGAATGGGGTGGCGCAGTCCTGCTGGTCTCCGAACACGGCGATTCGAAGAGACGGGCGTTCTGGTCCGCCTGGCCGAATCTCGGTCCGCCGCTGGGCAACCTGCTGGCTGCCGGGGTGCTCGCCGTCCTCGGTTCCACGCTGTCGGAGGACGCGTTCCTGTCCTGGGGTTGGCGGATCGCCTTCGGGCTGTCGGCCCTGCTGGTGATCATCGGTCTGGTGCTGCGGCTGTACGTCGCGGAGACCCCGCTGTTCGAGCAGTCCCGGGAAACCGCGACCGCCGAGAAGAAGGGCATGCCGCTCGCCGCGGCCGTCCGGGGACACTGGCGCCAGATCCTCCTCGCGGCCTTCACCCGCTTCGGCGAGAACGCCGGCTTCTACATCTTCTCGCTGTTCGTCATCACCTACATCACCCAGATCCTCGAACTCGAGCGCAGCACCGGGTTGAACGCCGTCATGATCGGCATGGTCGTCGCCCTGGTGACGATCCCGGTGTTCGCCGTGCTCGCCGACCGGATCGGCCGGCGACCGATCTACATCGCCGCGTCCGCCGCCACCATCGTGTGGGCGTTCGTGTTCTTCGCGCTGCTGGACACGAAGAATCCGGCGGCGATCACCCTCGCGGTGGCGGTGGGGTTGCTGATCTTCGCGGCCTACAGCGCAGTGATCGGCGCGTTCTTCTCCGAACTGTTTCCCACCGAGGTCCGGTACTCCGGGGTGTCGCTGGCCTACAACCTCGCGTCCGTCCTGGCCGGCTCGCTGGCCCCGATCATCGCGATCGCGCTCTACACCCGGTTCGGCACCGGATACGCCATCGGTGCCTATCTCGCAGCCATGGGAGTCATCTCCCTGATCGCCTCACTTCTCGCGCGGGAAACGCAGTCCGTGGATCTCGCGGCCGTGGGCGACGAGGCCATCTCCCGGACACCGGAAACACCGGCGTCCGTCCACAACTGACTCTCCTCGAAGGGGCAAGCCATGACGACATCGAAGACCACCGGGGCAACGGCACCGGAGCTGGCCTACGAGTGGCTGAAGAACACCATCATCACCCTGCCCCGCGACGAGGAGATGTTTCTGTCCGAGGCGCAGGTCGCCGCGTCCTCCGGAATTTCCCGAACCCCCGTGCGCGAGGCGCTGTTACGTCTCGAGGCCGAAGGTTTCATCCGGCGAGTGCCCCACAAGGGCGCCTTCATCCCGGCGTTGTCCGACAGCGACGTCGAAGCCATCATGCAGGCCCGCCGGGTGGTCGAGGAATGGTCGGTCACCGAAGTGGCGCCCCAGCCGGGCCTGGTGCCGGACCGGCTCCGCATTCTCCTGGACCTCCAGGAGAACGACACCGACCCGGTCGACTTCATCGCGCACGACCTCGAATTCCACACGGCCATCATCCGTGCGGCCGGCAACCCACTGATGAACAACTTCTACAGCTCACTGCGGGACCGTCAGATGCGGATGGGTATCCGCATCGTGATGGCCGACGAAACCCGTAAGAAGCAGGTTCTCGTCGAGCACCGCGCCATCGCCGACGCGATCGCGGCAGGTGATCCGCAGGCCGCGGTACAGGCGGTGCGGGAACACCTCGACACCACCCTGCAGTCAATGAAACGGCCGAACATCTAACGGCACGAAGGAAACCCATGAAGATAGCCCTGACTCAACTGGCCAGCCCCGATTCCGAGACCCCCGCGCATCGACTCGAGCGCGTACGCAACCTCCTGACCGGACTCGACGAGCGAGTCGACCTGATCGTTCTGCCCGAGCTGTGGCGCGTCGGATACAACCATTTCGACGACTACTCGACAGCCGCGGAAACCCTCGGCGGCGGTACCGTCCAGGTTCTGGCGGCCGTCGCCGTCGAACGGCAGTGCTACATCCACGCCGGCAGCATCGTCGAACAGGGCGAAGAGGGCAGGCTACGCAACACCGCGGTCCTGATCGGCCCGGACGGACAGATCCACCACCACTACAGCAAAGTTCACGTGTTCGGTTACGACTCCCTCGAAGCGCAGCTCCTGCAGCCGGGGACGCAGATCCACACCACCGACACCCCGTTCGGCCCGATCGCGGCCACCACCTGCTACGACCTGCGGTTCCCCGAATTGTGGACCGAATTGGTCGCCGCCGGAGCGCAACTCGTCATCGTTCCCGCGGCATGGCCGAAGGCCCGCAAGGAGCATTGGCGGCTGCTGACCTCGGCCCGCGCCGTCGACAACCAGGTCTTCGTGATCGCTTGCAACGCCACCGGCACCCACAATTCCGTCGAACTCGGCGGCCACAGCCGGATCGTCGACCCGTGGGGAAGGGTGATCGCCGAGGCGGATTCGTCCGAGGGCATCACCATCGCCGAGATCGACCCCACCGTGGTCGACCGCACCCGCGCCGAGTTCCCGGTCCTGAGGGACCGGCTCGACGACTACAGCTTCCTCAACCGCAGAAAGGTCCTTTCATGACCGGCGCCACCACGGAGGTGCTCACCTTCGAAACCCTCGATTCCTCCGAGATCCTGCAATTCGGCGACGGCCGAACCCTGGTCGCCGGGTACACCGGCCGCGACGAAGCAGCGGTGCAACATCACATCGACGAACTCGCCGCCATCGGAGTCGCACCGCCGGCACAGGTGCCGATGTTCTACCCCGTCGAGATCGCGACGATCACGACCGCGACGCAGGCCCCCGTCACCGGCGCGCACACCTCCGGCGAGGTCGAGCCGGTGATCCTGAGGCACCGCGGGCGGTACTACCTCGGTGTCGGCTCCGATCACACCGACCGCCAACTCGAGACCGTCGACATCGGTGATTCGAAGCGGGCGTGCCCGAAGCCGGTAGGCCCGGCCGTCGTCGAGATCGCGGACTGGGCGTCGTTCGACTGGGACGCGTGCCGGGCCCGATCGTGGGTCGACGGGGTCCTGTATCAGGACGGCGCCCTGGCCAACCTTCGCACACCGCACAACCTTCTGCAGATCTTCGCCGACCGGATCGGCGACACCGGCGAAGACCTGCTCTGCTTCGCAGGCACCCTGCCGCTGCTCGACGGCAAGTTCACCCCCGGTCACCGGTGGGACCTCGAACTCACCCTGCCCGACGGCCGAACCCTGACCCACTCCTACACCACCGAAGGACACTGACATGCGCACCGGAGCCGACTACCTGGCCTCCCTGAACGACGGGCGCGTAGTGCTCATCGACGGGGAGAAGATCGACGACGTCACCACCCATCCGGCTTTCGCGCCCGTGACCCGGACGATTGCCGAGATGTTCGATCTGGCCGCGGACGAGGCCAACGGCATGCAGTACGTCGCCCCCGAAACCGGGAACGCGGCCAACCGGGTGTTCTCGATCCCCCGGTCGCGGGAGGAGCTCGCGCAGCGGCGGGAGGCGATCGAGCGGTGGGCGAAGCACACGCACGGCTGGATCGGCCGTAGTCCCGACCATGTGGGGACGTTCCTTGCCGCGTTCGCGGCGCATCCCGAGGTGTTCGCGGCCGAGGGTGGGCACGACTTCGGGGCGAACGTGTCCGAGTTGTACCGGCGGCTGCTCGACGAGAACCTCTACGTCTCGTACGCGATCATCCCGCCGCAGGTCTCACGCGCGACGACGGCGTCGGGCTGGGAGGGCGAGTACCTGCAGGCCGGCGTGGTCGAGGAGACCACGGAGGGTCTGGTCATCCGTGGTTCGCAGATGCTCGCGACCGGCGGAGCGATCGCCGACGAAATCTTCGTCTCGTGTATCAAGCCGCTCGGCCCGGACGACAAGGACTTCGCCGTCGGGTTCGTGGTCCCGACCAATGCCCCCGGCCTCAAGCAGTACGTCCGCCGCCCGTACATCCCGGCCGCGACGAGCTCGTTCGACTACCCACTGACCTGCCGCTACGACGAGCCCGACTCGCTCCTCGTCTTCGACGACGTCCTCGTGCCGTGGGATCGAGTGTTCGTCGACCGCGACACCACCGGCGTCCGCCGACAGTTCTTCGAGACAGGCGCCCACGTTCTCGGCAACTGGCAGGCGCAGATCCGCTTTGCGACGAAGCTCGAATTCATTGCCGGCGTTGCGCGTCGGGTCACCCAGGTCAACGGGGTGGACAAGATCCCCAGCGTTCAGGAGAAGCTCGGCGAACTCGCCGCACTCGTCAGCGGCGTCCGTTCCGCGGTGCTGGCCGCCGAGTACACCGCCGAGCCGGATTCGGCCGGGATGTGGTTGCCGGGCAGGCAGGCACTGTACGGGTCGATGGGCCTGCAGTCGGAGATCTACCCGCGGGTGATCGCGATCCTGCGGGACCTCGTCGGCGGCGGTGTGCTGCAACTCCCGTCGAGCGTCAAGGATCTCACCAGTCCGCTGACGTCCCGGGACATCGAGCACTACGTCCAGTCCCCCGGTGTGCCGTCCGAGGAGCGCGTCAAGCTCTTCAAGCTGGCCTGGGACATCATCGGATCCGAATTCGCCGGACGACATCAGCAGTACGAGATGTTCTACGCCGGTGCCCCTTTCGTGGTGAAGGGTGCATACACGTACCGCAACTACGACTACGACAGCGCCGTCGCGGCAGTGCAGCAGTTCACCGACGGCTACAAAGCGGAAAGCGAGTAAACCATCATGGCCAAGCCCGAATTCGAATTCTTCCCGGTCACCGACGTCGAGTGGACGGTATGTCCGGGTGACGATCCGAAGATCACCGAACGCATCCTCGCCAAGGACCCGGAAGGCAACGTCGCCACCCGGATCCTGCGCTACGAACCCGGCGCCGACTCGACACCGATGGGCGTGCAGAAACACGACTTCTGGGAGGAGGTCTACATCCTCGAGGGGTCGTTCACCGACCTGACCCTCGGCGAGACGTTCACCGCGGGAATGTACGCCTGCCGGCCGCCCGGCATGCCGCACGGCCCCTGGAGCACGGACGAGGGCGTCGTCACCTTCGAAGTCCGGTACCACAGTAAGTAGGCCCACGATGACCCTTCCGGCATTCCACGCCCCCACCCCGACGGACATGCGACGAAGCATGGGCCGGTTCACCACCGGCGTCGCCGTCGTCAGCGCCGACGACGGCGACGGCGACGGCAACCCCAGTGCCATGACGATCAGCTCCCTGACCTCGATCAGCCTGGACCCGGCGATCCTGCTCGTCTCACTCACCCACGGCTCCCGCACCACCGAGGCCGTGGAAGCCGCGGGCTCGTTCGCCGTGTCCGTCCTCGGCTCACGCCAGGAAGCCCTCGCCCGC
Organism: Rhodococcus sp. IEGM 1307; assembly: GCF_030056915.1. Classification (NCBI taxonomy): domain Bacteria; kingdom Bacillati; phylum Actinomycetota; class Actinomycetes; order Mycobacteriales; family Nocardiaceae; genus Rhodococcus; species Rhodococcus sp. IEGM 1307. The sequence goes on from NZ_JASHKW010000026.1 coordinate 31,967, forward strand.
CGCTTCGCCACGCGGGGCGGCGCCCGATTCGACGACCTGCCCTGCGATCGCAGCCGCTCGGGTCTGCCGCTGATCAAAGACGCTCTGGCCCAGCTCGAATGCAGGGTCCACAGCGCCCACGACATCGGCGACCACCGCGTCTTCTACGGCGAAGTCACCGACATGCGCTGCCGGGAGGGCACCGGCCTGGTGTTCTACTCGGGGCGGTTCGGCGACTTCCACGACTTCGGTCACGACGAAGTCCCCTGGTTGTTCTGATCCGGCCGAACCTGCTCGCCGGCGCATCACCGACGGTGCGCCGGCCAGCACGTGTAATTCGGGGTCATCGACGGGACTACCGGGTGGAGCCCCGCACGACGAGTCGTCCGTGGAGGTGCCCCGGGGGGACCGGCCGGTCGGAGTTGTCGAGGCGGTTGACCAGCAGTGTGACGGCTACGCGGGCAAGGTGTTCGGGCTGCAGGTCCACCGAGGTGATGGGGGGAACGGCGGATCGGGTGTGTTCCGAGTCGGAGCCGCCGACGATCTGCACGTCGCCGGGGACGTCGAGTCCTCGTTCCCGGACCCGCGCGAGCACCCCGGCCGCGTGCCGGCCGGTGAGGCAGTACACCGCGTCGGGTGGGTCGCTCCGGTCGAACAGTTCGTCCGCGGCGTCGCGTCCGCCGGCCTCACCGGTGGTCTCGGGCCGGATGGCGACCCGAGCGTCCTGACCGCGCGTCGCTGCCCACGCGCGGTAGGCGGCCTCAGCGCCCAGGTTCCACGAATTGGGATCAGTTCCGGCAACGAGAGCCACTCGCGTCGCCCCCGCGTCCTCGAGGTGCCGCAGCACTCGGCCGGTCATGAGTTCGGTGTCGGTGTCGAGCCAGGCGTCGTACGCAGCCCTCGCCGGATCCTTGCCGACGGACAGGAACGGCACCCCCTCCCCGAGGAGCATCTCGATGAGAGGGTCGTGCGTGACGGGTTCCGTGATCAGGAACCCGTCGCAGGCGAGGGCGGCGGCCGGCGACTCGTCGCGGGTCGGATCGGACACCAGCATGAGCCCGTATCCGAAATCCATCGCGGCCAGAGCCGCCGAACCCGCGAATCGCAGGAAGTAGTCGACGCCCTCGGGGAGAGACGAATCCAGTGTGTCGAGTGGCCGGAGCACGAGGGCGAGCACGCCGAGACGGTTGCTCCGCAGGCTCCTCGCCACCACGTCCGGCCGGTAGCCGAGGGATTTTGCGACCGAGCGGACACGCTCGCGCGTCGCGGTGGCGACGACGCCCTTCCCGCTGAACGTGTGCGACACCGTCGTGGTCGACACCCCCGCGTGCCGAGCCACGTCGGCGATGGTGGGCCTCGATCGCTTCTCCGTCACGCACTCAGGCTACCAACAGCCCGACCTGCACCAAATCGATTTGTAAATTCGCTTTCGCGAGTCTTGTCCAAATCGATTTGGTTCCGTACGGTGACCGGGGTCACGCCAGATCGGCGATTGCGCCCACCAGCCGCACATCCGAGCTCATCTATCCGGAGGACCCCATGGCATCGACAAAAGCAGACCCGCGCGCGGTGACGCCCGGCGAAACACCGCCGGCCGATCGCGCCGGGCAGGTGGAGACACACGGCATCGACTTCATCCCCGACAGCGAACGGCACGGCCGCGCCCGGGACCTGTTCGCGGTGTGGGCGGCGCCCAACGTGAGCTACCTGGCCCTGGTCGTCGGCGGCGCACTGATCCTGATGGGCCTGTCCTTCTGGCAGGCGCTGGCGGTGATCGTGGTCGGCAACCTGTTCTCGATCCTCACCGGGATCGTCGCCGCCAGCGGACCCGCGTCGGGAACGCCCAGCGAGGTGATCACGCGGGCGATCTTCGGCATCCGCGGCAACCGGGTGAACATTCTCGTCACCAGCTGGTTCATCAGCGTCTGCTACCTGGCGCTGAACTGGGCGGCCGCGTCGTACACGGCCTTCCGGCTCGTCGAACGGTTCGGGATCGACGCGACCACCCCCGTCAAGGTCGTCGTCATCCTGGCGATCGCCGCCGTCACGCTGGCCATCGGCGTGTACGGGCACGCCACGATCGTGCGGCTCTACCAGCCGCTGGCCCTGGTGCTGACGTCGATCTTCGTGGTGATGGCCGGGTACGTCCTCGGTAACGCCGACTGGGGCTACCAGCCGGCGGAGGCACTCCACGGCATCGGCCTGTGGGCGACGGTGGCCGCGGGTGTGTCGATCGTGGCGTCGGCTCCGCTGTCCTACACCAACAGCGCGGACTTCGCCCGCTACCTGCCGGCGACCACCTCGCCGGTCTCCGTCGCCGTGTGGACGGCGCTCGGCGCGTTCGTCCCCAGCGTGCTGTTCACCGCGCTCGGCGCACTCGCCGGTACCGGACTCGACATGGCCGACCCGCAGATCGCGCTCGAGGCCATCCTCCCGGCGTGGTTCACGCCGATCTTCCTGCTCGCCGTCATCGTCGGCACGATCGCCAACAACGCGATGACCGCCTACAGCTCCGGACTCGCCCTGCAATCGGTCGGCCTGCGCCTGCGCCGCTCGCGCAGCGTCCTCCTCGACGGCTCGATGGGTGTGGCCATGACGCTGTACGCCCTGCTCGTCTCCAACTTCCTCGACACCGTCAGCAACATGATGCAGCTCGTCGTGACCGTGATGGGTCCCGTCATGGCCGTGTACGTCGCCGACGTCCTGTGGCGACGCAACCGCTACGACGGCCTCGAGCTCGGCAACGAAACCAGCAGCAGCCCCTACTGGTACAGCGGTGGGATCAACTGGGCGGGAACGGTCGCCGTCTTCACCGGCATCGCCGCGGCGGCGCTCTGCGTCGCCGCCCCGGTCTACACCGGTCCGATCGCGAACGCGGTCGGCGGCGTGGACCTGTCGCTGCCGGTCGGGTTGATCGTGTCCGCAGCACTGTACGTCGTGCTGATGCGTTCGTACCGAACCCGCTGATCGACTGTGATCGACCGGCACACAGCACTATTCACACCAGCAACACAACGAGGATCACGATGACCGAGACCAGTACCGACCACTCCCACGTCAGCGTGGACGACACCCGGCCGCGCGAACGCGGCATCGCCCGCGGCACGCAGCTGCGCACCGACCTGTCCGCGTCCGTGGAACTGTATCTGCGCCTGTTCGACACGATCGGCGTAATCGAGTCTCGCACCCGCGACAGCGCGCACCGCCTCGCGGATGTCCTGGCGGCGTGGGGACCCCGGTACCTCGAGGAGATCGAGGGCATCGCTGCCGGCGCCGGGCTCGAGCCCTGGCACGTGATGGCGTTGAACGGCCGGACGGAGATCCTGTCGCAGGCGACCGCGGCCCGTCCCGGCGAGTGCTCCACCATCGCGTACGCACCCGCGGATCGTCCGTCGGCGCCGTTCGGCGTCCAGACCTGGGACTGGCACGAGGAACTGGACCCGTACTGGCACACCCATCAGGTGCGCGGAACCCGCCACAGTTACGTGGGGCTGACCGAGCACGGCATCCTCGGCAAGATCGGGATGAACAGCGCGGGTCTCGGGGTCTTCTTCAACATCCTCGGCCACCGCGACGACGCACCGGCCGGGGTGCCCATGCACGTCCTGTCGGCGGCCGTCCTCGGTGAAGCCGGAACCGTCGACGAAGCCCTCGAGTTGCTGCGCTCGGCACCGATCGCCACCTCGGGCGCACTGACCCTGATCGACCCTGACACCGTCGCGTGTGCCGAGGTCAGCCCCGTCGGCGTCGCGACGCTCCGCCCGAGCGACGGATTCCTGACCCACACCAATCACTTCCTCGACCCGGCCAACGCCGCCCGCGAGAAGACCGGTCTGTACGAGCCGGACTCGCAGGACCGCTACGGTCTGATCGCGTCCCGGCAGCAGCGGTACGCCGAGCCGGCCGTCGCCGATCACCTCGTCGAGTACCTGTACTCCGATCCGGGGCAGCCCCAGCTGTGCTGCGTCCCCGCCCCGGACGCCGTCTTCGGTCAGCGCTGGGCCACCCTCGCGACAGTGCTGCTCGAACCCGAGCACCGCCGTGCCCGCATCCTCGCCGGCACACCGATCGACGCCCGCCGACGGTCGTGGACCACACTCGACGCCACCGGGACCGCCTGCGTCGTCGGCGGGTGACGCGGCGGCCTGTCCCGGGTACGTGAGCGGCAAAGCGTGTGCCCGCACTCTTTCCCACTCACCTGGGGTCAGGACACCAGATTCGCGGAGGCCCAGTCCATGTGCGTCTGAATCGCTGTGGCAGCTTCGTCGGCGTCGCCGGTTTCGATGGCGTCGACGATGGCGCTGTGGCGACCGACGTCCATGTTGCCGACGGCGCGGTCGAGGCCGGCGAACATGATCGACATCCGGATGGATCCTTCGAGTGAGATCCACGAGTGCAGGAGTGTGTCGTTGCCGGTGAGAGAGCACATGGTGCGGTGAAAGTTCAGGTCGGCCTCGATGCGGGCTTCGAGGACGGCGGTGTCCATGACGTCGAGGGCGGCGCGCAGTTCCGCGATGACGGTGGTGCGGTCGGCCAGGCCGGCGAGCTCCCGGACGGCCAGCGCCTCGAGTGCGGCGCGGACGGCGAAGATGTCGCGGATCTCCTTGGAATCGAGATGCCGGACGTACAGCCGGCCCCGCGCGCCTGCGGAGATCAATCCCTCCTGCTGGAGTTGCCGCATCGCCTCGCGGAGCGTGCCGCGGCTGATCTGCAGCATCTCGGACAGTTCGGTCTCCACGAGCGGGCTGCTCGGCGCGAGTTCCCCGCTGGTGATCGCGACCCTCAGGGCGGCGACGGCTTGCTGGCGGAGGCTGGTCTTCTCCAGCCCGAGCAGTGCGGCGGGTTGTCCGGCCATGGGTGCCTCCGTGGGGTCAGCGATCAACTGTCGACAGCGGTCTGTTGACAGCAACCTGTTGACAGCCATCGTACGGCCCGCGCCGCCCGGCCTGCGGCGTGGGCCGTACGCGCTGGTCATGCCAGTTCGCCCAGAACCTTGGCGACGATCCGGTCCGTGCTCAGGCCGTACCGCTCGTGCAGGGTGGGCAGGGCACCGGCGTCGAGGAACTGGTCAGGGAGAGCGATCGGCACGATCCGCTTGCCGAGCCCGGCCGTGACGACGGCGGCGGCCACGGTCTCGAACAGGCCGCCGATCACGGTGTGGTTCTCCAGGGTGACCACGAGGCGGTCGGTGTTCACCTCTGCGAGGACGGTCTCTGCGTCGAACGGTTTGATCGTCGGCGTGTGCACGACCGCGACGTCGACGTTGTGCGCGGCGAGTCGGTCGGCGGCCTGCAGAGCGCGCATCGTCATCAGCCCACTGGTGACGAACACGACGTCGTTGCCGCCGCGGAGCACCTTGGCCTTACCGAGTTCGAACGTGTAGTCGTACTCGTCGAGCACGGTCGCGACCTTCCCCCGCAGCAGCCGCAGGTAGGTGGGACCGTCGGACGCGGCGAGCTGCGGGACGGCCTGTTCGATGTCGATCGAGTCGCACGGGTCGACGATGGTGAGGTTGGGGATGCCCCGGAAGATGGCCATGTCCTCGGTGGCCTGATGGCTGGGCCCGTAGCCGGTGGTCAGTCCGGGGAGGCCACCGATGATGTTGACGTTGAGGTTCGGTTCGGCGATGTCGAGGCACAGGAAGTCGTAGGCGCGGCGCGCGGCAAACACCGAATACGTGGACGCGAACGGCACCAGACCGGTCTCGGCCATCCCGGCGGCGGCTCCGAGCAGGAGCTGTTCGGCCATCCCCATCTGGAAGAACCGGTCGGGGAACTCCTGAGCGAAGATGTGCATGTCGGTGTACTTGGCGAGGTCGGCGGACAGGCCGACGATCTTGTCGTTCTCCCGGGCAGCCTTCACCAGCGCGTGCCCGAACGGCGCGGACGTGGTCTTCTGGCCGTCGTCGACGAACGAGGCGATCATGGCCGAGGTCTTGAGCTTCGGCTTGCTGGCGGTGGTCATGTCAGGCGTCCTTGTGGTCGAAGCCGGTGGTGAGTTGGTCGCGGCAGATCTGCCACTCGTGTTCGTCGATGCGCATGAAGTGCGCCTTCTCCCGGGACTCGAGCAGGGGCACACCCTTCCCGACGCGGGTGTCGCAGAGGATGATCGACGGTTTGCCACCGGATTCGGCGGCGGCGTTGTCGAACGCGCGCACCAGTGCGGTGACGTCGTTGCCGTCGACGCGTTCGACGTGCCACCCGCAGGCCGCCCACTTGTCGTGCACGGGTTCGGTGCTCAGCACCGTCGAGGTCGCACCGTCGGCTTGGAGGGCGTTGATGTCGACCATCGCGGTGAGATTGCCGAGCCGGTGGTGGTGGGCGCCCATCGCCGCCTCCCACGTCGAACCCTCGTCGAGTTCGCCGTCGGAGAGGAAGTTGAAGACGCGGGCGGTGGAGCGCTGGTGACGCAGACCGAGGGCCATCCCGACCGCGATGGTCAGACCGTGGCCGAGGGAGCCGCCGGAGATTTCCATGCCGGGGGTGTACGTGGACATTGCCGACATCGGGAGGCGGGAGTCGTCTGAGCCGTAGGTTTCCAGTTCGCTGCGGTCGATGATTCCGGCCTCGGCGAGTGCGGCGTAGAGGCCGATGGCGTAGTGGCCGGTGGACAGCAGGAACCGGTCCCGGCCCTCCCATGCGGGATCGTCGGCGCGGTAGCGCAGTTGGTCGGCGTAGACGGTGGCGAAGATGTCGGCGGCTCCGAGCGCCTGCCCGACGTATCCCTGGCCCTGTTCCTCACCCATGTCGATGACGTTGTGCCGCATGCGGTAGGCGAACTGTTCGACGGTCGCGATGCGCGACGCGTCACTGGTCGTGTCTTCGACCGCGGTGGTGGCGGTTGTGATGGTCACAGGAGTTCCTTTTCCTTGCGGATCGTGGGCGTGGTGCCGGTGGACGTCGGCGCGTCGGTGCTTTTGGAATCGGTGCGCGCCGCAGCCTCGGCGGCGAGGCGCCGTTCGGTGGGTCCCCAGGTCTCCCTGGTGATCAACGCCGCCCACAGTCCGATCAGGGCGTACGTGCTGAACAGCAGCGCCGGACCCCACCAGCCGAAGGAGACGAACAGCAGCGTGGTGACGAAGGGGGTGAAGCCGGAGACCATCGCCGAGATCTGGTAGGCGAGGGACGCTCCCGAGGCTCGGCGCGAGGCGTCGAACAGTTCGGGGAACCACGCTCCCTGCGCTCCCGCCATCGAGTTCTGGCAGACCGCGTAGGCGATCACGATGGTGGCGATGACCAGGATGAACAGACCGGTGTTGACCAGAAGGAACATCGGGATTCCGAACAGTGCCGCGAAGGCGCAGGACGCGATGTAGAGGGGGCGTCGTCCGATACGGTCAGTGAGGCGGGCCCAGGCGACGGTGGCGAAGACGCCGATTGCGGACGCGATGCACAGGGCGACAAGGGTTTCGGACTTTCCGGCGAGACCCTGGTTGTGCAGGTAGGAGATCATGTAGGTGATCGACACCGCGTAACCGGCCGTCTCGGCGACTCGAAGACCGATACCGCGCAGAATGTTTCGCCAGTCGTACTTGATGGATTCGAGTACCGGGGATTTGACGATGTCGCCCTCGTTCTTGACGTCCTCGAAGACCGGGGACTCGGGCACTTTCGACCTGATGACCAGGCCGACCATCACCAGGACGATGCTGGCGAGGAACGGTACCCGCCAGGCCCAGTCGCCGCCGAGGTGCACGCTGAACAGGAACACCAGATTCGCCAGCAGCAGCCCGACGGGGAAGCCGGCCTGCACGATGCCGGTGAACTTGCCCTTGGACTTCCAGGGGGCGTGCTCGTAGCTCATCAGGATCGCACCGCCCCACTCGGCTCCGAACGCGAGGCCCTGGACGACGCGGACGAGGACCAGCAGCACCGGCGCGATGAGCCCCACCTGTGAATAGGTGGGCAGCAGGCCGATCGCGAAGGTCGCGAGACCCATCGCGATCAGTGATGCCACCAGCACGGGCTTGCGGCCCAGCTTGTCCCCGAGATGTCCGCCGAGCACCCCGCCGAGCGGGCGCGCAGCAAAGCCGACACCCAGCGTCGCGAACGCGGCGAGTGTTCCGGTGACCGGGTCGGCGCCCGGGAAGAAGGCGGTACCGAAGTACAGCGCGGCGGCCGTGCCGAAGCCGATGAAGTCGTACGTCTCGATCACGGCCCCCACCGAGGAGCCGATTGCTACGCGCTTGGCGTCCTTCGTGCCATGGACGGGACCTCGCATCCTGAGTGTTTCGGTACTCATGGGGACTCCTCTTCGGGCTGCCGGTTTCTACGATTGCCGCCGATTTGTTGACTGTCAACAGTGCGGTTCCAACAGTGTGATCCGAGCCACGTCCATATGTCAACCGTTACTCGCCGACGGTTGACTGTTAACAGTCGATCGGCTTACTGTGGTGGCAGTCACCTACCGCGTCGTCGACCTCCCGGCTCTCCACCGCATCGGACGGGACGCGCGATTCCAGCAACACGAGGAGCGATCATGTCGTCCATTCAGCGCACCGCCGTCATCACCGGCGCCACCTCCGAGCGCGGGATCGGTCTCGCCACCGCCCGCCGCTACGCCGAAGAGGGCTGGGCGATCGTCGTTCTCGACCTCGACGGAGAGAAGTCCGCGAAGGTCGCCGCCGAGATCGGGAACGAGTTCGGTGTCCCGGCCTTCGGTCACGACATCGACGTCGCCGACGAGAACTCGGTCCAGCGGGCACACGACGCCGTCGCCGCCGAAGTCGCCGGCGGCAACCTCCCCGCCGTGGGTGCGCTCGCGAACATCGCCGGCATCACCTCGCCGGTGCCCTTCCTCGAGACCACGCTGGAACTGTGGAACAAGGTGATGGCGGTCAACGCCACCGGCACCTACCTCGTCACCCGCGCATTCCTGCCGGCCATGATCGACAACGGCTGGGGGCGTGTGGTGAACATGTCCTCCGTCTCCGCCCAGCGGGGTGGCGGCGTCTTCGGGAAGGTGCCCTACTCGTCCGCCAAGGCCGCGGTCCTCGGTTTCACCAAGTCACTCGCACGAGAACTCGGCGACAGCGGAGTCACCGTCAACGCCGTCACCCCCGGTGCGGTCGACACCAGCATCCGCGTGGGCAGCACCGCCGAACAGGAAGCCGCACTCTGCCGCGACATCCCCCTCGGCCGGGTCGCCACCACCACCGAGGTCGCCGCCGTCATCACCTTCCTGTCCTCGCAGGACGCCGCGTACCTCACCGGCACCACCGTCGACATCAACGGCGGCAGCCACCTGCACTGAGTCGGTGCAGCCACAGCGGTGGACGGTACCCACCGTCCACCGCCCGAATCCCCCGGGACACCCGATGATCGACCACACGACACTTCACGACGACCTACCCCCAACCGCCGCCGAACGCTGGGGATGGCGATACCGCGCCCACTGCCGCACCACCGAACCCTCCGCCTTCTTCGCACCGGACGGCGAACGACGCGGCGCCCGGATCAGGCGCGAACGACGCGCCAAACAGATCTGCGACGGGTGCGTCGTCACCCGGCAATGCCGCGCACACGCAACCGAACACCGCGAGACCCACGGAATCTGGGGAGGCACCACGGAAACCGACCGGCGCCGAGCCGGCCGGGCGCGATAGGTTCGAAAAAGATTCCGGCGAGTGTGTCGATTCATGTCACTCCCCGTTCGACCTGAGGATGAGAAGGTCCAAGAGGGACCCCGACATCCAAGGAGACGGAACCATGAAGTACATGCTGATCATGCGCGCCACCGACGAGACCTTCGCGGCGTTCCAGGACGTTGACTTCACCGAGATCATGGAGGCGATGGGCAAGTTCAACGACGAGATGATCCGCGCCGGCGTGCTGCTCGCGGCCGAGGGTCTGGACCCCGACCCCGAATCGGGTGTGGTGGTCGACTACTCCTCGGAGACACCTGTGGTGACCGACGGCCCCTACGGCGAGACGAAGGAGTTGTTCGGCGGCTTCTGGATGCTCAACGTCGCGTCGAAGGAGGAGGCCGTCGAGTGGGCCAAGCGTGCCCCGATGGCTGGTCCCGGTTCCAAGGCGGAGATCCGCCGGGTCGCGACGATCGACGAGTTCCCGCAGGACAACGTGTGGATCCAGAAGGAGCGGGCGTGGCGCGAAGCGACCGGTCAGCTCTGAGCGGATCGACGGGTGACGGCCACACCGGGCGTGAGGCCGTCGCCGCCGTCTGGCGGATCGAGTCGGCACGGATCGTCGGTGCGCTCGCGCGGTACACCGGCGATTTCGCGCTGGCCGAGGACCTCGCCCAGGAGGCGCTGGCCGAGGCACTCGTGAGCTGGCCACGCGACGGCATCCCCCACAACCCCGCGGGATGGTTGCTCACCGTCGGCCGCCGCCGCGCGATCGACGCGTTCCGCCGGCGCTCCGCCCTCGACGAGAGGTACGCCGTCCTCGCTCACGACCTGGGCGAGGGCGGCGCCGTCTCGGGCAGCGGACCCGCCGATCCGGCCCAGGGCACCGAGGACGTGCTGTGGGATCCGGACCAGATCGACGACGACATGCTGGCGTTGATGTTCATCTCCTGCCACCCCGTGCTGTCGCGGGAGGCGAGGGTCGCGCTCACCCTGCGGGTGGTCGGCGGTCTGACGAGCGACGAGATCGCGAAGGTGTTCCTCGTCCCGACCGCGACCGTGCAGGCCCGGATCACCCGGGCGAAGAAGACCCTCGGGGCGGCCCGGGTGCCGTTCGAAGTGCCGCCCGCCGCCGAGCGGACCGGGCGACTCGGCTCGGTGCTCAGCGTGATCTACCTGATCTTCACCGAAGGGTCGTCGGCCAGCTCCGGTGACGACCTGATCCGCCTCGACCTCGCGAGCGAAGCGCAGCGCCTCGCTCGAGTGCTGACCCGGCTGGTGCCCGACGAGCCCGAGGTGCACGGTCTGCTGGCGCTGCTCGAACTGACCGCGGCGCGGTTCCCGGCCCGCACGGGGGCGGACGGCGAACCGGTGCTGCTCGAGGACCAGGACCGTCGCCGCTGGGACCGCACCGCGATCCGCCGGGGACGCGCCGCCCTCGCCCGCGCGGAGCAGGTCGGCCGCGGGCTGGGCGCCTACGGCCTGCAGGCGGCGATCGCCGAATACCATGCCGTCGCGCCGTCCGTCGACGCGACGAACTGGGAGCGGATCGTCCTCATCTACGAGGCACTCGGCCGGCTCGCGCCGTCACCGGTGGTCGACCTCAACCGGGCGGTGGCGGTGTCCATGGCCCAGGGACCGGCCGCGGCGCTGCCGATCGTGGACGAGCTGGTGGCCGCCCGGGCGCTGTCGAACTCACACCTGCTGCCGAGCGTTCGCGGCGAACTGCTCACCCGCCTGGGACGCACCGACGAGGCGCGCACCGAATTCGAGGCGGCCGTGCGGTTGTGCGGCAACGAGCGCGAGCGGACGGTGCTGGGACGTAAGCTCGCCGACCTGCGCTGACCCCGACCGGTGAGCGATCAGAGTGCGTCCAGGCGAGCCTTCAGCAGGCAGAACTCATTGCCTTCGGGGTCGGCCAGGACATGCCACTGCTCCTGCCCTGTCTGGCCGATGTCGGCCCGGCGCGCACCGAGCTTCAGAAGGCGTTCGAGCTCGGCGTCCTGATCGCGGTCGGTGGCGTTGACGTCGATGTGCAGCCGGGATTTCCCCTTCTCCGGCTCATCCCTGCGGCTGAGGATGATCGTCGGCTGCGGACCGCCGAACCCTTCGCGCGGCCCGATCTCCACCGAGCCGTCGTCCTCGCGATCGAGCACGACGAAGTCCAGGACCTCGCACCAGAACCGCGCCAGCAGCTCAGGGTCGCGGCAACCGAGCACGAGTTCACTGACACGACATGCCATGACGAAACCTGCTCTCAGCCCGGGAACTGCCGGGAGCCCACACACGAACCTCATGGGCTCCCAGCGGTGAAGACAATCCCGCGATCGTACCGGGCAGTGCTGCCGGCCATCCAATGAAAAACTGGATTCGAGACCGACCTAGACGGGTGAGCCGACAGTGGCGTGACGGTACGTCGTCGTCTCGAAGTCCAGGTAGCCGCCGAACGACACGGGGTCGGCGAACGGCAGGACCTGGGTGGCCCAGTACCCGGCGATTCCGTTGCGGCGATCGATCCAGTAGTACGAGTTGGCGAGCCCGGCCCACCCGAGCGACCCCCGGGGCCGGCCGGTGGGCGCGTCCTCTTCGTTCACCATGAACGTGTACGCCCACGACTTGCGCTGTCCGGGAAAGAATTCGGCGTCGTTGGTGAGGGCCGGTATTACGGCAGGCAGCATCCCGACCTCTTGTCCCTCGAGGCCGTTGCACACGGCGGCCTGCACCGTGTCGGCCCGCAGCACCCGGCCACCTGGGGCGTCTCCGTCGTTCAGCCACATCCGCAGGAACTTCAGGTAGTCGCCCACCGTGGAGTAGAGGCCGTGCCCGCCCATGTCGATCTCGGGAGTCTGCGGCAGCACCAGATCCAAGGGAGTGAGCCGGCCGTCCTCCTCGCGCTGGTGGATGGTCGCGCGCCGGGCAGCCATCGACCCGGTCAGGGTGAAAGATGTGTCGTGCATGCCGAGGGGCGCGAACACCCGGTCTGTCATCACCTCGCCGAGCCGCTTGCCGCGGATCGCCTCGACCACCTGGCCGGCCCAGTCGATGTTCGTCCCGTACTGCCACTTCTCGCCCGGATCGAAGAGCAACGGCGTGGTCAACGACGCCCGGGTCGCGGTGATCACGCCGGGTTGACCGTGCTCCACCCCCAACCGGTTGTAGGTCTCGTCGAAGAAGTCGTATCCGAACCCGGCGGTGTGCAACAACAGCATCCGGGTGGTGACGTCCCGCTTCGGTGCTCTCAGCATCGGATCGCCGTGGGCGTCGAATCCCTCGATGACCTGAATGTCACCGAGTTCCGGAACGTATTCGCGGGCCGGCGCGTCGAGGTCGAGCAGACCCTCTTCGACGCACTGCAGCACGGTGGTTCCGGTGATCGCCTTGGTGGTGGAGAAGATCGCGAACACGGTGTCGGCGGTCATCGGCTCGCCGTCGGCCAGGGACCGCACCCCGGCGGCACCCTCGAACACCGTGCGGTCGCGATCGGTCACCATCGCCACCACTCCGGGCACCCTCGGCGCACCTTCCTCGGTCACGCTGTCGAGAACCTTGCCGAGCGCGGCGTTGAGATCGGACATCCCACTCTCCTGTCGTGTCTGTGGTCACTGATGGAACGTGACGTTATGACCGGGCGGAGGGTGGCGACGTCTCAGTTCGGCACGGCACGTCTCGGTTCGGCACCTGCTGATGGCGCCGGGATCTTGGTCAGCAGTTCGTGGGTGGCCTGGGCGATGTCGGGGTCGATACCGAGGGCGCGGAGCATGGCTGCCGCGGCGTCCATTTCGTCGGCGCGGCGCCTGGCGTGGCGACGCGTTCCGTCGACGACGCGGGCAATCGTGGCGGCGTCAGCCCGGGTCAACTCGTCGGCGATATTGGTGGTGAGCCATTCTTCGAGGCCGAGCGCGCGACCCGCGGTGAGGGCTTCGACGATGGCCGCGGACATGCCCTTGTAGAAGATGCTGCGCAGCAGTTTTCGTTCCGCGGCCGCACCCGCCGGTGCGTCGAGGATGTCGACGGATGCCCCGTGACGGGTGAGGATTTCCGCGGCCCGGTGTGCGTCGCGACCGCTCGCCATCAGAGGTGTCCGGAGTCCGCGGCCGGGGACCGGAGCCATGATCGCCACGTCGACGAAACCGAGTCCGCGTCGCGCGGCGTGGGCATCGAGGGTGCGTTTGAGGTCGGGCGCGGCGGTGTTCATGTCCACCCAGACGGCATCGGCACTCATTGCGGGGCTTCCCCGTTCGAGTGCGGCCTTTGCGGCGCGCGCGCGTTGTTCACGCTGAGGACGAGGTCGGCGGTGTCGACGGCCTCGGCCTCGGACCGGCACGCGACGGCTCCGTCCGGTGCGGCGACTGCGGGGTCGAAGGCGCGAACGGTGGCGCCGGCGGCGATCAGATCGCGCGCGAATGCGCCGCCTGCCTCGCCGAGTCCGAGGACGGCGATCGTCGTCTGCTGGGTCATCGGTTCCTCTTTCCTGGGTGGATCTGGTGCCATGTGCGATCCAGGTGACGACGGGTCGGTACAATATCGGTAACAATTTTGGTGATGATCTGAGCGGAGATAACCCGATGCCGGTGAAGGAAGCTCGCGAACACAGCACGGATCAGGCTGCGGTCACCGACCTGATTCGCACAGCGATCCTCGACGGGGATTTCGCGCCCAACCAGCGCATGGTCGAGGCAGACCTGTGTGCGCAGTACGACGCCAGTCGCAGCGCGGTCCGGGCGGCCCTGCACGAACTCACCGCCCAGGGCCTCGTCGAACGGATCCAGAACCGCGGCGCCCGCGTGCGGTCGGTGTCGCTGGACGAGGCGGTCGAGATCACCGAGGTACGGATGGTCGTCGAAGGACTGTGCGCGGCGAAGGCGGCCCAGAAGATCACCGACGCGGAGATCGAGGAACTCACCGCCCTGCGCGAGGAATTGACGACGACGGTCTCGGCCGGAGACGTGTTCGGGTATTCGCGGGCGAACCAGTTGTTGCACAAACGCGTTCGGGAGATCAGTGCGCAGCGCTCGGCCGACGAGATCCTCGAGCGCCTGCGTGGCCAGCTGGTGCGACACCAGTTCAAGCTGTCGATGCACCCCGGCCGGATGTCGGTGTCGCTGCCCGAGCACGTCGCGATCATCGACGCGGTCTGCGCGCGCGACCCGGAGCGTGCGGAGGCAGCCATGCGGCACCACCTGGCGAGCGTGACCACTGCGCTCGAGGACGTCGCCGAAGCCCGGCAGGGATGACCGCACGCGGGCATTCACAAGGAGACCCGTTCGCGCACTGAACTCGTCGTCGCACGCGACCCGACGCGGTCCGTCACGAAGACCACCACCAGCGCTGCCACCGCGAGCAGGGCGGCAACCGCGAAGGCCCCGAACCCCCACCGTGGAGTCCCGGAAGCGACGAGCACGCCGCCCAGCCAGGGGCCGAAGACAGCGCCGAACCGGCCGATCCCCGACGTGAGCCCGACGGCGGTGGCCCGGAAGTCGGCCTCGCTGTGCGCGGCGGCGCCGGCGTAGACCATGGTCTGGGCGCTGAACAACCACACACCGGTCGCGAAGACCACGGCGTAGGTCGCGGCGAGCGGCATCTGCATCGACAGCGCCGCGATACCGATCGCGGTCAACGCGAACCACACGAGCGCGGTCGGGATCGGTCCGACCCGGTCGGCCACCTGCCCGGCGATCAGCATGCCCACGATGCCACCGAGATTGATCACCAGCAGGAAGCTCAACGCCGAGCCGAGTTCGTACCCGGTCGACCGCATCATGACCGGCAGCCAGGTTGCCACCCCGTACACCAGCAGCAGCCCGGCGAACGACGCCGTCCACAACGCCGGGGTGGTGATCGCACGGGATCCGGTGAAGAGCAGGCGGATCCGGTGCGCAGTCGTCGACGACGCCCCGCCCCTGCCGGTCGGGGCCGTCACGAAGTCCGCGACCGCCACACCTCGACTGCGAGCGAGCGCTTCGGCATCGGCGACGCGGCCGCGAGCGAGCAGATACCCCATCGATTCGGGGAGGAACTTCAGCATGAGCGGCACGGCGAGTATCAGCGGTAGGCCACCGAGCAGGAACAGGAAGCGCCATCCGCGGCTGTCCAGGAAAAGCATGCTCAGGCCCGGAGCGAGGATGCCACCGGCCTGATGGGCGGTCATCAGCGACGCGACCATCAGGTTCGCCCTGCCGCGCGGGGCGTACTCCATGACCATCGAGATGGCGGTGGGGATGAGCCCGCCGAGGCCGAGGCCGGCCACACCCCGCGCCGCTGCGAAGACCTCGACAGAGGGGGCGACCGCGCAGGCCAGTGACGCGATCGAGAACAACGCGACGCCCGCGACGATCGCGGTGCGCCGGCCGAGCCGGTCGGCGATCGGCCCGGCAGCCAGCGCGCCGATCAGCATGCCGAGGGTCGCGACGCTGCCCACGGTGCCGGCGGCTCCGGGGCTCATTCCGAGGGCCGGGTCGGCGAGCATGCGCGGCAACACCGCACCATAGACGAAGGTGTCGAGCCCGTCGCACAGAATGGCGAACCAACACACGGCCAGCACCGTGAGAGCGAGGCGGGTCCGGGCGCGCTCGGACCCGGTGTGGTCGATGGTCATGGGCACTCCAGATGGTTGTGGGGCTTCAGCCCTGGTCATGCCGTGGTGGGTGCTGTCGGTACCTCCACGGGCGGATCGGTGAGCCGGGCCTGCCGGGTCCTGGGTCCGAAGACGGCCAGAGCGAGCGCACCGACCAGCCAGCTTCCGGCGATGAAGTAGAAGACGCTTTGATACCCGGTGCCGGTGTACAGCGCGGCGATGACGAGCGGACCGACAGCGTTCGACAGACGTCCGAGCCCGTAGGAGACGCCAGTGCCCAACGACCGGGTCCGAGTGTCGAACAGTTCCGGGGAGTAGGCGTAGGCCACTGCGGTGTACCCGCGCTCGAAGAAGTTCACGAGGAAGCCGAACACCACGATCATGATCGGGTTGAACGTCAGCCCGTAGAAGAGGCCGCAGATCGCGATCACCACACCGAATGCGACGAGGCACCACTTGCGTTCGACGCGGTCGGTGACCTGTGCGGCGAGGAAGCAGCCCAGCGGCGCACCGACCGTCGTCAGCGCGACGTAGAAGATCGACTTCTCCACGCTGAGGCCCTCCTGCGCCAACAGGGTGGGCGCCCAACTGGAGTAGCCGAAGAAGCCGACGGTCTGGGTCACCCACATGACAGAGAGCAGGACCGTGGGAACCAGGTATCTCTTCTGCAGGAGCAGCCGCAGCGGAGCCTTGGTCTGCTTGGTCGCAACCGCGATCGGGGCGGCAGGATCGGGCAGCGGGCCCTTCTCCGCGGCGACGCGGGATTCGATCTGGCTCAGAACGGCGTCGGCCTTCTCGTACTGCCCCTTGCTCTCGTACCAGCGGGGCGATTCCTTCAGGTGCCGGGTGAAGAGGAGGAAGAGGATGCCGAGACTGCCCCACAGGTAGACCAGCCGCCACGACCAGTCGGTGAGCGGAACGACCGCGGCGGCAACGAGGTTGGTGACCGGCGTGCCGCAGATGCCGATGACGATGGCGTAGGCCTGGTACTTCCCGCGAACGGCGGCGGGGTAGATCTCGTTGACGTAGATGACCGCCACCACGGTCATCGCCGACAGCCCCGCCGAGGTGAGAACCCGCAGTACGCCGAGGGACACGATGTCCCAGGAGAACACCGACGCGAACGAGAAGACCGCGAACCACAGGGTGGTAATGGCCAACGCGTTCTTACGGCCCCAGCGGTCGGCGATCCAGCCACCGATGAGGGAGCCGAAGAACATGCCGACGAAGGACAGGGAGGTCACGTAGGCGACCTGGTTGACGGTGACCCCCCACAGCTTGACGAGTTTGGGGACGGTGGTGGCGAACGTGTTGATGTCCGCGAACTCGAAGAAGTAGGCGAACGAGACGGCCACGAGGGTGATCTTGTGGAACCGCGAAATCGGCAGGCGGTCCAGCCGATTCGCTGCGTTGGAATGCTGCACGGGACAATCCTTCTCGGGAAATGTTGCAGTGGAGGGAGGGCTCAGTAGTCCTCGCCCGGCCAGTACAGGCGCATCGGGTTGGCCACGAGGAGTTTGTGCTGCAGTTCCGGCGTGGTGGCCACGTGGGGAATGTGGTCGACGAGGAGCCCGTCGTCGGGCATGTGGTCGGTGAGGTTGGGGTGAGGCCAGTCGCTGCCCCAGAGCACCGAATCCGGGAACTCCTCGACCACTCGCCGACTGAAGGGCACGACGTCGGTGTAGGCGTTCTGTTCGCCGTTCAGCGCCGGCGGGCCGGTGACGGTGAGCCGTTCCGGGCAGCTGACCTTCACCCACGCCTCGTTGCGCGCGACGAAGCTCAGGAATCGGCTGAACTCCGGCCCGTCGACAGGTCGAGTGACGTCCGGTCGTCCCATGTGGTCCACCACCAGCGGGGTGGGCAACGTGTCGAAGAAACCCTCCAGGCCTTCCAGGTCGGGGCCCTCGAAATAGATGACGATATGCCAACCCAGGGGGGCGATCTTCCGCGCGATGGTGGTCAGGTCGTCCTTCGGGGTGCCCTCGACCAGTCGCGGAAGAAAGTTGAACCGCACTCCTCGCACGCCCGCCTCGTCGAGCCGGCGCAACTCGGCGTCGGTGATGTCGGGGCGGACCGTGGCGATGCCGCGTGCCCGGCCGCCTGCCGCCCGAACGGCGTCGACCATCGCGCTGTTGTCCGTTCCGTGGCAGGTCGCCTGAACGATGACGTTGCGACTCATCCCGAGGTGATCACGCAGCGCGAAGAGTTGATCCTTGCTCGCATCGCACGGGGTGTACTTGCGTTCGGTCGCGAAGGGGAACTGGGCGCCGGGCCCGAAAACGTGGCAGTGGGCGTCCACCGATCCCGCCGGCACCTCGAAGCGCGGCGTGGATGGGTTCTGGTACCAGTCCAGCCAGCCCGGGGTCTTGGTGAAAGGTCCGGTCCCCGCCAGTAGTGCGGACGTACTTCCCTGGAACGCGCGTCGACTCAGATCCGACATAGTTTCTTTCTCCTTGGCATCCTGCACAATGCGTCAGCAGTGCGGCCGTTGTGTCCATGTTGACCGGAAATCCCTGCGGGCCAACGAGTACCGACGGCACCGCATCGCTCGCGCCCGAATCGGCGCGGCGCCGCGGCGCCGAACGAAACAGCCGGCATGGCACTCCTCACAGCGATGATCCGATCGCGTGACTCAGGTCACTCGGCACATAACCTATACGATCCGCCACGATCTCCACAACCTTCTCGTCGTGAAAAATGAGTACGTGATTGTTGACAATTTGGTCGGCAATATGCGCTACTTGCTACCGGGCGAGGTGCCCCCGTCCACATCTCGGACAGCGAGGAAAGGAATCTCTCATGGCACATCAGGTAGAACCGGCCCTGCTGGTCGTCAGCGCCCACGCGGGCGACTTCGTCTGGCGGGCCGCCGGAGCCATTGCCGCCGCCACTGCTCGCGGCGAACGCGCGAAAGTCGTGTGCCTGAGCTACGGCGAGCGCGGTGAATCCGCTCGGGCATGGCGGGACGGCAAGTCGCTCGAGGAGATCAAGGACATCCGGCGGGGAGAAGCGGAAGCGGCCGCGTCGGCACTGGGAGCGGAGATCGAGTTCTTCGACGCCGGCGACTACCCGCTGCTGCCCTCGCCGGAGTTGGTCGACCGGTTGGTGCACGTCTATCGCGACGTCAATCCTACTGTCGTGCTGACCCATCCGCTGATCGACCCGTACAACGCCGACCATCCCGCGGCCGCCCGAATGGCGCTCGACGCCCGCATCCTGGCGCAGGCGATCGGGTACCCCGCCGAGGGTGAGCCCCTGGGCGCCCCGCCGGTGTTCTTCTTCGAGCCGCACCAGCCCGAGCAGTGCGACTTCAAGCCGAACGTGCTGATCGACATCACCGACGTCTTTCCGCAGAAGCGCAAGGCGATGGAATCCCTTGTGGCGCAGGAACACATGTGGACCTACTACACCGACCTCGCGCGGCGCCGCGGTGTCCAGGTCAAGCGCAACGCCGGACCGAACCTCGGCTTCAGCACCGACACGATGGGTGAGGCGTACGTGCGGTACTACCCGCAGGTGGCGGAGGTGCTGTCGTGAAAGACCCCGTGATCCTCACCGACCCGGCCAAGACCCCCCTCGACACGGTCGACGCCCTCGCCGAGTTCGGCACCGCGACGGTGCACGAGGCGCAGGGGCGTACCGGCCTCGCCGGCCCGCAGTTCCGGCCCATCCAGTCCGGCGCCCGGATCGCCGGCACCGCCGTCACCGTCCTGTCCTGGCCCGGCGACAACCTGATGATCCACGCCGCCATCGAACAGTGCAGCGCCGGCGACATCCTGGTGGTCACCACCAACTCCCCCTCGACGGACGGCATGTTCGGCGAACTGTTCGCCACCGCCCTGCAGGCGCGGGGTGTCCGCGGACTCGTCATCGACGCCGGCGTCCGCGACGTCGCCGAACTGAACGAGATGGGCTTTCCCGTGTGGTCCACCGCGGTGTCCGCGCAGGGCACGGTCAAGGCCACCGCCGGCGCGGTGAACATCCCCGTGACCCTGGGCCTCGTGTCCGTCGACGCGGGCGACGTCGTGGTGGCCGACGACGACGGTGTGGTCATCGTGCCCCGCGCCACCGCCGCCGACGCGGTCGCCGCCTCCCGCGCCCGGCTGGAGAAGGAAGAGGCTGCGCGACAGTCCTTCCGCGCCGGCGAGCTGGGCTTGGACCGGTACGGTCTGCGTCCGGTCCTCGACTCCCTCGGCGTGCGGTACCTGTCGCAGAAGCAGTACCGGCTGGAACAGCAGGAGACGCTGTAATGCGCGGCATCGCCTGCACGTGGATCCGGGGCGGTACGTCCAAGGGGGCGTTCTTCCTTGCCGCGGATCTCCCCTCCGACCTCCGCGAGCGGGACGATCTCCTGCTGCGCGTCATGGGCTCCCCCGATCCCCGTCAGATCGACGGGATCGGCGGCGCCCACCCGCTCACCAGCAAGGTCGCGGTGATCGGCCCGTCGGATGATCCGCGCGCGGACGTCGACTACCTGTTCCTGCAGGTTGCGGTGGATCAGGCCCTCGTGTCGTCGGCGCAGAACTGCGGCAACATCCTCGCCGGCGTCGGCCCGTTCGCCGTCGAACACGGCCTGGTGCCTGCCGATTCCGAGCACACGAGTGTCCGGATCCGGATGGTCAATTCGGACGGCTTCGCCACGGCAACGTTCCCGACACCGGGCGGGCAGGTCGATCACGCCGGCAGCTGCGAGATCGCCGGAGTGCCCGGCGCCGCCGCCCCGATCAGCATCGCGTTCTCCGGCACCGCCGGCTCGACCTGCGGGACGCTGCTCCCGACCGGCCGCGTCGTCGACACCGTCGACGGAGTGGACGTCACCTGCATCGACAACGGCATGCCGACGGTCGTCATCGCTGCCGCCGATCTCGGGGTGAGCGGACACGAGAGCCCCGCGGACCTCGAGGCCGACACCGACCTGGCCGACCGGCTCGCCCACATCCGTTCGCAGGCAGGCAAATTGATGGGCCTCGGCGATGTGTCCACCACGACCGTTCCCAAGATGACCTTGGTCGCCGCCCCGCTCGGCGACGGCACCCTCGACACCCGCACGTTCATCCCCGTGCGGTGCCACACCGCCATCGGCGTGCTCGGAGCGCTCACCGTCGGCACCGCGGTCCGGATCCCCGGATCGGTCGCCGATCGACTCAGCCGTCACCGCGACGACGGCGTCGTCCGCATCGAACACCCCACCGGATACTTCGACGTCGACATCGACCTGACCTACACCGGTGACGCCGGCGTCGACATCCGCCGCGCCGCCGTGATCCGCACCGCCCGCACCCTGTTCGACGGCACCGTCTACCCCCGGCCCGCCGGCCCCCACACCGAGGACAACTCATGAGCACCGACGACGCCCGCTTCGACATCGCCCACCTCGGCTACGTCGAACTGTTCACCCCGACCTTCGACGAGAGCAGGTGGTTCTTCACCGAACTGCTCGGCCTGCGCGAGGTCGCCGCCGACGGCGACAGCGTGTACCTGCGTTCGTGGGACGACTACCAGCACCACTCCCTCAAGCTCACCGCCCACGACACGTCGGGCATCGGGCGGCTGGGCTACCGGACGTCGAGTGCTGCGGCACTGGAACGCCGTGTCTCGGCGATCGAGGCCGCCGGCCGCGGCATCGGGTGGCGCGACGGTGATCCCGGAATCGGCAAGACCTACACGTTCGCCGACCCCGACGGTCACCCGATGGACCTGTACTGGGAGGTCGAGAAGACCGCTCCTCCGGCGGAGTTCGCGCCGGCGCTGAAGAATCAGGCCGAACGCTACCCGGGTGCGCCCGCCACGGTTCGCCGCCTCGATCACGTGAATTTCCTCGCCGCGGACGTCGAGACCAACGGCACCTTCGTCCGAGACGTGCTCGGCGGCCGTCCCACGGAACAGATCCGGCTGAACACGGGCAAAATCGCCGGACAGTGGCTGACCTTCACGAACAAGAGTTACGACGTGGTGTACACCGAGGACTGGACGGGCAGCAACGGGCGTCTGCACCACATCGCCTTCGCCACCGACACCCGCGAGGACATCCTCCGCGCCGCCGACGTCTTCCTCGAAAACGGCGTCCACATCGAGACCGGACCCCACAAGCACGCCATCCAGCAGACATTTTTCCTCTACGTCTACGAGCCGGGCGGCAACCGTATCGAGTTCTGCAACCCCGGAGCGCGGCTGATCCTCGATCCCGACTGGGACGTCATCGAATGGACCGAGGCCGAACGGTCGAAGGGTCAGGCGTGGGGAATGAAGACCATCGAGACGTTCCACACCCACGGCACCCCACCCGTTCCGAGCACCCACTGAGACACGGGACGCACCGTCGAAAGGGACCGACATGACCGACGACATGACGGGCGGCGAATCGCACGCGACCGTCCGCACCGACCGGCCCGAACGGTACGGCAAACAACTCGTGTCCCACCTCGGCCGCCGCAACGGCGGAGAGTGGACACGGACACACGATCCGGCTGGATCGACCTGGCCGGCGGCCGCGCCACGGTGACCGCCGGAGACGGCGAACTACACCTGCACCTCGTCGCCGAATCCGACGAGCTGCCCCGACTGGAAGACGTCGTCGGAAGGCATCTCGTCAGATTCGGCGAACGTGACGGTCTGACCGTCGGATGGGTAAGGGACGGTCAGGTGCCGACGTAGGCCGCGAGGTGCTCGCCGGTGAGGGTGGAGCGGGCGGACACCAGATCCTCCGGCCTGCCCTCGAACACGATCCGCCCGCCGTCGTGGCCGGCGCCCGGGCCGAGGTCGATGATCCAGTCGGCGTGCGCCATGACCGCCTGGTGATGCTCGATGACGATGACCGACTTACCGGAGTCGACGAGCCGGTCGAGCAGTCCGAGCAGCTGTTCGACATCGGCGAGGTGCAGGCCGGTCGTCGGTTCGTCGAGGACGTAGGTGTCGCCCTTGTCGGCCATGGCGGTGGCCAGCTTGAGCCGCTGCCGTTCGCCGCCGGACAGCGTGGTCAGCGGCTGTCCGAGGCTGAGGTAGCCGAGCCCGACGTCGGCGAGCCTCTGCAGAATCTTGTGCGCCGCCGGGATCCGTGCCTCGCCGGAACCGAAGAACTCCTCGGCCTCGGCCACCGGCATCGCGAGCACTTCGGCGATATTCCGGCCGCCCAGCGTGTACTCGAGCACCTCGGCCTGGAACCGCTTCCCCTCGCACTCCTCGCAGGGGGATTCGACGGTGGCCATCACACCCAGGTCGGTGTAGATGACACCGGCGCCGTTGCATGTGGGGCACGCGCCCTCGGAGTTGGAACTGAAGAGCGCCGACTTCACGCCGTTGGCCTTCGCGAACGCCTTGCGGATCGGCTCGAGCAGCCCGGTGTAGGTCGCCGGGTTGCTTCGTCGGGAACCCTTGATCGCGCCCTGGTCGATCGACACCACGCCGTCCCGCCCGGACACCGAACCGTGGATCAGCGAACTCTTGCCCGAGCCCGCCACTCCGGTCACGACCACCAGCATGCCGAGTGGAATGTCGACGTCGACGCCGCACAGGTTGTGGCTGTCTGCGCCACGCACCTCGAGTGCCCCCGACGGTGTGCGCACCGACTGCTTCAGCGACGCCCGGTCGTCCAGATGCCGCCCGGTGAGCGTGTCACTGGAACGCAGACCCTCGACGGTGCCCTCGAACACCACCTGACCACCCTCGGTGCCGGCGCGCGGTCCGAGGTCGACGACGTGGTCGGCGATCGCGATCGCCTCCGGCTTGTGCTCCACCACCAGCACCGTGTTGCCCTTGTCGCGCAACTGCAGCAGCAGGCCGTTCATCCTCTGGATGTCGTGCGGGTGCAGGCCGATGGTCGGCTCGTCGAAGACGTAGGTGACGTCGGTGAGCGACGAACCGAGGTGGCGGATCATCTTCGTGCGCTGCGCCTCTCCACCGGACAGGGTGCCCGACGGCCGGTCGAGGGAGAGGTACCCCAATCCGATCTCCGTGAACGAGTCGAGGAGATGTTGCAGCCCGGTGAGCAGCGGGGCCACCGTTTCCACGGCGACCCGTCCTCCGTCCGCTCCTCGCTCCTTCGTCGCTGCGATGCTCCGTCGTCCTCCTGTCGCCGGCGGTTCGTCCAGACCCCGGACCCAGTCGGCGAGGTCGCTGATCTGCATCGAGCAGACGTCGGCGATGTTCTTGCCCTTGATCTTCGACGATCGGGCACCCTCGCTGAGTCGGGTGCCGTCGCAGTCGGGGCAGGTGGCGAACGTGATCGCCCGCTCCACGAACGCGCGGATGTGCGGCTGCATGGCGTCGACGTCCTTGGCCAGGAACGACTTCTGGATCTTCGGGATCAGACCCTCGTACGTCACGTTGACGCCCTCGACCTTGATCTTGGTCGGCGGCTTGTAGAGCAGGTCCTGCAGTTGCTTCTTCGTGAACTTCGCGATCGGCTTGTCCGGATCGAAGTAGCCGCAGCCCCGGAAGATGCGGCCGTACCAGCCCTCCATGCTGTAGCCGGGGATCGTCAGCGCCCCCTCGTTGAGCGACTTGCTGTCGTCGTAGAGCGCCGTCAGGTCGAAGTCGGTGACCGAGCCCCGGCCCTCGCATCGCGGACACATGCCGCCGGTGATGCTGAAGCTCCGCCGCTCCTTCGTCTCCTGACCGCCGCGCTCGATGGTGACCGCGCCCGCGCCGGAGATCGACGCGACGTTGAAGGAGAACGCCTGGGGCGAGCCGATGTGCGGCTTCCCGAGCCGGCTGAACAGGATACGCAGCATCGCGTTGGCGTCGGTGGCGGTGCCGACGGTGGAGCGGGGGTTCGAGCCCATCCGCTCCTGGTCGACGATGATCGCCGTCGTCAACCCGTCGAGTACGTCGACGTCGGGTCGCGCCAGTGACGGCATGAAACCCTGCACGAAGGCGCTGTAGGTCTCGTTGATCATCCGCTGCGACTCCGCGGCGATCGTGGCGAACACCAGCGAGCTCTTGCCCGAGCCGGAGACACCGGTGAACACCGTCAGCCGGCGCTTCGGAAGCTCGACACTGATGTCCTTGAGGTTGTTCTCGCGCGCGCCGTGCACGCGGATGAGATCGTGACTGTCGGCAAGGTGCAGATCCGGCGACCCTGAATCTTCCCGTCGCTTCGCTCGCCCCGTCGTGCCCGCCTTCGTGCCCGTGCTCATCGTGTCTCCCTCTGTTAGGCGGAGCCGCCTTCGCGGTCTCCGTCGGCGTCGATCAGCGCAGTTCCTGGATACGAACCATGTTGCCCGCGGGATCGCGGAAGGCGCAGTCGCGAACCCCGTACGGCTGCTCGGTCGGCTCCTGAACGACCTCCGCGGAGTCGCTGGCCTGCAGCTTCTCGAAGACGCCGTCGAGGTTCCTGGTGGCCAGGTTGATGGCTGCGTAGGTGCCCTTGGCCATCATCTCGGTGATGGTGCGGCGCTCGTCGTCGGTGATACCGGGGTCGGCGGCCGGCGGATGCAGAACGATGGACGTGCCGGGCTGGTCGGCCGGGCCGACCGTGATCCAGCGCATCCCGTTGTATCCGACGTCGTTGCGGACCTCGAAGCCGAGAGTGTCGCGATAGAAGGCCAACGCGGCGTCCGGGTCGTCCTGCGGGAGGTAGGTCTGGTGAATTGTGATGTCCATGGGATCACGATAATTACGAATCAGCGACCTGCGCTTCTCGATTCCTGATCGGTCTGGTGACCTGTTTCGCCACGCACGACGGAATGCCCGCCGTCGCGTCCGCCTGCTGGCGCCGGTAGGTGCTGGGCGGGACCCCGGTCAGCTCGGTGAAACGCGTGCTGAAGGTGCCCAGCGACGAGCAGCCGACCGCGAAACACACCTCGGTCACGCTGAGGTCGCCGCGACGCAGCAGCGCCATCGCCCGCTCGATGCGCCGCGTCATCAGGTACGAATACGGAGACTCGCCGTACGCGAGCCGGAACTGACGGCTGAGGTGCCCGGCCGACATGTTCACGCCACGGGCGAGCGACTCGACGTCCAGCGGCTGCGCGTGCTCCCGATCGATCCGGTCGCGGACGCGGCGCAGCAGCGCGAGGTCGCGTAAGCGCTGGTTCTCAGCGGTACTGCTCGTCACAAACGAGATCGTGCCACGTCGAACCGGAGTTGCCTAGCGTCACTCGCCCCGCGCTCACGCTCCTCACGCCGGGTCGGGTGTTGCGCCTCGGCAGTGGTCGACGAGCGAGACCTGTTCGTCCGGGGCCGGCAGCCGGTCCCGCTCGGCACCGTCCAGGTGCCGAGCTTCCACTGAACCCAGCTGCTCCCAGTAATTCTCCGACCGCGCCAGCGGAGTCCGCCGAAAGTCCATGCGTCGCCCTCCCTGGATTGCCAGGTCCAGTCGTTGTCTGGGCACCCGGGCCGCCGCGACCGTTACCGCATCGCCGCGGCCCGCCACCCCTCCGCACCGAGTCTTCCCCGCACCGCGAAGCCGAGACAGGGCCGTTCGGCCCTACCACCACGAGATCGGGCAGCGTCATCGACGGCTGCCCCCGAGATCAGTAATGTTGGATGGCGTCCGGCCGTCTCACGCGGCCACGCTTCCGGAGCACCTCGATCACCGAGGAGGAGCGGATGACCGAGATCGATACCTCGCACGAGCACTGCGTCGTCGACTCTCTACGGGCACGCGACGAGTCGGCGTTCGCCGAACTGGTCGACCTGCACACACCGATGATGCTGCGCGTGGCGCGGGGATACGTGGCCAGCGCCGAGGTCGCGGAAGACGTCGTCCAGGAAACCTGGATCGCCGTCCTCCAGGGCATCGACAGATTCGAAGGCCGCTCCACCCTCCGTACCTGGTTGTTCCGGATACTCGTCAACATCGCCAAGAAACGGGGAGTGCGGGACCGGCACGATGTCGACGCCGCGCTGGCCGCCTACACGGGCAGCGCCGCCGTGGACCCGTCCCGGTTCCTGCCCGCATCCTCCCCGGAGGATCCACACCACTGGGCGACTCCGCCGACCAGCTGGCCGGAGACCCCCGAGGGGTCGGTCCTCGGTGCGGAGGTACTCGACGTCGCCGGCCGCGAACTCGAGCACCTACCCGACCGCCAGCGGATCGTGGTCGTTCTGCGTGACGTCCTCGGCTACGACGCCGAGGAAGTGTCCGCGATGCTCTCGATCACCCCGGCGAACCAGCGGGTGCTGCTGCACCGGGGTCGCGCGCACGTGCGCCAGGCCCTCGAGGATTATCTTGGAACGGGAGCGTGAGACATGGAAGACATGGACTGCCAGGACCTCGTCGAACTCGTCACGGCCTACCTCGAGAATGACATGGATCCCGACGCCAGGGTCCGATTCGAAACCCATCTGGGCGAATGCCCGGGATGCGCCACCTATCTCGAACAGATCGAGCAGACGGTGCACACCCTCGGCGCGCTCCCCCCGGACGAGCTCGATCCGGCGTTGCGGGACCGCCTGCTCGCCGCGTTCCGCGAGTGGCGTTGACGGCGGGAAACTCGCCGCAAAAATAATCTCCGGCAGGGTGTAACGTTTCGCGCCCTCGCAGACACCGTTCAAGTAGCCGTGAACGTTGGGTTCGCGCACTCGGACAGGAATTCAGACCATGAACGCCACACATTCGCACCAAGACGACCGACGCACCCACCGCGGCTCGCTGCGGAAGCGGATCGTGACCGTGGTGGTGGCTGCAGCCGCATTCGGCGTCCTTCCCGTCGGTGTCGCAGGCGCGGTCGCGCCGGCCGCGGAACACCCGGTCGCCGCAGTGGCCGCCCCTGACACCGGCCGCGACATCCCCGGCGGCAACGACGATCGGACCCGCGATCGGCAGCGCGACCAGCGGCAGGAACGCCGGGCGGAGAACATGCCCACCGATCAGGTCCCGATCATCTGGAACGTCCCAATCAACTGAGTTTGCATACCAACTGAGGGGCAGCATCTTTCGCCACACCCTCGGCTCGGCACCTCCGCCGGTCGGCAATCGGCGGGGCTGCTGTCGCCCTTCGTTCACCGCTGTGTGTTATTCAAGGCTCATGACTGCGTCGTCGATCGATCCGCCCGTAGGAGCCACCCTCTCAGCCATCCGGGCCGTCGCACCCAAGCTGGCTCCGAGCGAGCGTCGGGTGGCGGACGTGTGTGTGGAGCGTCCACAGGATGTTGCGTGGTGGTCGGCGGCCGATGTCGCGGAACACGCAGAGACATCGACTGCCACCGTGATTCGTGCGTGCCAGAATCTGGGTTTCAAGGGGTTCCAGCACTTACGGATGTTGCTGCTACGGGATCTGGGGTCGGCCGATACCGGATCGGGGGGAACACCCGCCCACGAAGAGAACGGCACCGGACTGGTGCGGGCTGTGTTCGCCGAGCTGGCGACGGATCTCGCCGGCGCCCTGGCACCGCTCGACGAAGACTCGTTCGAGCGGGCGGTGACGGCGCTCGCGGAGGCGGAGCGGGTGCTCGTTGTCGGCAACGGAGCGTCCGGACCGTCGGCGGCTGCCGTGGCCGTGCGGTTCATTCTGAACGGCCGCCACGCCGAGGCGCCGACCGACGCCGTGATCCAGCAATTGACTGCCGGGCGCCTGACCTCCCGTGACGTGTGCCTCGCGGTGAGCGACAGCGGGTTGAACTCGGTCACCCTGCGTCCGGTCGAGGCCGCGCGGGCAGCGGGGGCCACGGTCATCGGCGTCACCAGCTACGCCCGTTCGACTCTCGTGGAGAAATCCGACATCGGACTGGTCATCGGCGGCGGTACGGGACCGTGGGGTGGACTGGGCGCATCGGCCACGGTGGTGCAGCTCGCGTTCCTCATCAGCCTGCAGATCGCTGTCTGCCGGGCGCGGGGCGACTCGGCCGAGGCAGCGGCAGAGACGTTCAAACAGATTGTGCCGCTGATCTATCCGTGATGGCATCGTGCTACAGCCGTTGCGCGAAGCATCACCGCTGATTGGATCGCCATTAGCCCGCCATTAACCTGACCCTGGCTAACTACCGATGTAACGAAATTCCCCGTCTCGCCGAGATTGGGTAACGTCATTTCATCGGGAGAGGCCAATGGGCAGGATTCGGATCGAGAATCTGAGTCGAAAGTTCGCAGATTTCACCGCCGTCGACAACATCGACCTCGACATCCGGGACGGCGACTTCCTGGTCCTCCTCGGGCCCAGCGGATGCGGAAAGACCACGCTGCTGAGGATGCTCGCGGGGCTGCTCGCGCCGACCAGCGGACGGATCCTGCTCGACGACGACGACATCACCGCGGCGCCCTCCCGCCGCCGGGACGTCGCGATGGTTTTCCAGAGCTACGCGCTCTACCCGCACCTCAGCGTCGCGAAGAACCTCGCGTTTCCGTTGCGTGTCAAAAAGATGCGTAAGTCGGAGGCAGCGGAGCGCGTCGATGCCGTCGCCCGGCAACTCGACATCGCGCACCTGCTCGACCGAAAGCCGAAGGAACTGTCCGGTGGCCAGCGGCAGCGCGTTGCAGTCGGGCGCGCGATCGTGCGTGATCCGAAGGCGTTCCTGATGGACGAGCCGCTGTCCAACCTCGATGCGAAGCTCAGGACCGCGACGAGGCGCGAGCTCACCGACCTCCATCGTCGCCTCCGCGCCACATTCGTGTACGTCACCCACGATCAGGTCGAGGCGATGACGATGGCGACGCGGATCGCGCTGCTGAACAACGGCGCACTCGAACAGGTCGGAACACCCGAGGACGTCTACGACCGGCCGGCGTCCGTGTTCGTCGCAGGTTTCCTCGGCAGTCCCGCGATGAACCTGCTCGACGCACGCGTCCGCACCGTCGACGGCACTGTTGTCGCGTCCGCCGAGGGCGTGACCGCACCGCTGTGGCGTGGACAGACCGACGGCCGCGACGTCGTCCTGGGCATCCGGCCGGAGCATCTCCGCGTCGCCGACCCTGTGGATCATCCCGGGGTACGGCTGTCGGTCGACGTCACGTCCGTCGAGAATCTCGGCAGCGAGCAGGTCGCGTACTGCGAGGTCGGGGGTGCCACGGTCTGCGTGCGCGCACCGCGACCGATTGCACTGCGCGCCCATCGATCCGCCGCCCTGACCGCGGATCCCGCCCACGTGCACCTCTTCGACCGCGCGACCGGACGCCGCCTGGAATGGGTCGACGTCCCGGAACTCACCGACTCCGACTCCGCGGCCCCCACGGCTGTGGACCACTCTCCCGAAACACTTTCCGCAACAGGAGCAGCGTGATGCGTAGACCGACATTTATTGTCGTCGTAGTGGCGGCCGTGGCCGCCGCTCTGACCGGCTGTGCCACCGGCGGAGCCGCGCCGGGCGCCTCGGGCACCGGCGCACCGGTCCCGGAACTGTCTCCCGACCAGCAGGTCGACATCGTCTTCGAGTCGTACAACCTCCAGCAGGCCGGGCTCTGGTCGGACACGATCAACGGCCTCGTCGCCGACTTCGAGACGCAGCACCCGAACATCCACGTGAAGGCCCAGCCGCCGCAGGGCAGCGGCACGGCCGGCGCCGGAACCGCGAGTAGTGTGCAGACGCAGATGCTCGCCGGCTCGCCCCCCGATGTGGCCCAATTGACCTTCGACACCCTCGATTTCGCCGTCAACGAACTCGGCGCCCAGTCGCTCGACGGACTGTTCGGAGCCGAGGCCGTGGACGCGACGTTCAGTGGAGAGCATCCGTTCCACCCGCGGGCCGCGACCCTCGGCGACTGGGACGGCGAAACGTACGGCATCCCGTACGTGTTCTCCACACCCACCCTCTTCTACAACGCGACCGCGCTCACGAAGGCCGGGCTGCCCGCCGACGCCGACCTGTCGACGTGGCCGAAGGTGGCGGCTGCCGCCAAAGCCGTGACCGCGGCGACGGGCAAGCCGGCGCTGTCCGTGTCGTGCTCGGTCAAGGGCGGCAACTGGTGCATGCAGGCGCTGTTCCGCTCGGCAGGCGGCGATGTGCTGTCACAAGACCGCAAGACCATCGAATTCGGCGAGCCCGATGCGGTGTCGGCGGTGACCGCGTTGCGGCAGATGTACGACGACGGCGTCCTCGCCAACCTCGACTCGACCACCCAGTACGAGAGTTTCGCGAAGGGCGACGTGGCGATTCAGCTGCAGACGTCGGCTCTGCAGGGGATGTTCATGAAGTCGGCGGCGACTGGCGGCTGGGACCTGCGTGCCGCGCCGATGCCCGCCTTCGAGGGTCACGCCGCGGTGCCCACCAACTCGGGATCCGCTCTGTTCACGTTCTCCCAGGATCCGGCGAAGCAGCGCGCGTCGTGGGAGTTCATCAAGTTCATGACGAGCGACCATGCGTACACCGAGATCTCCAGCAAGATCGGCTACCTTCCCCTGCGCCCGTCCCTCACCGAGGATCCGGCATCGCTGAAGGAATGGGCCGACAACAACCCCCTCCTGGCACCCAATCTCGGTCAGCTCGACACGCTCGAGGCCTGGAAATCCTACCCCGGCAACAGTTACGTGCAGGCCGACGACATCCTCGGCCAGGCGGTGGAGGACGCGGTCTACTACGGCAAGGATCCGGCCGCCACCATGCAGGCGGCGCAGCAGCGCGTGCAGGAACTCATTCAGTAACCACCTCCGACAGAACGAGACACCGACACAATGACCAGCACTCTGCCTGCGTCGACGAATCATCGACGCCTGAATCTGACCGGCACCTACAACTTCCGCGACCTGGGCGGGTTCCCGACTGATACGGGGACCACCAAGTGGAACAAACTGTTCCGGTCGGACGCGCTTCACCAGCTCGACCAGCCGGCCCGCGACCTGCTCCGGAAGCGGAGACTCGCTCTCGTCATCGACCTCCGCGAACAGCAGGAGCTCGACGACAGCCCGAGCGCACTCGACGGCGTCGGACACCGGGTGGAACACCTGCCGGTGTACGAGGGCGAGATCGACCTCGACGGTGCGAACTTCGACCTCGCGGTCGTCTACCGCGACATGGTCGAGAACTACGGACATCGTTTGACCCGCGCCGTCCGCGCCATCGCCGCCTCGGGCGACGACCCGACCGTCGTGCACTGCACCGCGGGAAAGGATCGCACCGGACTGGTCGTCGCTCTCACCCTCGCGGCGGTGGGTGTCGATCAACGGGACATCGTCGCCGACTACGCGATGTCCGAGGTCCTGCTGGCCGGCGACTGGGCGCTCGGCATGGCCGAGAAGATGCGCGGCCGCGGCCTTCCCGACGGCGTGGACGTCGATCACCTGGTCGGCGCCAGCCCGGCCGTGCTGATGCGCACGACCCTCGACTCCATCGCAGCCGCGCACGGCGGCGTCCGCGACTACCTCCTCGGCCACGGCATGACCGAACGTGAACTCGACGACCTGCGCGGCGCACTCGTCGCCTGACACCCACTTCCACAGGAGAGACCTCATGTCCCAGTACGGGGAACCCGACCATTACATCCTGCATGTGAGCGACACCCACTTCGTGACCGATGGCGCCCTGCTCCACGACTGCGTCGACAGCGACGCCAACCTCTCCCGGCTGTTCGAGCGGCTCGAGAAGGCCGGCAGACGACCCGAGGCCATCGTGTTCACCGGCGACCTCGCCGACAAGGGCGAGCCCGAGGCGTACGTGCGCCTGCGCCGGATCGTCGAGCCCGCCGCGGAGCGCCTCGGCGCAAAGGTGATCTGGGTGATGGGCAACCACGACGCCCGGCCCGCCTTCCGGAGCGGCCTGCTCGACACCGAACCCACCCAGGACTCGGTCGACGCGGTCGTCGATGTCAACGGATTGCGGATCATCCTGCTGGACAGCACGGTTCCGGGATTCCATCACGGCCTGATCAGCGACGAACAGCTGACCTGGCTGACGGACGTCCTGGCCGAACCGGCACCGCACGGCACCCTGCTCGCCCTGCACCATCCGCCGGTGCCGGGCCTGCTCGACGCCATCGAGTCGGTGGAGCTGAAGGAACAGCACCGGCTCGAGACGGTGCTCGCGGGCACCGACGTCCGCGGAATCCTCGCCGGACACCTGCACTACTCCACGACGTGCACGTTCGCGGGCATCCCGGTGTCGGTGGCATCGGCCACCTGCTACACCCAGGATCTGCTCGTCGACGAGGGCAGCATCCGCGGTCAGGACGGCGCGCAGGGTTTCAACATGGTGCACGTCTACCGCGACCGTGTCCTGCACACGGTCGTCCCCCTCGACGTGTCCCCCGCCGTGTACGAAATGACTGCGGACGATATTCGGCAGTCGATCGAGCAGCTCACGGCGCCCGGCGTCTGATGTTCGTCGAAGTTCCAGCCGCAACCCCCGCCGGCCACGCCGAGACACCGACGGTTCCGTCGCGGGCCGGGCGGGTACGACGCGGTCTCGCGCCGTACCTGTATCTCCTGCCCGCCGTCGTTCTGCTGATCGTGTGGATCTACAAACCGCTCGGGGAGACCATCGGCCTGTCGTTCTACAAGTGGAACATGGTGCCCACCAGCCCGAAGGTTCCGGTGGGAATGGACAACTACGTTCGCGTACTGTCACTGCCCGAGCTCCATCAGGCACTGCGGAACACGATTGTGTACGTCCTCGCGTTCATGGTGTTCTCGTTGCTGCTGCCGATGGTCGTCGCGCTGCTGTCGAACCGGGTCGCCGGACGGTGGAAGACGCTCTACCAGGCCCTGATCTTCGTCCCGTTCCTCATCACCCCGGTGGCCGGCAGCGCGATCTGGCGGTGGCTGTTCAATCCCGAGGGCGGCACGATTCCCCGGGTGGCCGCAACCCTGGGGTTCGAGTTGGGCAACGTCTTTCGAGAACCCGGCCTCGCGATGCTCGGTGTCGTGCTGATCGTCGGGTGGCAGATGCTCGGCTTCGGTGTGCTCGTCATCTCCGCCGGACTGGCCGGAATCAATCCCGACTACGCGTCGGCGGCGGCCCTCGACGGCGCGTCGCAAGCGACCATCACCCGCAAGATCACCCTGCCGCTGCTGTCCCCGACGCTCGTGTTCCTCGGCCTCATGACGATTCTTCTGGGGGCGCAGTGGGCGTACCCGATCATCGACATCGTCACGCAGGGAGGTCCGAGCGGTGCCTCCACCAACATCTACTACCTGCTCTACCAGTTCGGATTCCAGAATTTCGACGCAGGACTGTCGGCTGCTGCGGGAACCCTGTTCTTCCTGGGCTTCGGATTGATCGCAGTCGTGTTCGTTCGTGTGTCGGACCGGCTGAGCTTCTACGACAACTAGGACACCCCATGGCATTTGCACTCGTCGATGCGCCGGCCCGATCGTCCACCGCCGCTGCCCCGACCCGCGATCCCGGCGACGCCCCGGGCGCCACCCGTTCCAGCAGCCGGGTGGCGACCGGGCACGTGGTTCTCGCTGCCGTCACTGTGTTCAGTATCTTCCCGGTGTACTGGATGTTCGCCACCGCGTTCCGCCGTCCCGAGGACTCCCTGTCCGTCAGCCCCGTGCCCTCTCCGTTCAGTCTGGACAACTTCCGCTACGTGTGGGAGACCATTCCGATGGCGTCGATGCTCGTCAACACGTTCGTCATGGCGTTGGCGATGTCCGTCAGCCAGCTTCTGGTTGCGATCCTGGCCGCCTACGCGTTCGCGCGGTGGTCCTTCTTCGGGAAGCAGGTGTTGTTTCTGCTGTTCGTGGGATCGTGGCTGGTGCCCTTCCAGGTCACCATGATTCCGAACTACCTTCTCATCTCACAGATGGGTCTGCTGAATACCGTTGCCGGGATCGTGATCCCGAATCTGTGTTCGGCGTTCGGTGTTCTGCTGATGCGCCAGCACATGGAGGCGTTTCCGCGAGAGTTGCTCGATGCCTCCCAGATCGATGGCCAGAACTCGTGGGCCACCCTGTGGAAGGTGGTGCTGCCCAACATGAGACCGGCACTCGCGGCACTGGGTATCATGTTGTTCATCTCGGCATGGAACGAGTACCTCTGGCCGTCACTGATCATGCGCCAGTCGAATGCGGTCGTCCAGATCGGAATTCGCGGTTTCCTCGGCGCGGAAGGCAACAACTGGGGCGCTGTGATGGCCGCGTCCGGCCTCGCCTGCCTCCCCATCTTCCTGATCTACCTGTTCCTCCAGCGCTACGTGCGCGACGCATTCGTCCGCTCTGGCCTCAAATAACCGTCAGCCGAACACAACCCGAAGGAACTCCGATGAAGATCGTCCAGATCAGCGACACGCACCTGTCCGCCCGCGGCGGGCGCACACAGCAGAACTTCGAACGCGTCGTCGCCTACGTGAACCATCAGGTCCGTCCAGATCTGATCGTGCACTCCGGCGACATCGTGATCATCCACCCCGATGATGCGGACGACCGTGCGTACGCCCACGAACTGATGCAGCGGTTCGCCGCTCCGGTGCTCGTCGTGCCCGGCAACCACGACGTCGGTGAGCCGGGCTCTGCGCCGTGGAAGGGAATCGGCGTGACCGATGAGCGGGTCGCCGCTTTCGAGGAGGTGTGGGGTCCCGATCACTGGCGCCACGACGTCGACGACTGGACGGTGCTCGGACTGAACAGCGAGCTCTTCGGTTCAGGTCTCGACCGGGAAACCGCGCAGTGGGCCTGGATCGAAGACGTGGCCGCGGACGTCCCCGACTCGCAGCGGGTGATCGTATTCCTGCACAAGCCGATCTGGACTGTGCTGGACGAGCCGGTCGGGCACGCCGTCGACATCGGGGAATCCCGTACCCGGTTGCTCACAGCTCTCGGGAAGATGTCACTCGCTGCCGTCGGCAGTGGGCACCTGCACTGCTACCGGCAGACCGTCCGCGACGGGGTGCGCGAGGTCTGGGCACCGTCAACCGGGTTCGTGGCCGGCGAGGGCGAATCCCTGCCCGGGCCGCTCCACCAACTCGGCATCGTCGAGTACGACTGCACCGGAGAGGCCGTGCGCGCGAGCTACCGATCCGTGCCGGACCTCGAAGACGTCACGATTGCCGCCGTGCCCGAGGTGACCGCGGCCATCGACGCACTGGGACACAGCACAGTCGGCTGACGTCGAGTGGCGGCAGTCGCGATCCCGGATTGATCATCGTCACCGGTGACCGAACCGATCAGGAATCGAGAAGCGCCGACCACCGGGCCGCACTAGCGTCATTGCCGAGAGCCGTAGCCGGCGGCTCAGTGGTGGATGTCGCGAGGCGAAGTGACCGATGGGAGAGAGCAGATGACGAACAACCCAGGCAAGCGCAAACCCGGAACCCCCGGCGCGTTCTCGCGGTGGATGCAGCGAAAGATGAACGCCCGCATGAACCGCAAGATCCGACGCGGCCACGGCCAGTTCATGGGCATGGACGTGCTGATCCTGAACACCGTGGGTCGTCGCAGCGGACAGCCGCGGCAATCGCCGGTGGCGTGGTTCGACGACGGTGACGATGCCCGACTGGTGGTCGCGTCGGGTGGCGGCAGTCAGAACCCGGACTGGCACGCCAATCTGATGGCGCACCCCGACAAGGCGTCGATCGAATTGCCCGGCCACGACGCCACGCCGGTGATTCCGCAGCAGCTCGACGGAGCCGAGCGGGAGCGGGCCTGGCAGCGCATCGCCGCCGCCCAGCCCCGTATCGCGAAGTACCAGAGCAAATCCGACCGGGAATACCCCGTCATCCGACTCACCGCGCGGTAAATTGCCCCGCTGCGCGTCCGTCAGGTGAGCGATCCGTCAGCGGGAGTTGTGGAGGACGTCCTCGCAGGCGCTCGACGCGACATCAGACACCCACCATCGACACCTCCGACCCGATCCGGGTGAACACCGCCGGGAACGGTGGTGTCGCCACGCACGGTGAGATGATCTGCGATCCGAAATGTGCGACGACGAGGTCGAGTTCGCGGGAGACGAACAACCGCTGGCCGTGGATTCCACTCGCCATGAAGGAGTCGAACGGGTCGTTGAGGATCCACCAGTAGTCCCGGTAGCTCATCGTGGCAGGCGAATTCGCCGATGCTCGCGGCAACCGCACCGAAGCGGTGGCTCCCTCGTTGACGGTGCTGATCGCACGCACCACCGACTCCGGCACGATCTGCCGGTCGCCGAGAGCGCCGCCGCAGCGAAGCATCTCCCCCACCTTGGCGATGTCCCGGAGGGTGGCCGCGTAGCCTCCGCAGGCGGTTTCGACGCCGGCGGCGTCGAGGATGTACCGGGCGTCCTCGTCGGCTCCGATCTTCGACCAGATCAACTCGCTCATCAGGTCCGAGACGGTCGCACCGGTGACGCGGCTGATCAGGGCGCCCATCGCCTCGCAGCTGCCGTTCTCGTAGTGGAAGACCTCGCCGTACGGGCCGGTCGCGCGGGCCGTTTTCAATCGGTCGAGCAGGGTCGTCGGCCCGTCGTATCCGTCGGGCCGCATCCCGGGGGCCACGACTGCCCACCACCGGTGTGCCTCGACCTCACGATGGAACTTTCGTCCCCCGTAGGCCACCTGTGTCGTCATGTCGAGCAGATGACGAATGGTGGCGTCACCGAACGCCGTTCCCGCCAACTCTGGAACGTATGTGGAGACCTGATCGTCCCGCGTGAACAGTCCCCGGTCCTCGAGCATCCCGGCGAGCAGGCCGATGAACGCCTTGGCCATCGACGCGGTCAGGTGCAGGTCCTGACGGCGGAGGCCGTGCAGGTACTGCTCGTAGACGACCGCGCCGCGGTGCAGCACGATCATCCCGTCCGAATGCGAGTCGACGAGGAGCTGGTACAGGGTGCTCGCTCCCCCGCCTCCGGTCTCCACGGCGAGCCGTGAGAGGTCCTGCAATCGCTCCGGCAGTTCCCGGCGCGGACCGTCGCCGCGCCAGACTCGACGCGTGGGGCCGGTCTCGCCGACGGCCGTCGCCTGCCGCCGGACCTGCGCCGGGTCGGTGAATCCGAGCGTCCATTTCAGTTCTGCGAGTGGCAATTGCGGCACAGGGGATCTCCTCTGTCGGATCGGGATACGGGCCGGGGAACATCGAGTTTCAGGCCAGCGCGGCAAGGGCGGCGCCTGCCGTCGCGAGAACGCCGAGGCTGACGGCGGCGGGTATCAGAAGACCGAGCGGGCGGGGGTCCTCGGGGCGCCGACGGTATCGGCGGTGCCGCGCCACCGCGCCTGCTCCCACCGCCGCGGCAGCGACGCAGACTCCGGCCACCGCACCGACGTGGGCGAGGTGCGGGTGCACGAGCGCGGCTCGCACGAGTGCGGCGAGGCACAGGCAGACCGCCGGTAGCGTGCGGCGCCACGCCAGCACCGTGCGTTCGGCCTGCAGCGCCGGTGCCGGCGCGGTCACGTCGCCGCCCAGACGACGCCGAGCGCGGCGGCGAGACACACACCGGCGACCACGGCCGGAGCCAGACGCGATGCCGGCAGCGGCACGCCGCCGCGCATCGCGGACTGCACCGACCGCCATCGCAGCAGCGCACCGACCGCGACGAGGGCGGCCAGCAGGATGCAGACCGCACCGAGCGCGTCGTGGAACGCGGACCTGCCACGCGGGAGGGGAAACTGGCTGACCGCGACCCCTCCCGCCAGGAGTGCGAGCGCGGTGCGGATCCAGGCCAGGAAGGTCCGCTCGTTGGCGAGCGTGAACCGGTAGTCGGGCTCCGTCTCCGTGTCGGCGCTCACGGGAGCAGAAGGAATCGGGCGATGCCGTTCTTCTGGATCTCGGAGGACCCGGTGAGGATCCGGAACATCCGCAGACGCTGGAACAGCGATTCCACCTCGCTGCCGCGGACCACGCCCGACTTGCCGTGGATCTGCACGGCGGCGTCGGCGATCGCGAACGCCTTCTCCGCCACGAACAGCTTGCACATGAAGGCCTCGGTCCGCGGCCGCTCGCCCCGGTCGAGCGCGGCGAGTGCGTCGTAGGTCATCGACCGGGCCGCGTAGAAGTCGGTGGCCATGTCCGCGAGGCGGTGCTGGATGCTCTGCAGCATGCCGAGCGGCGCGCCGTGCACCTGCCTGGTGCGGGCGTAGTCGAGGGACAACTCCAGGGCTCGGCGTGCACCGCCCAGCGCCGTCGGGCAGTGCAGGAGCCGGTTGACCGTGACGCGTCCGAGCCCGATCTTCAGCCCCTGCCCCACCTCTCCGAGCAACTGTTCCGGTCCGACATAGCAGTCGTCGAGAACGATGTCGGCCTCGATGTGCTGGCCCGACATCGGGGTCTCGCCCTGCTGCACCGTGCATCCCGGGGTGTCCAGGTCGACGAGGAACGCGGAGTAACGCGGGCCGTCATCGCCGTCGTCTGCCATTTTCGCGATGAGGATGGAGAAGTCCGCGAACGGTCCGGCGGTGGAGAACACCTTGTGGCCGGTCAGGCGCCACCCGTCGCCGTCCGGGGTGGCGGTGGTGAGCATGCCGCGCACGTCGGAGCCCGCGTCGTTCTCCGTGAGCGAGAAGCAGCACGCGCGCTCGCCGCGCGTGACGGGGAGCAGGTACTTCTCGATCTGGTACTCGGTGGCGTACTGGAAGATGCTGCCCACCCGCAGCGGTCCGCCCATGTCCCCGAGCACCGAGGTCGACAGCACCCGCGGTGAGGCGCCCACTTCTTCCTTCAGGGCTGCGAGTTCGGTGAACGACAGTCCCGCGCCGCCGAGGTCCGCGGGCAGGCTGACACCGTAGAAGCCGAGTTCGCGGCTGCGTCGCCACACCGGCTCGAGCGTCTCGCGGGTGTACACGCTCTCGGAGGTGAGGCCGAGTTCGCGTTCGTAGTCGGCGAGTTCGCCGTCCAGATAGTCACGCAGCCGGGCGACGAGGTCGTGCAGGCGAGGGTTGTGGTCGTGGGTGGGGTTCAGGGTGAAGGTCATCGACGGCTCCGCTTTCAGTTGACGTGGCGGGCGGCCTGCGCCCAGTAGGATTCGCGCACCGACTTGCGGTCGATCTTGCCGTTGCGGTTGACGGGGAGGCTGTCGACGAAGTCGATCGAGCGGGGCTTCTTCATGCGCGCGAGGCGTTCGGCGCAGTGCTCGATCAGCTCGTCCTCGGTGACCGGGGTCCGTGTGACCACGACGGCTTTGACTGCCTCGCCCCACTTCTCGTCGGGGACACCGACGACGCACGTACCGGACACGGCCGGGTGCTCGTACAGCGCGGCTTCCACCTCGCTGCAGTAGATGTTGAAGCCGCCCGAGATGATCATGTCCTTCTTGCGGTCGACGATGAACAGGTATCCGTCGTGGCGGAAGTACCCGACATCCCCGGTGTGCACCCAGCCGTCGACGAACGTCTCGGCGCTGAGATCCGGTTCGTGCCAGTACTCGCGCACACAGTCGGGGCCGCGCGCGACGATCTCGCCGATCCCGCCGGCCGGCAGTTCGTTGCCTGCGTCGTCCACCACGCGAACCTCGGTGTCGAATACCGGTCGCCCGCAGGACATCAGCAGTTCCGGATCGGATTCGACCCCTCGCACGACGTCGTCGCAGGTGAGCACGGTGATACCACTCGTGGTTTCCCCGAGACCGTATCCCTGCATGATGACGGGGCCGAACATCGCGACGGCGTCGCGTAGCCGTTGCGGTGAGACCGGGGCGCCGCCCACGCCGACGCACCGCAGGCTCGACAGGTCGACGTCGTTCGCGGCGGGATGGTCCATCAGCATGTTGAGCATCGTCGGAACGACGAAGGTGGTGGTGATGCGTTCCTTCTCGATGGTGCGGAGGAACAACTCGGTGTCGAAGGCAGGCAGGACGACGACCGCGCCGCCGCGGGCGAGCACGCCGAGCATCATCATCCCGGAGGCGTGGGTGATCGGTCCCGGGGCCAGGTACCGGTCCGTCTCGGTGGGCGCGCCCGTCGGGCTCATCAAGCGTTTGCGCATGTTGGCGAGTCGGTTTCCGTAGGTCTGCACGGCGGCCTTGAGTTTTCCGGTGGATCCGGAGGTGTAGTTGAGGACGGCGGGCGCGTCTTCGGGGAGGTCGGCGGCGACGGGATCGCCGAGTCCGTCGGCGAGGAGATCGGCGTATCGGTCCGCGCCGGGTGCGCTGTTCCCGTAGTCGTAGACGGCGATGTCGCAGCCCAGATCTGCGACGACCTTCAACGCGACGTCGGCGTGCGCGGCGTCGACGAACAGCGTCGTGACGTTCGCGTCGCGCAGGACGTGGCCGAGTTCGTCGGCTCCCAGGCGCGCGTTGACGGGCACGCGCACGAATCCGGCCTTGCACACGGCCATCTCGGTCACGACGAGTTCTCCGCAGTTGCCGGCGAAAGTGGCCACCGCGTCGCCGATTCCGAGGCCGGTGCGCATCAGCGCGGAGGCGAGACGGTTGGTCGAGTCGTCGAGTTCCCGGTAGGTCAGGCGACTGTCGCCGCACACCACGGCCTCGCTGTCCGGCCGGAATTTCGCACTCCGGGTGAGGTAGGTACCGAGATTCATACAGTCTCCAAGATCGACGTGTTGATCATTACTGGACATACTGTCCAGCATCGGGCGCGATGTCAAGGGTGCACTATGCTGACGGAACTGCAGGCGTGAGACGAAGGGCGGAAGTCACCGTGGCCACCGAAGACCGGCGTGTGCGCCGCACCAAGCGACTGCTGCGCGACGCACTCGTCTCGCTCGCGCTCGAACGGGGATATTCCGCAGTCACCGTGGAAGACGTCACCGAACGTGCCGACGTCGGCCGCGCGACGTTCTACACGCACTACACGGACAAGGACGAACTGCTCGGCCAGATCGTCGCCGACCTCGGCGAGGACCTGAAGGAGCGGTTGCGGCCCCTCGTGTCCGACTCCTCGGTGGGGTTCACCGGCAAACCGGTGCTCGAAATGTTCCGGCACGCCGCCGAGGAACGCGACGCCTACCGCGTCGTACTGCGCGGCGAGGGCGACGGGCGCGCACTGCGCCGATTCGTCGACGAACGCACCGCCCTTGCCGCCCAGATCTTCTCGGCCCGATCCGCCGCCAACGGGGTCA
The DNA here is from genome assembly GCF_030056915.1 of Rhodococcus sp. IEGM 1307. Classification (NCBI taxonomy): domain Bacteria; kingdom Bacillati; phylum Actinomycetota; class Actinomycetes; order Mycobacteriales; family Nocardiaceae; genus Rhodococcus; species Rhodococcus sp. IEGM 1307. Next base: position 73,896 of record NZ_JASHKW010000026.1, read on the forward strand.
CACCCCGCATCGACATGGAAGTGCTGTCGCGGGCGTGGGTGGGCGAGCAGGTGGCCGTGCTGCAGTGGTGGCTCGAATCCGATCCACCACCGCTCACCCCGGAAGCCGTCACCGAAATGTTGCTGGAGCTGTCGCTGCGCGGGCGCTACTGGGCATCCGGCTTCGACGGCTCACCCTCGTCGGACGACGACACCACCTGAGAGTCGCGCACCGTGGCGCTGTCTCGTGCGTACGGCCGGTACAGCAGACCGGAACACAGCCCGTTGACGACGGTGAGCGCCACGGTCACGAGCAGGAGCGCCCCCTGCAACCCGATCGCATCGCCCAGATAGCCGACCAGCAGCGCATATCCCGCGTACGCGAGCGCCTCCACCGTCGACAGTGACACCGCGAAGGCCAGGGCCCGTTGTTCCGGGCGCACCACCGCCATGATCAGTGGACGGTTGACCACCGGTACCTGCCCTTGCAGGAACCCGACCACCGCGAAGATCGCGACGAAGAATCCGATCGACGACGTCGGCATCTGCAGCTCGACGAATACCGCTGCCGCGAAGGCCAACTGACTGGCCTGCAGCATCATCACCCGCCCACTCGCGGGCCACCGGCGGTGCACGGCGTCGTTGAGGCGGCCGCCGACCACGGTTCCGAGCAGGTACCCGATCGCGAACGGCGTAGCGACGATCGCTGCGGTGGCCGTCGAGAATCCCCGCTCCTCCACCAGGAACACGACGCCGAAACTCATGATCACGTTCTGCCCCGAGAACAGCCGTTGCACCAGGATGTAACGGAAGGTTTTGATGCGCAGCAGCTCCCGCACACCGGCGACGACGTTCTGAGCCTTCTTTTCCGCTTTCACCGCTGCGTCGCCGGCCCTGTTCTCGCCCCCGCCGGGGCGTGTGTCGTCGAGAAACACGACGACGAGAACACCGATCAGAATGCACATACAGCCGGAGAGGACGTAGCCGTACCGCCAGCCGTCGTCGAACCCCGACAGCTGACCGAACAGCGGGGCGCTCACGCCGGTGATGATGGCGACGCCGCCGTACAGCATCCCGGTGGCCCGGCCGCGCCGTCTGTCGTCGTAGAGATCGCCCATGATCTCGAGAGCGATGGGCCCGGCGCCCGCGAAGCCCGCAGCCGCGATGCCGTACAGGATGACGAACTGGGTGAAACTGCTCGACAGGCCCGCCAGGATCACCCACACACCCCAGAAGCCCGAGCACGTCGCAAGCACCGCCCGCCGCGAGAACCGTTTGGCCAGGAACACCCACGGAACCGCGGCGAAGATTCCCACCGCCTTGGACACCGCCACGATGACGCCGAGCGCCGACGACGAGAGCCCCAACGCCTCTCGCATCAATGGGAACAACGCCGTGGTGATGCTGTTCTCGGCGTTGTCCATCGCGGTCGAGGCCGTGAGCAGACTCAGGTTCTTCCCCCGGGTCCGCCGGCCGGCCGTCAGCGTGCGTGTGGTGGAGACGTCCAGTGCCATCTGCGTCCTCTCGACGAGTCACCCTGCGATGCGTGTGGTCCGCATCACAGGAGCCAATGCTGGCGACAGTATCCATAAATGGACGCTGTGTCTATGTTTGGATTTTCGAGGTCCGAAATAGTGACGCGTTTTCCGGATTCACGCTCGCAGGAGAGGACTGCACCGGGACCGACCCCGTGATCACCACTGATCAGCCTCCTCACGCACCCGGTGATCGTGCAAAAACCGACCGCACACCCGTTAATCTCGAATCGACAACCGGAAGTCGACCTGCGCGGGTTCGAGGCCGTGGGAACCACGGGATATCAACGAGGAGCGCGACCATGCCGATGGCACCGTTCGACCCCATCACCGCGATCTACACGCCGGCGCACGCCTGGATGTACGAGACCATCGTGGCCCCGGCCGTCTACCGCTCACGCCACGTCATCGACGAGTACTTTCTGCCGCATCTCCCACCGAACGCCCGCATTCTGGATGTCGGATCGGGCGGGGCACTGTTCACGAACTACATCGCCGACCAGCGCCCCGACGTGCACATTCTCGGCCTCGATCTGTCGGAAGCCCAGATCAAGCGCGCCACCAAACGCATGCGTCACTACGGCGACCGGGTCCGGTTCGACGTCGGCGACGCCACGCGGCTCGACTTCCCCGACCAGACCTTCGACGGTGTGATCAGCTACGGCTCCATCAAGCACTGGTCGTCGCGCGAGGCCGGACTCGCCGAGTGCGTGCGCGTCCTCAAACCGGGTGGCCCCCTGCTGATCACCGATGCGGACCGCAGCACGAGTTTCGAGGACGCCGAAAAGTTCGTGGAGAACTACAAGGCGCCGCGCGTCCTCGGCAGCATCAATCTCGCGATCTTCCACACCTGGATCGCCGGTCGCTCCATCAGCCTCGACGAGGCGCGTGACCTCGCGAGCCGACTCGATCTCGTCGACGAGCACGTCTCCCGCATCACCGAGATGCCACTCGTCATGATTTCCGGTCGTCGGCCCGCGTGAACCTCACCGTCCGTCACGTGTTCCGGGCCGGCAGTGCGGCGATGCCGCTGATGAACGCGGAGAGCAGCAGTTCCGGTTCGCCCACCGCGTGGAGTGCGGGGTGGGCGATGAAAAGTTCTTCGAGCATGACGCGCAGCTCCAGCCGTGCGAGGTTCATACCCAGGCAGTGGTGGATGTCTTTCGCACCGAAACCGAGGTGCTTACCGGCGTTCGCCCGGGTGATGTCGAACCGGCCCGGACCGTCGAAGATGCGTTCGTCGTGGTTCGCGGACACGTACCACATGACGACCTTGTCCCCCGCCGCGATGTGGGCGCCGCCGAGCTCGGTGTCGACGGTCGCGGTGCGCCGCATGTAGGGCACCGGGGAGGCGAAGCGGATCACCTCGTCGATCGTGTTGTCGATGTGGCCGGCGAAATCGGCGAGCAGCAATTCTCTCTGATCGGGGTGCTCGGTGAGCAGATGCAGCGCCCAGGCCAACGCTTGCCGGGTGGTCTCGAAACCCGCCGTGATCAGCAGGATGACGAACGAACCGAACTCGGTCGGTGTGAGGGCCTCGCCGTCGACCATCGTCGACACCAGCCGGGACGTCAGATCCTCACCGGGATCCGTCTTGCGTCTCTCACCCAGCTCGAGGGCATACCCGTAGATCTGGCCCAGGCCGGCCGCGCCGCCGGGTGCGGTGACGAACTCCTGATCACCACCTCCGGCAACGACGTCGGCCGCCGCGGCCAGGATCATCGGCCGGTCGCTCTCCGGGATCCCGATCAACTCGCAGATCACCTGCACCGGCAACCGGGTCGCTACGTCGGGGACGAAGTCGAACTCGGCATCTCGGGGAAGGTCCGCGGCGATCTGCGCAGCGTAGCCGCGCACCCGCTCGGCGATGCCCCGCACCGACGCCGCGGTGAACGCCGATTGCACGATGCCCCGCAGACGCCGGTGACGGGGATCGTCCATGGCGATCATCGACATGGCGAACTCGAGGATCTCGACCGGGACGTCGTCGATGGTGAAGCCCTTGGCCGAGGAGAAGACCTCCGGGTTCCGGCTGACCGCCACCACGTCGTCGTATCCGACGACCGACCAGAAGCCCGGACCGGCTGTTTCCGTGTGGAACTCGATCGGCGATCGCTGACGAAGCTCCTCGAACATCGCGCGACGACCCGCGAAACTGCGGTCCCAGAACGCCCGTGATGCGGGCGAGATGATTTTTTCGGACGCAGAACCCGTCACCGGTCCCCCTCGGTCGGTCGTATCGATACTGCGACCCTACTGGGGAAGCCATGGTTACGCTGATGAGGCATCACCGCAGGTCAACAGCTATGATCATAGGATCACCCGGCGGTGCGCCGGAGATGAAACGGGGAGGATCGACCTGTGGCGTCGAGGATTCGGCTCGGCAACCTGCGAGAGGTGCGCGATCATCCGTTGGGGATGACCGAGACCGGGTTTCGCGCCGACCTGACCCAGCCCGAAGCGTTCGCCAGAGGTCGTGGCCCGTTTCCCGGTGATGCCGACAGCGTCCGGTCCGAGCGTGAACTGTTCGTCACCGCGCCGGACGACGAGGTGCTCGCGGTGGCGACGATCACCGGGGTCCGCGAGCACGACGGCGAACTCGTCGTCGACGGAGACCTGGTTGTCGATCACGAACGGGTCGGGACGCGGCTGCTGATACGAACACCGGCCGAGAACGTCTTCTCCTGCGCGGACGAGGAATCGGCGTGGGCGGGCTCGATCGAGCGGGCGCGGTGGGTCTACGTGCGGGCGCTGGTCGAGGTCGCAACGGTCAAGACGGCGTCCTACGACCGCAGGCTCGCGGGCGCAGATCCCGCCGCCGACCCCGAGCTGACCCTGGCGACTGCCAACGAGACGATGCAGGTGGTTCCGCGGTACGTGATGATCCACCGCAGCGGAAAGCTGCGTCTCGGCGGGCCGTACGCCGACACCGCGGACTGGGACGGCCACGTCGAACCCTGGACGGATTACGGGTACGTCGATTGCCTGCGCCTCGACGACGTCCTGGGCACCGGCGGCGACCTCGACATCGACGTGCTCCGGCCGCTCACGTCGCGGGCCACCGCCGCGGAACTTCTCGAGTCATTGGGCTGGGACAAGGTCATCCGTCGATTCGTCGACGACCGCACACCCCCGCAGTAGCACCGAGCCGGCAGTGATTGCCGCGGGCGCTTGGCCTGTTCGGCCGCGACCCGGGTCGGATCGGTGGCATTGTTAGTACGGGCTGTTATCTCATCGTGGGTGCGGCACGCGGCCGCACAGGTGCTACTCGGCTGGGCTTCGTCCAGCCGCCGAAGTTCATTGCAGAAGGCATGATCCGTTACCACTCGACGGGAGTTCATCGCATGGCCACGCACACCCATCTCGGACACATCTTCCACATCGCCGGCACACCGAAAGTAACCGAAGCCGCGGCCGCCCTGGTAGCGATTCCCGACGGCGCCCTGGTGCTGGACGACGGCGGGCGAATCGTGTTCTGCGGTGACCGAGCCGAGATCCCGTCGGATTACGAGTCCGGCACCGTGCACGACCACAGGCCCGGCTTTCTGCTGCCGGGGTTCGTCGACACCCACATCCACTTCCCGCAGACCTACGCCGGCGACTCCTACGGCGGTGGTCAGCTGCTGGAATGGCTGACCCTGTGCATGTTCCCGTCGGAGACGAAGTTCGCCGACCCGGAGTTCGCGCAACAGGCGGCCGTCGAGTTCACCAACCGGCGCATCTCCGCGGGCACCACGGCCGCCATGGTGTTCGGGTCGGCGTTCCCACATGCGCAGGACGCGTTGTTCACCGAGACGCAGAAGGCCGGTCTGCGGATCGTCAGCGGCCGCGGAATTCAGACCGTCGGCGGCGAAACCGCTCAGCCGCTGATGACCTCCGAAGAGGACGCGATCCGGCTCACCCGCGAGGAGATCGAGAAATGGCACGGCGCCGACACCGGCGATGTCGCCACGGCGTTGCTGCACGTGGCGATCATCCCGCGGTTCTCGCTGTCGGTGACCCCCGAGACCCTGAAAAATCTCGGAGAACTCTACGAAGAGGTCCGCGACCGCGGGGTGTACGTGCACTCGCACCTCAACGAGAACAATCGTCCCGGCACCGGCGAGGTCGACTCGACCAAAGAGACCTATCAGGTGAATTCATACCTGGACACCTACGACGGGAAGTTCCTGCCCGGTTCGGAAGTGGGAGGGAAGAGCCTGCTGGGCCGACGCACCATCCTCGCGCATTGCGTGCACTGTCAGGATGTCGAGCTCGAACGGATGGCCGAGACCGGCACGTCCGTATCGCACTGCCCGATCTCGCAGCTGTTCCTGGGATCCGGAACGATGCCGTGGAAGCGCACCGTCGCGTCGGGCGTCAACATCTCGGTGGGAACCGATTTCGGCGGCGGCGACGAATGGCTGATTCCTCGGGTGCTCGGCGACGCGTTCAAGGTGCACATCACCGAGGCCGGTGACGACGGGGTGTCGATGCATCCGGCCGAGATGCTGTTCGTCGGCACCCTCGGCGGTGCCCGGGCACTGGACATGGAGGACCGGTTCGGAAATTTCGACGTCGGGAAGGAAGCCGACTTCGTCGTCGTCGACCCGTCCGGCACGCCTGCGCTCGACGGCCTGCTGCGCAACGCCGTTCGCGCCGCCGATCCCGATCTGGCCCGCGATCAGACCCTGTTCGCGTTGCTGATGGGGATACGCGACACGTCCATCTCCGAGGTCTACGTCGCAGGCCGGAAAGCCAAGGCGTCCTAGACGGGTGGTTTCCCGTGACCGCCGGACGACCTCACGGTCGACCGGCGGTCACGGCTAGGGGTTCACCGACGAATGGTGGTTGGCGATCAGCCACCTTCCGTCTTCGTACCGATAGACCCACGTCACCCTGGCCGCCACATCTAGACCGTTGGCGTTGATGACCCAACGGCCCACGTTGTAGGCGAGGTTGCAATCCGAATACTTGACACTTTCTTCCATACGGGCAATCGGATCGGCCTTGATCAGGTTGACGAAATACTCCGTTATCTCCTCCGGAGTGTCCGCCATAGGCACCGACAGGGCCGGCAGCAGCACCGCATCCGGCCGGTACAACGCGGCGACCCTCCTCGCGTCACCGCTTTCCAGTGCGTCATTCCAACTCGTGAAGAGCGCATCCAGTTCACTGTCTGTCGCGCGCACGCAATTGTCTTCGGAGTCAGAGGATCTGCCCGAGGAACAGGCGACCGCCGAAATCGCCAACGCGAGAATCGCGAAGCCCGAGCCGAACGGTGTGGTATTCATACCAACCTCCGCGGAGAAAGGCGCCTACCGGAATTGACCCGCTAACCGATAAAGCGTAACTCCGGGGCCTGGCTCTGCGGATCGGATCAGCGCACGTCGACCCACGCACGAGATGCGACCGATGCCGTGATGGCGTCGAGAGTTTCGGCCGCGGCCACGGCGTCGGCGATCGTTGCGCCACGGGGCTTTCCGTCGACGATCGAGGCGATGAAGTTGTTCCCTTCGATGACCTTGAGGTCGTCGTAGCTCATCGAGGACGCGGAACCCGGCTGGAAACGGGCATACGCTCCGGCGTCGGGGCCCACCCACACCGTGGTGATCGACTGGTCCTGGTATTTGCTCCCAAGGCTCGTTCCGAGTTCGTTCATCCGGCGGAAGTCCCAGTACACCGCACCCCTGGTGCCGTGGATTTCGAACCCGTAGTTGTTCTGCTCGCCGACGGCCACGCGACTCGCGTCCAGCGTGACCCGTCCGCCGGACGACAGGCGAACCAGCGCGCTGACGAAGTCGTCGTTCTCCACCGGCCCCAACTTGCCGCCCGTCGCGCGCGCATGCCCGCTGGTGGCACCCGTCGGGATGGCGCGCCGGGGGATGAAGATCGCGGTGTCGGCCACGACTGCGTCGATGTCGCCGAGCAGGTACCGGACCAGGTCGACACCGTGCGAGGCAAGGTCGCCCAGAACGCCCGACCCACCGCGCGCGTTCTCGTAGCGCCAGCTCAGCGCGCCGTCCGGATGCGCGGCGTAGTCGCTGAGGAAGCGGAAGCGTGAGTGCGTGATGGTGCCCAGCTCGCCCGCCGCGATGAGATCGTGCGCCATCGCAACGGCCGGTGCGTTTCGGTAGTTGAATCCGACGGTCGACTGGACGCCTGCCTTCTCCACAGCGGCGGCGACTGCCTTCGCGTCCTCGGACGACAGCCCGACCGGCTTCTCGATCCAGATGTGCTTGCCCGCCTCCGCCATCGCGACGCCGATCTCGCGGTGCAGGAAGTTGGGTGCGGTGATGCTGACCGCGTCGATGTTCTCGTCGGCGGCGATGTCGCGCCAGTCGGTCAGCGCTGCGCCGAACCCGAACTGGGCGGCGGCTTCCTCGGCGCGGCCGGGTACCTCGTCGGCGACGGCCCCCAGACGGATGGACGGCGCTTCCGGAAAGTGGTGGCGCTGACGCAGATACGCGTTCGTGTGCACGCGGCCCATCCAGCCGAATCCGGCGACGGCTACTGCGATTTCGGTGGGGTTGACGTTGGTCAAGATCGACTCCGGGACTGATCGGTGCGGCGTGTGTCTCTACGACAGTGCTGCGCGCCACGAGCGAAGTCAATCATTTGTTCTGACAAAGTGGCTCTCGAGGTGATTTTGATGGCTTTTCCGGGCCTCGCACCGCCATCGCGCGGAGGGACCGCTGATCGCGCGGACCAGCGTTCCCCTTCCGCAGCAGGTGCCGTCCCGGCGCACCTCCACCAGCGACTACGCGCCCGCGCGTCGCACCAACGCCGGTACGCCGGCGTCGACCCGAACCATCCACTGATCCAGCGACTCGAACATCTCGTCCCCCGACGGTCCACCGGGCACAGAGAGTTCATGCAACGCTTGGCCTTCCGAAGGAACAAGCGAAACCTGAGGCGGAACGTCCTCACCGGATGCCGGGCCCGACGCCACGTCCGCAGTTCGCAGGACAGCGGCGAGAATGCTGCCCTGTTCGTCCGTCAGGACCTGCATCTGGGAAACCCGAGGTGATTCCTGTGTCGTCATGCGAGGACGCCTCCTTCCAGATGGAACCACACGCCCGAAGTGGAGCTGTTGTGAATGCCGAGCACGTAGTACTGCTTGCTGGGGCCGCCGAACACCGGTGCGTTGGCGGTGCCCTGCCACTGCGTCATCAGGATCTTCGTGCCACCACCGCCCTGGCTGGCGTCGAGTCTCGCAGTCGCCAACTGCGGGCCCTTCCAGATGTCTCCAAACGAGAAGGAGAATTGATTCGCCTGCCCAGCGGCGAGAAAAAGCCCCTGAGGAGTTGTCGACCAAGCCATTTCGGTGTCCTTTCGTCGAATCACGAATGCGATACAGGACCGACCGTATGAGGACCCTCGCCAGTTGAACCGAGTAGTCGACTACTCGAATCTCTCGGCCGAGGGCCTGACCGGTCGACGCATCGATCGATGCGAACACGGAAAATGAGCAACGGTCAGGTGGTCAGTTTCCGTTGCCGGTTCGCTGCCCGCCGGATCTGAAGGATCCGGACACCGCCGACGAGCGCCATGACCACCGCGCCCGCGATGGCCGCGAACAGCAGAGTGACCCCGAGCGGGACCGTGAACTCCCAGACGAACAGTTCCAGGACGACGCTGTCGAGGTTCTGCAGGATGAACACGAGAAGCAGGACCAGAACGAGAATGCCGATGACCAGACCAGTCCACGTCGCCCCGGTACGCGTGTGCTTGATCCCCTTACCTCTCGCCACATCCGGCGGTATCCCGGAACCCGCGTCATGGGCGTGCGGGTCGGAAGGAGGCACCCCGCCGCCCGGCGTCTGTCCTGCCGGCAGGTGCGGTCCGGCGTTCGGTGTTTCGTCCGTTGGGGGCAACATGGGACCCGATTACCCAGGCCGTCACCCCACCAACCGGGTCAGGGCTGTTCCCTCCGGCACGTCGGGATGTCGATCATCGTGGTGTGATCAACAGGGGCACGAACCGGTCGATCAACTCCTGGATGGGATCCGGCGCCACCGGCGGTGGTGGTGACGCCGGATCCTCCGCGAAGGCACCGAGAACGTCACCGGTGTGCTGGTCGGCAGTGCCGTACGTGTTGGCCGCTACCGAGAAATCGGGCCCGAACGACGCGGAAGCGACAACACTGGGCCCCAGGTCCGACCACCCCCACTTGGTTCCGGTCACCGACGGCAGCCGCCCGGTACCCCAGTTCTGATGGGTTCCGTCGGCGGCGACGGGGGCCGCGGTGGCCATCCACTCCAGAATGCGGCTGTCCGGATCGGTGGTCTTCTTCGCCTCGAGGAACGTCACGGTGTCGGCGGTGCTGGTAACCGCATCGCCCCAGAATCCGGAGTCACGGGTACTGGTCAGCCCATACTCGGCGGCGATCGCATCGATCGACTGCGGGTACTTGGCGTACGCCTGCGAGGCGGCGGAGTCGTCGCTGTCGCGGATCATTTGCTGTCCGAGCGCGAGGTCCTCGGGAGAGCCGTCGCCGTGCCGGAGCATGTAGTCGGCTATATACAGCTTCACGATCGACAAACCCGGCCGGGCTTCCCCCTGATTCGCCGTCCCGACGCGGGTTCCGCTCGGGGTGTGCATGAACGACAGCGCCGTCCGCCCCGGCACCTCGTCGATCCTGTCGGGCGCCGGAGCCGAATGGGCCGTCACTCCGGACGCGGACGCGACGAGCCCGGCCACCAACAGTGACAGCGCGGCGCGGCACGCCCACCTCTTCATAACGTGCGAGTACCCGGTTCCACCCGGGCTCAGCCGCCCGATCACCGGAAATCTGGTTCCTGCGGTGCCTGTTTCCCGAGTCGGTGCGCCGCTCGGCACCGTCGGTGCACACTGAACTCAGTCCCGCGGCCCGGATCGGTGCTCTTACCGGAACCGCGGTGGCGGTGCAGGAGGACCGGATGTTCCACCGCGGCGAGCACGCCGTCACCGAAGCCCACACGCTCGACGAGGACCTGCTCGTCGAGCCCGTGGTCCGCCGCCGCCCGTGGGTCGAATTCTTCACGTCGACGCCCGGGCGGCTGACCGTGCTGGGGATCGCACTCATCGCCGCGGTCATCGCCGCGGGCGCCATCACCTCGGCGGCGGTCGGCGCGCGCCAACAGCGAGTCGAGACACTGCGCACCCACACCGAGCCCCTCGCAAACGCGGCCCAGGCGCTCTACAGCTCGCTGTCGATCGCCGACGCCGCCGCGACCACGTCGTTCGTCTCCGGTGGCGGTGGTGCCGAGTCGACTGCTGGCGCGGAGCAGTTCACCCAGGCGATCGGGGACGCGTCGAACGCGCTGGTCACGGCGACCAATGGGGTGTCGTCGCAGGACGCCGAATCGCTGGCACTGCTGTCGGACGTGGTGCGCGACCTCGCCGAGTACTTCAACCTCGTCGCCACGGCTCAGGCGAACGACCGGGCCGGTAACCCGGTCGGGGTGGCGTATCTGGCCGATGCGTCCGCGCTTATGCAGGCCACCATCCTCCCGTTGGCGGAGCGACTCTACGTCCATCAGGCCGAGGCGGTCGCCGAGATCCAGACGCACACCGCCCAGCTGCCCGCGACCGCCTTCACGGTGACCGCGGCCGCCCTCGTCGCCCTCGTCCTCGCCCAGCTGTACCTCGTCCGGAAGAGCAAGCGCCGGTTCAACCCCGGCCTCGCTGTCGCCACCCTGCTCATGGCCGGGCTTCTGCTGTGGCTGATCGGCGGAAGCCTGGTGTCGACGTCGGCGAGCGAACACGCGAGAACCGAAGGAACACAACCGATCAACGCGGTTGCCCGCGCTCGCATCCTGGCGCAGCAGGCCCGCGCCGACGAAACCCTCGCCATCCTGCAACGCGGTTCCGACACCCAGTCGGAAGTCGACTACGCGCGGCACTCCCAGGCCTTGTCCGACGAACTCACCCGGCAGCTGGAGAGCTCGCATGGTCGCGCCGCCGAGCAACACCTTCGCGACGCCGTGACGGCCCGCGACGGCTGGCTGGCCGCGCACCGGGACATCGAGATCGCCCTCGAGCGCGGTGACTACCCGACCGCCGCGGCGATCGCCGCCGGATCCGGCTCGGGCACGTCGTCGACGCAGTTCGCCGCCCTGGACGAGTCCCTCCGGAACGCGATCGACCGACTCCGCGACGACGAGGCCAACGCGGTGACGGACGTCTACCGGTCGATGTCGGCACTGGCAGTCGGTAGCATGATTATTGGCGTGTCCTGCGGATTCGCCGTCGGCGGGGGGATCTGGCCGCGACTGAACGAGTACCACTGATGACACAGGTGAGGCTTCCGAGACCGGGGGCGAGACCGCGTGCCCGGCACCTCGTCGGCGTACTCGCCGTCGCCGTGCTCGCCGGCTGCGCCGCACCCGACCCTCTCACCCCGACCGTCGCGGCCACGTACACCGCACGACCGATGACGGACGGCGCACAGATCATCCCGCCCACGGACAGTCCGCCGCCGGAGCCACCGCTCCCCGAGTCGTGTGGGGCGCTCGCGAGCCTGCGCCCCGGCCCGCAACCCCCGCCCGGGCAGATGCCGCCCGGTGGATCACTTGCCGAGATCGCAGGGCGGGGCCGGTTGATCGTCGGCGTCGACCAGAACACCAATCTGTTCAGCTTCCGAGATCCGACCACCGGCACCCTGCAGGGGTTCGAGATCGATGTGGCGAAGGAGATCGCCCGCGACATCTTCGGCGATCCGACGAAAGTCGAGTTCCGGCTACTCACCACCGCCGGCCGGTTCTCCGCACTCGAGAACAACGACGTCGACGTCGTCGCACATGGATTCTCGATCACGTGCGAACGCGCCCAACGCGTCGGTTTCTCCACCGAGTACGTCCGCGCCTTCCAGCGTATTCTGGTCCCTCGCGGTTCCGACATCGCCGGACCGGCGGACCTGGCCGGAAAACGGGTCTGCACCTTTCTCGACACCACCTCGCTCGGCACCGTCCAACGAGTCGCGCCGGACGCCACGATCATCGCGGTCCCCAACTGGGACGACTGCCTCGTCACCATGCAGAAACGGCAGGCCGACGCGACCAGCACCTCCGACTCGCTCCTCGCCGGGCTCGCCTCCCAGGACCCGAATTTTCAGATCGTGGGGCCCCGGCTGGAGACAGAAGAGCACTGGGCGATCGGTGTCAACAAGTACAAGGAGGACCTGGTGCGGTTCGTCAACGGCACCCTCGAACGCATACGCGCCGACGGAACCTGGATGCGCGTGTACGACCGGTGGCTGGCCACACCACTCGGGCCGATCGCGGGCCCACCCCCGGCCACGTATCGCGATTGAGGGTCGACGCGGACATCGGACGTGCTGGAAAGTTGTTGCGACACTGAGCGCGCCCACCACCGATCCCGAACCTCCGACGGTGTGGGGAAGGCCCACGCATTCTGGCTGAAAACCCCCCGGCGAGTCGTATCCCGGACTGCCTGATCTCGACCCGACGGGATACGGCCCGCACCCTCCACGGTAAACCGCCTCCGGACGGACCTCAATAGCCAGTACGACGGCGGTTTCCGTCGTTAGCCCGGACCGTCATTGCACCGGCGTCAGGGATGGCGTCGCACCAGCTTCGGGGCGGGAAACAACGCGTGCACCAGCGTCCTCTGCGACTGCAACCGTGCGTGCCGCGTCCATGCCTCTGCAACAACACCGCCGAGCGCGTCTGGACACCCGGCGTCGACGACGATCAAGTCCGGATCGAGGCAGCCGCGAGACCCGCACGCGCACAGAACGTCAGAGGTGTCGTCGATGCGTAGCGACCGCACCTACCGACAGCCCGCCACGATCCGCCGACGAGCCGGCTAGTTGATGCGTGGCCTCCGGACGCGTTCGGCGTTGCGCGGCGGGAAGGGTTCGCCATTGTTGTATTCGCGTTCGAGGACGGTGAGGTAGTGGGCGAGGGCTTCGTCGACGAGGCTGGACCAGCTGTTGGGGGCGCCGGCGATGTGGCCGATGGCGGCGACGGCATTCTTGCCGTTTTCGACCTTGGCGCGGTTGATGAGGACGGATTCCTGCTTCTTGTCTGCGGGGACCCGTCTGGTGGTCTTCTTTTCCTCGCCGAGGGCCACCGGTTCGGCTGTGGTGGCTGCTTCTTGTGCGACGTCCACGCCCTGTTCGACGAGGTTCGGCAGTCGTCGCTTGCGGCGTTCGAAGGGGTTGCTTGCGAGTCCTGCGACGTCCACGCCCTGTTCGACGAGGTTCGGCAGTCGTGGCTTGCGGCGTTCGAGGGGGTTGTTGGCGAGTCCGGGTTTACGTGTCACGCTCGTCAGGAGGTCCTTGTGACCGGTTGTCGAGTACGTCCCGTCCTGGTGGGCGCCTGTGCGGGGCTGGGGGCGGCGTGCGAGGGGGTTGTTGGCGAGTCCCGGCTTACGTGTCACGCTCATCGGGGGTCCCTTTCGACGAGTTCTTGGGCGGCGTCGCGGTAGGCGCGCGCTGCGGAGGAGGACGGTGCCCACCTGACGACGGGTTCTTCGGCGCTGTAACTTTCGCTGACGCGGACGGACTTCGGGATGATGGTGTGCATCGTCTGATCGGGGTAGGTCTCGCGGAGCGCGGCGAGGACCTGCTGGTCGATGACCTGGCCGAGTTCGACGCGGCCGCACAGAATGTGATTGAGCCGTGCAGTGGGATTGAGCAACTCGACCTGCTCGGTGATGTAGTTCTCGATCCGCATGAGCGCTTCGAGTTCCATGGCTCCCGTCATTACAGCGGCAAGCACTTCGGTGCAGGCGACGAGTGCGCTGATGGTCAGGTGGTCGAAGTCTCCGGGGCAGTCGAGGAGGTTGAAGTCGACGTCGGGGGCGCCGGCGAGGGCTTTGCGCAGGACGCCGTGTGCACCGGGCTTCTTGAGGAAATAGGGCCCGACGGAATCGAGTTCCTTGGTGGCGGGAACGAGGTGGATCCCGGACGCGGTGATGGTGGTGGCATCTTCGATGCTCGCCACCAGCATGAGTACCGACAGGACATCGTTGTCGACGGCTTCGGGCGTGGCGCCGAGCCAGGTGGTGGCGTTGCATTGTGGGTCGAGGTCGACGACGCGGACGGTGTAGCCGGCTTCGACGAGGGCTTGGGCGAGGTTGACCGCGCTCGTGGTTTTGGTGGAACCACCTTTATGGTTGACCACTGCGATGGTGCGGGTCATGTGGGCCTGTCCCTTCGTGTAAATATAGTGACCTAGCTCAAGATACTTAACTTGGTCGAGGCACGCGGATGACCCGCCGATCCGAGCGCGGAACCCTCGACCTCTGTGTGACGGCGGCTACACGGATGTGAACTACAGCCGCGTCAGGTGGGAGTGCGGCCTGAACGATTCGGCCTGCCCCGCCGGCCCGCCCGCCAGGCACTCCCCCGGTGGTCCGACTACCGCTGAGGTAGTACAGCGGCTACCGGTAGCGTGCTCCGCATTTCATCGGATGCAGATGTCGTGAACCGCCGCACACAAGTCGAGTGGCGTGTGAGAACGAACGAGTGGCACTCGGCGAACAGAGATCTCCTGGTGCTCCTCGGCCCTAGAATCGAGCGATGGACAGAACCGACCGCGCCAGCCGGGTGATCGCGGCATCACCGGCGACTGTCTACGGCGCCCTCCTCGACCGGGAGTCTCTCGAGGCCTGGTTGCCGCCGGACGGCATGCGCGGGCGGGTCGAACGGTGGGATCCTCGGCCCGGTGGTGGATTTCGGATGGTCCTCACCTACCTCGACCCTGCCGACAGTCCCGGCAAGACTTCGGATACGACGGATGTCGTCGATGTCGGATTCGCAGACCTGGTGCCACCGGAACGCGTGGTGCAGCTGGCGGTGTTCGAAGCTGACGACCCGTCGTACGCGGGCACCATGACGATGACCTGGCACCTCGCTGCCGCCGGTGACGGGACCGAGGTGACCGTCACCGCCACGGACGTGCCACCCGGCATAGACCAAGCGGCACACGAGGCCGGGATCACCTCCTCGCTGGCGAACCTGGCATCGTACGTCGAAGGATCCCGCTGATCAGGTCGGCTGCGACTCGGGCCGGGCCCTACACGACCTGCTTCTCGGCTCGGGCGGTCAGCGGGTACGCCTCGACGAGCTTGTCCAGTTCCTGGTGGTACGACTCCACGTTGGCGACCTTGATCTGTTCGTAACCACGGATGAGGTCGGGCAGTTCGGCGATCTCCACCGCGGCGGTCAGGCTGTGCGGGTTGAGTAGGTGAAGGAGTTGCTCGATGGTTTCGCGGTATTCGGTGATCAGCTCGCGTTCCATCTTCCGGATGTGGTGGTAGCCGAACACATCGAGCTTGGTGCCGCGGATCTTGCGCATGCGGTGCAGGGTCCGGAATCCGGGGTTGATCCAGGATCCGAGTGAGAGCTTGTTCGTCATCCCCATGGCGCGCAGCACCGGGGGGTGTAGCCGGACGGCGCTACCGGCGCGCCCGCGATGTTTCGATCGACTCTGTCAGCTGAGCTGCTCCATCCGTTGAATCGTCATGCTGGTTCTCCTACTTCGTCGCGCGGCCCCTCGTGGCCACTGGTCTTCCTGGAACGGAGCCGGACCATCGTCGGTGAGGTCTACCACGACCCACAACGACCTGGCGGCGACTATCTCAGGCCGGACACCGAGCCCATGGCAGGCTTGGACGAGGTGGGGTGCTGATTCACACGGCCACCCTCGGCCCGACCATCCGAGGTGAGGCGCACAGATGAAAGGGGACGTCGCCTATGACCGTCCGTACCGTGAACACTGAGGCAGGGCGACTCTCCGGTGACCACACCGACGGGGTCGCCCGATTCCTGGGAATCCCCTACGCAGCAGCTCCAGCGGGCGAACGCCGATTCGCACCCCCTGGTCCTACCGAACGATGGGAGGGGACCAGGAACGCCACCGGTTACGGCGCTACCGCACCCCAGCCGGCATTGCACCCCGCTCACGCGAATCTAACGCCGCTGATCGGGCCCGGATGGGTCGCCGGAGACGGCGACTACCTCAATCTCAACGTCTGGACACCCGACCCCGGCACGGGTGGGCTTCCAGTGATGGTCTACGTCCACGGCGGCGGGTTCATGATCGGCTCGGGCGCCGCCCCCGCCTTCGACGGCACCTCGTTCGCGCGCGACGGCGTCGTCCTGGTCACCGTCAACTACCGACTCGGGGCGGAGGGCTTCCTCGCACCGTCCGGTGCGGTCGCGAACACGAACATCGGATTGCGCGATCAGATCGCGGCCCTGCGCTGGGTTCGCGACAACATCGCCGGGTTCGGTGGAAACCCGGACAACGTTACCGTCTTCGGCGAATCGGCCGGCGGCTCCTCGGTCGCGTTCCTGCTGCACTCCCCGCTGGCCGCCGGACTGTTCCGACGCGCGATCGTCCAGAGCGGACACGACGAGATGGCCCGCCCGCTCGAGCTCACCGAAGAACTCACGAAGGCACTCGCCGCCGGGCTCGGAAGCTCCCCGACCACAGACGCATTTCGAGCATTCTCTGCCCCCGACCTGGTGCGCGCGCAGGCAGCTCTGCTCAGAAACGAACCCCACCCAGACCTGCGCGACGGCAACGGTGTCGACCCGGGCCACCGTCGTGCACTGTTCCTCCCCACCACGGGTGACGACGTCCTCCCCGACCCGGTCGGAGTACCGAGCACCCATTCGCGCGGCGTCGACCTGCTGATCGGCACAACACTCGAGGAGACCAACCTCGGTTTCGGTGCCGACCAGTTCGCCGCCTTCGACGCGCATGACGCCGTAGCCGAGCTGGCCGCCACCTACCCCGATGCCGAAGCGCTCCTCGAACGACACGGTCTCCACGACCCGGCCGTCACCCCCGCGCGTGCACTCACAGCCGCCTACACGGACCTGATGTTCCGATCACCGAGCCGCCGCACCGCCCGCCGCCACCCAGGCCCCACCTACGTCTACGAATTCGCATGGCGATCACCACTGCACGGCGCCGCACACGGCCTCGACGTCCCCTTCGTCTTCGACACCACACAGGCATGCCGCGGCCTCATCGGCGACGACGCACCCGGCGCCCTCACCCAGGCGATGCACCAAGCTTGGCTCGACTTCGCAACCCACGGAGATCCCGGCTGGCCCACCTACGACGACGCCAGAAAAGCGATGAGGTTCGATGCCGGCCCGCACCTCTGCGAGGACACCGCTCCCGACGACACCGGCGCCGAATACCTGCCCTGACCCAGGCCGGCGGGAGCGCGGCACTGGCGGTATCGGCGTCCGGCGCGGGGCCGGACGCCGATACCGTTCACGTCAGTCCGAAACCGTGTCGGCGGCCCGGCCGAGGTGGCGGGCGAAGAACCGGGCCGAGCTGTCGCGTTCGTATTCGGGTACCGGGTAGTGCCTGCCCGAGTAGGCGTGCAATGTCTTCTCCTTCGCGGCGAAGGCGTCGAACAACGCGACCCCGGAGGTGCGGTCGAATTCCTCGTCGTCCCACGGAATCCGGTACTCGACCGGGACGGTGATCTTTCTTGCCGCCTCGATCAGAGCGTCGCACACGAAAACCCCACCGAAGCTCACGGCAGCGATCCGGGATTCGACCGCCGTCAACATCAGCCCGGTCACGACACCCAACGTCATGCCGCCGTAGCCGATCGGCGCTTCGACGCCGATCTCGGGCAGCGCCTGCAGGGCGTCCAGAGTCGCTTGCCATTCCGGCACCGCACGCTCCGCCAGCGACATGTTGTAGTCGATCACGATCGGGGCGATCGGCTCGCCCGCCGCCCGGGCCCGATGGATCGCCTCGGCCCACCGTTGATCCTGAAGGTTTCGCGGCCGGTCGCCGTGTCCGGGCGCGTCGATGGCGGCGACGGTGTACCCATAGGTGGTCACGCAGTGGAGTGCACCGGCGACCAGCCCCGGCGCCTTCTTGTGCATGCCGCCGGAGTGCCCCGACAGCAGCAGCGGTGCGCCGACGGTTCCGGATGTGGGCGACCAGAGCACGCCGGTGATCTCATCCAGAGTGAATGTACGTTCGATGACACCGTTCGACGATGTCTCAGAGGTGAAATGCATGGTGTTGCCTTTCGGGATTGCCTTGTTGTCGAGGCGCTCCCGGCGACACCTATGTCAATCGCCGAACCGTGAACACGAGCGGGAGCACCCACATGGTTACTGCGTTCATGGGTCTCACCTCCTCGCGTGATGTCACGGTCTCGCGCACGCTATCAACCTGAACCGAATCCCGTCCAACCTATTTCCTGCACGCGAGGGCCGATCGCCGATGGGCCGCGCCTGGTATTCCTACAGGTCAATGGAGTGTGGGTCGGTAGATGAGCTCTTGGATGTGACCGTCCAGCGCCCGGTTCTCGAGCAGTTCCAGGTCGAAGTCGGCCCCACCCTGGAAGATCGGGTCATCACCGGTCTGACCGGTGATCACAGGGAAGAGCGTCACCTGCAGGCGGTCGACGAGGCCGGCGGCCATCAGCGCCCGATTCATCGACAGGCTGCCGTGCGAGCGCAACGGCACCTCGGACTCCTCCTTGAGCCGGGCGACGACGTCGACGGCGTCACCGCTCACGACGGTCGCGTCCGGCCAGTCGAGAGGCCCTTCCAGCGTCGTCGACACAACCGTCGCCGGCAGGCTCCTCATCCGGGTGACCCATGGGTCACGCACTTCGGACTCCTCGGTGCTCGAGGCCAGCATCTGCGCGAACGCCCGATACGTGTTGGCCCCGAATATCATCCGCTGCTCCGCGCCGTACAAGGCAAGGCGGTGGTCGAGCAACTCGGGGCCTTGCTTGCCCCAGTAGCCGCCCCAGTCGCCGCCGCTGATTCCGCCGAAGCCGTCGAGGCTGGAAAAGACGTCGAAGGTGTAGGTCGCGGTCATGTCGTTCTCCTCGAGTGTGGTTGTGATCGGTGTAGGTACAGACTGGGAACCACTGCGAAACTCATCGCCGTCGGAGTGGGCGACTGTGGTCGCAACAAGAGTGTCGCGTCCTTCGTGCCGGCTCGCCGCCTCGCACGTGGCGGGCGAGGCGGCGAGATCGGTCTGTGCGGTGAACCGTCAGGCTCAGCCCTTGATGAGGTCGTCGATCTGGCCGATCGCCTGCGAGGCACCCTCGACCACACCCATGTCGAGCACCTGCTGGAGACCTTCGGCGGTTGCGTAGGTACTGACGTAGGTCGCGATGGTGCTGCCGTCCTTCTCCTCGAAGGAGAACTCGTTGGTGGACACCGGCATCGATTCGATCGGGGTGAAATCCGCATCGGCGAATCCGTCGGTGAAGGTGAAGCCGGTCGGCTCATCGACGGAGACGATGTTCCAGTAGCCCGCATGCTTGTCACCCTCGGGTCCGGTCATGTAGTAGGTGACCCGACCGCCGGGAGTGAACTCGTGGTCGACCACCGTCGCCGGGTACGTCGGCGGACCCCAGATCTTCTCGAGCTGGCGAGGATCGGCATAGATCTGCCAGATCCGCGCGCGGGGCGCGGCGAACTCGGCGGTGATGGTCAGGGTCAGTGCGTCGATGTCGTGGCTGACATTGGTGACAGGCATCGTTCATTCCTTCCGTTGGGGTTCTGTCGCGATCAGTTCGTCGATGCGCGCGATTCGCCCACGCCAGACGTGTTCCAGCTCCGCGAGCATGGACGACACCGCGCGAACTGCGTCCACATCGCCCGTGGCGAGTTGTTCACGGCCGCTGCGTCGTTTGACGAGTAGGCCTGACTTCTGGAGAACGGCGACGTGCTTCTGTACCGCAGCGAAACTCATGTCGTACTTCGCTGCCAGTGCCGAGACGGAATGCTCGCCGGCCAGCACGCGACGCATGATGTCGCGCCTCGTTCGGTCGGACAGCGCGTGAAACAGGGCATCGGCCCGGTCCTCATCTGTTTCTGACACACCCCAAACATACAACCGATTGGTTGTATGTGCAAGGCCCCTGCGACTCTCAGCTTGAAGTTATTGCATGCGGCGTGCCGACGAGCGCGATCTAGCTCGGGGAGAACCCGCCGACATCGATCGAGATCCACAGCGGTGCGAACATCAGGCAGAGACCGGTGAAGCCCAGCAACACCGTGAGCGGCGGCGGTATCGCCCACGCCACCCAATACCCCACCGTTGGGCCAAGGACACCCGGTGCCCGGTCTGCGATCCAGCGAACTGGCCCAGCAGAGCGGCCACCAGCTCATACCAGGGCTCCTCACCCGCGGCCGCCGTTCCGGCGTCGTCAAGGTTCGGCACGGATCGTATCGTTCCATTGTCCTCCGCAGGATTCATCCGTGCTGGTCGCCGACGGTTTCGCACACAAGTTTCGACACGCCACGTATCTCCGTGGGGGCGCGGCCAGGCACGGGCGCACCTCATCCTTCGCGACGGGCCAGTGCGTCCATTTTCGGTCTCCTCCGTCTGATCTGGTACCCATCCCCACGGATCAAGGAGTCACCATGACCAACGCCGACAAGTTCGAAAACCCGACGACGGATCGGACGGACGCAAACCCACGGACTGCGGCACCCACGTGTTGCAGCACCGAACGACAAGCCACCTGCTGCGACCTCAGCGAGAAGTCGACGTGCTGCGGTCCGACGGCGACGGCCTGCGACGGATGCGGCTGCCAGTAGCCCTCAGGTGACAACGGTGCGGTGCGAGCGAAGATGGCTCGCACCGCACCGCAGTCTTGTCAGCGTGACCTCGCCCGGTCGCCCCGTCGCCGTCACCAGAGATGATTCGCCGGTCTACCCGTCGTCCGATGGCGTGGCTCCGCAGGCGCAGGATCCGCTGCGGGGCTGGTAGTCGTGGACATGGCCGGTGCGATCCCGGCTGATCTGACAGCAGGCGTGCAATTGGGCCTGGAGGGCGGCGCGGCCGCGTTGGACCCGGGATTTCATCCCGGACACCGAGATTCCCACCTCGCTGGCGGCGGCGGCGTTGGTTCGAGCGTCGAGGTCGACCATCCTCACCGCCGCGGCCTGCTCGGCGGGCAGCCCGGAGAGCATCGGCACCAGGCAGGAGGCGAGTTCCTTCTCCGCCGTCTCGTCGGCGTCAGGTTCTCCGTCGGGTCGGTTGTCGGGGACACTGTCGACAGCCAGCTCGCGGCGGTGGGGTGCGGACCGGTAGTAGTCGGTGATCGCGTTGCGGGTGATGGCATACATCCACCCGAGGATTCGGTCCTGCTCCCGCAGGTTGTCGAGGCTCTTGGCCATCCGCAGGAACACGATCGACAGAATGTCGTCGGCGTCCTCGGGACGGGAGACCCGGCGGGCGATGAAGGCCCGCAAGTCGCTCGAGAAGCGGCGCCAGAGCTGGTCGAGATCAGCTGGTGCCGGCTGGGGTGTCGTCGCGGTGGTGGCCGAGTCCTCGTTCATGATCTGTGGTTCCTCTCCGTCTTTCAGGATCCCCGCCTTACGGCGCGGTCGCGACCCCCTGAGGGCGTCCTCTCTCAGGTACGGACGACGGTGACCGCGGTCGGACGCACCTGCGTCCGAATCCGAAGTTCCTCGTCTGTATGGGTGTCGATGTCGATTCCGGATGCTCCGGTTCGACGTACCAGTAGAAGCACGGTGAGGAGGTGAGCAATGCTGACTACACATCTGTTGTCGGGCCTGACCAGTGAAGAGGTCGATCTGATCGTGGCGGAGGAGCTGCATCTGCTCGACGCCGCCGCATGAGCGTCATCGACGCCCGCACCGGGCGCATCTGCTGACCACAGCGCTCTCCTAGCCTCTACCCCTCCATCGGGTAGGGGCTTGGAGAGTGCCCGGCTCCGGACGGACATCGAACACGCAAAACCCGCCCCGTCCCCGTGGGATGGGGACGGGGCGGGTTCGTTGTCAGCGGGTTCGCGCTGACCGAATCATGCGGGTGACGACGGGAACGGCGGTCACCACCGCCCACAAACCGATCGCCGCGACCAGGGCGGTAAGAGTGTCCCCGGCGGTGGCGGTGCCGAGCACGTGGCCGCGCAGGGCGTCGGTGGCGTGCGCAACCGGATTCACTGTCGCCATGGCCTGCATCCAGCCGGGCATGGTCTCGATCGGCGCGAACGCACTCGAGACGAACATCAGCGGCATCATCACCATCATCCCGGCGAACTGGACCACGTCCGGCCGGCGGAGCCGGTCCCCGATCAGCCCGAAGAGGGCGCTCATCGCCCCGGCCAACACCACCAGCACGACAACCGCGGCGACGGCATCCCCTGCGGTGCCGTGGAACTCGAAACCCAAAGCGACGGCGGCGATCCCGAGCAACACAGCCCGGGCGAGGGTGAAGACGGCCTCGTTGATGGTGCGAGCCACCCCCGGCAGCGCCGTCCGCATCGGCAGGGCCGCGAAGCGGTCGTGCAGGCCGTTGGTGTGATCGATCGCGGCGGAGACTCCGGCGTTGGTGCCGGCCATCACCGTGGAGACGGCGAGCATCGCCGGGGTGAGGAAGACGATGTAGCTGACCCCGGCAGGAAAGCCCGGTCCTGCGGCGACGCTGCGGAACACCTGACTGAACAGCACCAGCATCGCCATCGGCATGGTCAGCGAGAACATCAACAGCTGCGGAACGCGGGCGCTGGTGCGCAGGTTCCGGACGGTGAGTGCGGCGAGTTGGTCCCCGACCGAGGGACGCCCTACCGAAGGGGTGGCTGTGGTGGTGGTGGTGGTGCGGATGGTGGTCATCGGTGGGCTCCGGCGGTGTGGGCGAGGTGGGCGAAGACGTCGTCGAGGCTCGGTGAGGTCACGTCCAGGTCGGTGACCTCGATGCCGCCGCGGTGCAGGTCGGCGACCAGCGCGGTCGCGGCGGGGGCGTCGTCGACGGTGACGGACACTCGCAGGCGGTCGCCGTCGACCCGCGGATCGGTGTCCGGGATGAATGGCAGCGCGGCGAGCTGACCGGCGGGGATGGTGGCGCTGAGGACCTTGCCGCCGACGATCCGTTTGAGCTCGGCGGGGGTGCCGCGGGCGGCGACCCGGCCCCGGCGCAGGACCACGATGTGGTCGGCGAGCCGGTCGGCCTCCTCGAGGTACTGGGTGGTGAGCACGACCGTGGTGCCCGCGTCGGTGAGCTCGTCGACGACGTTCCACAATCCGGCGCGGGCGAGGGGATCGAGACCGGTGGTCGGCTCGTCGAGGAACAGTACCGACGGGGAGCCGACGAGGCTGGCGGCCAGATCGACCCGGCGGCGCGAGCCCCCGGAGAGTTCCCCGACCCGCCGGGACGCGTATTCCTGCAGCCCGAGCCGGTCGATCAGCGCGTCGGCCCGCGCGCGGGCGGTGCGGCGCAGCCCGGTCAGGCGGCCGATCAGCTCCAGATTCTCTCGGGCGGTGAGAAATTCGTCGAGGCCGGCGTATTGGCCGGTCACGCCGATCCGGCGGCGGACCTCGGTGGCGTGGACGACGACGTCCAGGTTTTCAATCTGCACGCGGCCGATGGTGGGCCGCACCAGGGTGGTGAGGGTGCGGATCAGGGTGGTCTTGCCGGCACCGTTGTGGCCGAGCACACCGAGCGTGGCTCCGGCGGCAGCCTCCAAGTCGACACCGTCGAGGGCCCACGTCGTGCCGTAGGCGACGTGCAGATCCTCGACCACGACGGTCGGCGCGCTCATCGCACTCCCCCGAACCTGTGAGCGGCGGGGCGGGCAATCGGGTGGATGGTCATCGGAGGTTCCTCTCGGAAGATGTGCTCCCACCCGGTGGTGAGTGGGAGTCCGCTTCCTCAGACGAACCAAGTTCGAGTTGGACGCACCCGCGGCAGAATCAGGCAGGTCAGGAGATGGTGACGCCATCGGCGGCGGGTTCGGGTTCGTCGAAGACCCCGGCGCCGCCGCATACCCCGGTCTCCGGCAACGTGAGTTCGACGCGGGCGGCGGCGGCGTGGTCGCCGGCCAGGGCGGCGGCGATACTGCGGACCTGCTCGTACCCGGTCATTGCCAGGAACGTCGGCGCCCGCCCGTAGCTCTTCATCCCGACCAGGAACACATTCGGCTCCGGATGCGACAGTTCGGCGACCCGTGCGGGTAGACGCTGGGCCGGTCGGGTACGCCTGGTCGTCCGGCGCCACCAGCCGGTGGCGTCGAGCAGGCGGCGGGCCGACGGATCGATCAGCTCACCCCAACGGGAGAACAACCGCACGTGATTCCACTGCGCGATCGCCGCACCGGCTATCGGACCGCGGTCGAAGACCAGCGGGGACAGGCCGCGCTCACGCAACTGGGCCGCGGCAGCAAGGCCGATTGGTCCGGCCCCCACGACGACAACGGGCACAGAGTTCATCTCGGAAGTCCTTTCATCGACACTCATCGATCTTCCACTGCGGAGAGTATCGATACGCGTCGATGAAGGCAACCATCGATGGATATCGATATAGTGGGTGCATGACTGCACTGGACATTCCGGTCGCGCGCACCGCCAACGAGGTGGATGCGTTGGCGCCGGAGGACGCGGCCACCTATGCCGGGTGGTTCGCCTGCCTGGCCGATCCCACCCGGGTGCGACTGCTGCACCAGGTCGCCTCCCGCCCGGCCGGGATCAACGTGGGCGAGCTGGCCGAGGCTCTGGGCATCGGCCAGCCCACCGTCTCGCACCACGTGCGCAAGCTTGCCGACGTCGGATTCGTCTCGGTCCGCAAGAGCGGAACCAGCACCGTGGTCATGGTCAATCCGGCCTGCTGCACCGGGCTGCCGCACGCCGCCGACGCAGTGATGGGTGTGCTGACCCCGCGCCCCTGCTGCCCGGACGACCTGCCCGGCGACGTCACCGTGCGAACCATGACCGATCAGGACTGGGATGACGTGCGCCGGATCTACGGCGAGGGCATCGCCACCCGCAACGCCACCTTCACCACCGAGGTCCCCACCCAGGCGACGCTCGATGGACTGTGGCTGCCCGGGCATCGGTGGGTCGCCGAGATCGACGACGTCGTGGTCGGCTGGGCCGCCCTGTCCCCGGTGTCCGGGCGAGCCTGCTACGCCGGGGTGGCCGAGAACTCGATCTACGTCGCCGACGGGATGCGCGGGCGCGGCGTCGGCAAGGCCTTGCTGCGCTCCCAGGTCATCGCCGCCGACGAGGCCGGACTGTGGACCTTGCAGACCTCGATCTTCCCCGAGAATCGGGCCAGCATCGCCCTGCACCACTCCGCCGGATTCCGCACCCTCGGTGTGCGCGAACGCATCGCCCGACTCGACGACATATGGCGCGACACCGTGTTTCTTGAGCGCCGCTCCCCCGTCGTCGGATAATCCTCCGAATCGACTGGGGCACAAGATGTCCGAGCAGCAAACTGTCGATCGTGCCGCGATCGCCGCGGAGCTCGAACGCGCCCGGAGCGTGCTGCACGAATTACTCGACGGCGCGAGCGCCCCAGATCTCGCGAGGCGTTCGTCCGGAACCCGGTGGACCAACGAGCAATTGCTGTTCCACATGGTCTTCGGCTACATGGTCGTTCGCCGGCTGCTCCTGCTGATCCGGATGTTCTCCCGGCTGCCGGAGGGGGCGAGCCGACGGTTCGCGCACGTGCTCGACGCGGCCACCCCAGCCTTCGACGAGGTCAACTATCGGGGCTCCGCCCTGGCAGCGGTCGTCTACAACCGCCACCGGATGGGCCGCCACTTCGACCGCGTCATCGCTTCGCTGCAACGCTCCCTCGCCCGGCAGACCGATGCAGACCTACAGCGCAGCATGTCCTTTCCGGTGCGCTGGGACCCGTTCTTCACCGAGACCATGACCGTCGAGCAGGTCTTTCGATACCCCGGGAAGCACTTCGACTTCCACCGGCAACAGCTCACTCTCAACTGAACCGGGGCAGCTGCCCGTTGTCGATGGGGATGGTTCATCGATGCGCCGGCGCGCCGGCCCCGCATGATCGACATATACGACACGTAGGAATTCAATTTCTACCGACGTGACGAAATCATGGTGGACAGTTGTTTAATATCAGAATGTGAGAAAAAGCGTCATTAATTGAAACGTTCTGCAGACCCGTGTGCGATAGGAAAAGTAAGCGGAGATCGACGATCCCGTGGTTCACAGAAACAACAGAGAAGAGTATTACTCGCACTCGGCTGACGATCGAGTGATCCAGGACAGGGATTCTCGGCTCCCACCGGTAGCCGAGAATCCACACCCTGAACAGGGGTAATACGCCTCCGCAAGTGTGTCGTAGGACATTTGACAGATCGGTGGCGCGATCTCGGGAGAAAACTGACAATTCCGCTGCAGGAGTCGGGGATTATCGAATGAGGTGAGCATTATGAAAAACAAATTCGCTGTGCGATCGGCAGTCGTGGCCGCCGTCATCGCTCCCACCCTGGTTTTCGCAGGCGGCACTCCCGCCACGGCGGCACCAACACTGAACGCGGGCGGATCCGGCCAGGTAGAGGTCAGGGTCCCGACCGGTGAAAGCTGGACGTGCTTCGCATTCGACTCGAACTTCACGTTCAAGACGGGTGCCTTCGCGGCGGGTCTCGGTACGCTCGACGGATTCGCGAAGGGATCGAATGTGACCGCGTTCTGCTTCGGCAACATGGCCCCGTTCTTCTTCTCGGGCAGTGTGAAAGTCACCTAGACCGGAGTCCTTTCGCCGCATCGAACGTGGCCTCGGCAGTATGTTGGAGACATGAAGGCCTTACTCGCCCTTCTGTCTCTGCTGCTCGCCGTCGTGGTGGGCTGCTCCGGCGATGACAGCACACCGTCGGCGGGCAGTGACACGTCCGCCACCGAGATCGAGGTCGGCGGCGGCGACGCGTTGCAGTGGGGAGATGGCGAGTACGGAGTGGTGCTGGCCCACGGTGCCGTCTTCGACGCCGCCAGCTGGGAAGACCAGGCCTCGGCGATCGCCAACCAGGGTGCCACTGTCATCGCCGTCGAGGACATCACGCCGGAGTCGATCGCGGCCACCGTCGCCAGCCTCATAGACAATGGGCACCCCGACGTCGCGCTGGTGGGCGGAAGCGCGGGCGCCGACGCCATCCTGCAACTGGCCTCGCAGCAGCCCGACCTTCCCGACCAGCTGGTGCTGCTCTCCCCGAATCGAGTGGTCGACGGCCTCGGCAGTGAGCCCAAGCTGTTCATCGCCAGCGAGGACGAGCCCGTCGCCGGCGTGTCGCAGCAACTCGCCGACGACTCACCGGGCGCCGACAACAAAGTGATCCTTCTGCCGGGCTCCGCCCACGGGCAGAACATCTTCGACGGTGAGAACGCTGACGCGGCAATGGACGCAATCCTCCAACGACTGGCCAACTGAGGACCGAATTGCCGTGTCAACTCGCCGGAGGGGCCGCGCCGAGTCCGCGAACACGTCACAATGAGGGGCGTGATCATTCCCGATATTCGCCCCGCAATCGTTCACACCGGGGTTCGGATACTGCTGGGCCGCACCAAACTCCGCACGGCCGAGGACACGCGGCGCGACGTCCACGCGACGACGCTGCGGCCGGCCTCGTTCAACCCGCCACCATCTCCGCTCCTGCGCGGGGTGCGGCTCTCCGCCGACCGCACGGGCGGATTTCCCGTCTTCACCGTCGAACCGGACAACGGGCGATACGGAAAGACTGTGGTCGACTTCCACGGCGGTGCCTATGTCCGCGAAATAACGTCCTTCCACTGGCTGTTCGCGCGCACCATCACCGCGGCGGCATCGGTCCGGCTTCTGCTACCGATCTACCCCCTCGCCCCGCACCGGACGGCCGCCCGCACCGTCGCCGATGCGGCCGACCTCGTCGAATCGGCAATCTCCGCCCGAGGCGCCGACAACGTGGCGGTGATCGGCGATTCCGCCGGTGGCGGGCTCGCGCTCGCCGCAGCGCAGGAACTCAAACGGAGGGGCGCACCCCAGCCGTCGCGGCTGATCCTTGTCGCCCCGTGGCTGGACGCCACCATGAGCGACCCCACTCAAGCCACCATCGAGAAGCGCGACATCCTCCTCGCGCGCGGAGGACTGGAAGAAGCCGGCCGACTCTACGCGGGAGACCTCGAGGTCACCGACTGGCGCGTCAGCCCCCTCTTCGGCGACCTCACCGGCCTCGCGCCCATGAGCGTGTACACCGGCACCCACGACATTCTCGTCACCGACTCCCGCGCGCTCACTCAGCGAGCACGCGAGGCCGGCACGACAGTCGACTACATCGAGGAGATCGGGATGCAGCACGACTACGCACTCTTCCCCCTGATCCGTCAGGCACGTGCCGCCCGCGAAGACATCGTCCGCATACTGCAAGCGTAACCACCGACGAGATAGAACACGTGTCAGATCTTCCGCCCGCGTCACCTCCCGCTGTAGCATTCGGGGATGAGTCGAGTAGGTAGCTACAGTGACGATGACGTGGCAGGTTGGCTGTCGATCTCACCCGAGCTGGGTGGTGCACTCGGCGCTTTCACGGACGCCGTGTACAACCGGAACCGGTTACCGTTACGGGTCCGGGAGATCGCGCGGATGGCGGTCGCGGAGGCCAATGAGTGCGCCGTGTGCCTCGGCACCCGCGACAGGAGTGGCGCCGATGCGGGGATCGACGAGCACTTCTACGATCACGTTCTCGAGTGGGAGTCGTGGCCCGGGTACAGCGCCGAGGAGCGGACGGCGGCGGAGTTCGCCCACCGGTTCGCCACCGATCACACGGCGCTCCGCGACGACGAAGACTTCTGGGCGCGGTGTCACGAGCATTTCACCGACGAGATCCTGACGGACCTGGCGCTGTCGTGCGCGTTGTGGCTGGGGACGGGCCGGGTACTGCGGGTGCTCGACATCGGTCA
The DNA here is from genome assembly GCF_030056915.1 of Rhodococcus sp. IEGM 1307. Classification (NCBI taxonomy): domain Bacteria; kingdom Bacillati; phylum Actinomycetota; class Actinomycetes; order Mycobacteriales; family Nocardiaceae; genus Rhodococcus; species Rhodococcus sp. IEGM 1307. The sequence goes on from NZ_JASHKW010000026.1 coordinate 103,058, forward strand.
GACGTGCAAGCTCACGCTCTGAGCACTCCGGTTCTCATTCCCATTCCCGCTTCGGCAGGACGTCCTCCATGAACCTGCGCAACGCGGGGTTCCGGTTGTCCGACCGCCAGGCGGCGTTCATCTGGACGGGCCGGTCGCGGACGGCGGAGACGGGACGGAACACAACCCCCTCCGGGTGCATCGTCTGCGCGGATTCGGGCACGAGGGCCATGCCGAGCCCGGACCGGACGAGCACCAGCATGGTGTGCACCTGCGTGACGTACTGGACGTAGCGCGGAGAGGCGCCGACGATCGTGAACGTGCTGATGAGCAGTTCGTGGAAGTACCGCGCATCGACGGGCGAATACATGACGACGGGCTGATCGTCGAAGTCCTCCACGGCCAGCTGCTCGGCGTCGGCGAGGGGGTGACCGGCGGGCAGCGCGGCGACGAGCCGTTCGTGGTGGATGGGGCGGGTGTCGATGCCGGGGCGGGTGAGGATCGGGCGGATCAGCCCGAGGTCCAGTTCACCGCTGATCAACGATTCGATCTGCACGGAGGTGACCATTTCCCGCAGAACGACTTTCACGTCCGGGAGTCTGTCCCGGGCGGCCTCGAGCAACCTCGGCAGCACCGCGTGCGCGGACGCGCCGGTGAATCCGACGACGACGGTGCCGAGGTCACCGGCCGGGACGCGCCGCACCGTCAGTGCGGCACTCTCCGACAGGCTCAGGATGCGCCGGGCGTCGGGCAGGAACGCGGTACCGGCGGCGGTGAGGGTGACGGATCGGCTGGTGCGGTCGATCAACTGCACGCCGAGTTCGCTTTCGAGTTGCTGGATCTGACGGCTCAGCGGCGGCTGCGTCATGTGCAGGCGTTCGGCGGCGCGACCGAAGTGCAGTTCCTCCGCGACGGCGATGAAACACGACAGCCGCGCGAGGGAGAACATTCGATCCACTCCTTTGCCTCGGGGTGGACTCAATGTATCCCACCCCGAAGGCGCCGACCGAGACCGCGGTCGGCGCCTCCGATGAGACAGTTACCAGCGAGGGCAGGTGTTCTCGAACGTCGGATCCACCGACTGCATGTATCCGGTGTCGTCGCGGTCGCGCACCCCGCAGTCGAGGTACTGCTGGTGCAGGGCGGCGAGGGCGTCCTCGTCGATCTCCACACCGAGACCCGGCGTCGTCGGCACCGGGACCGCGCCGTCGACGAACTTCAGCACACCGGGCTTGACGACGTCCTCGGTCTTCCACGGCCAGTGCGTGTCACACGCGTACGTGAGGTTCGGTGTGGCGCCGGCGAGGTGCACCATCGCGGCCAGGCTGATGCCGAGATGCGAGTTGGAGTGCATCGACAGGCCCAGACCGAAGTTGTCGCAGATACCGGCGAGCAACCGCGACCGCTGCAGGCCACCCCAGTAGTGGTGATCCGACAGCACGACCTGGACCGAATCCTTCCGCACCGCGGGCTCGAGCTGATCGAAAGCGACGACGCACATGTTCGTCGCCAGCGGCATCTTCGCCTCCCGCGCGACCTCGGCCATGCCGTCGAGGCCCGGCGTCGGGTCCTCGAGGTATTCGACGATGCCGTCGAGTTCCGACGCGACCCTGATCGACGTGTCGACGGTCCACGCGGCGTTGGGGTCGAGGCGCAGCGGCAGGTCGGGGAACGCGGCACGCAGTGCCTTGATGCCGGCGATCTCTTCGTCCGGCGAGAACACGCCGCCCTTGACCTTGATGGCCTCGAAGCCGTACTCGCCGATCATCTTCTGCGCCTGACGGACCAGACCGTCGGGGTCGATCGCCTCGCCCCATTCGTCGGGCTCGGCGCCCGGGTGCCCGGCCCACTTGTAGAACAGGTAGGCGCTGAACGGGACGGCGTCGCGCACCTTGCCGCCGAGCAGATCGGACACCGGCCGGCCGAGCGCCTTGCCCTGCACGTCGAGGCACGCCACCTCGAACGGGGAGAACACGCGGTCGGTGGTGCTGGCCGTGGTGATCATGCCCGCGACACCGTCACCGCCCGTGACGGTCAGGGTCGCGACCTTCTCGTCGATCGCCGCGCGGATCGCGTTGAGCGCGAACACGTCGAGCCCGACGATCGCCTCGGCGGCCGCCTCGAGCCGGATGAGGTGGGCTGTGTCGGCGTAGGTTTCACCGAGGCCGACGAGCCCGCCGTCCGTGTCGAGCTGAATGATCGCACGCAGCGCGTAGGGCTGGTGCACGCCGACGGTGTTGAGGAGCGGCGGGTCGACGAACGCGACGGGAGTGATCCGCGCGCCGGTGATCCGGATGGGAGCGGCAGCCATCAGACTGCCGCCTGCACAGCCAGGGCGTCGGCGAGCACGGCGCGGCCGGCCGCGGTGATCTGCGCGAGTTCGAGCAGGTGGGCTTCGCTCGTCGGAACGAGCGGCGGCCGCACGGACCCGGCGTCGATACCTTCCATCGCGACACCCGACTTGATCAGCGACACCGCGTATCCGGGCACCTGGTCGCGCAGGCGCACCAGGGGGTGGAAGAAGTCGCGGAGCAGCGCGTCGGTGAGTTCCTCGTTGCCGGATTCGAGCGCCTCGTAGAACCCGAGAGCGAGTTCGGGCGCGAACGCGAACGTCGCGGACGAGTACAGCGTGACGCCGATCGCGCGGTACGCCTGCTGGGTGACCTCGGCGGTGGGCATGCCGTTGAAGAACAGGAACGGCTTGCCGGACGGGGCGAGCGCATCCTTCACCGCACGCACGATGCGGCCCACCTTGTCGAGATCACCGGTGCCGTCCTTGAACCCGACCACGGTCGGGAACTGCGCGACCTCCACGGCGGCCGCCTCGTCGAACCGGGCGTTACCGCGGTTGTAGACGACGAGCGGGAGATCGGTGGTGTCGGCGACCGCGCGGGTGTACTCCACCAGACCGGCCTGCGGCATCGTCACCAGGTACGGCGGGAGCAGCAGGATGCCGTCGGCGCCATTCTCCTTCGCGCTGGCGGCGAATTCCTTGGCCTGCTGCACCGAGCCGCCGGCCCCGGCGAACACGGGGACGCGTCCGGCGACGACCTCGGTGGCCCTGGCGACGATCTTGCCGAACTCCTCCAGCCCGAGGGCGTGGAATTCGCCGGTGCCGCAGGCGATGAAGACGCCTCCGGGGCCGGCGTCGACGCCCTTGGCAACGTGCTCGGCGAGCCGGTCGTAGTCGACGTCGCCGGATGCGGTGAACGGGGTGACGGGGAAGAACAAGACGCCGTCGAGCATGGGGAACTCCTTCACGAAGGGAAAATCAGGCTTGGGTGAGTCGGCCGTCGATGCGACGCCACAACTGGTCGGGGTTGCCGTCGGCGATGGCGGCGGGGAGCAGCGAGCTCGGAACATCCTGGTAGGCAACGGGACGCAGGAACCGTTCGATCGCCAGCGAGCCGACGGACGTGGTACGCGAGTCGGAGGTCGCGGGATGCGGGCCACCGTGCACCATCGCGTGGCCGACCTCGACCCCGGTGGGCCAGCCGTTGAACAGGATCCGGCCGGCCTTGAGCTCGAGGACGGGCAGCAGCCGTCCGGCCTCGTCGAGATCGGCGTCGTCGACGTGGACGGTCGCGGTCAACTGGCCTTCCAGCTGCGCCGCCACGGCACGCACCTGCTCGGCGTCGCGGCACTTGACGATCAGACTGGACGAACCGAATACCTCCTGCTGCAACACCTCCGAACCCAGGAACGTGTCGGCGTCGCTGCTGAACAGGGCGGCCCGGCACGAATTGGGTGCGTCGGACTCGACGCCGCGGGCCTCCACGGTGGCCGCACCCTCGAGGGCGGCGACACCGTCGGCGTAGGAGCCGGCGATGACCGGAGTGAGCATCGGCGTCGGCACCGCCTCGGCGACCGCGGCATTCGCGGCCGCGACGAACTCGGCGAGTCCGGGACCGTCGACGGCGATGACGAGTCCGGGGTTGGTGCAGAACTGGCCGGACCCGAGCGTCAGCGACCCGACGAACGCGCGGCCGAGGTCGGCGCCGCGGGTGGCGAGGGCGTTCTCGAGAAGGAATACCGGGTTGATCGAACTCATCTCGGCGTACACCGGGATGGGTTCCGGACGTCCGGCGGCAGCGGCGACCAGAGCGGTTCCACCGGAACGGGATCCGGTGAATCCGACGGCCTTGATGCGCGGGTCGGTGACCAGTGCGGTGCCGAGCCCGCGGCCCGAGCCGAACAGCAGGGAGAACGTGCCCGCGGGCATGCCGGTGCTCGTGACGGCGTCGGCGATGGCGCGGCCGACGAGTTCGGAGGTGCCGGGGTGCGCGTCGTGAGCCTTCACGACGACGGGGCAGCCCGCAGCCAGCGCGGACGCGGTGTCGCCGCCGGCCACGGAGAAGGCGAGGGGGAAGTTGCTCGCGCCGAACACCGCGACGGGTCCGAGCGGTACCTTCCGCTGCCGGATGTCGGCACGGGGCAGGGGCGTCCGGTCGGGCATCGCGGGATCGATGCGGGCACCGTTCCAGCCACCGTCACGCAGGACGCCGGCGAACAGCCGCAGCTGTCCGGACGTGCGGCCCACCTCACCGGTGATACGGCCCTGGGGAAGTCCGGATTCGGCGCAGGCCCGTGCGATGAGCGTCTCGCCGAGGGCCTCGATGTTGTCGGCGATCGCCTCGAGGAACTGGGCGCGCTTATCGCTGCTCGTTGCGCGGAACGGCGCGAACGCCTCGGCGGCGGCGGCGCAGGCGGCGTCGACGTCTCGTTCGTCACCGTGCGCGAAGCCCGGTTCCAGCCGGCCGTCGGTGGTGGGGTCGATGCCGTGGATCGTCGTGCCGGAACCCTGGACGGGCTTCCCTGCGATGATCATCTGTCCGGTCACGTCGGTCCGGTTCACCGTTGCTGTCATGATTCAGTCCTCGAGTTCTCGTCTGCGTTTCGTATGTGCCGGTGAGAGGTCACTTGGCTGCCACGGTGGGCTCGTCGGAGCCCACCTCTGGCAGGTCGGCGACGTCGTCGATGTCTTCCTTGTCGCGCCGGAAGTACGTCACCGCCGCGGCGGCGGCCAGGGCGAAGAGCGACAACACGACGAGGCCGATCGTCACCGTGCCGGTCTGCTCCTTGATCACTCCGAAGCCGAACGGGGCCACGAAGCCACCCAGGTTGCCCAGCGAGTTGATGATCGCGATCGCCGGCGCCAGCACCATCGGGTGGAGTGTGCGCTGCGGAATGGACCAGAACAGCGGGCTCGCGCTCTTGAATCCCATCGTCGCGACGCACAGCAGCGGAAGCGCCAGCCAGGGCGTGACGAACGCGGCGGCCATCGTGCCGATACCGCCGATGAGCAGCGCGGCGACGAGGTAGGGCTTGTGCCGTCCGGTGCGGTCGGCGGAGCGGTTGGAGTAGTACATCGCGAAGATCGCGCAGATCCACGGCAGCGAGGAGAGCAGCCCGACGGTGACGTCGGTGGTGCCCGGGATGCGGCGGATGATCGACGGGAGCCAGAACGTGTTGGCGTAGATCGCCATGGTGATCGCGAAGAAGATGCCGCAGCACACCAGGATCCGCGGCTGCAGGAGCAGCTTCCAGCGCGAGCCCGACTCGCCGCGCTTCGCGGACGCCTCGCTGCGCAGCACGTCCTCCTCGGCGATGACGGCCTGCAGGTCGTGCTTCTCCGGGCCGGTGAGCCACTTCGCGTCGTCGATCTTCGAGTCGAGCAGGCGGTAGGCGATGCATCCGACGACGACGGACAGCAGTCCCTCCAGCGCGAACATCCACTGCCAGCCGTGATGTCCGCCGAGTCCGTCGAGGGACAGCAGCGGTCCGGACAGCGGTCCCGAGATGGCGGCCGCGATGGAGGATCCGGCGATGAACAGTGCCGTGGCGCGGCTGCGGTGGTTGTTCGGCAGCCACCGGGTGAAGTAGAAGATGATGGCCGGGAAGAAGCCGGCCTCGGCGACACCGAGGAGGAACCGCAGGGCGTAGAACATCTCCGGGCCGTTGACGAACGCCATCGCCGCGGACACCAGGCCCCACGAGATCATGATGCGGGTGAGCCACACCTTGGCGCCGAACTTCTCCATGAGCACGTTCGACGGCAGTTCGAAGATTGCATAGGCGATGAAGAAGACACCCGCACCGAAGCCGTACGCCGCAGCACCGATTCCCACGTCCGCCTCGAGATGCGTCTGCGCGTAGCCGATGTTGGATCTGTTGAGCTGGTTGCAGATGAGCATGACGATGAACAGCGGGACGACGCGACGGAAGATCTTGGAGACCGCGCTGTCGACTGCCGGGGAAACGGCGAGGGGGAGGGTCATCGGTGACTCCTCTCTGTGTGCTGGCGCTGGTGGTACGGGGAACGTTGGAGGACTCCGATCACGCCCGGCTACCAGGCGTGACCTGAGTCATAGGAATCACGCTAGAGGCATGTTCGATACATGTCCAAGTCAAAGATTCTCGTTATCGATGCCGAAGTTGAATCGACGTGGTTCCTGTAGTTTTCCTACGGTGAGCGCCGACGCAGTCACCTTCGAGTTCGTCCGCACGACCCGCGAATTCTTCCCCCAACTGCAACGATGGCTCCGCGAACCGCACGTCGCGCGGTTCTGGAACCACGACGCCGCGGACGCCGACATCGAGCGCGACTTCGGCGGCAGTATCGACGGCACCGAGCCCTGCGAGGACTTCCTCGTCCTACGCGACGGCGTGCCGTTCGGATTCATCCAGCGGTACCGGATCGCGGACTACCCCGAGGACCTCGCGCTCCTCACGGCCCTCGTCGAGATCCCGCCGGGAAGCATCTCCATCGACTACTACGTCGGCGACCCGCAACACACCGGACAGGGACTGGGAACCGCGATGATCAGCGCGTTCGTCGCCAAGTGCCGCGCCGACCTACCCGATGCCACCGCGATCGTCGTCCCCGTCGTCGTCCCCAACCGGGCGTCGTGGCGCGCGCTCGAGAAGGCCGGCTTCCGCCGCGTCGGCGAGGGCTACCTGCCGCCGGACAACCCCATCGACGACGGCGCCCACTACATCAGCAGGCTCGATCTGGACGAGTTCCGGAAGATTCAGCCGGCGTCGCCCGACCGCTGAGCGCGCCAGCGGCTCGGGCTGCACCCGAACCGCCCGCTGAACCAGCGCGAGAAGTTACTGGGCGCCGAGAACGCCAGCACGTCCGCGATCTCGGTGAGACTCAGGCGGGGATTCGCGACCATCCGTTCGGCGAGTTCGACGCGGGTCGCGTCGAGGACGGTCGAGAACGTCTCCCCACTCTCGGCGAGGCGGCGATGCACCGTTCGCCGGTCGACCCCCAGACTGCGAGCCACTTGCTCGACGGAACAGCGGCCCGTCGGCAGCAGTAGTTCGATCAGCTCGCGGACCCGGCTCACGATCGTCACGTCGTCCGACGGCTCCCAGGACTCGAGGAGTTGCTGGGTGTAGCGACGGAGCAGTGGATCGGACATCTTGTTCGGCTCAGCCAGGTTGCCGGCGTCGATGACGATGCCTGCGAACTCGTGGTCGAAGTTCACTACCGGCCCGAACAGACGCCGGTGGGTCGCCGCGTCCGCAGGAGCCGGATGAGGGAAGCAGACGGCGAGCGGTTTCCAGCCGCCCCCGAGGAAGCCGCGCAGCAGCCGGTGCAGCACTCCGACCGCCAGTTCCACCGACTGCCGTGTCTCGGTTGCCTCCCCCACGTCCAGTTCGACACGCAACGTCGCGAGACCGTTCGACTCGGACATCCGCGTCTGCAACGCCTCGTTGTACGTGTGCGTGTACCGCGTGAGCACGCGCAGGGCGCTGCGGACGTCGGGCTCCTCGCGCACGACGAGGCTGAGCGGGCCAAGGTTGGAGAACTGCCGGCGCTCGGCGAGGCGCACCCCGAAGTCTGCGTGCCCGGACGCCTCCACCGACTGCTCGAGCAGGTGCGCGATCGCCGCGGCCGGGATCCATCGGTCTTGCAGTGCGAGGCCGGACGGATCAAGGCCGGCGGACCTCATCAACGGCACCGGATCGACGCCGAGCGACCGGCACAGCTCGAGGTATCCGTTCAGCGACGCGTAGCGCGCAAGGGGTTTCATGCCACCTCCAATGCCCTGTCCCGAAATGATAGGCCGTCTGTCCCGTCAGGATAAGCAATCGACCGGGTGCGCCCGTACTGTTAGGTGCATCACAGAAGCGCTCGGAGAGGTGATCCGCCACACCGGGCCACCCCCGCCCCGCCCGACCGCGACCGGTCCGGCGGCGGCACCGCACCGATCATCACATCGAAGGAGAAATACTGTGGCACAGGCTGTTCGGTTCTACGAGCACGGCGCTCCGGAAGTCATGAAGTGGGAGAACGTCGAGGTCGGGGAGCCCGGGCCCCACGGGGTGCGGATCCGGCACGAAGCCGTCGGACTGAACTTCGCCGACACCTACTTCCGCACCGGCCTGTACCCGGCCGAGTTGCCCGCGGGCATGGGAGTGGAGGCGGCCGGTGTCGTCGAGGAAGTCGGCTCCGGCGTGACCCACGTGCAGGTCGGCGACCGCGTCACCTACACGGGCAGCCCCCTCGGCGCCTACAGCACCGAACGCGTGATGCCGGCCGCACCGCTGATCCCGCTGCCCGAAGCGATCCGCTTCGACACCGCGGCCGCGATGACAATGCGCGGTCTGACCACGGCCTACCTGCTGCGGCGCATCCACCCGCTGAAGGCGGGCGACACCGTGCTCCTGCACGCCGCGGCCGGCGGCGTCGGCCTGATCTTCACGCAGTGGGCAAAGTTGCTGGGCATCAACGTGATCGGCACCGTGTCCACCGACGAGAAGGCCGCGATCGCTCGCGCCCACGGGTGTGAGCACGTGATCGTCTACACCCGGGAGAACGTCGCCGAGCGGGTTCGGGAAATCACCGACGGTGTCGGCGTCCCCGTCGTGTACGACAGCATCGGCGAGTCCACGTTCCAGACGTCGCTCGACTGCCTCGCCCGGCGCGGACTGCTGGTGTGCTTCGGAACGGCCTCCGGACCGATTCCTCCGATCAACGCGATGCAGTTGGCTGTCAAGGGTTCACTGTTCGTCACCCGACCCGCGCTCGCCGACTACATCGCCGACCCGGCGGAGCGCGCCGAACTCGCCGGTGAACTCTTCGGGCACGTCGAGGCCGGCCGGATCCGGATCGAGATCAACCAGAGCTACGGGCTCGAGGACGCCGTCCAGGCGCACCACGATCTCGAATCCGGCCGCAGCATCGGCTCCTCCGTGTTCCGACTCTGACAGCGCGCCACCACATTCACCCCGACGGAGACACCACCATGACCGACACCGCGCAACTGACCTACTCGCCCGAACCGCACACGATCCTCTCCCCTTCCGGATCCTTCCGATTCGCACCGCTCACCTGCTCGATCGGCGCCGAACTGTTCGACGTGAACCTCGGTGACGCCGCCCGCGACGACGCCCTGTTCGCCGAACTGCGGGAACTGCTGCTCGAGTACAAGGTTTTGTTCCTCCGCGACCAGGACATGTCCCGCGCCGAGCACGTGGCGCTGGCCGAACGGTTCGGCCCGCTCGAGGACCACCCCGCCGTGGGGAGCGACCCCGACCACCCGGGGCTGGTGCAAATCTACAAGGACCTCGACAGCCCGGCCGAGCACTACGAGAACGCCTTTCACTGCGACGCCACCTGGCGGGAGAACCCGCCGATGGGCTGCGTGCTCCGCTGCGTGGAGACGCCCCCGATCGGCGGAGACACCATCTGGGTGAACATGGCCCTGGCGTACGAGAAGCTTCCCGAGCAGGTCAAGAAGCAGATCGACGGACTCCGCGCCCGGCACAGCATCGAGGCGTCCTTCGGTGCCGCGCAGCCGCCGGAACAGCGGCACGCGCTGCACGAGAGGTTCCCCGACGCCGAGCACCCCGTGGTGCGCACGCACCCCGAGACCGGCGAAAAGATCTTGTTCGTCAACGCTTTCGCGACCCACTTCGTCAATTACCACACCCCGGAGAACATCCGGTACGGCATCGACTACGCGCCCGGCAGCAGCAACCTGCTCAACTACCTGATCAGCCAGGCGTCGATTCCCGAGTACCAGGTGCGGTGGCGGTGGACCCCGAACAGTGTGGCGATCTGGGACAACCGGTCCACCCAGCACTACGCGGTCCAGGACTACTGGCCCGCCGTCCGCAAGATGGAGCGCGCCGGCATCGTCGGCGACCGGCCCTTCTGAATTACTCACTGCCCCTTTTCATCAGATCCGATTTCGAACGGAGAACACCATGCACTTCCACGACGACGCCCTCTTCCCCGAGACCCAGGAGAAGCTGGTCATCACCTGTGCCCCGTACGGTCCCGAGTGGGAGCCGGACGACTTCCGCGAAGACCTGCCGCTGACGATGGACGAGCACGTCCAGAAGGCGGTGGACTGCTACGAGGCCGGCGCCACCGTCCTGCACATCCACGTCCGCGAACTCGACGGCAAGGGCTCCAAGCGGCTCTCGAAGTTCAACGAGTTGCTCGCCGGACTCCGCCAGGCGGTGCCTGACATGATCCTGCAGGTCGGCGGATCGATCTCCTTCGCACCCGAAGGCGAAGGAGCGGATGCGAAGTGGCTCTCTGACGACACCCGGCACATGCTGGCCGACCTCGATCCCGCACCCGACCAGGTGACGATCGCGATCAACACCTCTCAGATGAACATCATGGAACTCATGACCGCCGACGACATCGCCGGCACCTCGATGGAGCGGCCCGAGCTCGCCGAGGCGTACCGGGAGATGACGGTCCCGGCAGGCCCCGCGTGGGTCGAGGAGCATCTGCGTCGCCTGCAGGCGGCCGGAATTCAGCCGCACTTCCAGCTCTCGAGCATCCCCCAGCTCGAGACCGTCGAGCGGCTCATCCGGCGCGGGATCTACACCGGCCCGCTCAACCTGACCTGGGTCGGCATCGGCGGCGGCTTCGACGGCCCCAACCCGTACAACATCATGAACTTCATCCAGCGAGTCCCGGACGGCGCCTGCCTGACCCTCGAGACCCTGATGCGCAGCGTGCTGCCGGTCAACGCGATGGCGATCGCGATGGGCCTGCACCCCCGTTGCGGTAACGAGGACACCATCTGGGGACGCAAGGGCGAGAAGATGACCTCCGTCCAGCAGATCGAGCAGTTGGTCCGCGTCGCGGGTGAACTGGGCCGCGAGGTGGCCACCGGCAAGGAGGCCCGCGACATCTACCGGATCGGCCAGACCTACGCCGATGCCGACGAAACCCTCGCCAAGCTCGGCTACGCGCCCAACCGCCGTCCCGGCCAGGTGGGCTTCACCCACCACGCCTGAGTTCCGGCGCCGGGGGGATCTCGGTCACGACCGGGGAGAGAGCGGGTAGATCGCTGCCCGCTCTCTCCCCCACCCCTTTATCACTCCTGACGGCCATAGGAGGCCTCATGGGACTGCCTGCCACCACCGCCCTGAACACCACCACCCCGAATACCACCACCGGGAGCACCGCTCCGGCCTCCCGGTCCCGGTTCTATCCGTGGATCGTCTTCGCACTCACCTTCGGTCTGCTGCTGTCGGACTACATGTCCCGGCAGGTCCTCAGTGCCGTCTTCCCGCTCCTCAAAACCGAATGGACACTGACCGATTCACAGCTGGCGTCGCTCAGCAGCGTCGTCGCGCTGATGGTCGGACTGCTGACCCTCCCGCTGTCGCTGCTCGCCGACCGGTGGGGTCGCGTGAAGAGCCTGCTCCTGATGGCCGTGCTCTGGAGCCTCGCAACCCTGCTCTGCGCCGTGGCGAGCAGCTACGAGCAGATGCTCGGGGCCCGCTTCCTGGTCGGCGTGGGTGAAGCCGCGTACGGCAGCGTCGGCATCGCGGTGGTTCTCAGCGTGTTCGCCCCGCGAGTGCACTCCACGCTCAGCGGCGCCTTCATGGGCGGCGGATCGTTCGGGTCCGTGATCGGCGTCGCCCTCGGCGGCGTGATCGCCGTCAACCTCGGCTGGCGCTGGTCGTTCGCCGCGATGGCCGTCTTCGGGCTCATGCTCGTCGCCCTGTTCCGGGCTCTGGTCTCCGAACGCAAACTTGCTCAGCATGCGGCCGACGACGACCCTGCCGACACACCCGGCCCCGCCGGATTCCGGGCGCCGATCGCGAGCCTGTTCACCACCCCCGCCGTCGTGTTCGCCTACATCGGTGGTGGTCTCCAGATGTTCACCGCAGGTGTGCTTCTGGCGTGGCTGCCGAGTTTCTTCAACCGGTCCTACGGTCTCGCCCTCGACAAGGCCGGTGCGATGGCCTCGATCTTCGTCCTGCTCGTCGGCAGCGGCATGGTGGTGTGCGGCATCATCACCGACCGCGTGAGCCGCAACGATCCCGCTCGGAAATGGACCACCGCGGTGGTCTTCGGAGTGCTCTCCCTCGTCTTCCTCGGCGCCGGGTTCCAGTTGCCGACCGGCACGTCCCAACTGGTCCTGATCGGTATCGGTGCCTTCTTCTCCGCCGGCTCGTCCGGCCCCATCGCCGCGATGGTCGCGAACCTCACCCACTCGTCGGTGCGCGCCTCGGCCTTCGGCACGCTCACCCTCGCCAACAACCTCCTCGGACTGGCACTGGGACCCTTCGTCGTCGGGGTGCTTGCCGACCGCTTCGGGCTCGTCACTGCCTTGCAGATCGCTCCCCTGATCTACATCGTCGCGATCATCGCCCTCGTCCTCGGCAAGCGCGCCTACCCGGCCGGACGCCGCAAGCTCGCCGCCCTCACCACCGCACCCGCCTGATCCACCTCCGAAGAACTGGAGTCGACCGTGACCACCTCCACCTCCACCGCACCGACCGTGGTGATCGTGCCCGGACTGCGGGACCACGTCGCCGACCACTGGCAGACCTTGCTCGCCGAGAGACTCGACACCGCGCGGACGGTGCCGCCGCTCGAACGGGACAAGCTCAGCCTCGCGGCCCGGGTCGCCGCCCTCGACGCCGTCGTCGCCGACATCGACGGCCCGGTCGTGCTGGTCGCTCACAGTGCGGGAGTGGCGATCACCGTCCACTGGGCGCAGCAGTCCACCCGCCCGGTCCAGGGCGCCCTGCTGGTCACCCCACCGGACCTCGAGGAACCACTGCCCGCGGGGTATCCCACCCCCGGGGAACTCGAGCAGGGTGGCTGGGATCCCGTCCCCCGGGGCCGGCTGCCGTTCCCCAGCGTCGTCGCCGCCAGCACCAACGATCCGATGGCCCGATTCCGTCGGGTCGCCGGGATGGCCGAGTCGTGGGGCAGCAAGCTCGTCGACCTCGGCGCGGTCGGCCACCTCAATCCCGCCGCCGGCTACGGGTACTGGCCGTACGCCGAGGAACTGCTTCGGGAACTGATCGAGAGCACGGTCGTCCCCGGCCTCGCGAACGCAGATGCCCGATGACGCGCAAAGTGTTCGGTTCGGCCGCCGACGCCGTCGCGGACATCGGGCCCGGTGCGTCGCTGGCGGTCGGCGGGTTCGGGTTGTGCGGCATCCCGGACGAGCTGATCGCCGCGATCGCCGCCGGTGACGCCACCGACCTGGAGGTGTACTCCAACAACTGCGGCGTCGACGACCGCGGGCTCGGGATCCTGCTCACCCGCAACCGGATTCGCCGCGTCACCGCGTCATATGTCGGGGAGAACAAGGAATTCGCCCGCCAGTACCTGTCGGGTGAACTCGAGGTCGAACTGACGCCGCAGGGCACCCTGGCCGAGAAGCTGCGAGCCGGCGGTGCGGGGATCCCCGCGTTCTTCACCCCTGCCGGGGTCGGAACGCCCGTGTCCGACGGCGGGCTGCCGTGGCGGTACGCAGCCGACGGATCGGTGGCCGTCGCGTCTCCGCCGAAGGAGGTCCGCGAATTCGCAGGCCGCCAGTACGTGCTCGAGGAGTCGATCACTGCCGACTTCGCACTCGTCCACGCCCGCATCGGCGACGCCGAAGGCAACCTCGTCTTCGCGAAGGCCGCAGGCAACTTCAACCCGCTCGCCGCGATGGCCGGCCGCATCTGTATCGCACAGGTCGAGCAGCTCGTCGAGCCCGGGGTCCTCGACCCGGCGCGGGTGCACCTGCCGGGGATCTTCGTCGACCGCATCGTCCACACCGGGACTCAGGACAAGCAGATCGAGAAGCGCACCGTCGCCGCGAGGAAGGACTGACATGACCACCATCGTCGAGACGATCGGCTGGACCCGCGAGGACATGGCAGCCCGTGCCGCCCGGGAACTGTCGCCGGGTGAGTACGTCAACCTCGGTATCGGGCTGCCCACGCTGATCCCGAACTTCCTGCCCGCGGGGTTCGACGTGACGCTGCACAGCGAGAACGGCATCCTCGGCACCGGACCGTATCCGGACGAGGACGCGGTGGATGCGGATCTGATCAACGCAGGCAAGGAAACGGTCACCGTCAACGCGGGCGCGTCGTTCTTCGATTCGGCGCTCAGCTTCGGGATGATCCGCGGCGCCCACATCGACACCGCCGTCCTCGGCGGAATGCAGGTCTCCGCGGCAGGCGACCTCGCGAACTGGATGGTTCCGGGAAAGATGGTCAAGGGCATGGGCGGTGCGATGGACCTCGTGCACGGCGCCCGCAAAGTCATCGTGGTCATGGAGCACTGCGACAAGTCCGGGGCCCCGAAGATCGTCGAACGCTGCACCCTGCCTCTCACCGGGCGCGGTGTCGTGCACCGGATCATCACCAACCTGGCCGTCGTCGACGTCACCGACTCCGGTCTCGTGTTGCGCGAGTGCGCGCCCGGGGTCAGCGAAGACCTGGTGCGCGCCGCCACCGCAGCGGCGCTGTCGTAGCGCTTCTCCCACCACCTTCCCACCACGAGAAAGTCTCCCGTGCTCAACCTTTCCGTCCTTCTCGAAGACTCTGCCCGCCGATTCCCCGACCGTGACGCCTTGATTCTCGGCGACACACGGATGACCTACGCCGACCTCGACGCCCGGTCGAACCAGGTCGCGAACCTGCTGATGTCGTGCGGCATCGAACCCGGCGACAAGGTCGCGCTCTCCTGCCCCAACATCCCCCAGTTCCCGGTCGTCTACTACGGCATCCTCAAGGCCGGTGCCGTGGTCGTACCGCTCAACGTGCTGCTCAAGGACCGCGAGATCGCTTATCACCTCGCAGATTCCGATGCCAAGGCGTACTTCTGCTACGACGGCACCCCCGACCTGCCGATGGGCGAGTACGGGCGCTCCGCGTTCACGCAGAGTCCGCACTGCCGCAGCATGTTCCGCATCACCGCCGACCCGAAGGCACCCGCCTCGATCGACGGCATCGGAACGCTCGCGGACGCCGTCGCGGATCGCGACATCGAGTGCGAGACCGTGGTCCGCGAACCCGGGGACACCGCGGTCATCCTCTACACGAGCGGGACCACCGGAAAACCCAAGGGCGCCGAGCTCACCCACGCCAACATGGTGCTGAACGCGCTGACCGCCAATCGTCTCTTCGACAGCACACCGGCCACCCACGACCGGTACCTGGTGACCCTGCCGCTGTTCCACTCGTTCGGCCAGACCGTCACCCTCAACGCCGGAATCTCGGTCGGGGCGACCCTCGTGCTGCTGCCCCGGTTCGAGGCCGCCGCCGCACTCGATCTCATCGAACGGGAGAACATCACCGTATTCGCCGGGGTGCCCACCATGTACTGGGGTCTGCTCGGCGCCCTCGACGAACACCCCGCCGACATCGACCGCATCGCCGGCAACATGCGACTCGCGATCTCCGGTGGCGCCGCGCTGCCGGTGGAGATCCTCACCCGGTTCGCCGACCGCTTCGGTGTCCAGATCCTCGAGGGATACGGACTGTCCGAGACCTCGCCGCTCGCGACGTTCAGCGATCCCGGCGGCGATCCACGGCCCGGATCGATCGGTGTCCCCGTGTGGGGAATCGAGGCCCGGCTCGTCGACAAGAACTGGAACACCGTCACCGGAGCCGGTGACATCGGCGAGATCGCGTTGCGCGGGCACAACATCATGAAGGGCTACTACAACCGCCCGGCCGCCACGGCAGAAGTGCTGCGGGACGGCTGGTTCCGGACCGGCGACCTCGCCCGCGTCGACGACGACGGCTTCTACTACATCGTCGACCGGGCCAAGGACCTGATCGTGCGCGGCGGATTCAACGTGTACCCCCGTGAGATCGAAGAAGTCCTCCTCGGCCACGACGCCATTTCTCTCGCCGCCGTCGTCGGCGTCCCCGACGACAGTCACGGCGAGGAGATCAAGGCCTACGTCATCCTCGAGCCCGGCGCACGGGTCACCGCGGACGAGGTGATCGCCTGGGCCAAGCAGCAGATGGCGAGCTACAAGTACCCCCGCACCGTCGAATTCGTCACCACCCTTCCCATGACCGCCACCGGCAAGATCCTCAAACGCGAACTCGGCCGCGCCCCGGCCGCACTCTGATACCGAAAGCACAAGCGTGAGCGACACTCCCCTCCCCACCATCCCCGACGAGCTCACCGCTCCCCTCGACCTTCTGCTCACCAGCGGAACCCGCGGCGTCGCCGCCCGCATGCTCCCCGACAGCTCGTGGACCCGTCTCGGGGTCGGCCTCGCCGGCCGGCCGGGTACCGTTGCCCGGCGCGGCGGCGCCCTCGTCCGCGAACTCGGCGCCATCGCCGTCGGCACCTCGGATCGAACTCCCGCGAAGTCGGACAAACGCTTCGGCGACGCCGCGTGGCAGCAGAATCCGGCCCTGCGCCGGGCGATGCAGGCGTATCTCGCGACGTCGCACACCGCTGCGGCCCTGCTCGACGACGCCGAACTGGACTGGCGTGACCACGAGCGGATGCGGTTCGTCCTCGACAACCTCGTCGAAGGCCTGTCCCCCACCAACAATCCACTTCTCAGCCCGCTGGGCTGGAAGGCAATGGTGGACACGGGCGGCCTCAGTGCGGCACGCGGAGTCCGCGCGCTCGTCCGCGACATGCTGTCGAAACCGCGCGTGCCCGCCATGGTCGAACCCGACGCGTTCGCCGTCGGGGAGGACGTGGCTGCGACGAAGGGCGCCGTGGTCCTGCAGACCCGCACCTTCGAACTGATCCACTACACGCCGCAGACGGAGAAGGTCCACGCCACACCGCTGTTGATCGTCCCGCCCGTCATCAACAAGTACTACATCCTCGACATCGCACCGGGCCGCAGTCTGATCGAGTACCTCCTGCAGCAGGGTCAGCAGGTCTTCGCGATCTCCTGGCGCAACCCCCACGCCCGGCACCGGGACTGGGATGCCGACACCTACGGCGCGGCGATCGTGGAGGCGCTCGATACGGCGCAGTGCATTGCCGGGACCGACAGCGCCCACGTCCTGGGCACCTGCTCGGGTGGGATTCTCGCGGCGATGGTCGCGGCACATCTCGCCGAGATCGGTGAGGGCGACCGCATCGCCGGCCTCACCCTGGCCGTCACCGTCCTCGACCAGACCCAGGCCGGCACCGCGGCTGCCGTCATGAGCGAGCGCGCCGCCGCGGCCGCGATCCGCGACTCGGCCGCCAAGGGATATCTCGACGGCCGCACCCTCGCCGAGATGTTCGCCTGGCTGCGTCCGACCGACCTGGTCTGGCGGTACTGGGTGAACAACTACGTGCAGGGCCGGGCTCCTGCCGCCTTCGACGTGCTGTTCTGGAACTCCGACACCACCCGCATGGCGGCGGCACTGCACCGCGATCTCGTCCTGCTCGGGCTGCGCAACGCGCTGACGACGCCGGGCGCTGCGACCATGCTCGGCACACCCGTCGACCTGGCCACCGTGACCGCCGACGCGTACGTCGTCGGCGGCTCCGCCGACCACCTCTGCCCGTGGCAGTCCACCTACCGGAGCGCTCGCCTTCTCGGCAGCAAGGACTCCCGCTTCGTGCTGTCGTCGAACGGTCACATCGCCTCACTCGTGAACCCGCCGGGCCATCCGCGGGCGTCCTTCCGATTCGGGCAGCCCGTCCCGGAGACTCCCGACGAGTGGCTGGCCGCGGCGGAGACCGCGTCCGACTCGTGGTGGCCCGACTACGCCCGCTGGCTGGCCGAGCGCAGCGGACCCGACATCGACGCACCCCACGGCCTCGGTGCCCGGCAGTTCCCGCCACTCGCCCCGGCACCGGGCACCTACGTCCATCACAGCTGACCCGCACGACACGATCAGAGGCACACCATGACCATGAACCTTGCCCACCCCACCGATCTCCTCGGGCTCGTCGGACAGACCGTCGGAACCACCGGCACGCTCAAAATTGCTCAGGATCAGGTGAATCTGTTCGCCGACGCGACCGGGGACCACCAGTGGATCCATACCGATCCCGAACGGGCGGCCCATGGCCCCTTCGGCTGCACGATCGCGCACGGCTATCTCACGCTGTCGCTCGCCCCGAGCATCCTCGCCGAGGTTCTCACCGTCGACGGCGTGCACGCCGCCCTCAATTACGGCCTGAACAAGGTGCGGTTCCCGGCGCCCGTGCCCGTCGGTTCCGCGCTGCGCGTCACGGTGTCCGTGATCGCCGCGCAACGGAAACCGGCCGGCATCGAGGCAGTCTTCGGGTTGACCTACGAGATCGACGGCGGAACGCGTCCGGTGTGCATCGCGGACGTCGTGGTGCTCTACACGTGAGCGTGACCGAATTGTTCCGCAGGGGCGACCAGTTCGAGGACAGCGTCGTTCCGGTCGGGGGTCGGCGGATCCGGGTGCGGATCCGCCGCGGGACCGGTGTGCCCCTGGTCCTGTGCAACGGCATCGGAGCCGGCCTGGAAGTGCTGGACCCGCTGGTCGCCGCGATGGATCCGGCGGCGACGATCATCAGTTTCGACGTGCCCGGTACCGGGGGTTCGTCGGCATCACCGGTCCCGTACACCATTCCTGCCCTCGCGTGCGGCCTGAGCCGCCTCCTCGCCGAGATCGGGGTCGGTGCCGTCGACGTCCTCGGCTTGTCCTGGGGCGGAGCGCTGGCCCAGCAGTTCGCCCTGCAGAATCCGCGGCGCTGTCGGCGCGTCGTCCTCGTCGCCACCGGGACCGGGGCCCTGATGATTCCGGGCCACCCGCGTGTGCTCGCGAAGATGCTGACTCCGAGGCGGTTCACCGACACCGGCTATGCGGCTGCCATCGCCGGCGACCTGTACGGTGGCACGGCCCGCCTCGGCGGTGAAGCCGTTGCGCGAGTCTTCAGAAAACAGATGCACACGGGCTCCCGCATCGGTTATCTCCACCAGCTCCTCGCGGGGGCGATGTGGACGAGCCTGCCGATACTTCCGCTCATCCGGCAGCCCACGCTGATCGTCGCGGGCACCGACGACCCGATCATTCCCATCGCCAACGCCCACATCATGAACGCGCTCCTGCCGCACGCGACCCTGCACCTGCACCCCGGCGGTCACCTCGACATCGTCACCAACGCAGCCGATCTCGCGCCCGCTGTCAGGTCCTTCCTCGCGGCGCCGTAGCCGCCGGCCCGCACAACAGGTCAGCCGTCCTCCCCCATCTCGGCGAGCGTCGTCCGCAAGCGGTCGTTGTCCGCCGGGGTCCAGCCGTCGGGCGACAGGATTGCGCTCCACGCGTCGGCGATGTCGACGACGTACGTGTGTCCGTGCCCGTCGGGAACGCCCGTCGACACCGCCATGTCGGCCGCCACCTGAAGGAACGTCACGAACGGGAACCACTGTGTGCTGTCGAGGACGTCGTAGCCACGGTCCTCCTTCAGCCAGTCGGGCTCGCTCAGCAGGAGTTCGGGTGACCACCAGACGATCGGGTCCGATGGGTGCTGGAGGTAGACCATCCGCGGCCGTCCCCACGGGGCGTCGGGGCGCGGCAGGTCCTCCTGCGCCCGCGCACCGAATCGGACGGTCTCGCCCTGCTCGTAGATCGGCAGCCATTCGGGCGAGCCCGGATCGCGGTTCGTGGTGACGTCGGTCCAGATCTCGTTCGCGTTCGGCGGCCCCGTGAACAGCACGCCGTCGGTACGAGCCTCGACGTCGTCGACACTGCCGAATGCACTTTCGCCCCCGAAGGATCCGAGGCTCTCTCCCATCACGACGAGCTTCGGACGGGACTCCGGCGGCAAGACCTTCCATTTGTCGTACACAGCGTCGAACAACGCCTCCCCGGCCTGGTGGGCACGCTCCTTGTCCACCAGGAAGGACAGCCAACTCGGCAGATAGGAGTACTGCAATCCGACCATCGCGGTGTCCCCGTTGTACATGTACTCCAGCGACGAGGCGAGACTCTCGTTGATCCACCCGGTACCGGTGGTCGTGGCCACGCCGACCACCGCACGATCGAACCCGCCGGCGCGTTCGAGTTCGTCCGCTGCCAGCTGGGCGTTCCCGCTGATCGAATCGCCGCCGCTGGCGAGCCCGGCGTAAGTCCGGATCGGCTCCACCGCGGGCCGCCCACCATTGAACGCGGACAATTCTTCGACGGTCGGGCCACGCGACATGAATGAACGACCCTGCCGTCCCAGCGAATCCCACGTGACAAGCGAGTCCGGTCCGCCCGAACGCAGCGACGACGTCGGCGGCTCGTCACCGGCCTTGGTCTCCTGGTTGACGGCGGCGAACGAATTGTTCAGCCCCGACATGATCACGCGCACCGCGGCGCCGTTGACGAGTGCGAACAGCAGCGCCACCACCAGTACACCGATGGCCGTCGCCGAGATCCGCCGCGGCACCACCCGGCTGATCTTGCGTTCGACCCACCGCACCGCCCGCAGCAGCACCCGGGCAAGCGCCACCAACCCGACGTAGATCAGCACCGCCACGACCACCATGACGAGATAGCCGAACCACGGGAACGGTGCGGCACTCATGATCGCCCGCAACTGCGACTGCCAATCCCAGAACCACACCAGTATCGCTACGGTTCCGACGATTCCGATCACCGACGCCACCCGGCGCACCATTGTCTTCACATGGGTGGGCGCCTCCCGCTGCACGAGGTAGCGGACCAACTTGGAACCGAGGAATCCGATGGCGTAGCCGATCGCCGCCGAGACGCCGGTGACCAATCCCTGGAAGAACGGACCGCGCGGCAGCAGTGTCGGCGTCAACGACAGCCACACGAACAGGACCGCGACCACCAGCCCCCCAAAGGCATAGCGGTCCGGAAGCCAGCGACGATGCCCGGGTGGCCGGACAGGACCGGCTTCGCGCTCGGGTGCACCATCGATCACATCGTTCGGCACCTACCAAGCGTAGCCGTCACAGAGTCGCTATCGACGGCAATCCGCAATCACACCACGTCCCGTGAACACCGAAGCCCACGTGGGATGTTCGGATTTCTGCCGAGTCGGCCCGGCCGACCGCCGACCGACGCTACGCCAGTGTCTTCGTCTTGATCGCCTGGAACTCGGCGTCGGTGATCGCGCCGGAATCGAGCAGCGCCTTGGCTTCCGTGATCTGCTGAGCCGGGGACTTCCCGGCGACGTCGCGGATGTAGGAGTCCTGGGCCTGCTTGACCTGATGAGCGGCGGCCATCGACCGCTTCGCCATGCCGTCGCCGCGGGCGATCACATACACCAGTGCCGACAGGAAGGGAATGACGAACAGCAAGAGGATCCAGATCGCCTTGACCCACCCCGAGGTCTCGCGATCCCGGAACAGGTCGGTGATGATCGAGAACAACACGGACAAGTAGGCCGCGAAGGCGAAACAGACGAAGATGAACCAGAAGAACTCCCAGAAACCTTCCATTTTCGACGCTCCGTCCACTAGGTGTTCCGGTCAGCAGGCCAGGATTCCGGCCTCCTCGAATCTCAATTGGTGGTGTCGAGCGTGTCGAGCGCCGCCAGAATGCCCTGGACGGGGATTCGCCCGGAGGCCACCAGCTGCGCACCCTCGCGCCGGAGGGCGGAGGCGAACGGTGCGGCCCAGCAGTTCTCGTAGACGAGGATAGCTCCGGAGCATCCGGGGGCCAGGACGGCAGCCGCGTCCTCGAGGTCTGTTCGGTCGATCAGACCCGTCGCCGCCTCGGCGAACAGCGTCACGTCCACACCGCCGTCGAGCCCGAGGTCCTCGATGGCGACACCGGCGAGTGATCCGTCGGCTTCCTTACGGACGAAGATCAGGTCGAGCACGCGGATGATGTTTCGTTCTACCAGGTCGATCAGAAGGGGCAAGGCCGATCCGTCGGGTCTCCGGTCGGCAGGGAACTCCACGACGAGATAGTCGATGGGCCCGAGTTCGTCGAAATCGGTGTCGTTCACTGCAGGACCTCTCTTCTGAAGACAGCAGCGACAGCCACACACGGCGTCGCACCAGTATTACCCAGTCCGCGACGACACCGCTAGAGCACAATGTCACCGGCGGCCGGCACCGTACTGTCGGCAAGGTCGCGGCGGGCGGCCTTCTCCACCAGGAGCGGGACGAAGTCCCGGATCCTGCACTCCGCGAAGCGCTTGTGA
Organism: Rhodococcus sp. IEGM 1307; assembly: GCF_030056915.1. Lineage (NCBI taxonomy): Bacteria > Bacillati > Actinomycetota > Actinomycetes > Mycobacteriales > Nocardiaceae > Rhodococcus > Rhodococcus sp. IEGM 1307. Next base: position 125,376 of record NZ_JASHKW010000026.1, read on the forward strand.
ACTGTGCGCACGGTGTGCTCGATGTCCACGGGTGACACGGACGGGTACCGAGTCATCAGGCGCTCGATGACCTGTTCGACCTGAAGGAACTCGTCGTCACCGATCATCGACTCATCGTCGTCCCGCTGCGAAACCACCGTCAAGACACGAAATGGCCTCTCGAGCAACTCGGTTCGGTGTCAGGGCGGTGAATATGCCTGATTCTGGGATCGATCCAGTATCCGCAGAATTCGCGGAAATCCAATTTCCCGACTACCGCCAGGTGGAACGGCGGACAATGGAGGTACCGGGCCGCCCGGCTCGCAGTAGGGAAAGGGACGGTCATGTCCGAGACAACGTCGGTCAAGCAGGGCGTCGCGGCAGGCACTTCGATCGGGGCGGCCATCATCATGGTGACCGTGGGGATCATCCACCTCTTCCAAGGAATCGCTGCGGTTGCCGAGAACGAAGTATTCGTGGCGGGGCTGAACTACATCTACAAGTTCGACCTGACCACCTGGGGCTGGATCCACATCGTGCTGGGTGTGCTCGTCGCAGGCGTCGGCCTCGCGCTGTTCACCGGCGCGGGATGGGCTCGAGTGTCCGCGATCGTGATCGCGGCCGTCTCCATACTCGCCAACTTCCTGTGGCTTCCCTACTACCCGTGGTGGTCGGTGCTCATCATCGCCCTCGACGTCGTGGTGATCTGGGCCGTGTCGACCTGGAATCCGGATCGGGTCTGAGCAGTCGGCGGCCAGGGTAGAAGCCGTGGGAAAGAAGTCGAAGCACGAGAAGTCCGGCCTCGACCTGCCCCGGCCGGACGGTGCCGAGCCTGCCGCACCGATGAAGAACAAGAAGTACCGCCGCCTACTCCGTCCGCTTCACGGCGAACTCGTCGCATTGCAGGAGTGGGTGAAATCGTCGGATGCGCGGATCTGCATCGTCTTCGAGGGCCGCGACACCGCCGGGAAAGGCGGCGTGATCAAGGCGATCACCGAGCGGGTCAGTCCGCGCGTATTCCGTGTCGTCGCCTTGCCTGCCCCGACCGATCGCGAGAAGTCGCAGATGTACGTGCAGCGGTACCTGCCCCATCTCCCGGCCGGCGGAGAGGTCGTCATCTTCGACCGCAGTTGGTACAACCGCGCGGGCGTCGAACGGGTGATGGGTTTCTGCACCGAGGAGGAAGCGCAGCAGTTCCTCCAACTCGTCCCGACGGTCGAACGCGCGATCGTCGACTCGGGCGTCATCCTGCTGAAGTACTGGCTGGAGGTGAGCGAGGAACAACAGACGCTTCGCCTGCAGAGCAGGATCGACGATCCGCGGAAGGTCTGGAAGCTGTCGGACCTGGACCTGAAGTCGTACACCCATTGGTACGACTACTCGCGGGCGCGGGACGAGATGTTCCACTTCACCGACACCGGCTGGGCGCCCTGGTACGTCGCGGTCAACGACGACAAGAAACGCGGTCGGCTCAACATCATCAGCCACCTGCTGAGCCAGATCCCCTACGAACCCCTCGAACGCCCCGACATCACCTTGCCGGAGCGGCGGGGCCCGCACGGCTACGAGGCGCCGAGGCAGCCACTGCACTGGATTCCCACCCCCTACTGAGAATCCGAGCCGAAAGGACGAGCGGTCATGGTCTCGACGGAACCCGCGCAAGCGCAGACGGCCTGGCATGCCCAGGACGCCGACGCCGTCGTGTCCGCACTGGCCTCCGATCGGCAGGCGGGGCTGACGGCCGGCGAAGTGGACGAACGTCGCCGACGGCACGGTCCGAACGAGATCGCCTCCGAGCCGGCGCCGTCGACGTGGTCGATCGCGTTGCTGCAGTTGAAGGACCCCATGAACCTGATGCTGGTCGCGGTGGCCGTGGTCAGCATCGTCATCGGCGAAATCCCGACGGCGATCGTGGTCGCGGTTCTCGTCGGGCTCAACATCGTGCTGGGCACACGGCAGGAAGTGAAGGCGCGCGCCAGCGTCGACGCACTGGCGAAGATGCAGACACCGCAGGCGCGGGTGGTCCGCGACGGCACTCTGACCCAGCTCGACGCCACCGAGCTCGTGCCGGGCGACGTCGTGCAGCTCGAGGCGGGCGACATCGTCCCCGCGGACGGCCGCCTGCTCACGACGGCCACCTTGGAGACCCAGGAGGCGGCACTGACGGGTGAGAGTGCACCCGTCGCGAAGGACCCCCAGACGCTCGGCACCATCGACGTTTCTCTCGGCGACCGCAGCAACATGGGTTTCCAGAACACCTCGGTCACCCGCGGTACCGCCACCATGGTGGTCACCGAGACGGGAATGCACACCCAGATGGGCCAGATCGCGTCGATGCTGTCTGCGGTCGCACCGAGCAAGTCCCCGCTGCAGCGCGAACTGGACTCGCTCACGAAAGTGCTCGGCGTCATCGCGTGGACTTCGGTGGCGATCATCGTGATCATCGGGGTGATTCGCGGACAGGACGTGACGACGCTTCTGCTGCTCGGCATTTCCATGGGGGTCTCCGCGATCCCCACCGGTCTGCCGACGTTCGTCCAGGCGATGCTGGCCTACGGTGCACGGCAGCTGGCCGACGCCAAGGCCATCGTGAAAAACCTCACGGACGTCGAGACACTCGGCGCGACCAGCGTGATCAACTCGGACAAGACCGGCACGCTGACGATGAACCAGATGACCGTGCGGTCGCTGTACTTCCACTGCCGGTGGTACACCGTCGATGGTGAGGGTTACGCCAAGTCGGGGAAGATCACCCACGTCGCGGGCGAGGCCGCCCCGGATTTCACGCTGCTCGCGTACGGGTTGTGCCTCGACAGCGACGCCACGGTCTCCGGCACCGGAGAGGTCGTCGGCGACCCGACGGAAGCCGCGCTGGTGGTGCTCGCGGCGAAGATCGGTGTCGACGCCCCACTGACCCGGCGAACGTATCCGCGCGTCGCCGCCGTGCCGTTCGACTCCGCATACAAGTTCATGGCGACGTTCCACCATCTGGAAGTCGATGGCCGAACCCAATTCGTGGAACTGGTCAAGGGCGGGCCCGACGTGGTCCTGGCGCGGTGCGCGACCGCCTTCCGGCCGGGCAGGCAGGAGGTGCCGCTCGACGAGGTCCGGGAGGAACTGACGGCAGCGAATCGGACCATGTCCGAGAAGGGACTTCGCGTGCTGGCCTTCGCGGTCCGCCGCCTCGACGGGCAGGAGGAGGCCGCGGTGGCCGACCCCATGTCCTACGTCGCGGACCTCACGTTCGTCGGCATGGTCGGCATCATCGACCCGCTTCGGCCGGAGGCGATCGAATCGGTGCGCACCGCCCACGAGGCCGGCATCGACGTCCGCATGATCACCGGCGACCACGCGATCACGGCATCGGCGATCGGCGCCGAACTCGGGCTCGGACCGGGCGCGATCGGTGGTGCGGAACTGCAGGCCATGACCGATGAAGAACTGTCGGCCGCACTCCCGAACCTGCACGTGTTCGGCCGCGTCACTCCCCAGGACAAACTACGCCTGGCCGACGTCATGCAGAAGAACGGCGCGGTCGTGGCGATGACCGGGGACGCCGTCAACGACGCGGCCGCGCTGAAGAAGGCCGATATCGGCGTAGCCATGGGCTCGGGGAGCGAAGTCACCAAACAGGCGGGCAAGATGGTGCTCACCGACGACAATTTCGGTACCCTTATCACCGCGATCCGGTTGGGCCGCAACATCTACGACAAGATCGTGTCCTACATCCGATACCAGATGTCGAAACTGTTCTCGCTGGTGCTGCTGTTTCTCGTCGCGAGCATTTTCGACATCAACGACGGGGTCGCGCTCACCCCGCTGATGGTGCTGTTCCAGCACTTCTTCATCACGCTGTTCCCGGTCGCCGTCATCATGCTCGACCCGCCTGCGCCGGATCTGATGAACAAGCCGCCCCGCGACCCGCAGATGCCGATCGCCAACCGGAGGGCGTTCGTGCAGTGGCTGGCATACGGCGTCCTGCAGTTCGCCGTCACGCTTGCCGCGATGCTCCTCGCGCCGGGCGAGATGAGCACGACGGAGGCGACCGTCCCCATGACGACGGCGTTCGTGGTGCTGTCGTTCGGTTCCATCCTCGCCGGGCTCGTCATGCGGCGCGACCCGGAGTCCGGGCTCACCCCACCGATCCTCGGCGCACTGAAGATCCTGTCGATCCCGGTCATCGTGACGGTGTTCGCGGTCGAGGCTGGGTTCCTCCAGGACCTCCTCATGACCACGTCGCTGACCGGCGGCCAGTGGCTCGCCTGCCTCGGGTGGTCGCTGATCATCCCGATCGTCGTCGAAGCGGAGAAGGCGTTCCGGCGCCGGCGCCACCTCCATTCGGAGCCGCCCGCACCGATGACCGCCCCCGCCGCCGTCGACCCCCAGCGCGCACGCTGAGACCCGACCATGTCCTGGACAGGAAGCCTCGGCCGGTTACCCGGGATCGCGACGGCGCGGGCATACCGCCGGGAGTGGTTACGCCCCGACGTCACCGCCGGACTCGTCCTCACCGCCCTGCTCATTCCCGCCGGGATGGGGTACGCGGAGGCCGCCGGGTTGCCCGCCTACGCCGGCCTCTACGCGACGATCATCCCGCTCCTCGCGTATGCCCTGGTGGGACCGTCGAAAATCCTCGTGCTCGGCCCGGACTCGTCGCTGGCACCGCTCATCGCCGCGGCGGTCCTGCCGCTCGCCGTGGCCGACGACCCGGAGAGCGCGCTCGCCCTCGCCGGCGTCCTCGGCGTCCTCGTCGGCCTCATTCTCCTCGTCGGCGGATTCCTGCATCTCGGCTTCGTGACCGAACTGCTGTCGAAGCCCATCCGGCTCGGCTACCTCAATGCGATAGCGCTCATCGTCGTCGTCGGCCAACTGCCCAAGCTGCTCGGATTCTCCGTCGACGCGTCCGGCCTCATCGGAGAGGTCGGGGAGATCGGAAAGTCCGTGGTACAGGGCAACATCGACCCCGTCGCCGCCGCCGTGGGCATCGGTTCCCTCGCCGTCATCGTCGGATTCCGCATCTGGGTGCCCCGCATCCCCGGTGTCCTCGTGGCCGTGGTCGGCGCGATCATCCTGTCTGCGGCACTCGGACTCACCGACGACATCGGGATGGTCGGCGCCCTACCCGCCGGCCTGCCGCTGCCGTCGTTCGGCGGTGTCGACTGGGGGGACGTGGGGAACCTCGTCGGCCCCGCGGCCGGTATCGCCCTGATCGCGTTCGCCGACACGGGGGTGCTGTCCCGCACGTTCGCCGCCCGGCACGGTGAAGACGTGAACGGCAGCACGGAGATGAAGGCGGTCGGCGTGGCCAACATCGCCGGCGGACTGTTCGGCGGGTTCCCCGTCTCCGCCAGCGGGTCGCGGACCCCGGTGGCCGAACAGAGCGGCGCCCGCACCCAACTGGCATGCGTCGTCGGAGCACTCGCCGTGCTGGTCTTCGTCCTCGTCGCCCCCGGGGTCACCACGTACCTCCCCGACGCGACACTCGGGGCCGTGGTGATCGTCGCCGCCACCGCGCTGGTCGATGTCGGTGGAATGGTCCGGATGTGGCGCATGAGCACCGTGGAGTTCGGACTCGCCGTCGCGGCATTCCTCGGGGTGGCCCTGGTGGGCGTGCTGCAGGGAATCCTCGTCGCGATCGGGTTGTCCTTCGTCGCGGTGGTCGCGCAGGCGTGGCAGCCGTACCGCACGGAACTCGTCCGGACGCCCGACCGCCCCGGCTTCCACGACGTCCAACGCCACCCCGGCGGCCTCCGCATCCCCGGTCTGGTGCTGGTGCGCTTCGACGCTCCCCTCTTCTTCGCCAACGGCGAGATCTTCGACGAATACGTGCGCTCGGTGGTGGCGGCCGCGCCGACCCCGGTCGAGTGGGTGGTCGTGGCGTCCGAGCCGATCACCGGTCTCGACACCACCGCCGTCGACGAACTCGTCGACCTCGACACGTATCTCGAAGGGAAAGAGATCCGGTTGGTGTTCGCGGAGATGAAGGGCCCGATCAAGGATCGGCTCATCCGGTTCGGGGTGGGCGACAGGTTCGATTCGTCGCACTTCTATCCGACCATCGAGTCCGCTGTCACCGCATTTCACAGTCGAGCCGACCACACCGGAGATCCTTCCGGCGGCTGAACCCTCAACCGCGGGGCGCCGCCCCTGTCGCAGTGCGAGTGCCGTGCGCCGCCCGCCACAGTCGCACCCAGTCGAATGCAGGCGCAGCTGGACGCACCCCGGGCCTCGTCCTGGGCACCCGCACCCGCAGGGCGTCCGGTTCGATGGTGCACCGCACCGGAGTGCGGAGCATGAGTGATTCGCCGTCGACTCCGACGGGGATCTCCGGGGTGTCGGCGTCCACAACCACCTCGATCGCCGTTTCCTGCGTCAAACCGTGAACATTGGTGCGACGCAGCAGACCGACCGCCTGCCGGGTGTTCGCCACCGACACGGTGACCGCGCCGAGGACGCCGCGATCGAGACGGTCCCGGCGGCTCAGACCGGCCAGATCACTGTTGCCGTAGGGATTGTTGCTCACCAGGACCGCCTGCGGTCCCTCCACGGCCGTCTCACCGATCCGCGCGACCAATCGAGGCCCCGCGTGCCCGGTGAGCAGATCGGGAAGCAGCGTCAGCACTGTTGCGGCCTTGTCGTCGCGGTAGGCGGGACTGCGGACGATTTCGGCGTAGACCCCGAACGACGCGTTGTTGACGAAGGGTCGGCCGTTGATGGTGCCGAGGTCGACACGCAGCTCGACACCGTCCCGGAGTGCGTCCAGCGATCGGGTGGGATCGGTGCGGTCGAGTCCGAGATCCATCGCGAAGTGGTTGCGGGTTCCGGCACTGATCACGAGGAACGGCAGGTGGTGTTCCGCCGCGACCGCCGCCACGAGAGCCTGGGTTCCGTCTCCGCCCGCCACCCCCAGCAGATCGGCCCCTTGCGCGACGGCCCGCTGGGCCAGTGCGGTGACGTCGATGGTGGCCGGCCCTTCGAGCAGCTCGACGTCGGCGCCCAGCTCCTCGGCTCTGCGCTTCAGGTCGAATTTCGTGACCTTGCCGCCACCGGAATGCGGATTCATGATCAGGAACGGGTGCTGCGCGGGCGGGGCAGGGTATTCGGGCATGGTCGTCTCCGCACGTCTGCCACGCAAAGCGGCGCGAGCGCAGACGACGGCCAGCACAGCGAGCCCATACGAGAGCAGCACCACCCACAGCAGGTGTGCGCGGACGAACAGTGTCAGCACGACGATCGGCGCGACAATCGCCACTCCGAGGGAGATCCACCTGAACACTCCGCGCCGGGTGAGGAACCAGTACAACGCCGCCACCGTGACCACGACGCCACCGGTCCCCACGATGAGCAACGCCACGGTGCCCAGCACCCCGGCGAACAGCACGGGCACCGCCGCCGCACCGACGGCGAATACGAACGCCACACGGGCCCACCAGCGCCGGCCACTGCCGCCGGTATCGGCGGTACCTGATCTGTTCACGTGACTGCCCCTCACCGGCGGCGTGTACTTCCTCGCGACGGTCCGACTTCCCGTCGTATTCCATCTTCCGCCGTGCGCGGAGGCGAGCGCAGCACATTGACGCCTCGGGCTGCCGGTCTTCGCCAGCCGTCAAGCGCCAGTTCCCGATAGGTCGCCTGCGCGCGGTCCCGTCGAAAGGTCCCGCCATCCGGCGAGCACCCTGTGCACGGCCTCGGCGCCGTGCAGCGGGTCGGGCGGTGCGGGCAGGTCGGCGGGGTAGATGAGAAACGGAGTGCTCTGCGGTCCGCCCATTCCGCCGTGCGACCCGACCTGCTCCTCGAACGCCGCGACCTCGTCGGTCTCGGGCCAGTATGCGCCGCCGACCATGATGTCGGCGACGTTGTCGAAGGTGTCGGTGCGTCGCACCTTCGCCAGCGCGTCGGGGCCCATCACCGCGAGCGGGTTCTCGCCCGTGACCTCGCCGGTCGTCACGTCGACCTGGCCGTGGGGCCCGAGCACCACGGACCCGCCCGGGGCGGCAACGAGCAGGAAGCCGACCCCGGGATGCTCGCGGAGCCCGGTGAGCAGCCCGGGATGGGCAGCCTCGATGGCATTTACATCGGCGCGGCCGGGCAGGTGTGGGAAGTAGATCAGGCCGAGATTGCCCGAGCCGAGCACGATCGGCTCGCCCGTGGAGGCGTGCGCCTCTTCGCCGGCCGTCGGCGAGTGCACGCTGGCCGCGGCGTAGCCGCGCCCCTCCGCCCCGGGCTGTCGGGAGGCGCCGGATTCGCGCTCGTACCAGTGGCGCTTCCCCGCGACCGGTTCGCGCTGTGCGGCAAGCCGGATGACCAACTGCCCCAGGGTTTCCCCGTAGCGCTGCAGGAAGGTCGCGCCCTGACTCTGCCCGTGATCGGACAACACGACGACGCGGTAGGGCCGATCGGCCTGCCCCACCACGGCGAGCAGCATCTCGATGACGTCGTCGAGTTTGGTCAGCACCGCAAGGGTCTCCGGCCGGGAAATGCCGGAGTGGTGCGACACCTCGTCATAGCCGATCAGGTCGACGTAGACGACACTGCGCCCCTTGATCAGATCGCCGACCACCGCGGCGGCGGCGACGTCGGTGGCGAGCACGGTCGCGAACGCCCGCACAAACGGATAGACCCCACCCCGCGGCACTCGCGGCTGGATGTCCTTCCGCTTCTGCCGCAGTGACTGGCGCAGTTCCCGTTGCAGTTCCGCGACCATCCGGATGAACGTGCGCAGCGCGCTCGCCGGGTCCGCGAAATAGTCGCTGTAGCCGGCTCCGCCGCCGAGGCGGGCACCGCGCATGCGGCTGACGACGAGCACGTTGTCGTGCGCGCCGCCGGTGAACAGGTTGCCGCGGCTCGCACCGTCGTGCGCCAGCAGGCCACGAATGTCCGTGCGTTCGAGTTCGCGCTGCTCGTTGTCGGCCGGGTTGCTGAACACCGAAATGTGCTCGGTCGTCTTGTCGTACCAGCGAAACGCCGGCACGTTGTGGTTGGAACCGTGCAGCACGCCCAGCTGGGTCGCACCCGTCTGACTGCTCCAGTCGGTGTGCCACGGCACCAGCTGGTGGGTCTCGCGCACCAACTTCGCCAGCCCGGGCGTCACGCCGTCGGCGATCGCGCGACGCAGCACGTCGTAACCGAGGCCGTCGATCTGGATACACAACAGCCCCGGGGACGCGTCCACGAGCGCGGCGTTGCGACGCAAGCGGAACCGCTGTCGGCGCACCTGCATCAGTCGGTAGGCGGTATCGGAGCGGGACGCGATCGCGCCCGAAATCACGGAGGTGAACAGCGAGAGCAGCGCCGCGAGGTAGAACGCATCGCGCGGCTGGTCCACCGACGCGACTGGTACCAGGTACAGCATGATCACACCGCCGGCGAGGAACACCCCGACGAACAGCAGCACCGGGCCGATCCACGACATGCACCGCATCATCACCGGCCACAGCGCGGCGTTGAGCAGGCCGAACACCAACGCGAGCACCAGCGCGGCCGGGAGCGTCGGGATCGGAGCGAAGCTCGACGGGTCCAGGATGATGCCGCGGAGGATCCGGTCGAGCACGATGATCGCGAGCGCCGACGACCCCCACAGCACGAAGAATTCGACGAGCACCCGCACCACGCCGCCCACCGTGCGCATCGCACCGCCTTTCGTCATCTGGAATCGTAAGGGTGTGAGCGCAACGCCGGGTCCGGTTGCCGCCGCACCCGGTGTGCGCTGGCTCGGACATTCCAGCGCGCTGATCGTGGACCGCGGGACGGTCGTCCTGACCGATCCGGTGCTGACCGACCACGTCGCGCACCTACGACGCCGCCGAGGGCCCGCACCGATCGGGCCGCACGTACGCAACCCGGACGCAGTCCTGCTCTCGCACCTGCACGCCGACCACACGCACCTGCCGTCGCTGCGGATGCTCGATCCGGACGTCCCGATCGTGGCACCGTGGCGGGCGGTCGACGGCCTGCCGGCGCTGCGACAGTTCGCCGACCGCCTGGTATTGCTGCGGCCGGGCGAAGAGGCACGAATCGGCAACGTCACCGTGCGCGCCGTGCCCGCCCGACACGACGGCAGGCGCTGGCGGCGCGGCCCGCAGATCGCGCCCGCGGTCGGGTACGTCGTCGAGGGTGACCGGCGGACCTACTTCGCCGGCGACACCGACCTGTACCCGGACCTCGCCGACCACGTCGGCCCTGTCGATCTCGCGCTGCTACCCGTCGGGGGCTGGGGTCCGACCCTCGGCAAGGGTCACCTCGACCCGACTCGCGCCGCGGTCGTCGCACGCCTGGTGGAGGCGGGCCTGGCGGTGCCGATCCACTACGGAACACTGTGGCCGATCGGCCTCGACGCCGTGCGCCCCCGGTTGTTCTTCGGTCCGGGCGCGGAATTCGTCCACCACGCCGAGAGGGCGGGTGTCGTTGCGGTGGAGTTGCACCCGGGTGGCGAACTCGGGGTGTGAATTCGGTTGCTCCGAAACCGTGTCGATCGACGTGTGGGTGCGCTCCGAGGCGCAAAGACGGCCAAAGCGCTCTGGTCGGCTCCTCGATCGGCGGAAACTGGAGGTGGCAATTTCAAGTCGCACCATCGCCGACAAGGTGGTGAGCTGGGCGGTGTCGATGGACGAGGACGGCGTGCGAAGTCTCTCCCGCCATGCGCGGGCGCGTGTGCTGGTTCCGGCGATCCTGCGCCCGGTGTGCGCCACGGCAGTGCTGGTGGGCGCATATTTCCTGCTGCCCTTCACCACGGTCGACAACCTTCGCACCGTGTCCCTGGTGGTCGGTGGTCTCGCTGTGGTCTGCGCGGTGTACGTCTGGCAGATCCGCAGGGTGCTGCGTGCCGAATACCCGGTCGTGCAGGCGGTCGAGGCGTTGGCCGTCACTGTGGGGGTCTACCTCGTCGGCTACGCGACGACGTACTTTCTGCTCTCGCTCTCGGGCCAGGACAACTTCAGCGAAGTGTTGACCCGCCTCGATTCCCTCTACTTCACCGTGACGGTATTCACCACAGTCGGATTCGGTGACATCGTGGCCACCACGGAGACCGCGCGGGCGGTGGTGTCGGCACAACTCATCGGCAACCTGATCCTGATCTCGTTGGGCATCCGGGTGCTGACCGCGTCGGTTCGCTGGCGGCGAAAGCCCGGGATCGCCCGTGACCCGGCAGGGCCCTGACGACCGGTACTCGACGGGTTCGCGACCTAGAGCCGCTCCTCATAGCCCGGCTTCCATGTCGCGACAGCCCAGATCACGAACACGTCCAGCACGATCATGACGACCGACCACCACGGGTAGTGGGGCAGCCACAGAAAATTGGCGAGGAGCGAGAGAGCACAGATCACCATGGCGCCGACGCGGGCCCACGTCGCCCCGGTGAACAACATGACACCGACGGCCGCAACGATCACACCGAGCACCAGGTGAATCCAGCCCCACGCGGTCGTGTCGAACTGGTAGATGTACTCGGCGCCCGCCACGACGAGGTCGTCCTTCATGAGCGCCGAGATGCCCGACAGCACATGGAGAATTCCGATAGTGAGCAAAACTATCGCTGCCACCATGGACGTCGCGGCAGCGACCCCCTGCTTGACCAACGACTCGTCGGACATCGCGATCCCCTTTCCGGACAAACCTTGGCCTGCAGATATTTTCCGTCGCCGCGTCGAGCGAGGTCAATACGCACCCGTCCGGGCATCTTCCTGACAAGGGGTGATCCGACGGAGGATACTTACTTTCGCCAGTTCATTTCGTACGGTGACGAAAGAGGAACGGTCATGTCCGATGAATCGCTGGTCAAGCAAGGTGTGGCAAAGGGAACGTCGATGGGCGGGGCGGTTCTTCTCGTCACCGTCGGCGTGCTCGAGTTCCTCCAGGGGATCTCCGCGGTAGCCAAGGACGACGTGATCGTCGTCGGCATCGAGTACACCTACCAATTCGACGTCACTACCTGGGGCTGGATCCATCTCGTGCTCGGCGTGATCGTCGCGGCCGTCGGTGCGGCACTGTTCACGGGGGCTACCTGGGCGCGTGTCGGCGCGATGGTGCTGTGCGCCCTGTCGATCTTCGTCAACTTCCTGTGGTTGCCCTACTACCCCGGGTGGGCGATCACGATCATCGCGCTGAACGCCGTCGTGATCTGGGCGGTCGCCACCTGGAACCCCGAAGTGATCTGATCCGCAATGGAAGACGGCACGAGCACCGGCTCACTGGACAAGGACGAACGCGCCGAACTTCTCCGGTTGCGCGACGAGGTGGCGACGCTGCGCGGACAGGCCGCGGGCGCCGCCGCAGGTGTTCCGGCAGAACCGGTCGCCCACCCACCCCGGAACGGATTACGTTGGACGGCCGTCACGATTCTGCTGGTCCTGGTCGCCGTTCTCGCACTCGCGTCGGTCACCGCACGCTTCACGAGAAGTCAGATCCTCGACACCGACCGCTACGTGAGCACGGTGACCCCGCTGGGGTCGAATCCGGCCCTCCAAGCGGACATCACGAACCAGATCACCGACGAGATCTTCACCCGAGTCGACGTCGAAGGGCTCACCAAGGACGCACTCGAGGCGTTGACCGACGTCTCGAATGTCGCTGCGAACGCTCCCCGACTGGACGCGGCCGTGGTCGGCCTCGCACCGGTGATCACCAGCCAGGCAAAGAACTTCGTCCACGACACCGTCAGCTCACTCGTGCAGTCCCAGCAGTTCGAAGACCTCTGGATCCAGGCGAACCGTTCGGCGCACAACGCACTCGTGGCGGTGATGACGGGCAACTACGGTCTCAGCTCGGTGGAGGTCGACCAGAGCGGCACCGTCAGCATTTCTCTGGGCACCGTCATCGACAATGTGAAGGCCGCGCTGACCGAGCGTGGTTTCGCGTTCGCCGACAAGATCCCCGCGGTCGACAAGCAATTCGTGCTGTTCCAGTCCCCCGAGCTGGTGAAGGCGCAGCGCGCCGTCAACGCCCTCGACAAGGCCTCGGCGATCCTGCCGTGGCTGGGAATCGCCTGCGCCGCCGCCGCGGTCGCCGTCGCCCCCAGTGGCCGACGGCTGCGCGCGCTCTCCCTCGCCGGCCTGTCGATCGCCCTGGGAATGCTCATCCTCGCGATCGGGATTCTCGTCGGACGCGCCATCTACCTCGACAGCGTCCCACCCGACATCCTGTCGCCCGACGCGGCGGCAGCGGTCATCGACACCGTTCTGGTGCCACTGCGGACGAGTCTGCGTGCGGTCGCCGTCCTCGGTCTGGTGATCGCGATCGGCGCCTTCCTCACCGGCGGCTCGTCGTCCGCGACCGCCGTCCGTCGTGGGTTCGGGCAGGCACTGGACTTCGCCCGCAAGTCCGGCGCAGGCCGACCGCCGAACGAGGTGGAACGGTGGGCCAACCAACTCCGAATTCCACTGCGCTGCACCATCATCGGCGTCGCGGCTCTTCTGCTGATGTTCTGGCGCTACCCCACCGGACTGGTCGTGTTGTGGATCGTCTTCATCGCCCTACTCGCGCTCGCGGCACTCGAACTGCTCATCCGCCCGGCCCGCACAGCCACGGGACACGACTCGGGATCTACGCCGGTGCCTTCGTCGTGAGCGCCTGGCCCCGAAACGTTCTGCGATACGCCGACGGGGGGACGCCGAGCACGGCGCCCATGTGCTGACGCAGGGACACCGCGGTCCCGAAACCGACCTCGCGGGCGATGACGTCGACGGACAGGTCGGTGGTCTCGAGGAGTTGTCGCGCGCGGTCGACCCGGTGGGTGATCAGCCAGCGGTTCGGGGTGGTGCCGACCTCTTCACCGAACCGCCGCGTGAACGTGCGGACACTCATGTTCGCGTGCGCGGCCATCCGGCTCAGCGTCAGCGACTCACCCAGCCGATCCAACGCCCAGTCCCGGGTGGTCGCGGTGGACTCCGCCGTGGTCTCCGGGATCGGCCGCTCGATGTACTGCGCCTGCCCGCCGTCGCGCCACGGTGGGACGACGCATCGGCGCGCCACCCGATTGGCGACGTCGGAGCCGTGGTCGCGGCGCACGATGTGGAGGCAGAGGTCGAGTCCGGCGGCGACGCCTGCCGAGGTGAGGATGTGCCCCTCGTCGACGAACAGCACGTCGGGATCGACCCGGACCTGCGGATAGGTGCGCTGGAAGTGTTCAGCGTTGCGCCAGTGCGTGGTGGCGCGCAGTCCGTCGAGCAGCCCGGCCGCGGCGAGGATGTAGGAGCCGGTGCAGATGGAGACGTAGCGCGTGCCCGGCCGGACGAAGTCGAGAGCCGCCTCGAGGTTCGGAGGCAGATGCCCGTCGTCGTAGGCCGGGCCGAGTTCGTAGGACGCCGGGATCACCACCGTGTCGGCCTCGGCCAGCAACTCGGGCCCGTGATCGACGGACACCGAGAAATCGGCGTCCGAACGCACGGGCCGTCCGTCCGCCGTGCAGGTCTGCACGTCGTACAGCGGGTTCCCGTCGGCGTCCTCCGCCCGCCCGAAGACCCGCGACGGAATGCCGAGTTCGAACGGGATCACACCGTCCAGGGCGAGCACGACCACACGATGACGTTCGACCATGGCCAGATTCTTTCATATGTTGTCATTCCGGCAACTGTTCCGGCGAGATCCAGTCCCGCAGACTTACCGTCGTGACGTCCGAAATCGCGCCCCCGGCACCTCCGGCCCGAACCGCCCCGCCGCGCCTCCACTACGCGTGGCTGGTCGCCGCCGTCGCGTTCCTCGCCCTCGTGGGTGCCGCCAGCTTCCGGGCGGCGCCCTCGATCCTGATCGACCCTCTCCACGAGGACTTCGGCTGGTCGCGTGCCAGCATCTCCTCCGCGGTGTCGATCAACCTGGTGCTGTACGGGCTGACCTCGCCGTTCGCGGCGGCGCTCATGGAACGCTTCGGCATGCGGCGGGTGGTCACCGCGGCGCTGGTCCTGGTGTCCGCCGGCAGCGGACTGACCGTCTTCATGACCGCCACCTGGCAACTCGTGCTGCTGTGGGGCGTGCTCGTCGGGCTGGGCACCGGCTCGATGGCACTCGCCTTCGTGGCCACCGTCGTCGACCGGTGGTTCGTCGCCCGCCGCGGCCTGGTCACCGGCATCCTCACCGCGGGCAGCGCCGCCGGACAGCTGGTGTTCCTGCCGATCCTCGCGATGGTCGCCGAGCACTACAACTGGCAGACCGTGGCGCTGACGGTGTCGTTCGCGGCCCTCGCCGTCGTGCCGCTGGTGCTCGTGTTCCTGCGCAACCGGCCGTCGGACGTCGGAGCGGTGCCGTACGGCGCCGGACCCGACTACGTCGCCGAACCACCCGCCCCGACCGGTCGCGGCGGCGCCGCGGGCCGGGCCGTGACGGTGCTGGTGTCGGCGGCGCGGACCCGGGTGTTCTGGCTGCTGGCCGGCACGTTCGCCATCTGCGGGGCGAGCACCAACGGACTCGTCGGAACCCACTTCGTCCCGGCCGCGCACGACCACGGTATGCCGGTGACGGCGGCCGCGAGCCTGCTCGCCGTGATCGGGATCTTCGACGTGATCGGCACCATCGCGTCGGGGTGGTTCACCGACCGATTCGATTCACGCAAGCTCCTCGGCATCTACTACCTGCTGCGCGGGATCTCGCTGATGCTGCTGCCGATCCTGTTCGCGAACACCGTGCACCCGCCGATGATCGCGTTCGTCATCTTCTACGGACTCGACTGGGTGGCGACCGTACCCCCGACGGTTGCACTGTGCCGCAAGCACTTCGGCAGCGACGCACCCATCGTGTTCGGCTGGGTGCTGGCGTCGCACCAGATCGGCGCCGGCATCGTGGCGTTCCTCGCAGGACTCGTGCGCGACCAGTTCGGCGAATACGACTCCGCGTTCTACGTCGCGGGCGGACTGTGCGCGATCGCCGCCGTCATGTCTCTGGCCATCGTCGCGAAACCCCGCAAGGTGACGTCCGAGATGAGTTGACCTGCGCCGAAACCACTCCCCCGAGCGGCCCCGGTTCCTAAGATCGATACATGGCAGCTCAGCGTGCGTCGGACGAGGTCATTGACCGCTCCAAGATCGAGAATCGGGCTCCGTCGGTAGCCGCACTGTTCGTGGATCGGGTGGCCCACTCACCCAACCGCGAAGCGTTCCGATACGTCGACGCGGCGGACCCGAAGCAGTGGTCCAGTGTCACCTGGTCCGAGGCGGGCGACCGGGTGCGCAACCTCGCGGCCGGTCTCATCGTCCTCGGTGTGCAGGCCGAGCAGCGGGTGGCGCTCGCGTCCGCCACCCGCTACGAGTGGGTGCTCGCCGACCTGGCCGTCATGTGCGCCGGCGCCGCCACCACCACGGTGTATCCCACCACCACGGCCGCCGACGTCGCCTACATCGTCGCCAACTCCGGCAGCCGCGTCGTCTTCGCCGAGGACGACGCGCAGCTGGCCAAGCTGCGCGAGAACCGCGGCGAACTCGGCGACGTCGAGAAGGTCGTTCTGATCGACGGCGACGCCGGAGACGACGACTGGGTGATCACGTTCGACCAGCTACACGACCTCGGCGAAGAACTGCTCGCCGAGACACCCGACGCCGTGCACGACCGGATCGAGGCGATCGACCCCGACGACCTCGCCACCCTCATCTACACGTCCGGCACCACCGGCAGACCCAAAGGTGTGCGACTGTCGCACTCGGCGTGGACGTACGAGGTGGCCGCGATCGACGCGACCGGCATCCTCGACGCCGACGACCTGCAATACCTCTGGCTCCCGCTGTCCCACGTGTTCGGGAAGGTCCTGCTCACCCTGCCGCTGCAGATCGGTTTCGCGACGGCGGTCGACGGTCGCGTCGACAAGATCGTCGAGAATCTCGCGGTGGTCAAGCCCACGTTCATGGGCGCGGCACCTCGCATCTTCGAGAAGGCGTACGCGCGGATCGTCTCCACGGTGCGCGAGGAAGGTGGGGTGAAGGAGAAGATCTTCGACTGGGCCGTCGGCGTCGGGCTGCGGGTGTCGAAGGCCAAGCAGGCAGGCAAGAGTCCGTCGCTGCTCGACTCGGTGCAACACGCCGTCGCGGATCGGCTGGTGTACAGCACGATTCGCGAACGGTTCGGCGGCCGCCTCAAGTTCTTCATCTCCGGATCCGCGGCGCTCAATCGTGATGTCGCGCAATGGTTCGACGCCGTCGGCATCGTCGTCCTCGAAGGGTACGGACTGTCCGAGACCAGCGCCGCGTCGTTCGTCAACCGCCCCTCGGCGTACCGGTTCGGCACCGTCGGCTGGCCCATCCCGGGCACCGAGACCCGGATCGGCGACGACGGCGAAATCCTCATCAAGGGCCCCGGCGTCATGAGCGGATACCACGAGAACCCCGAAGCCACAGCCGAAGCGCTCACCGACGACGGCTGGTTCCACACCGGCGACATCGGCGAACTCGACGACAACGGCTACCTGCGGATCACCGACCGCAAGAAGGACATGTTCAAGACGTCCAACGGCAAATACGTCGCACCGTCCGCCGTGGCAGCCACGTTCAAGGGCATCTGTCCGTACGTCGGTGAGCTCATCGTCGACGGCGAAGGGAAGTCGTACTGCGTCGCCCTGATATCCCTCGACGCCGAATCGATCGGCGAGTGGGCAAAGAATCACGACCTGGGTGGCAAGTCTCTCGCCGAGATCGCGAACGCCCAGGAAACCCGCAACCTGATCGGCGGATACGTCGAGGAACTCAACGCCGGACTGAACCGGTGGGAGCAGATCAAGAAGTTCCGCATCCTCGAACGGGAACTCACCGTCGAGAACGGCGAGATCACACCGAGCATGAAGCTCAAGCGCAAGGTCGTGATGACCAATTTCTCCGACGAACTCGACAATCTCTACAACTGAGTTGACCCTCACGCGACGTCAGGCTGCACGGTAGAGGACGTGAGCGAGAAACATACGGTCGGCGTGGTCGCCAGGCTGGTCGGAGTGAGTGTGCGCACTCTGCACCACTACGACGAGATCGGTCTGGTGACACCGTCCGACCGCACACCCGGCGGGTACCGCAGCTATTCGGATGCCGACGTGGAACGTCTGCACCGCGTGCTGACGTACCGCGAACTGGGTTTCCCCCTCGAGGAGATCGCAGCCCTCCTCGACGACCCGGAAGTCGATGCCCTCGCACATCTACGGCGACAGCACGCGTTGCTGAGCGAACGGATCGATCGCTTACACGAGATGGCTGCAGCCGTGGAGAAGATGATGGAGGCGAGAAGCATGGGCATTCAGCTCACCCCCGAAGAGCAGAACGAAATCTTCGGCGACAACTGGCCGGGCGAGGAGTACGCCGCCGAGGCCGAAGAGCGCTGGGGCGACACCGACGCGTGGAAGCAGTCCCAGCAGCGGTCCGCGAAGATGAGCAAGGAGGACTGGAAGCGAATCAAGGCCGAGGGAGACGCATTCGAGGCGTCGCTCGCGCAGGCGATGGCCGACGGCGTCGAACCCGGGTCCGATCGGGCCAACGCACTCGCCGAGGAACACCGCGCCGGCATCGAACGGTTCTACGACTGCGATTACGCAATGCAGGTGAACCTCGCCGAGATGTACCTCGCCGACGACCGCTTTCGCCGGCACTACGACGACGTCGCTCCCGGTCTCGCGCAGTACGTCCGGGACGTCATCGTCGCGAATGCGGAGCAGCAGTAGCGGGAACAGCGCGAACTCGACGACCCAGCGTCGTCGAGTTCGCGGCCGTTCGTCAGCACTATCCTGAACCCATGTCCGATGCGCAGCGTCCCAGCCCCAGTCAGTACGTCGGGTATCTGTTCGGTCGCACGCTGCCGGATTCGATGCAGGACTGGGTCCGCAACGACCTCGTCGGGCCGGGAGCCTCGGTGCGGTACGTCCTCCGTTTCATGCTTCCCGTCGTCGCGGTGCTGGCGTTGTTCCTCTTCATCCCCGGTCCGATCTGGATTCCGCTGGCGATGATGGCCCTCCTGCTGCTCCCCCTGCTCTACTTTGCGGTCGCGCTGATGAACATCTACCGTCGCCACCGTCTGCTCAGTCACGGCCTCGATCCGGACCTCCTCAATGCGAAGGCGCAGCGTCGCGCCGACCGCACGCGCGAGGACTACGAGCGCCGCCACGGCCGCACCGAGGACCAGTAGCAGCAGCGTGATGCATCACACCCTCGCCGCGAGAGTGATGCAGCGCACGTGAACGATCGATAAGTAATGCGTTAAAGTGGCGGCGTCCGAGTGGGTAATCCCACGAACCGCGTACCCCACAGGGTGCAGCGCTGGTTCCGACAGCCTCGACGGGAAGAGCAGTCATAGATGACAGTCACAGATTCGGCGGTCACGCCCGATATTCACACGACGGCGGGAAAGCTCGCCGACCTGCGTAATCGTCAGG